>JBCDCB010000018.1:0-53527 GCA_039182735.1 Planctomycetota bacterium
CCGGCCCGCCCCCGAAGGGACGGTCATCGACCTTGTGATGCTTGTCGGTGGAGTGGTCCCGGATGTTGGTCAGGTGCCACTCGATGAGCCCGGCTTCGCGGGCCCTGCCGGGGATGCTCGCCGAGAGCGCTCCCTCGAACATCTCCGGAAACAGCGTGAGGACGTCGATGCGCATGGCTTCGCCCGCTCGAGCGGGAGTGAGCGGGCGGACCCGCGCGTGACGGTCACTCGGCGGCGGCTTCCGCGGGCGCCTCTTCCGATGCCTTCTCGGCTTCGGCGGCCTCCGCGGCCTTCTTGGCTTCTTCCTCGGCCTTTGCCTTCGCCTCGGCCTCGGCGGCAGCCTTCGCCGCCTCTTCCTCGGCCTGCTTCCGCTTGTGGATCGTGTCCATCTTCTTGCCGTAGCGGCCAGCACGCTCCGACTGCCACGCTTCCGCGTCGATCACGCCGTGCTTGGCGAGCAGATCGTTGACCGTGTCAGAAGCCTGCGCGCCCCGGCCGAGCCAGTGCTTGATGCGCTCTTCCTTCAGGCTGACCTGCTTGTTCTCGTCTTGCGAGACGGGGTCGTACCAGCCGAGGTTCTCAAGAACCTTGCCGTCGCGCTTCTCGCGCTTCTCGATGGCGTTCAGCCGGTAGAAGGGACGGTTGCGACGTCCCATCCGCTTGAGTCGAAGACGAACCATGCTCGGCAACTCCCGCTCGCCCCGCTCGGGGGCGTGTGCCAATGTTCTGTACCCGCGACCGTACGGCGCACCACGACGCCGCAGCAGCCCGGGATTCCATTCCAAGGCGGCCGCGAACTGAGCCGCACTCCTGACAACATGAAGACCGCCCCGACGCGAACCGGAGCGATCGAGAAGTGTATCCCGGTGAGCGGGGCCCCGCAAGGGGCGCTTCACCGCAGTTTCACACGAGCGACCGGCCCGCGTGTCGCTCCCCCTCAGGGGGCCGAGTTGACGTCGCAGCCCAGATTCGAGACGACGAAGGTGATGTCGCTGGTGGTGGTGACCCCGTTGCCGTCGGCGTCCCCCGGCGTCCCGCTGGCGCCGAGGCTGCCGGCACCGAGGTTGGAGACGACAAGGGTGATGTCGGAGGTCGTGGTCATCCCGTTGCCGTCCACATCGCCCGGGCAGGTCTCGACGTTCGGGCACTCACCCACGGAGACGACCTGGAAGGCGTCGATGCCGCACTCGATCACCGAGGGCGTGCCGCCATCGGTCGCGATGAATCGCACACGGAGCGTGGACGTGGGCGGGATGTCGCCGCCCGCCCCGACGGTGAGTTGGTCCGAGCGCCAAGCGAAGAGCGCGGACGTATACGTCCGCGCGGTCTGCCAGTTGGTGCCGGCGCTGTCGGTGGCGAACTCGACGGCGAGCGAATCGCCGGTGAGCGAGCCGGGCCCGTCGTCGAGCCAGTAGTCGAAGCTGATGGTGCCGCCGGCGCTGACGTCGAAGAGGGGCGAGGTGAGGATGGTCGAGCCGCCGTCCACGTCGGAGTTGGTGCCGGCGTCGAGCCCGTTGTCGGTCAGGAAGCACTGCCCGGAACCATCGCTGTCGGCGTCGGGGTCACCGCGACCGTTGTTGAGCGGCACGCCGCGCTCCCATTGCCCGTCCGTGGCGTTCCCGCTGACGGTCCAGCCCTGGTCGGACTCGAACGTGTCTTCGAAGACGACTTCGATGGGCGCGACGGGTACTTCGATGAGACTGGCCGGCGCGTCGCCGGGGATGGTGAACTCGACACCGCCGTCGGACGTTGCGGAGAAGTACAACTCCACGGTGCTGCCGCAGGGCGCGCCGGGGACGGCCCCCACGTACGAGTTCGCGGCGGGCGCGGCGAGCGGCTCCTGCTGGAACACGGTGTCACCTTGGAGGCGGTAGAAAACCGAGACGTTCTGCGCTTGCGAGCCGTGCCACTCGATGGCTTCGACGCCGACGTCAAAGGAAGTGTCTTCGTCCACGATGCCGGGCACGCTCGGATTGAAGAGCGAGACTTCGAGCAGGACGCGGTCGGCGAGTTCGAGCAGGCCGGCGACGGCTTCGATGCCCGTCGGGATGATCTCGCTGGGCGGGAGTTCGAACCCCGGGAACCCGGAGTTCGGACGCATCTCGAACGTCCATGCGAGGGCGTCGCGGGCGCCGAACGTCCAGTCCGGTGCGATGCCGTCGGCATCGCCGAGGAGCTGCGCCGGCCCGAGCCCGGCGATGTAGATCTCGCCGAACGCGTCGGTCATGGCCTGTTCCATCGCGGCCTGCGCTTCGAGGAGTTCGGGCTGTCGCGGTGGCTGGACGCTGCCGTTGAACCCCCAGGGCCCGAGGATAACCTGCCCGAAGGTGTGGATGTCGATGTGCGCGCGCATGCGGAGAACGCTCGACTCGACGTAATCGCGAACGTTGGCGGTTTCGACCTCGGAGAACGCAGAAGGTCCGCGATACACCTCGCTGCTGACGTTGCCGGACGAGGCACCGGGCGTACCCTGATTCCACTGAAAGCCCCAGTTGCGGTTGGGATCGACGCCGACGCCGCTATCGCCGATGCCCGGCGTGATGACGCGTCGGTTCTTGCGCCAAAGGCGGTTGTTGGTGTGCGTGTACTCGTAGCCGTCGGGGTTGACAACGGGGACGATGTGGAACTCGATGTTGTCCACAAGGTGGGTGATGCGCGGGTCGGTGCCGTAGTTGTTGATGAGCTGATCGATGAAGTACATGCCCGACGAGAGGGACGCCCACTCGCGCGCGTGCTGGCAGACGGTAATGAGGAACTGCGGGCGGTTGCTGCTGTCGCCGGGCCCGGTGATGACGATGACGGGGACGTCGCGCCCTTCATGGGACAGCCCGATAGATCCGAGCGTCGCGATGGGGTCCTGCGCGTAGAGCTGCAGTCGCGTGATGATCTCGGCGTAGCGCTGGTAGTCGGCAAAGAACGGATCCGCGCCGCGCTGCAGCGCCGTGTCGCGCGCCGTCTGGCGGCGTGCCGTCTCGTTGCGGATGAGCTCGGCGAGGCTCGGTGCGACGACCTCGACCTCGATGTCGAGCGCCCGCATCTCTTCGATCGCCTCGTCGTTCATCACGAAGGGAACCGCGCCGGCGCGGGGCCTGCACGCGACCATGTCGCCCATTTCCATCGCCGCGGCGAGATCGCCCGGGCGGACCAGCGTCACCTCGACCAGGCGCATCCCCTCGGTGCCATCGAGCGGCGCCACGAGGCGTTCCTGCGCCAGCGCGAGCGGCGCGGCGACGAGCGAGAGCACAGCGGCAAGCATCCAACGAACGCGCATGGGCACAACCTCTCTCTATTCGATACGGACGTCCCGCCCGCACCGTTCAACATACGCCCCGTTCACCACATCGGCGGGTCGGATGCGCCACAACGCCACTATTAGTAGCCCGCCGCACGCTGAGCCCCGTGACGCAGTTGAGAGCCGGTTCTCGGACGTCATCCCGACGGGCGCTACACTCCCCGCTCGCACCCCTCGCAACCGGAGTTCCGCGTGTTCGATCGTCTGACCGAAGACTTCAATAAGGCGTTCAAGTCCCTCAGCGGGCGCGGCAAGATCAGCGAGGCGAATGTCCGCGAGTCGATGGACGAAGTTCGAACAGCGTTGCTCGACGCCGACGTCCACTACGACGTTGTGGACGAGTTCTGCGAGTCCGTCGTGCAGGAAGCACTCGGGCAGCAGGTGCTCGACTCGCTCAAGCCCGGTCAGCAGATGATCAAGGTCGTCCACGACAAGCTCGTGGACCTGATGAAGCAAGGCACCGACGACACGCCGGGGGTCGTGCGTGTTACGCCCGGCCCAACCGTCGTGATGATGTGCGGCTTGCAGGGCTCGGGCAAGACGACGACCTGCGGCAAGCTGGCGCGGTACTTGAATCAGCAAGGTCGTTCGGTGATGGTCGCCGCCGCGGATCTGCAGCGTCCCGCCGCCGTCGAGCAGTTGCAGACGGTGATCGAACAGGTCGCGAACGTGAAGACGAACGACGCTTCGGTCGAGTTCTACGCCGAGCCCGAGCGCGTCGCGGAGTACGGCAAGGCGGTCGGTGCCGCGGTGAAGGTGTGCCAGAACGCGCTGAAGGCGGCGATGAAGGCGGGCATCGATACGCTGATTCTCGATACCGCCGGTCGCCTGCACGTCAACGACGACTTGATGGGCGAGCTGCACAAGGTGCAGCGGGCGACGAGCCCGCACCAGGTGATGCTCGTGGTCGATGCGATGACCGGCCAGGACGCGGTCAACTCCGCCAAGGCCTTCCACGAACGCCTCAGCGTGGACGGCGTCATCCTCACCAAGTTCGACTCCGACACGCGCGGCGGCGCGGCGCTCACCATCAAGAAAGTCACCGGCGCGCCGGCCAAGTTCGTCGGCACGGGCGAGAAACTCGACGCGCTCGAGGAGTTCCATCCCGAGCGTATCGCCTCGCGCATCCTTGGTATGGGCGACGTGGTTTCGCTCGTCGAGAAGGCGCAAAGCGAAGTCAGCGAAGAAGAGGCCGAGCAGCTCGCCGAGAAGATGGCGAGGGGCGAGCTCACCCTCGACGACTTCATCAAGCAGCTGCGCGCGATCCGTCGCATGGGCCCGATGAAGCAGCTGCTCGGCATGCTGCCGGGCGTCGGTCAGCAGCTCAAGGACTTCGACTTCGACGACGGTCAGCTCGATCGCGTCGAAGGGCTCGTCAACTCGATGACGCGTGACGAACGCAGGGACATCCGCGTCATTAACCACTCTCGGCGCAAGCGCATCGCTGACGGATCGGGCACGTCGATCGACGAAGTCGGGCGCCTGGTGAAGCAGTTCCAGACCGTCTCGAAAATCGGCCAGCAGTTCGCCGGCATGGGCACCGGCGGGCGCCTCAAGGCGATGAAGCAGATGGCGTCAGCCGGCGGCGCGGGCGGCATGCCCGGGATGGCCGGGTTCAAGGGGCGGCAATCGACCAAGGCCGCGGGCGGCAAGAGCTTCAAGAAGCGCAAGCCCAAGAAGCGCCGCTAGCGCGTCGGGTTCGGTCAGTCTTTGGAAGAGAGCGGGAGCGGATCCCGCGCTTCGCCCGCCGCCCACATGCGGTAGCGCGGCAGGAAGACGTCGATCACCAAGATCTTGATGCACGCCGCCAGCGGGATCGCCAGCAGCAGGCCGTAGACGCCGAGCAGGACGCCGCCGGCGAGTGTGGCGAAGAGCACCGTTGGCGTGTCGAGCCCGGTGTTCTTGCCCTGGATGTACGGGGTGAGCAGGTAGTCATCGAGCGCCTGCACGAGGAAGTAGATGAGGAAGGGCGCAATGGTCATCCACCACCACGCGCCGCGGAATCCACCCGGCGGATCCAGGTACATCAGCACGATCGCAATCGGGATCGTGATCATCGCGGCGTACGGGACGATCGACAGGAAGCCCGAGATGATCCCGAGCACGAACGCGCCCGGAACGCCGGCGAGTGAGTACGCGATGATGAACGCGATCGACTGCAGCACCGCGATCACCAGCCGGCCGCGCACAAACCCGGAGACCGCGGCGTCCATCTTCTTGATGATCGCGACGACCGGATCGCGTTCCTTCTTCGGGATCATCTCGTCGAGCGTCCCGATGAGGCGCGGGTAGTTCGTGCACATAAAGAAGAAGAAGAACATCGTCAGGAAGAGCTGGAAGCCAAGCAGCCCGATGGCGGTGATCCCGCCGAGCAACGCGGCGACCGCGTCCACACCCGTGCCCACCGTGATCTTGGTCAGTCGCTCGGCGTTGGAGGTCAGCGTGCTCTGCAGCGCCCGGAGCTGCTCGGATTCCAGGGTGAAGACCTCGTACTGCACGAGGACCTGCGCAAGCCGCGCGAACATGCCCTGACGATCGCGCGTACCGCCCAGGTTGATCCACGCTTCCTGCACGCGTTGCGGCTGCAGCGCGATCGTGTCGGCGAAGGGCACCTCGGTGCTGAGCACGACTCCTTCCGCGCCGTCCCGTTCGGCGCTGGTCGGGGCCGGCTCGATCGCCTCGACCGGCTGCGGCTTCTCGTACCCGCCGACGAAGGCCGTCACCTCCGTCGCGCGATCGAACGCGCGGAGCGTGAGGCGGTACCCCTCGACCGTTGCGTACGACGTCCCGATCGTGACGGGCACGACGACCAGCGACACGATGCCGAGGATCAGCAGGCTCGCGGCACCCTCGCGCGACATGCCGCCGCGCTTGGAGACCATCGTCCGGACGAGCGGCTCGAACAGGTAGGCGAGCAGCATCGCGGCGAGCAGCGGCACCGTGACGAGGCTGATCGTGTACCCGAGGTAAATCAGGAGCAGGACGACCAGCACCACGATGACGTCGCGCACCGCCTGGAACTGCCAGAGGTGACGCTCCGCGATCGGACGATCAGACCGTGACGCGTTCGCCATGCGCACAACCTACCCGCATCGATCGCATGCTGCGTGTCTTGTCATCCAGCGATCCGGACGCTCACTCGGCGCTGCACGCCTCGGCGTCGTCGAAGGCTTCGTCGAAGTCGAAGACGTTCGCGAAGTCGTCGAGACGGTCCTCGTCGCTCTTGCGCAGAACGCCCGACTGCACCAGGATGAACACGAGGCGACCGAAGTCGTCCGTGCGCCGGATGCCCCAGTGGTCGAAAACGGTGCGTGCGAGGCGCCCGTAACGCTTGATCGCGAGCTCGCGCAGCCCGAGGCTGAGCTGGCGTCCATCGACGTGGCGCGACTCGTCGAGCTCGTCGAAGTCGTCCTCGCCGTGAATCTTCTCGACCGTGTAGCGCAGGCCTTCCTGCACGAAGGCGAACGCCTGCGGCGGGAAGCCTTCGGCCTGCGTGCGGATCTGCTCCCAGATCGCATCGATGGGCACACTCACGGGCTGCTCCCGGGTCCAAGACCCTCTCGCGCGGGCATCGTGCCCTGCGTCGATGATGCTATCGGCTCGCGCGACTCCGCCGCAATGAGGAATTGCGATCTGCGTCAGATAGTCCCCGGCGGCCCACGAACCGGGACAACCGCGAAGTTCGCACGCCACCCTATCGGGATACGTTCGGGTTTTCGGCTTCCCAGAAGCGAAGAGGCTTTGCGACCCACTCCTGCGCACGATCGATGCCGATGCGCGGCCCGGTCTCGATCGAGGCGGGAGCATCGCCGCGTTCAAGCCAGAGCGTTTCACGCACGCACAGATCGAAACCGCTGAGGTCTTTGTCAATGCGCAACGCCTGGCAGAGCTTCGCGGGGCCGGAGCAGAGGTCACGGTCGCTGAGCGCGCGCTTCGCGTTGGGACGCCGGCGGTGCGCGCGCATCGGCTCGATCCCGTCGAGTGGTTCGAGCGCGCGGATGAGCACGGCGGCGGGGTGGTCTTTCTTGAACGCCGCGATGTTCATGCAGTAGTGCATGCCGTAGGTGAAGTAGACGTACGACGTGCCGGGCCTCGCGTACATGTGCTCGTTGCGCGCGCTGCGGTGTCCGTTGAAGGCGTGCGACGCGCGGTCCTCGGGCCCGACGTAGGCCTCGGTCTCGACGATGCGCCCGCTGAGGCGCGTGCCGTCGTCGAGCGCGCGCACGAGGACGCACCCGAGCAGCGCGGGCGCGAGATCCTCGGCGCGCACGGCAAGGAACGATCGTTTGATCAGCGCGCGAGCCACGTCATCCCCCCGCTGCCGGCGAACGCGCGCGCGAGCGCGGAAGCCCCCGAGCCATCCGCGTCGAGCGCCAGCAAACCGGTGATCTCGTGCGGCGAATCGTGCAACCGAAAGAGATCGATCGGCATGCCGAGCGCGTGCGCGCCATTGGTCGTGATCAGCTGCAACGCGGTGACGGGATTGAGACCGTCCCGCCGCAAGAGGAGGCGGGCATCGTCGAAGGGCGTGATGCGGTGTGCTGACGTCGGCGGCAGGCTGACGATCGAGTCGGTGCCGAGGCAGACGGTGATGCCGCGATCGAGCATCTCGCGGTAGCGGTGCGGCCCGATCGTGCTGGGATGCCCGAAAGATTCGTGCGCACGCGGGCAGTACACGACACTCACGTTCGCCGCGGCGAGCGCTTCGATCTCGCTCTCTCGACAGTCGTTCACGTGCGCGGCGAGCAGCGCTCTTCCATCGATCGCGCTCAGGGTGCGCTCGATCGGCGTGGCACCGCCGAAGCCCTGCGCGATGTCGCTTGTCCAGAGCCCGAGCGATTCGAGGAACGTGTGGAAGTCTCCCGTGCCTCGCTTGAGCAACTCACGCTCCTCGAGCGTTTCCGCGAGGTGTGTGGAAACGGGCAGCCCCGTCTCGCTCGCGGCCCGGAGGAGCTCGGGGCCGGCGGAATACGGAGCGTGGGGCTGGAGCCCGAGACGCACGCCGCGATCCGCGTGCGGGGCCAATGCAATGAGTTCGCGCATGCGAGCTATGGAAGCGGCTTGGCGCCCGGCGAGCCCGAACAACTCGGCGAAGCAGACACCACGCAACTCGGACTCGCGCAGGAGCTCAAGCGTGAGGTTGTGATCCGCGCCGCTGATGTCTCCCACGGCGATGACGCCTCCGGCGAGGGATCGCTCGATGCCGAGCGCGACCGACCCGCGGATGTCAGCGGGATCGAGGGTCCGCGTGGAGCGGATGGAGGCGAGCCACTGGGTGAAGGTCTGCGTTTCGGGATCGAAGGGCTGCGAGCCGACATGGGTGAGATCGAGGTGCGCGTGCGCGTTGACGAAGGCGGGCACGATGACAATGCCCGGCAGGTCGATCCGTTCCGCGTGGGCGGACGCCTCGTGGCGCGCACAATCTGCCCGGGCTCCGACGGCGAGAACGCGGAGGCCTTCGGGCGACCGTCTATAGAGAACCGTGTTGGCACGCGGATTGGGCTCGAGCGGGTCCACAACGGCGTCCGCGGTGGCGAGGAAGGTGCCGTCTTTCATCCGGCGGGTGTCCACGGGCCGATGCTATCCGCGTTGGCGACCCCGTCGTGCGCGGTTTATCCTGCGCAGAACGGGGCATTCGATACCCCGCGACCAGACCTCGCCGCACGGAGGACGCCCATGCTTCGCTCGACCCGATCGCTCTTTGCCGCCGTTCTCGTCTCCGGTGCCTTCTTTGGTGTCGGGTGTGTCAGCCAAGAGGAGTACGACAACGTCGTGGACGGTTCGTCGTCGCAGGCGGCGCTGATCGCGGAGCTCCAGGCCAACAACAAGTCGCTGACGGACACGGTCGGACGGAAAGACTCGCGGATCGATGAGCTGGCGGCACAGGTCCGCGCGGCGGAAGACACCAACGGTCGTCTCCGTCAGCAGATCATCGACGTGCGACAGTCGCAGTCGGATCTGAACCAGCGGATCGGTGACATCCGGCTGACGGGTCTGGACCCGCGGATCGATGCTGCGCTGCGTTCGCTGGCCCGCACGAACGCGGGCATGGTCACGTACAACCCGGATCGCGGGATGCTGCAGCTCACGAGCGATCTGACGTTCACGCCCGGTTCCGACACGGTGCAGGAGGGCGCGAAACAGGCTCTCGCCGCGATCGCGAACGTGATGAACGATCTGAGCGCCGCGGACTTCGGCCTGAAGATCGTGGGTCACACCGACAGCCAGCGGATCAGCAACCCGACAACGCGGCGCAACCACCCGACGAACCGGCACCTCTCGGTGCACCGCGCGATCGCGGTGTCGGAGTCGCTGCAGTCGTTCGGCGTTGCGGCGGACCGGGTGCTCGTCGCGGGCTGGGGGCAGTTCGACCCGTCGGTGCCGAACTCGGCGCGGGGCGGGACGGCGGCCAACCGGCGCGTCGAGGTCTTCGTCGCGCCGCTCAACGAGATCCGCAGCGGGCCCCGCGAGTTCGGCCCGACCACGACGGAGCCCGAGGCGTCCGGCAACACCGGCGGCTCGCGCCAGCCGATCGACGTGCCGGTGAAGTGATCGCCCGGCCCGAGTCTTGCGGTGTGAGTTTCTGAGTTTGTTTGCCGGCGCTGGACTCCGCGAGGAATCGGCTCACACTCCATGAATGGATGGCCCGGATCCGGGCGTCCGGGAGAAGAGCCATGCCCGCCACCCGCGAGTCGATTGCCCTGATCATCTCCTTCTTTGCCGCCGCAACGAGCGCGACGGGCGGCCCGCCCGAGTTCATCGAAGACGCCGCGCAACGCGGGTTCGGTGCGCAGTTCCGCGATGCGCCGATGATCACCGGTGCGGCGGCGGCTGACTTTGACAAAGATGGTGACATCGATGTCTTCGTGCCGCACCATCGCGGCGTGGCGAACGCCCTGTACCGGAACAACGGGGACGGGACGTTCGTGGACATCGCTTCGAGTGTCGGGCTCGACAGCATGGCGAACTGCCGCGGCGGGATCTGGTTCGACTACGACAACGATCGCGATCTGGACCTGCTCGTCGGCGCGGATCAATGGTTGCTGAACGACAACTCGTACCTGCTCGCGTCGCACGTGATCCTGTACGAGCAGCAGTCGAACGGATCGTTCGTCGATGTCACGGCGCAGGCCGGGCTGCTCGGCATCTACTCCCACACGAGCGATCTTGAGCGCGGGCACCTGGCGGCGATGTCCGCCGGCGATCTGGACTGCAACGGCCACACCGACGTGGTCGTCAGCTGGTGGGCCGGCGACCAGTTCTTCCTGATGAACAAAGGGAACGGGACGTTCACCGCCGAGTGGCGGGTCTTGAACCAGAACCGAGAAGAGACGTACTGGACATCGATCCTCTGGGACTTCGACGGCGACGGCGACCTCGATATCCATCAGAACATCGACTTCCGGGATAACCGGTTCTACGAGAATGATGGCAACGGGATGTTCACCGACATCGCGCCGGCGCTGGGCATGAACAACGCTTTCAACGAGATGGGCGCCGTGCTGGGAGACTTCGACGCCGATGGTGACTTCGACATCTTCGCGACCAACATCTTCGGCGATCCGGGTGAGCAGTACGAAGGGCGCCACAACATCCTCTACCGGAACAACACCGCGAGCGGCGTGCTCTCATTCGACGAGGTCTCCGCGTCGGCGGGCGTGCAGAACGGCGACTGGGGCTGGGGCTGCTCGTTCTTCGACTACGACCTCGATTCGGACCTCGACCTCGCGCAGACAAACGGGTTCCCGCGGCAGGACGGCGGATGGCACATCGACGAGAGCCGCCTCTTCGTGAACAACGGTGCGCCGATCCCGGTGCTGACCGATAGCGGCCTGATCGCGAACGATCTGATGGGCGGCTGCCTGCTGACCTTCGATGCGGATCGCGACGGCGATCTCGAGATCCTCGAGACCTCGACGTTCGAGCCGTGCCGATTCAATGTCAATCAGTGCAAAGATGTGATCGATCCGAACCGCGGCTGGGTGAGCGTGATCCCGCGTTCGTCGGGCGCGAACGGGTTCGCCGTCGGCGCGACGGTGCGAGTGACCCACGGTGCGGCTGCGCAGATCCGCCCGATTCTCGCGGGCCAGAGCTCGCTCGGGCAAGAGCCGCACGAAGCGCACTTCGGGCTCGGCGACTCCGTCTTGGCGCTGCAGATCGACGTCGAATGGATGGACGGTTCTCAGACAACGGTTGTGAACGCTCCGCGAGACCGCGCGATCGTCGTCACGGACCGCACGTTCGCGAGCGGCGACGTGGATGAAAGCGGCGCGACGGACGTGGAAGATCTCTATGTCGCTTCGACTTGGTTCTTCGATACGACCGGTGACTTCATCGCGAACGCGGACGACATCGACGCGCTCAAGGCGGCGGCGCGTGTGGGTGAGACCGCGGACGCGCTGGGCGTCCGCTAGCGAAACGGGCCCGGAGGGACTCGAACCCTCACTGGGGTTGCCCCCAAGCGGATTTTAAGTCCGCCGCGTCTGCCAGTTCCGCCACGGGCCCGGCGGGGAATCAGGGCGCATTAGAGCAGGTTTCGCGCGCTGGTCGCCGTCTGCGATGCCGCTGGCATGCGACGAGAACGAGCGTTCTCCTGAAGTGCGCGCCGGGATCGGTCCGCGGAGTCTCCATTCGAGTGCCCCGGACTGACGCACCCTTGCAGCGGGCCTTGCCGCCGGCGGATGAAGACTCCTTGAAACACCGCACAGATACCGTTCGTGTGTTGCTCGGGCTCGGTCGCGTGGTACCTTCGACGAGCGGGCTTCGTCCGCGGGCCGATCGAACGAGGTCCCTTGATCCGGAGAGTCGTTCCATGACGAGTGTGCAGGTGTCGTGCCGCGCGGTGGCGATGGGCGCTGGGCTGGCGGTGTCGTGCGTGGCGAGCGGGCAGTCGATCGTCGTGGATCCGGGGATGACGGGCGCGGACGATGTGGTGCTGCTCGATTCGAGTGACCAGTTGATCGGACCGTTTCTGCCCATGTCGGCAAGCGAAGTCATCGGTGGCGGCAACGGACTCGTCGTCGGCAACACAAGCAATGGCGTCCTCGAACTCGATGGTGCGGGGGCTTCGTTGCAGTTGTCGGGTGGTCGGCTTTGGGTAGGTCGCGAGGCCGGCTCTGACGGCACGCTTCGACTGCTCAATGGAGCGACGTTTGTCAAAACCGGGTCGCTTTTCGGAAACATCGGGCGAGACGGGACAGGACGAGTAGACGTTTGGGGTGGCAGCAGCTTCGATTACTCGACAGTGGTCCGTCTGGGGCTAAACAGCGGATCCACCGGCATCGTCGATATTGACGCGTCGACTTTTTCTACCACTGGGCTCCAGATCGGTAATGCGGGCAATGCGACGTTTACTGCAAGCAATCTGTCCACTATTTCCCTAAGCAGCACCACAGGGTTCATTGTCGGTGCCGGTGATGTCAGTGGGATCGAGACCGGCCTGGTTGCGACCGCGATCATCGATAACAGCACGATCACCTCTGCGGGCGGCGGCGTGGATCTCCGCGTCGGACAGCGAGCCGGGATCATGGGCACGCTGACGCTCCGCAACAACGCGATGGCGACGTTCGATGCGACGACGGGTCACTTCATAGGCGAAGAATCTGGCAGCAACGGCACGCTGAACATCGAGTCGGGTTCAGATCTCACGCTCGGCGGTGGACTCACCACCGGACAGGCCGCCGGCTCGACCGGTGCGGTCACCGTCGACGGTATGGGCTCCACGCTCACCACCAGCGGCGCCGTTACATCGTTCCTCGGCGACTCCGGCACCGGCGTGCTCAACATTTCTAACGGTGGCTCGGCCAGCTTCAGCCAGTCGCTCAACCTCGCGCAGACCGGCACCATGTCGTCGGGCACCATCAACATCGGCGGCGCCGGCTCGATGCTCTCGACGGTGAATGGGCTGGCGGTCGGACGCGAAGGCACCGGCACCCTTGCCGCGAGCGCGGGCGCGTTCATCGATGTCGGTTCGACACTCAACTTCGGGAACACAACGACCGGCGTCGGCACCGGTACGTTCACCGGAACCGCCGTGGACGCATTGAACCTCACCGTTGGCGGCAACGGCATGGGAATCGTGACCGCGCAGTCAGGAACCAGCTTCACGATCGGCAACGTTTTAAACATCGGTACCGGCACCGACGCGACGGGCTCACTGACGCTCGACGGGAGCACACTGACCGCCGCGGGCGTTGCGGTCATTGGTGGCGGCGGCGATGGCACGCTCACGCTGCGGAACGGGGCTGACGTAGCGATCAACGGTTTACCGCTTTCGATTGTGGCAGAGACCGGCGTTGGTTCGCTCAACATCGAAAGTGGATCGTCGCTTGACGTGGCCGGCGCGCTCAACGTTGCGGAGTTCGCGAGTGCCGTTGGCACGATCAACATCGGTGGTACCAACTCGGAACTCATCGCAGGCGATGGCCTCAACATCGGCAACCGAGGCATGGGGACGCTCACCGCCACAGACGGCGCGCGGATCGAGCTCGGGACGCGTCTGAACATCGGAGGTTCGAGCACGGGCGACGGGATGGCAACGATGAGCGGTACCACGCTCATCGCTGACTCAATGCTTGTCGCCAGGACCGGCACCGGCGAGCTCACCGTGACGAACGGCTCGACACTCGACTTCGGGGGCGGGTTTTCGATCGGACGCGACGCGGGTGCAAGCGGTACGATGTCGATCACTGACACAACCGTGACCACAGGTACATCGGGAGTCTCTGTTGGCGTTGCGGGCACCGGAACGTTCCATGCAGCGGATTCCGACATCACTGTGGTTGGTGGTGATCTCCAGATCGGAAGCGCCAATTCCGGGATCATGAGTCTTTCCAACGGGTCGTCCTTGAGCATCACCAATACGGGTACGAGTGTTGTCGGCGGCGAAGCCAACGGCAATACGCCCAACGGCGATGGCACGCTCACCGTCGCCGGCGGAGCGATGGGCGGGAGCACATTCACCTCCGCCGGGAGCCTGCGTGTCGCCGACGGCGGCGCGACCGGCAATGTCACCATCAGCGGGACGGGATCCAGCATGACGCTGGGAGAACGCCTGTTCGTCGGGTACGACGGCGATGGCACCATGACCGTGACTGACGGTGCGACCCTGAACGTAAACGCTCCGATGGATTCTTCGAATGTCGGTTTCAACGGCGGGAGCGGCGCACTCAACATCACGAACGGCGGGAGCGCGCACTTCACCCCCGATCTTTACGTGGGCCGCTTCGCGGACGGTGTTCTGAACGCAGATAACGCAACGATTTCGCTTGGCCGCCGTTTGATCATTTCGGATGACGATGCCGTCTCAGGCGAAGTCACACTCTCGCAATCCGACCTGACTGCGCTTGGCGACATGATCGTCGCCGAACGGGGCACCGGCACGCTCACCATGCAGAGCGGCTCGAACGCGACTATCGCGGGCGGGGTGTTCGTCGGCATGGGCGCGAACGGGATGGGAACGCTCGCGATCAACGCCTCGAGCGTCGCGACGGTCAATGGGGAAGCTGAGTTTGGGGGTGACAGCACCGGAACTGGCAACCTCACCATCGACGGCGCAGGCTCGACGCTCTCGGTTTCGCAGCAAGTCCGCTTCGGGAACGACGGATCCTCCACCGCCACGATCCGAAACGGCGGGGCGCTGACCAGCGCGGGCCAGATCACCCTCGGCGACGACCCCGGCTCTTCGGGCGACGTCGCGATCGAGACCGGCGGCACGTTCAGCACCACCGACAACCTCCGAATCGGGAACGAAGGCACCGGCACGCTCACCGTGAGCGGCGGCAGCGTTCAGGCGACCGACATCATCATCGCTTCGGGGCTGGGCAGCGGTGAGCTGTCCATCGCTGGCGGCGGTGTTATCGCCGACAACCTGACGACGGGCAGCGGGAGTTCGACGTTCAACTTCACATCCGGCTCGCTCACGCTCAATGCCGACCAAACGCTCGGTGCGACGCTTCTCGGGTTCCTGAACGGGTCCAACGCTCCCGCCGCGCTCGTCGTTGATGCCGACCGGGCGTACTCGCTGCTGGGCACGAACAACTCGCTGTCCGGCACTGGCCAGATCGATCTGAACGGCGGGTCGCTCACCTTCGGCGACTTCACACGAAGCGGCTCGGCGGACATCGACTTCCTCTCGGGAACGCTCACGCTACAGAGCGACCAGACGCTCGACGGCGCGCGCCTCGCCGACTTCGGCCTGGAGTCGGGCGTTCTCAGCGACGCGCTGGGTGTGCAGGTGCTGCGTATCGAGGGCAACGCCGACCTCGCGACTTCGCTTGAACTCGACGGCGGCTCGCTCTTCGCGCAAACGCTCAGCGGGCTCGAGAATCTCACCGCGACGCGCGGCAATCTCGAGATCGGTCAGCTCAACGTGACGAGCCAGACCGAGGCGTTCACGTTCCCGGATTCGTTCTCGAACGGTGCCGTGAGCGTGAGCATCAACGCGATCGACGTCGCGTCGGGCTCGACGCTGCAGGGCGGCGCGTCGCTCGAAGCGCCGCTCAACATTCAAGACGGTGGCACGCTGCGCCTCACCGAAGGGCAGACCCTCGGGCTCACGAACTCGCTCGTGAGCACAGTGGCGAACAGCGGCCGCATCGACCTCAGCGGCTCGCCCGCGCTGGGCGGCACCGGGCTGCGGGCCGAGCTCAGTTCCGATGGCTCGATCACCAACTCGGTCGGTGCCGAGATCGACATGGGCGGATTCAGCAGCCTGCGCAGCGGGTTCTCATCGATCACCAACGACGGCACCATCGATATCCGCAACGCCTTCGCGCTCGTCGATGCGCAGGGCGGGTTCACCAACAACGGGTTGGTGCGCGTGGACGCGAACTCGCAGGTGACCATCACGGGCGACGTCACGAACACCAGCCTCGGAACCTTGTCCATCCTGCCCGGCTCGTCGTACGTCGTGATCGATAACGCGTTCGTCAATAACGGCGGCGTCGTCGATATCGGCGCGGGCTCGACCGTCGCGCTCTTCGACGGCGCGTCGGGCACGAACCTCTCGTTCACCGGTGGGGGCACGGTCGTGTTCTTCGGCGGCGAGCTCAACCCGCGACGCGACGACGGCGAGGCGCGCAGCGCCGGCACCAGCGGCTTCGATGTGTCCTTCGGCGGCGACGTGCGCTTCGGTGTGCTCACGAACACGGTGATCGAGCTCGCCGGCACGCTGCCGGGCATGTTCGATCGCGTGCACGGCACGGCAGACGTGCGTCTCAACGGGTGGCTGACGGTGGATTTTGCCGACGGGTTCCGCTTGGCGCGCAACCAAGAGTTCCTCTTCTTCGAGATCGACGGGATCCGCGAGGGCACGTATCGCAATCTCGCGGAGGGTGCCGTGGTCGGCACGTCCAACGGGCTCGATGTGTTTGTCACGTATCTCGGCGGGGATGGGAACGACATCGCGCTCTACACGCTTCCGGTGCCCGGAACGCTGGCGCTCGGCGTGCTCGCGCTGCCCTTCGCCCGTCGTCGCCGCTGATCGAGCCATCACTGGAGCCACGCACGATGCGTTTCGCGCGCACCATCCTGCTGCCCCTCGCGCTCGTGACGAGTTCGGCTCTTGCGAACCCGACGATCACGGCGTTCAGCGGCGATGTCGCGTTCGACAGCGAGACCACGCTCTTCTTCGAGCTCGGCGGGGCCGCGGCCGGTGCCTTCGATCGCTACGAGATCACCGGCAGCGTGAGCCTCGACGCGCGGCTTTCCTTTGGCTTCGTCGGGTCGCTGCAACCGGGCTACGACCAGTCGTTCGAGATCCTGTCCGTCGATGGCTCGCTGGCCGGGCTGTTTCGAGATAAGAGCGGCGCGCCGATCGCGAGCGACGGTTTCGCGGGCGTTGTGGGGAACGTCCCCTACTTTCTCTCGTACGGCGCAGGCGGCGGCAGCGCGAGCGTCGAGCTCTCGTCCGAGCCCGCGCCGGCCGACACCGCGGCCATCGGGGTCGCGACGTTCGGAGGCGACCTCCGGATCAACAACGCGTCCACGCTGACGATCGAGATCGCCGGCGCGCTCGACTCGGACCAGGTTGTCGTCGGCGGCGACCTGACGCTCGAAGGCGGGCCGCTCAACGTTTCCATGCTCAACGGTGCAAAGGTTTTCCCGGGCCAGGTGTTCGAGATCATCGACGTTGGCGGAGCGACCTCGGGTTCGTTCGCGGGCCTCGGCGAGGGCGACGTCGTCACGACGATCGACGGCATCGATCTACGCATCAGCTACACCGGCGGCGACGGAAACGATGTAGTGCTCTTCGTGCCGCCGCTGGTACCGCTCACCGACGCGCCGTGCTTCGAGCGCACCGCGGTCGATTCTTTCGCCCGTGCGGAGTCGATCGTGATCGGCGACCTGGATGGAGATGGCGATCTCGACCTCGTCGCCTCGTCGCCCGACGTAGACGGTTTCGGGACGTTCGCGTGGTACCGCAACGATGGCGCGGACCCGCCGGGGTTCGAGCGGCGCGAGCTTGCCGCGATGGTGGACTTCAACTCGGCGGCCATCGCCGACATGAACGACGACACGCTGCCCGACATCGTGGCGGGCGGTCGGCTCGGAGCACCCGGCGCGATTGCGGTCTTCATCAACGACGGGCTCGAACCGCCGGGCTTTACGCTGAGCGCGGTGACGAATGGGCTGCCGCCACAGCAGATCACGTCTGTTTCGACCGCGGATCTGAACGGTGACGGGTTCCCCGAGATCCTTTCATCGATCGTGCCGGAGCCGGACGAGCTGGACCCGATGAACCCCGAGGGCATCGGGCCGGCGACGATGTTCGTGCACGTCAACTCGCGCAACGGCGTGGACTACTCGGCGTTGACACTGGCCGACGCGCCCGCCGACCTTCCCGGAAAGCAACTGATCGCGGTGGATCTCGTGGGCGACGCAACGCCCGAGTTGATCACCGCGTCGATCAGACCGAACGTCGCGTTCGCGTGGTACGCGATCGACGACCTCAGCGGCATGGGCATGTTCACCGTGAACGCGGTTCCATCGGGGCTCGACGTGAGCGGGCCGGCGATCGCGCACGCGGATCTTGACGGCGATGGCGACGAGGACGTGATCGTCGGGTCGTCCAACCTCGCCGCGAACGCCAACGTGCTGGCGTGGTACGAGAATCGTCTGAACGAATCGATGCCCTTCGTCGAGCGCGACGTCTTCGTGCCGCAGGGCGGAACGTCCGCGGTGGCGCGTCCGCGGAACGTGCGCGCGGCCGACGTTGACGGCGACGGCGATCCCGACATCGTCGTCACATCCGAGAACGACAGCACGCTCGCGTTGTACCTCAACGATGGCGTGACGAACGACGACCGCTTCTCACAGGCGATCGTCGCGCAGGACGAGGACGGTGTCCGTGGGCTGGCGATCGGCGACGTGAACAACGACGGCGACACGGACATCGTCACCAGCGCGTTGCCATCGGTGAACGGGAGCGATTCGCGCGCGATCGCGCTGTTCAGCGCGGGCAGTGTGCTCAACGCGGACTCCGGCGATGTGTCCAGCGGGCTCGATGCCGCGGTGCGCAGCGCCGGTGCGCGTGATGTGCTGCGCGCCGAGCGCTCGGCGTTCAGCGAAGACTGCCTCGATACGCTCGACTTCCTCGGCAAGCCGGTCGAGATACGCGCGGATCGAGCGATCGAAGTCCCGACCGGTGTGAGCGTCCGTTTGAGCGACGAGTCCGTGCTCTCCGTAGACATGGGAGAGCGCATCGACATCGCCGGGAGCGTTGTTGTCCCTGCGCTTGCGGACGCCATGATCGATGCGGACGCGGCGGGCATCACCGGCGATCTCGACATCGGAAGCGGCTCGAGCCTCGGCGTGACCGGACCGGTGACGCTTCGGGGTGGCGCATCGCTCACGCCGCAGGGTCCGCTCACGCAGCTCAACCTCAACGGCGTTTTCGAAGATCTGCTCCCGATCGACGCCGACGGCGACGGCAACCTCGATCTCGCGTACACGCAGGCGGCGGCGACCGGTCTCACGCTGCTGTTCAACGACGGGAACGCCATGCCGGAACTCGGCGTCGCGAGCGGCACGAGCGGGAGTATCGGCGCATCGAACGGGCTCCTGCTCGCAGCAGACATCGACGGCAACGGGACCCCGGACATCGTGCAGGCGCAGGACGGCGTCGGTCTGGTGTGGTACGAGAACACGTCCGTCGGCGGAACGGTCTCGTTCACCGAGCGCTTGATCCGATCGGAGTCGGGTGACTTCGTCTCGTTCGACGCGGGCCAGCTCACCGAGGGTGACTCGGATGTCGATCTCGTCGCCGCGTTCGGCAACTCGATCCGCTGGTACGACAACCCGGGCGGAGGCGCGACGCCCTTCGCGTTCGCCGTCGTCGCGTCCGGGTTCGGCGGCAGCGCCGATCCGATCGTCCGTATCGGGGATCTCGACGACGACGGGAACAACGACATCGTCGCGCTCATCGGGGGGAACGATGCGCGACTCGTGTGGTACCGCAACCAAGGCGGCGCTTCGCCCGTGTTCACCGTGCCGCCCACGGTGATCAGCGACGCGATCGTCGGTGACGACCTGTCGGTCATTGATATCGACGACGACGGCGATCTCGATGTGTTCCTCGATTCGAACGGATCGTTCGTCTGGTTCGACAACGACGACGGGGACAACACCTTCACGCAGCGCACGATCGTCTCCCGTTCAATCGGATCGGCGGTCATCGCGCGAACACTGGACATCGACGCGGACGGCGACATCGACGTGCTCGCGAGCGATGAATCGGGCTCCGGTGTCGAGGTCTTCGAGAACAACGGCGCGTCGCCGCCCGTCTTCACTCGTCGCGCGTTCAATGCAACCGGCAACAGCATCGCTGCGCTCGGTACCGGCGACATCGACGGCGACGGCGATCCCGACGCGATCATCGGGACCGACGCCGGCGTGTTCCTCGAGTGGCTCGCCAACACGCGCGACGGGCTGATCGAGATCGCGTCGAACGGCGCGAGCCTCGATGCCGCATCCGACCTGCTGCTGCGGAACACGGAGCTCAGGCTCGCCAATGGGAGCAGCGTCAACACGGCCGGTGGAATCGACTTCGATCGCCGCACAACGGTCTCCGGTTCCGGGGTGCTGCAGGCGCTGCAGGGTGTCCGATCCGCGGGCGCCTTGGCGCCGGACGTCGGGCAAGTGCTCACCATCGCGGGTGACTACGAACAGCGCTTCACCGATCCGATCGACGGGCAGACCGACTCCGGCGACCTCCGCATCGACCTCGGCGATGGCATGTCGCCAAACGGCACACTCGCGAGCGTCACCGGCAGCGCCACGCTCGCGGGCGGACTGATCGTCAATGCCGACGGAGAAGTCGATCCGCCGCCGATGGTGACTCGGTTCGATGTGCTCCAGGCGAACGCGGTGATCGGGACCTTCGACGTGGGGCTGCTCCCGCCGGTGACGCCCGACGCGATGGGACGTTCGCGTTTCCTGCGCATCGAGTACCCGAGCGGGCCGCCCATAGCGCGCGGCACCGCCACGGTGTCCGTCGTGGTGGACTCGCTCGACGAGGACATCGAGTCGGAGTCGGCGGCGATCTTCAACATCGACGGCGAGCCCGTGGCCGCGGCGTCCGACGATCTCAACGGCGACGGGTTCGTGGACATCGCCCTCGCGATCCCGGATCTCGGCGATCCCGACGGTGCGCCCGGGCAGGTCCTCGTGCTGCTCAACCGCGGGCTTTCCGGGTCCGAATGGCTCGGGTACGACATCGATCCCGCGGGCACGATCCAACTCGCCGTCGGGATCAAGCCCAGCGCGATCGATATCGGCAACTTTGATGATCTTGGCGGGCTGGATATCGCCGTCGCCAACGAACTCAGCGACAACGTCTTCGTCTTCACAAACGACGGTGCGCCGACCCCGACGTTCACCCTCGGCCCCGTGCTGAGCGCGGGCGACGCGCCGGTCTCGATCGCGTTCGGCAACCTGAACAACGACGGGTTGGACGATCTCGCAATCGCGGCGAGCGGGAGCGAGGAAGTTCGCGTCTTCGAAAACGCCGGCGCCGGCTACACCCCGCTGGCACCGCTCGCGACGGCGCCATTCCGCCCGGGTGTCATCGGATGGGGCAACCTCGATAACGACAAGTGGGACGACCTCGCGGTGGCGCTCACGGGCGATGCGCTCATCCGCGCGTACCGCAATGTGAACGACGGCATTGGCCTCGGTCTCACCACGGTCGATATCCCGACCGGCGAATCCCCGCAACAGCTCATCATCGCACCGCTCGACGCGGGCGGCACCGCGGACCTCGCCGTCACCAACCGCGCGAGCGACAGCATCTCCGTGGTGCTGAGCAACAGCGACTTCTCGTTCCAGCCGAGCGTCGAACTCCCCATCGGCAACGCGCCCGATTCCCTCGCACCGGGCGACTTCGATAACGATGGCGACCTCGATATCGCGTACATCTCCCAGACCGAGAGCGGACGCAGGATCGAGACGCTCCGCAACGACTTGACCGACGGGCAACTCGTCTTCACGCCCTCGACCGATCAGAACGAGGGCAACCTCGATCCCGGCGGCGTGCCCTTCTTCGTCTTCGCGGGCGACGCCGACAACGACGGAAGGACTGACATCATCGCCCTCGCGTCCACCGAGACCGGCACTGCGGGCGCGCGCGGACCGCTCCCGCTCTCCCGTGTGGGCGTTGCGCTGCAGCCGGGGTGCCCGGGCGATACCAACGGCGACGGCATGACCTCAACCGCCGACATCACGTTTATTGTTTCGAATCTCGGTGCGGGCTCGCCCGGCGCTGTGGGAACACCGGGCGATGCGGACGGCGATGGTGTCACCGCGACCGCCGACATCACGTTCGTGGTCAGCAACCTCGGCTGCACGAACGTGCCAAAGGCCGCGCGCTGACGACCGGCTGACGATCGTGCGCACGCATCAGCGCACCGATGCGTGTCCTACCGCACGACATGCAGTTCGGTCTGCCGCCCGTTGAGATAACGCACGACGCCGCCTTCGAAGATTGCGTCTTCTTCCTGCATGATGCGCACGACCTGACCGCCCCACTCCTCAATGGGCTCCGTGATGCTCAGCTCGATCGCGTAGGCGGTCATGTCGTGGATGGGATAGTCACCCCGCCCCGGCACACCCCCCTGCTTATCCCACATGCCGATCGCGGGGCCCGCGGCGTGCCCGTGGAAACCGATGGGATGCGTGTAGACCATGGACTCGATGCCGCGTGCTTCCGCCTCTTTGAGGGTGTCGTGAAGCACCTCGTTTCCGGTGCGTCCCACGCCGAAGCGCGACGTGAGGATGTCCTGCATCTCGTTGCCTCGGCGGAACGCGTCTCGCAGTCCTGCGGGCGGTTCCTTCTCGCCGCGACGCAGCACGTAGGCCATCTGCTGGGTGTCGGTGTGGAGGCGGAGGTACACGATCCCGAGGTCGAGGTGCAGCAGGTCGCCGCGCTGGATCACCTCTTCGCCTCCGCTGATCATATCAAGCAGATCGGTGCTCGAAGACGCGCGCTGGATCGACACCAGCGGGTGGAACCACGTGACGAGCCCGAGCTCGCGGATGCGTTCGCGGCACCACCACTTCACATCGTCGGTTGTCGTCACGCCCGGCTGGATCACGCGCTCTGATAACGCCTCGGCGATGATCTCGTGCGCGATTCGGCACACGGACGCGTAGACATCGAGCTCCTCCGGGAGGCGACGCTCGAGCCAGCCGACCGCGAGCCTCTCCCCCGAGACCACGCGCCCGCGAAGCGCTGTGGGCAGGGTTTCAATGAGTTCGGCGTGCTGCGTGTGCGTCATGCCGTCGGCGAGCGCAAAGGTTGATGACGTGTTGAGCGCGATGCGCTTTGGATCGCGCTCCTCGATGATCTCGACGAGACGCGCCCACTGATCGGGCTGTGATTCCGGATCCCACGCGGCTTCGAAGAACTCACCGACGCTGTAGCGCGAAACGGCGAGACGCTCAACGCCCTTCTCCGGACCCCGATCGTAGAAAACGAGGACTGTGCGACGGCGGGCGTTGATCCACGTCGCAGGCAGCATGGTCTTGATGACCGGATCTTCGTTGTACTCGCGGCCGAGCACGATCCACATGTCGATATCCTGCTCGCGCATGAGCGCCGGGACGATCGTCTCGAAACGCTGCATCAGCCAGCGATCGATGACCTCCACACGTTCGCGCATCGGCAGGATCACGCCCGGATTCCCCGCGAAAGCCGGTGTGCTCGTGCAGAACGCCGCAAAGAGAAAAAACAGTGACACGAACACGGCTTGCTGCATGGAGCGGGCTCCTTCGATGCGTGATCGACAAGGACACAGCGCATCCTACAGCTGCGCGTGCGAGGGAGGGACCGGTCTCCGCAGCGCGCACGCCGCGAGCATGACCGGCACGCACATCGCAACACACGCGTAGAGACCGGCATCGAACGCCCCCGTGCGATCGACGCTCACGCCGAGCACGACGGGCCCGAGCCCGGTGCCGGCGACGCCAACGAGCATGACGAACGATCGGATGGCACCGTGATGCGCACGCCCAAAGTACCGCGCGACGGCGGGGTTCCCGACGCCGACCGACAGCGCCTGCGAAACGCCGAACGCGCCCATGCTCAGGTGCATCACGAGCAGTGAATCGATGAGCGTCGGCAGCAACGCGGAAGTGGCGAGCAGCGCGAGTGAGAGGGGCAGGAGCGCCCGAGCTGATACACGGTCCGCAAGCCAACCGACCGGGAAGATGCAGAGCATCACGACGAACGACCAGGTGCGCAGGATCGAAGCGGACTGATTCGGGTCGAGGCCGCCGGCTTCCAGCATCGGCTGCGCATGAAAGATCAGCGCGGTCCCGATGAGGCCGTTGAGTGAAACGGTGAGCACAAGAATCCAGTACGCGGGCGACGCAATCGCTTGACGAAGCGTGAACGCCGGGTCGATGTGGCGGTGCTTGGTCGGACCGAGCTCCTCTGATTCGTCGCCGTGTTCATGCACCGGCGCATCGTGCGTAGGGTCGCCATCGAGGCGCTGGCCGACCTCCTCCGGATGATCGCGCGCGACGAAGATCGCCAGCGGCAGTACGAGCAGCGCGACGCCGGCGCCGAGCAGCGCGTACGCCGACTGCCAACCGACCGACTGGACGAGCCCCAGCGCCAGCGCGGGGATCGCCGCGAACCCGAACTGCGTGAGCGTGAGCTTGATGCCGTTCATCGTGCCGAGCCTCCGCTCGAACCACAGCGCGAGCGTGTGCCCGCTGATAAGCCCGAGCGACCCCTGTCCGAGGAACCGCAGGAGGAAGAACCCGATCGTGAGCGAGACGGCCTCGCGCGCGAAGCCGATCGCGCCGCACGCGAGCGCGAAGAGCACCGCGATGACGCCCGACATCACCCGCGGGCCGAACCGATCCGAGAGCTTGCCCACGAAGACGAGCGGCAGCGCGGCGGTCATCGTCCCGATCATGTACGCGGTGCTGAGCGCGGAAGCCGAGAGCCCGAGGTCTTCGCTGATCGCGTTGTTGAACTGGCTGACGACGACGGTCTGCCCCGGCGCGGTCGCGATGAGCAGCAGCGTCGCGACCCCCACCATCCGGTAGCCGTGGAAGGGGCGGGCGCGCGATCCGATGAGATGAGGCGGCTCGTTCAAGCCCGAAGCGTACGCGCGCGGCGGACGCGGATCGGACCCTTCGCGGTCGATGCGTCCACGGCGTGCCCGCGTTGTGTGATCTCGACCTCGCCGCGGAGCACGAGCCTTCGAGCCGCCATGCGGGCGTCTTCCATGAGGTCGCGCCAGCCCTCCGGGCTCACCGCCTTGGCGGCTTCGCTCGGACAGATGCTCGCGTCACCCGCGCGGGCACGCAGCAACTCGAGAATCGCTGCTTCCAGTTGGTCATCGATCGGCTTGTGTCCGCGCGAGCGACAGGACTTGGCGCAGTACTTGACCGTCTCCCAGTCGCGTTCCCACTTCTTGCGCCATTCGATCCGCCTGCCGCAAACGACGCAGAACTTCTCAGGAACCGACGCACCGCGGCTCATGCGGCGGCTTCGGTGAGCACCTGCTGGATCAACTCTTCGCCGACGTCGGCTCGTTTGCGCGCCACCATGGCAACGTAGTACAGGCGTTCACCGCTGACCGAAAGCCTGTGACAGTACCGACGATAGCTGTGCATTCGGAGCATGTCGGACTCCGTCAGGCGGCGGATGAGCTTCGCGAATCCCGTCGAGTCTTCGAGATCCACGAACTGCTCCTTGAGATTGAACGCGACCCAGCCGCCGGGTTCGACAAAGTTGTACGCGCTGGTGAACGCGCGAACAGGGATGTCGCCGAACCCGAGCGCCGCGACAACGGTCATGCAGTTCACGCCCGCGGCCTCGATGCGTGAGCGTTGCTCATCGCGCAGCTCGGTCAGATCGCCGACGATGTAATCGTCGTACATCCCCGGGCGATCGCGATCCGTCGCCGCGGCAGCCTCCGGGATGATGTCGATGCCGACCACCTCTTCGACGCCGAGCTCGTGCAGGCGCTGCCCGACCATGCCGTTGCCCGCGCCGACGTCGAGCACGCGGAGTTCTTCGGGACGGACGTCGTACTCCGCAACCGTCTCGGCCAGAAGATCAACCACCTTGAGCGGCGAAGAGCACTTCAGCGTCTTGTAGAACAGCCGCTCGTACAAGCCGGGGATGCTGTAGATCTCGCTGTAATCGTGGAACCGGAACGTACGCCACTCGTCATCGAGAAAGACCTCGCACCACTCGGTGTCCTGCGTCAGCGGGTCGTCCGGCCTCGGGAATCGGATCCGGTACGACCGGCGTTTGAGACTCGGAAAGTTGCTCTCGATCGCTTGGTCAGGACGCAGCGGTGTGGTGGTCATGATCTCCGGCGGGCGCGGTTCTTAGCCGTGGCACGCGTGCGTACGGGTTCGGTGGCAAACATCCGGCAGGCAAGACAGCCTTGGCGCGCCGCTCGCGTCAGTCAACCCGCATGCCAGATGACGACACGGAGCGCTACGCAATCGAGGGATCAAATTTTCGGCCCGGCGCCGCGCACGTCGTCGCTCATGTCGTACTTCGCGTCGTTGTCGCGGAATCGCTGAGCAAGGTCCCGCGCCTTGGCGTCGTACGCCGCGGCGTCCGACCAGGTGTTACGCGGATCGAGCACCTCGCTCGGCACGTCGTGACCCGGAACACTCGTCGGGATCTCGAGCCCGAAGAAGGGCTCGGTGTGCCACTGCGCACGATCGAATGAATCATGAAGGATGGCGTGGACGATCGCGCGGGTGTACCCGAGCTCGAAGCGCCGCCCGACGCCGTACGGACCTCCGGTCCATCCGGTGTTGATGAGCCAGACGTCGGCATCGTGCTGTCGGATGCGCTTGGAGAGGAACTCCGCGTACACCTTGGGAGGCCGCGGCAGGAACGGACCGCCGAAGCACGGGCTGAAGTTCGGCTGGGGCTCGGTCACGCCCGCCTCGGTGCCGGCGAGCTTCGACGTGTACCCGTTGATGAAGTAGTACATCGCCTGCTCGGGCGAGAGGCGCGCAACGGGCGGGAGCACGCCGAACGCGTCGGCGGTCAGGAAGATGACGTTCTTCGGGTGCCCGCCCACCGACGGGATGCGCGCACCGGGGATGAAGTCAACGGGATACGTCACACGCGTGTTCTCGGTGATCGATCCGTCGTCGTAGTCCGGCTCGCGCGTCTCGCGGTCCATCACGACGTTCTCGAGCACCGACCCGAAGCGGATCGCGGCGTAGATCTCTGGCTCGCCCTTGGGAGAGAGCCGGATGCACTTGGCGTAGCAGCCACCTTCAAAGTTGAAGACGCCCTTGTCGGACCAGCCGTGTTCGTCGTCCCCGATCAGCGCACGGTCGGGGTCTGCGGAGAGCGTGGTCTTGCCGGTGCCCGAGAGCCCGAAGAAGAGCGCGACGTTGCCGTCCTTCTTTTGCGCGATGTTCGCCGAGCAGTGCATCGGGAAGATGTCCTCATCGGGCATGACGAAGTTCATCGCGTAGAAGAGCGACTTCTTGATCTCGCCCGCGTACTCGGTCCCGAAGATCAGAACCATCTTGCGGTCCATCGACTGCACAATCGCGATGCCGGTGGGCTCGATACCCGCGGCTTCGGATTCTTCCCTGGTGAGCTTGCGCTTGCCGCAGTTGATGACGAGCCAGTCGGGCTCGAAGGTCGCGAGCTGCTCGCGGGTCGGATCGATGAAGAGCGTCTTGGCAAAGACGGCGTGCCACGCCTGCTCGGTCAGCGTGCGGACGCTCAGCCGGTAGTCCGGATCGGCGCCGACGAACCCGTCGAACATGTACACCGCGTCGCGTGACGCGATGTACTCCCGCGCGATCTTCTCGAGCGAATCGAACCCCGCGCTGCCGATCGGCTTGTTGACCTTGCCCCAGTCGATGTGATCGTGGACCAGCGGCGTGTCTTCGAGGTACTTGTCTTTGGGGGAACGCCCGGTCCGCTCGCCGGTCTTGACCACCAGCGTCCCGTTCGAGGCTAGCTCGCCCTCCCCGTCCTTCAGAGCGATCTCGATCAGCTCGGCCGCGGAGAGGTTCGGGCGGAGCGTGTCGCCGGGGAGTTCGATTTGCGCGGGTTCGAGCGTCGCCATGTACATCCTCCGTGATCTTGTGAGAGCGTCGGCATCGCCGCCCTCGGAGCCGGGCAGTATAGAAGCAGACAGCGCCCGCGCTCAGGTCCAGTCGAGCCCGTCGTGCAGCGTGTTGAGGTTGTCGCAGCCGCCGGCGCGCACGATGACCATGTCTTCGAGGCGCACGCCGCCGATCGCCGTGCCGTAGAGCCCGGGCTCGATCGTGATGGCATCGCCCTCGACGAGTTCCGGCCCGCCCACGTCGAGCAGCGGCGGTTCGTGGACATCGAGCCCGATGCCGTGCCCCGTCCCGTGCACCATGCTGATCGCCTCGTCGCCCGCCTCGGGCACGCCGGTGCGATAGCCGGCCTCTTTGATGACAACGATCGCCGCGTTGTGAACGCCCTCACCCGTCATGCCCGCGCGCGTTGCCTCGATCGCGGCCCGCTTCGATCGCTGCACCGTCTCGTGCATGCGCGCGTACGCCTCCGGCACATCACCGTGAACGACGCATCGCGTGCAGTCGCCGTGGTACATCGTGTCCTTATCGCGCGGAAAAATGTCGATGATCACCGGCTCGCCGGTCCGGATCTCCCCGCTCCCGCGGTCGTGGCAATCGGACGAGGTGCGTCCGCTCGCAACGATCGTGCCGTGCGGGTTCTCGAAGTTGTGTTCGAGGAGCAGCGCGTCCACGAGCGTGCGCACGCGCTCGCTGGTCAGCGGCTCGCCGTCGTGGATGAGTGTGCCATCCGCCGAAGCGCTGGCTCGCGCGATGGTTTTGCAGGCGAGTTCCATCGCCTTCTCGGTCACCGCTTGCGCATGCCTGAGATGCTCGACCTCCTGCTCGTCCTTCGATCGTCGCTCGCGCACCGCGAGGTCCGGGTCGTATCGCACGCGCACGCCAACCGCTTCGCAGTGGTGCGCGAAGATGAGCGGCAGCGTCCGATCCGCCCACACCTCTTCGAGCCCCGCGCGCCGAAGGCACTCCGCGGTGGCCTCCGCGACGCGCGTCTCCCGATCACCCGAGAGCCCTCCCTTAACATCGAAATCCTCGTACTTGAAGACGCGATCGGCCTTTGCATGGCGAGAGGCCCGCCCCACTTCGATGTCGCGGATGATGAGTGTCGAACCCTCGCCCGGGATGTCGATGTAACTCGCCGGGTCGCTCGCGCTGAATCGGATGCGGTGGTAGAGCGCCAGCGAGTGCCCCGGCACGCCGGCGAGGAGGATCGGTCGTTCGCTCGTCACGTCGTTCTCCGAATCTGTTCGAAGTTCTGCATTTCAAACGACTTGCGGACGGTTCGGCACCCACGCCGCGTCCCCGCGTCTGACCGACTGTACAAAGACCGAAGCCGTCGAACTGGCATCGCCGCACGCCGCCTGAGACCATGCGCCCGGAGGCCCCGCCATGACGAACCCGCAACGCGTCTCCCGAATCCGCCGCTCGCTCACCCCGGCCCTGCTGCTCACGCTCGCTGCCGCCGGCGCGGCCACCGCGCAGAACGGCGCGATCAACGGCGTCAACGGTCATACCAACGGACACGCCGCCGAGCAGGCACAGGTCCCCATCCGCGCCATCACGCTCTACCGCTCCGGCGTCGGCTCCTTCGAGCGGCGCGCGCTCATCGACGGCTCCTCCACCGTCGGACTCAGCTTCGACACCGATCAGATCAATGACATCCTCAAGTCAATGGTCCTGCTCGATCTCGACGGCGGCGAGTTCGGACCCGTCACCTACGAGAGCAAGGAACCGCTCTCCAAACGCCTCGCTTCCTTCGGCATCGACCTCAGCAAAGCGCCCGAACTCGGCGACATCCTGCAACAACTCCGCGGCACGCGCGTCCGCCTCGGCACCGCGAGCGGTCCCGTCGAGGGCACCATCCTCAGCGTCGAACTGCGTCAGTACGTCGAGCAGGCCGGCGACGCCGCCGCCACCGTCCGGCGCAACACCGTGACCCTCGTCACCGATCGCGGCATCGAAGCCGTCGCCGTCGATCGCGCCAACTCGATCGAACTGCTCGACGAGGAACTGGCGAGCGAACTCACCGCCGCCCTCGCGGCGATCGACGGGCAGCGCAGCGAACGCGTCAAGAGCGTCGAACTCTCGCTGCTCGGCGAGGTCGGCAAGCAGCGCCGCGTGCTCATCAGCTACGTCCACGAGATGCCGGTCTGGAAGACGTCCTACCGCCTCGTCCTCCCCGAATCGCCCGGCGACGAGGCGACCATGCAGGGCTGGGCCATCGTCGAGAACACCACCGACGAAGACTGGCAGAACGTGCGCCTCTCGCTCGCCTCTGGGCGACCCGTTGGATTCCGCATGGACCTGTACGAGCCGGTCTTCGCGCCGCGTCCGACGCTGCCCGTGCCCATCGGGCTCGCCGCCGCGGCGAGGGTCTTTGAGGCGGGGAGGATCATGTACGAAGTAGATTCCTTGAGCGTCGTGGAACGCAAACGGATGCAAACTGTCGGCTCTGAAGGCATAGCAGACTTTGCCGCCGCCTCACCATCCGAAGAATCCGCTGGGAGTGCCGCGATTCGACGCGAACTCGCATTCCCGGGCAGCCGGACTCTTGCAAGCGGCATGCAGAACCAATCCCGCGGCGTCGGCGAGGACGTCGGCGGGCAGTTCCTCTACACCGTCACCACGCCGGTCACGCTCGAACGCCAGCGCTCCGCGATGCTGCCAGTGATCCAGGGCGATGTCGAAGCGCGACGCGTCTCCATCTACAACGAACAGCAAGACGCGCAGCACCCGATGCTCGGCATCGACTTCCGCAACACAAGCGGGCTGCAGCTCCTCGCGGGGCCGGTCGCGGTGTACGACAGCGGTCGATACGCCGGAGATGCGCAGATCCCCCACGTCTCGCGCGATCAGGAACAGCTGCTCGCCTACGCGACCGACCTCGACGTCGTCGGCGACGTCGAGAACCAGAACACCTCGAGCGTGCAGAGCTTCCGCGTGGTGGACGGCGTGCTCATTCAGACCAACAACGCCGAGTGGACGCGCACGTACTCGTTCACGAACCGCTCTCAGGATCGCGGGCGTCAGTTGGTGGTCGAGGTGCCGCGCCAGCGCGGGTGGGACCTCATCCAGCCCGAAGCCGAGACCGTCGAGGAAACGAGCGACCTGTATCGCTTCGATGTCGCGCTCGAAGCCGGCGGCGAGGCATCGCTCGACGTCGTGCAGCAGCGAGAGCAGTTCACTCGCCTCGCCCTGCTCGACACGAACGTCAACACGCTGCTCTCGCTCTCGCGCAGCGGCAAGATGTCGGCGGACGTCAGCGCCGCGATCCGCGAAGCGCTCCGCCTGCGCGGCGAGGTGACGGGCATCGAGCGCCAGATCGCCGCGGCCAATACCCGGCTCGAAGAGATCGAGCAGGATCAACGCCGCATCCGCGACAACATGAACCGTCTCGACCGCAACTCGCAGCTCTACAACCGCTACGTGAGCAAGCTCAACGAGCAGGAAGACGAGGTCGAATCGCTGCTCGAATCACGCGACCAACTCGACGAGCAGAAGAAGGCCGCCGACGCCAAACTCCGCACGTACGTCCGCACGCTTGACGTCTCCTGAGAAGCGCCGTCCGAACGAGCGCGACTGTTCTGAACGAGCCGTGACCGTGAGGGAGCTGGCCGAAGTGAGCGGGTTACCTCGCCCCTACCCATCGCTCACCGAAGAGCTTCGAGCAACTCACGCACAGTCTTTCCGTCGGGAGGCACCCGCGCGTCCGGCGCGACTTCCGCGAGCGGCTGCAGCACGAACAACCGCTCACGAAGCCTCGGGTGCGGCACGCACAGCCCGGGCTCGTCGATGACCGAGTCGCCGAACAGCAGCAGGTCGAGGTCGAGCGTGCGCGGTCCCCACTTGACTTGATCCTTGCCGCGCTGGCGACCGGCGGTGGCTTCGATCTCGAGCATCGCCCCGAGCAGCGCGCGCGCGTCGAGCGTTGTTTCGAGCACGCACGCCGCGTTGAGGTACGGGCCTTGGTCCGGCGGTCCGACGGGGTCGGTCTCCAAAACCGACGACCGCCCGACGACAGAGGTGCCGTCGAGGCGGTCGAGTTGATCGAAACCGAAGTCGATGTGCGCCGCGCGATCGCCGAGGTTCGAACCGAGCGCAACGCATGCGGTCATGGTCACGCCGCGGGCTCGAACTCGCGCTCGCGGTGCTGCATCTGCGCCTTGAGGCGCTGGATGATGCTGCTGTGCATCTGGCTGACGCGCGATTCGGAGAGATCGAGCGTCGCGCCGATCTCCTTCATCGTCATGTCCTCGTAGTAGTAGAGCACCACGATCAGACGCTCGGCACGGCTGAGCCCCTTGGTCAGCAGATCTTTCAGGTCACGCCCCTGCACTTCGCTGAGCGGGTCGGCCTGGGTCTGATCGTTGATGACGTCGATCTCGCGCACCTCGCGGCTGCCGTCGCCTTGGTAGTAGCGGCGCGAAAGCGACGTGACGTTCACGGCGGAGCCGTCGCGCAGGATCTTCTTGATCTCTTCGCCGTCCACGCCGAGGCGCTGCTGAAGCTCATCGACCGTCGGCGCGCGCCCGTGCTGCTTCTCGAAGGCCTGTCTCGTCTGCTCGACCTTGCTGCTGCGGCTGCGCACGAGGCGCGGCACCCAGTCCATCGAACGCAGCTCGTCGAGGATCGCGCCGCGGATACGCGGGGCGCAGTACGTCTCGAACTTGACCTGGCGTTCGAGGTCGAAGGCGTCGATCGCGTCCATCAACCCGAAGAGCCCGGCGGACATCAGGTCCTCGATATCCACCTCGTCGGGAAGGCGTGCGTACACACGCTCCGCGTTGTAGCGCACGAGCGGGAGAAACCGCTCCATGAAGAAGTTGCGGATGTTCTCGCTCGGATTCTCGCGGTACATGGTCCACACACTCGCGATCTCCATCGCCTCGAGTTCGGCGTGGGTCAGCGAGGACGGATCTTTCTGTTTGCGAGACTTGGAGCTGCGCTTCCCGGTTCGGGTCGAGCCCGCGGACGCTTTGACGTTCGCCATCATGTGGTCCTCTCCTTGACCGTCTGAGCCGCGTCGCTGCGACTCGTGCGCGTCGATCCTTGACGCAGCACTCGCGGACTATACCACGAGCTTCCGGTTCGCCAACCGCATTTAACGATCTATTGCCATGTTCTCGGACGATTCCTGCGCAGCGAGAGATTCCGACTGCCCCATCCCGGGGAGCATGTCCGCGAGTTCGATGTCGGAGTTTGGAATGGGATTGGCTCGCTCGTACGCGAGCAGGCCTTCGCGAACGGCGACCCGAGCCGCGGCCGCGCCGAGCAGACCGATGAGTTGGCACGCGCCCATCGCCAGCACCGCCGTGAACACGACGTCGGCGAACGCCCGCTCGGACGCGAGCCCGGACGTCAACGCCACCGCGAACGCGGATAACGCGAAACAACTCGCGATCGCTCGAACCGGAAACGCTCGCACTCGGCAGCCTTCCTCTCAAGAAAGACGGCTTAAAGACGAGCCTATCGGCCCCAGCGAATCACCCGCTTGAGCTAAACACCGAGAACCCGCGCCCAAATGCCCGGTTTGGTCCGTCTGGCACGACGCGCTCTGCCCCGATCTGCTAGGCCCAGCTCGCGAGCCAGACGCTCCCCGATCGTGCGCACATCCTGCGCAGCGTGCGAACGCGGCGCGTACTCGACGATCGGTGTCCTGGCGCACACCGATCGTGCCACGTCCATATCGTGGCGGACGCAGCCCAAGAGCGTCGGGGTGAAGTGCAGGAACCGGTCGCAGACCTTCGCCAGGCGCTCGTAGACCCGGGGCCCTTCGCGCGGCTCGCGCACGCCGTTCACAACCAGCTTGATCCGACCCGTCTCGAACGCGCCATCACCCTGGCGAATGAGGCACTTGATCAGTGCGTACGCATCGGCGATCGAGGTCGGCTCCGGCGTCGTCACGATGACCGCGAGGTCACCCGACGCGAGGAACGACAGCACGCTCGACCCGACGCCCGCGCCGCAGTCCATGAGCAGCACCTCCGCCTCGCGTTCGGCCCACGCGAAGCGATCGAAGAGCGCGAGCCGCTGCTCGGCACCGATGTCCGCGAGGCGTGGGTCGCCAGACGCGCCGGGGATCAGACGGAAGTTCGGTCGCACCTCGACCGCCGACGTCTCGCACGTCGCGACCCCGGCGACGATGTCGGCGGTCGTGCGGCGTGGGGTGACGCCGCAGAGAAGGTCGGCGTTGCCCAGACCAAGGTCCGCATCGACCAGGATGGTCTCGCGACGCGCTTCGGCAAAGCACGTGGAGAGCCCGACCGCGAGGCAGGTCTTCCCGACGCCCCCTTTGCCGGAGGCGATGCACACGGTGCGCGCCCGCTTGCGAGACCTCGGCGCAGAACCAGCGGCGGGCGCTTCGGTGCGCTCAACCATCGCGCGCAAACGGGTCGCCTGATCGTCTCTCGGTGCGGCGATCGTGCTCATCGCGAGGCTCCCGCCATGGCGCGCGGCGCGCGGGTCGCGTAGTCCATCCCGCCCATCACCAGGCGCGCCAAACGGTCGGCGTTGCCCGGCTCGATGTGATCGGGCACCTCCTGCCCGGTCGTCACGAACGAGAGCGACGCGTTCACCTTGCCAGCGATATCGACCAGCACGCCGAAGGACACCGCCTCGTCGAGCTTTGTCAGGATGACGTGGTCGGGCGAGAGCGGCGCGAAGCGCGTCACGGCGGACTCGAGCACACGCCTGCTCGATGTGCTCGAGAGCACGAGGTGCGTCTGGTGCGGGCGTGCCGCGCTGAGGAACGACCGCAGTTCTTCGAGGCGATCGCTGTCCTGAGGCGATCTGCCCGCCGTATCCACCAGCACCACGTCCATATCCGACATCGACTCGACCGCGATCCGCATCTCGGAGGGCGTCAGCGCGACCTTCAACGGCAGCGAGATGATGTCCGCGTAGGTGCGAAGCTGATCGACCGCCGCGATGCGGTAGGTATCGGCGGTGATGAGCCCCACGCGCTTCCCGTGGCGGAGTTTGTACGTCGCGGCGAGCTTCGCGAGTGTGGTCGTCTTGCCCACGCCCGTCGGCCCGACGAGCGCGATCGTCAGCGGGCGCCCGTCGGCACCCTGACCGGGCATGGGCGGGTTTTTGCACACCGGGATGTGCGCCGACAGTCTCCGCAGCACCGCTCGCTGCACCACCTGCGGATCGTTGAACTCGTGCGTGTTCAGCTCATCTCGGACGCGTCCGATGATCTCGTCGGCGATGTCCGCCGCGACCTCCGACTCGATGAGCTGCATGTAGCAGTCCATGAGCGAGTCCGTCGCACCGGGGTGATGGCTGCCACGGGAAGACTGCAGCACCTGCCCGACCATGCGTTTGATCGCGTCCATCTCCGCGCGCATCGAATCCTGATCCACGCGATCACTCGAGTGCGAAGGCGTCGGGACCGGCGCCGGCGGCACAGGCATCGTGATCACCGGAGATTCGACCTGCGCAACATCGACCGGCGCGGCAACCGGCTCGGGTATCGCGGCGGGCGCCGAAGTCATCTTCTTGAAGTCGAAGCGATCTGCAACGAGCGACGCCCGGTCTTCAAGCGGTGCTTCGATCGAGCGCGCACGCGGTGCGGGACGGGGCTCGGGTCGGCGTTCGGTTCGCGGGACGGCCCGTTTCGCGGGCTGCTTCTGCCCCCGCGCTCGCGCGACAACGTCCGACGTGGTCGCGGTGATCTCGGTCACCGGCTTCTTCGCGATCGCGAAGAGCCCGGTCGGGCGGATCGTGCGCGTGTGAATGATGACGGCATCGGTGCCCAGGTCGCGCTTCACCTGAGCCAGCGCGTCCTGCACACTCTTCCCGCGGTAGGTGCGGATGGTCACGTCGCCCTCCTGGCGTAGTGTCTCTCGGCGTCCTGCCGGATGACCCACCGGGCGCACGCTGCCCGGCAGTTCCGTTGTATCGGGCTCCCACTCCGCGGGCCTGCAACATTCGCGCCCTCGGCGCGCGCATCTTGCGCACCCGCGCTACACACCGACCGGCTGCCCGATCTCCTCCGGAGCCGAGATCAAGCCCATCGACTCAACTTCCACGCCCGACACGATCTCGTTGTAGCTCAGTACCGCGATCGTCGGCATGCTGGGCTCGAGGATCTGACGGACCTGCGCGCGCACCTGCGGCGATGTGATCACCACCGGCTGACCGCCCGTCTCGAGGATCGGACGCAGCGTGTCGCCCACCTGACGCGTCACGAGGTTGGCCACGTTCGCGGGCATGGCGAGCGTCGTGCCCGCAGGTGATCGGTCGATGTACGCATTGATGACATCTTCGAAGGCGGGATCGAGTGTGACGCAGACGAGCTTCCAACCGCGCACGCCTTGCGCGTTCTCGGTGGGCTGGGCGTAGGTCTGGCAGATCGAGCGGCGGAGCGCGTTGCGCACGTACTCGGTCAGCACGTCGAGGTCCTTCGTCTTGGGCGCCCAGTCGCTGAGCGTCTCGAGGACGGATTCCAAGTCGCGGATCGGCACGCGCTCGCGCAGCAGATTCTGCAGGATCTTCTGCAGCTCGCCGGTGCCGACCGCGCCGGGCACGGCTTCTTCGGCGAGCTTCGGCGCGCGCTCCTTGAGCTGCGTGACGAGGTTGTTGACCTCCTCGCGCGTGAGCAGTTCGTCGGCGTGCGTCTTGACCACCTCCGACAAGTGCGTTGTGAGCACGCTGGTCGGATCGACCACGGTGTAGTTTGCGGACTCGGCGCGCTGCTGCATCTCGCGCGGAATCCACCACGCATCGAGCCCGAAGGCCGGCTCGCGCGTCGCCTCGCCCTGCAACGGCTGCGTCGCGATGCCCGAATCCATCGCCATGAGCATGTCGGGACGGGTCTCGCCCTCGGCGACAACGCTCCCGCGGATCTTCACGCGGTATGCGTGGCGGTCGAGCGTCATGTTGTCGCGGATGCGAACCGGAGGCATCACGAACCCGAGCTCCGCGGCGAGTTGACGGCGCACCGCGCTGATGCGATCGAGCAGTTGCCCCCCCTGCCGCTGATCCACGAGCGCCACCAGCGCGATGCCGACCTCGAGTTCGAGCGTGTCCACCTTGAGCAGGTCTTCGACGGGCGGCGCGGCTTCCGCCGTGGCCTTCTCCTCGTCTGCCGCCGCCTGGATGCGCTGCACCTGCTCGGTCTTCTTCGTGCGTTCCTGGCTCCACGCGATGACCGCGAGGAACGCCGCGAGCCCGAGCAGCGGCAGCGCCGGGAGCGGCGTGAAGGCCAGAAGCGTGCAGAACCCCGCGGTGATGAGCAGCGCGGGCGTCTTCGACCCGAGCTGCCCGCTCATCTCCATCCCGAGCGAGCCCTTGCTGCTCGCGCGCGTCACGACGAGCGCCGCGGCGATCGAGATCACGAACGACGGGATCTGTGACGCGAGCCCGTCGCCGATAGTGAGCACCGTAAAGACCTGTGCGGTGTCGCCGATCGACCAGCCCTTTTCGAGCGCGCCGATCGCGAGCCCGCCGACGATGTTGACGAGCGTGATGATGATGCCGGCAATCGCATCGCCGCGCACGAACTTTGAGGCACCGTCCATCGCGCCGAAGAAGTCCGCCTCCTGACGGATGCGCTCGCGCTGCGTGCGCGCTTCCTTCTCGTCGATCACGCCGGCGTTGAGATCGGCGTCGATCGCCATCTGCTTGCCGGGCATCGCGTCGAGCGTGAACCGTGCGGCAACCTCGCTGATGCGGGTCGCGCCCTTCGTGATCACGACGAACTGCACGACCACGAGGATGATGAAGATGATGAGCCCGACCGCGAGCGAGCCCCCCGCGACGAACCCGCCGAAAGCCTGGATCACCTTGCCCGCCATGTCGGCGGCGGCCTCCGGGCTCGTCGCGTCCGCCGTGAGGATCAATCGTGTGGACGCAACATTCAGGACGAGCCGCGCGAGCGTTGTCGCCAGCAGCAGCGACGGGAAGACCCCGAACTCGAGCGGCTCTTCCGTGTACATCGTCGTCATGAGCATGATGATGCTCAGCGCGATGTTCCCCGCGATCAGCGCGTCCATCACCACCGGATGCACCGGGATCAGGATCACGACCAGCAGCGACACGAACCCCAGCGGCACAAAGAGGCTGCGGTACTTCGCGACGGGCTGCATCCAGCCCGGCATGGACGACGTGCTGCTCATGACGCCGCCCGCCCTTCAAGCCGATACACGTACGCGAGCACCTCCGCCACCGCTTCGAAGTGCTCCGGCTGCACCTCCTGCCCGACCTCGACACCCGCGTAGAGCGCGCGCGCAAGGGGCGGGCGTTCAACGATCGCGACGCCGTGCAGCGCGGCGAGCTGGCGGATGCGCAGCGCAAGGAAGTCCGCGCCCTTGGCGATCACCTTCGGCGCGTTCATGGTCTCCTTGTCGTACCGGATCGCGATGGCGTAGTGCGTGGGGTTCGTGATCACGACGTCGGCGTTCGGCACCGCAGACTGGATGCGCTGCAGCGCAAGCCGGCGCGCGACCTGCATACGACGTCCCTTCATTTCCGGATCGCCGTCGGTGCTCTTGCGCTCGTCCTTGACCTCCTGCTTGGACATCCGCAGGTCCTTGTTGGTCTGCCAGCGCTGGTACACGAGATCGATGATGCCGAGCAGGAACAAGACGAGCAGGCACCACAGCGCCAGCTCGAGTGCGAGGTGCGCGATGACCATCGTGCCCTCGCCCACCGTAAGCCCGGTGAGCGCCACGATCTCGTCGAGCCGGAAACTCAGCACGAGCGCGACAACCGTGGCGATCATCAGGAACTTTCCGAAGTCGAGCGTCGCCTTGATGACCGACCGCATCGAGAAGATGCGCTGCGCGCCCTTGATGGGGCTGAACCGATCCAGCTTCGGCTGCATCGCCTGTGTCGAGAGCTGCAGCCCGACCTGTGACGCGTACGCGATAAACCCCGCCACGAGCATCAGCAGCATGATCGGGACCATCACGCGCGCGGCCTCCGCGAACGAGATCCCCATGTCGAGCACCGGACGCGAGCCGTCCACGCTGCCCTCGATCGAAAGCGACGACAGCGCGTAGCGCACGATCCGCGTCCCGCTGCGTCCCAGCTCTTCGAAGAACGCGAGCGTCACGAGCACCGCGGCGAGCAGGACGATCGCCGACGCGAAGTCCGTGCTCTTGGCGATCTGCCCTCGCTGGCGTGCTTCGGCGAGGCGGCGCCCCGTCGGCTCTTCGGTCTTCTCGCCCAGATCCTCGGCCATCACACGCCCCCGCTTCCGCCGAGCGAGAGCGCCCAGTCAACCGCCGACATCACCGCGCCGTCGATCGCCACGAGCAGCGCGTCGTGCAGGTACGCCAGCGAGAAGAAGAACGCCATCACGCCCAGCAGAATCCGGATCGGGAAGCCGAAGCTCATGATGTTGATCGTGGGCACGGTCTTCATGATGAAGCCCACGGCGATGGTCTCGAGAAAGATGATCCCGAGCACCGGCAGCGACAGGCGCACCGCGAGCTCGAACCCCGACGCGAGCGCCGCCACGACCAACGCAAGCGGAGCCTCGCTGGTTGCGAACGCCCCCATGGGCATGCGCTCGAAGCTGGACGCGACCGTCAGGAACAGGATGTCGAGCCCGCCGATCGCGATGAGGATCACGATCGACAGCAAAAACAGCAGCTGCCCGAGATTGTCGCCCGCGATGTCCGCGTCCGGGTTGATGACGCCGGCGAGCCCGAGGCCCATCTGCTGCCCGGCGATCTGCCCCGCAAGCTGGCACGCCACGAATGGCAGGTTGACGACCAGCCCCATCGTCGCCCCGATGAGCAGTTCGCCCGCGATCATCGCGGGCAGCGCCGAGAGCTCGAGCCCCGCAGGCACCGACCCCCACCACCACGGCAGCAGCGCGAGCGCAAAGGCCACGGACATGAGCACCTTTGCGCGCCGGGGCATCATCGCGCTCGACAGCACCGGCGTGAACATCAAAAGACCCGCGAAACGCGTCGACGCGAGCACCAGCGGCGCGAAGGGTGTCATCAGGTCGTCGAGCAACCGCGCGCCTCCCGCTACCCGATGCTGAACATCTCGACCGTGAAGTCCGCGATCAGCACGAACATCCAGCGCAGCAGCGCGATCATCACGATGACCATGGCGAAGATCTTCGGTACCAGCGCGAGCGTCTGCTCCTGGATCGACGTGAGCGACTGCACGATCGCGACCAGCAGGCCGATCGCGATCCCCGCAACGAGCATCGGCGCGCTCACCTTGAGCGTGATGATGAGCGCCGTGCGCAGCAACTCCAGAGCCGAATCGTCCAGCACACCCCGTCTCCTAAGTCAGCAGTGGCAGGTGCTGCGCGAGCGGGCTCGCCCACGCGACCCGGTGATTGACCGCGACGCTGTCGAGGAGCTGGCCGGCAACCAGCGTCCAGCCGTCCACCATCACGAACAGCAGCAGCTTGAACGGCAGGCTGATGAGCACCGGCGGGAGCATCATCATGCTCATCGAGATCAGCACACTCGCCACGATCATGTCGATCACCAGAAACGGCAGATATACCCGGAATCCCAGCAGGAACGCCACTTTCAACTCGCTCAGCATGAACGCCGGGATCAGCACCGTGGTCGGCACGTCGGCGCGTGTCATCGACTCCGGCTCTGACGTGTCGATCCCGCGATGGTTCATCACGAGGTACAGGCTCGACCAGTTGTCCGCGGCATCGATCTGGTCGAACATAAAGTCACGCACCGGCGCCGCCGACCGCTCCCACATCTCCAGCTGGTTCGTGATCTCTCCGCGCTGGTACGGGAGGATCGCCTCCTCGTGGATGCGACCGAACGTCGGCGCCATGACCATCATCGTCATGAAGAGCGAGAGCGCGAGCAGCACCTGCGACGGCGGCAGCGTCTGCGTGCCCAGCGCCTGCCGGAGCAGCGCCAACACGATCATGAACCGCACAAACGTCGTGCACATCATGAGCAGCGACGGCACGAGCGAGATGACCGTGAGCAGCACGACAACGTTGAGAGCGCCGCTCAGCCCGCCGTCAAAACCGGGGATCGACTCCGCCGCCGACTCGATCACGCCCACAGGGTTCATGGGGGTCACGAGCGGATCGGTCTCGACGATGTCGCTCGGCGCGAGCAGCGGGACCGGCGGCCCGTACGCGCCGACCGCGAGCGATGAGATCACCAGCGTGATGACAAACGCGAGCGTGCGCATCAGCCGTGCGACTCCTGGTAGCGTTCGAGTCTCGAGCGCAGCGTGCCGGCGGCATCGGCCGGGCGATCGTCGCCAATCCGGGAACCGAAGGCCACGAGATCGTGCTCGTCGAAGCGCGCCGTATCCGGATCGCGCTCGGCCTCCCGGAGCAGACCGTCGAACCGCTCCGCGATCCCCTCCCCGGTTTCGTCGCTGGTCTTGAGCAGGATCGACGCGACATCTTCCGCTTCGCTCACTTCGCTGAGCGTTGTGAAGCCGGCATCGGTCTGCGAAAGCAGCAGGATCCTGCGGTCGAGCTTCAGAAGCACGAGGCTCTGCCCCCGCGAGATCGGGTAGCGCCCGAGCACGCTCAGCACGCCGGAGGGCGCACGCCCGCCCGCGCCGAGTTGGTTCGCGAGCGCCCCGGATCGCCCCGTAGCCAGCTGCATGACCCAACGGGTCACGAAGATCAGCGCGATGACGCCGCCCATCGCAACGAGCGTGCGCGCGAGCCAGCCATTCAGCCACGCGGGCATGGATGAGGCACTCGCGGGTGCCGCGGCCTCTTCGCGCTCGGGCGCACCCAGCGGGAGCGCCTCGTTCCCGGCAGGCGCACGCTCTACGCGCGCAACTTGTTCGCCTGATGACTCCTGCTCAGGCACGACCGTGTGCAACGGTGCCGGCGGTCCAACAACCTCGGCAACCGCTTGCGAGCAAGCGAGCAATGCGGCTGCGCAGAGCAGGAGAGTTCTGATGTGTGATCCCATGTCGCCGTCCTGGCCGCCCGGGTCGGGCGTCTGCCGCGGGCTCCGCCGCGGGTTCGGTTGTTCGGGCCGTCGCTATGCCGACTTCGATTGCGGCGTCGTGAGCACCTCGCTGATGCGAACACAGAAGCTGTCGTTGAGCACGAGCACCTCACCCCGCGCGATGTGCCGCCCGTTGACGTAGACGTCCACGGGATCACCCGCGAGCTTGTCGAGCTCGATGACACACCCCTCGCCGAGGCGGATGACGTCTTCGACGAGCATGCGCGTGCGCCCCAGCTCGATCTCGACGTCGAGCTTGACGTCGGAGAGCAGGTCGATGTCGCTCGTGTCCGTGAGCTCGCCGCCCCCCTCGAACGAGGGCATCTCGACGGCGCTCGTAGCGTCCGAAGCGGGCTCCGCGGCACCGCTCACGTCGCTGTTGAGATCGGCGATCGCCGCCGCGGCTGCCGCGAGAAGCTCGTTGGGCTCCTCGCCCCCGCCGGAGCCATCGTCGCTCGACGCGGTGGCTTCCGCGGCATCACCTTCCGGCGCGGCGTCGTCGCCAGACGCTTCGGCGGTCGGCTCCTGGGCCTGCGGCTCGCTCTCGGCCTGATCCTCGGCCTCGGGCTTGGTCTCTTCTTCGTTCACGTGACAGGCGCCTCCGCGCGGGTGAATCGATCACCACGAGTATCGGACGTGCGCGGATCTCGCCCGCAACATTCGCGCGTCGATCGATCCGCCGACCCGATCTGCGCAGAGATTGCGCGATCAATAGTCTGCGGGGAACCCGATGCACTTCGGGATCAGCACCGCCTGGATGCGCTCTTCGCCCGTCGGGTCTTTCCCGAAGATCCCGCGCAGGTACGCCGTCGCCTGGCGGCTCAGCGTCTCGCGCCCCGGCTCATTGAAGTACGCGTGCTGCGCGCCGGCCCAGATCGACGAGAGCCCCGTGCGCACTTCTGCGAGGCGGCTCTCCAGTTCTTCCTGCACGCCCGTCTGGTGCTTCATCTTCACCTGCATCAGGATCTCGGTGTCCCACAGCCAGATGCGCCCGGTCGAGTTGTTCGTGAACTTCTCGTGCAGCACGGGCACCTCGACCGGCTTCTCACCCTCGGCACCGACGTCGTACTCCAGCCCGCTCCCCTGCACCTCGCTCGGCTTGCCGAGGAACATAATCACGCCCACGATGACCGCGGCCTCCCCGACGAGCATCATCAGGATCACGACGATCGTCTTGAGCCCGATCCCGCCCTTCTTCGGGGCCTCGCTGGTTGCTTCCTCGGCCATTGGTTCCGCTCCTTCGGCGCCACGCCGCGGACCTCAGCCCCCGGCAGCACTCTCGTCGGAAAAGTCGTGGTTCGGGTTCACCTGATCGAGCGTGATCTCGGTCATGATCACTTCCACACGTCGGTTTGTTGCGGCCTGCGCGGCCTCAAACCCGCCCGATTCCAAGGGCTCCGCATCGCCTCGCGCCTCGATCGTCAGCACCCGAGGATCGAGCCCGCCCTCGTTCACCAGGAACTCCGTCACAGCCTTGGCCCGGTAATACGAAAGATCGAGCAGGTCGGCGTACTCCGAGCCCTGCGGCAGCGGCTTGCGCGACGCGTGCCCGCGCACCGCGATCTTGTTCATCCGCCCCGTCAGGATCTTCGCGATCTTGCGCAGTTCTTCCTTCCCGCCCTCACGCAGTTCGGCAGAACCCGCCTCAAAGGTCAGCGAGCCGCCGATCGTGAACACCGTGCCCTCGGGCAGCTTCGAGACCTCGCTCTCGCGCCCCTCGATCCCGCGGTCCTGCGAGCGGGAGACCTTGCTCTCGGGCTCGGCCTTCATCGCCAGCGTTTCCATGAGTTCGATCATGGACCGCAGCGGCGGGTCGTCGGTCGGCATGACACCCACACCGCCCGAGTAGCCGAACGCCTCTTTCACCGCGGTGATGACGCGCTGGTACTCGTGATCGCGCTTGAGTTCGCTGAACGCGGCGAGCAGGATGAAGAAGCACAGCAGCAGCGACATCATGTCCCCGTACGTCACGACCCACTCCGGGACGCCGCCTTCCGGCTTCTTGCACTTTTTGCACTTCTTCGACACGGCTGCCCCCGGTCACGCGGCCTGCGCGTCGTCCTCGCTCCCGCGAAGCTTGGGCGGGAGGAACGACTTGAGCTTCTGCTCCACCACGCGCGGGTTGTCGCCCGCCTGGATCGCCATCACGCCCTTCAGGATGATCGACTTGCGCATCACCTCTTCGTCGTTGCGCAGCTTGAGCTTGTCGGCCAGCGGCATAAACAGCACGTTCGCCACGATCGCGCCGTACATCGTTGTGAGCAGCGCCGCGGCCATACCCGCGCCGATCGCGCTCGGATCTTCCATGTTCGCGAGCATCGCCACGAGCCCGATGAGCGTCCCGATCATGCCGAACGCCGGGGCGTACCGGCCCGCGGCGTCGAACATGCCCCTGTTCGTGCCGTGACGCTCGGACATGTTCTCGACATCCGCTTCCAGGATCTGCTCGATGAGTTCCGGATCCGTTCCGTCCACCGCCATCTTGATCCCGAGGATCAGCAGGTCGTCGCTCATCTCCGCGGTCTTCGACTCCAGCGCGAGGATCCCGTCGCGGCGGGCGACCTCCGCGTAGCTGACCATCTCCTGGATCATCTCGTGGATGTCGGCGCCGTTCGACTTGATCGCCTGCCCGAGCACCACAGGGAGCTTGAAGATCGAACCCATCGGGAACGCCGTCAGCAGCGCGGCAATGCACCCGCCGATCACGATGATCATCGACGGGATATCGATGTACGCACCGAGCGAGTCGCCCATGAGGATCGCGCCGATGATCAGCACAAACCCGAGCACGACACCGATGATCGTTCCGAGGTCCATCCCCGTCTCCGCTCCGATCGCGAAGCGCCCACAGCGAGCGCCTGCAACGGGTATCGGTCCAGGGAACGGGTGACTTCAGGCCCGGGTGTCAGGAGGGCGCAAGCAGCGTCCGCAGGCGGCGCTGGTAGTCGATCGCCGCGTCGATGACCTCGGCCATCCGCTCGCGCACGATCATCGCCTCGCCGTTCACCAGCTTGATCGTGGTGTCTGGCGTCTCCTCGACCGTCTTGATGAGGTCGGCGTTGAGCACGAACTCTTTGCCGCTCAGGCGTGTGAGCACGATCATGGCGCGGTCTCCGGACGCAGCGATGCTCTTCGCTTATCGGCCCGTCACGCGACCGCCTTGAGCCCCCTCGGCTTACGCGCCCAGAATCAGCAGCTGCTGGAGCAGTTCGTCCGTGGTCGTGACGACCCGCGCCGCCGCCGTGTACCCGGTCTGCGTCTGGATCAGCTCGATGAACTCGTTGCCCAGGTCCACGTTGGCCTGCTCGAGCGCACCGCCGATGACGCGTCCCGAGCCGAGGCTCAGCGGCTCGGTGATGTTCGCCTGACCGGAGTTGGGCCCGACGCGGAACAGGTTATCGCCAACGTCGATGAGCCCCGCGTCGTTCGTGAACGTCGCGAGCAGCACCTGCCCGATCGTGCGCGTCAGCCCGTTGCTGAACCCGCCGGTGATGACCCCGTCCTCCCCCACCGAGAAGGACGTCAGCACACCGAACTGGATCCCGTTGACCGCACGCGCCGTGAGCGACGAATCTTCGCTGCTGAACGCCGTCACCTCGTCGCCGAACTGGTCGAACGCAACCCGGAAGTTCAGCGGCTGCTCCGGGCCAAGCCCGTTGCGGTCGATCTCCAGGTTGATCTCCGTGATGTTGCCCGAGATGCGCCCGTTGCTGTCGAACGTGAGCAGCGGCGTCGAGGTGTCCGCCGTCCCGAGACCCCGATCGCCCGCTTCCAGATGGATCGCCAGGTCCGTATCGTCGGCGGCGTTCGCGAAGACGCGCCACTGCGTCCCCGTGTTGTCCGTGCCCGCGAGCACCAGCGTGAGATCCACATCGATCGGCGTGCCGAGCGAGTCGTACACCGTGACGCTCGTCCGCACCGATTCACCCGCGGCGCTCGCCGACTTGCTGAGCGAGAAGGGGTTCGCCTTCGCCGCGCCCGTGCTGTCCACGACGTCAAACGACGCGGAGGCGATGTCGATGTCGTTCGCGTCGCCGTAGTTGCCCGTGATCGTGAGCACGCCGCCGGCATCAACCGCGAACCCGCCCGGGAGCATGTCGGCTGGATCCGCGCCGCCGTCGGGCACGATGCCCAGCGCATCCATCACGAACGTCGCGTAGTCCGCGACGGTGCTCGTCGCGGTGACGGTGAACGAAGCATCCGGCAGCGTCTTGCCGCCCTTCGCGAAACCGCTGATCGAGATGACGTCGTCCGCTTCGAACGTCATCGCCGGCTCGATCGCCGTGAGCAGTGTGGTGTCCATGATCGCGGCGCCGCCCGCGGTCAGCGCGCCGAAGTCCAGCGCCGAACCGATCGTCGCGATCTGTCCGTCGGCGTCGAGGTTCCCGCTCAGCGAAACGTCGCGCGTCGCCTCGGCGAGCGTCATCCGCCCGACCGGGATCGACAGGTCCGTGATGTCGTTCTCGACAATCTGGAAGTTCTGATCGACCAGGTACCCCTGCACGCGATCGCCCGAGAGGTTCACAAGCTCGTTGGTGCTGTTCGTCTGGAACGCGCCGCTGCGGGTGAAGAAGCGCTCGCCCGCGCGTTCGACCATGAAGAACCCGCTGCCCTCGATCGCGAGATCGGTGCTCACGCCCGTCGCGGCGATCGCCCCGTTGTTGAAGTTCCGTTGCGTCCCGGCGATCGACACGCCCAGACCGATCTGGCCCGGGTTTGTCCCGCCCGAAGATCCAGACGGCGCCGTCCCCAGCGAGAAGTTCCGGCTGAACGTCGGCGCGAACAGCATGCGGTTCGACTTGAACCCCACGGTGTTCACGTTCGAAATGTTATTACCGATCACATCGAGCCGGCGGGCGTTCGCGTTGAGCCCGGAGAGTCCTGTGAAGAGCGCTGTCGTCGAAGCCATACCGTCTCCTCTTCTCGCGGCCACCCGCCGCGCGTTCGGTCAGTTCGTCCTCATGCCTTGGCCCGCGTCCACGGCCCGCGCGAGCGAGTCGTTCCGGATCGAGCCGAGCGAGCGCAGCGGCGCGAGAGACGCGGGTCGGACGATCTCCTGCGCCCGCGCCGGCTCGGCGCCCTCACCATCTTCTTGATCCGCCGCGGGCTTCGGCAGCGAGATCGCGACCGCCGCATCGATGCCCGTCTGCAGCGAATCGTCGTCTCCCGATCGCACCTGTTCGATCGTTCGCGACGCGACATCGATCGTCATCCCGGCGTCATCGACCGCCGCAAACAGACGGCGCGCGCCGGCCTGTTCCGCCGCATCCACGATCGGCCCGAGACGGTCGAGCGCCGCCTGATCGATCTCCAAGAGCAGCGAGGGATCAACGCGCACCGGGCGTCCCGTCCCCCCCGAACGCTGCACTGCGCCGAGCAGATCCTCGAACCCCTGTTTGTCGATCGGCAGATCCGGCGCGACCGAACCGGTCACGCCCGGACGCACGCCCGACCCGAGCCGACGCAGCATGTCACCCGTCGGAATCGTCACCCGCTCGTGCCCCCGTTGTTGTCGTCGATGTCATCAAGGGGGTTGTTGCTGCTGCCAGGACCGTCGGCAGAGGGCGGCTGTGTCGGGGGCTCGGGCGCATCAGGGTTGTCGGGGTCGTCGTCGGTGCCTCCGTCATCCCCGCCGTCCCCGTCCACGCCGTCGGTCGGTTCATCATCGACGGACGCATCGTCGCCGAGCAGCGTCGGATCGATCACTTCATCGACCTGATCGAACGCGACGCGCGACCCGCCATTGAGGTTCAGGATCACGCCGTCGCGCGTGACGCTGACGGAGTCCACGAAGCCCGCGGTGCGCGTACCGGTGGTGTCGATGCCGGTCACGATCTTCCCGATCAGCGACGACGCGGAGGTCACCTCGTTCTGGCGCACCAGCGTCTCGAGGTTCTCTTGCAGCGCCAGGTCGGACTCGATGTTGCGGATCAACGCGAGCTGCTCGAGCAGCGCCTGCGTGTCGTTGGGCTGCAGCGGATCCTGGGCGCCGAGCTGCGTGAAGATGATCTCCATGAACTCGGCAGAGTCGATCGAGCTGTACGCATCGCCGACCGACGCCGTGGGGGCGGGCGCGCCGAGCCCCGCCGTGAATTCGTTCGTGATCGCCGACACGGTTCGATCTCCTCAGGTTCCGGGCCCGATACTCGTGCGTCAGATCAACGCGTCGAGCCTCATACCGAAGCTGCGACTGGACGCTTCCGCACGCTCCGCGTGCCCGCGTCCGTTCCCCGCGGCTCCGCCGCTGCCATCCCGAGGCCGGTCGTCCGACCCGTCGTGCGTGCGCTCCTGCGCGCGGCCGTCCGAACGCTCCGCGTTCGTCCCGCCCTGATCCGCGAGCGAGTTCCCGCTCGCGTTCGCGCCGGGCGCCGAAGGCGCCGCGTGCGCTGATGCCTGCACGCTCAGCCGTTCCACGCTCAGCCCCTTCGACTGCAACGACTCGCGCAGCGCGGGCAACCCGAGTGAGAGCAAGTCCCGTGCCGCCGCGGTGCCGGCTTCGAGACGCACCTCCACCGATTGCTTCGACAGGTTCATCTCGATGCGCAGCTCGCCCAGCGCGGGCGGGTTGAGCTTCATCGTCAGCGAGCCGCCCTTCTGCGCAAGCACCGCCGCGATCCCGCGCGCCGCGTGATCCACCACGGGGCTCGCGGCCTGCTGATCCGACCCGCGGTGCGCCTGCAACGCCGACGCCAGCGAACTCGATCCCGTGCGCGCCGCCGGCGTTTCCAGCGACGGAGCCTGCACCGTGACTTCGATCGTCGGTGCCGATCCGCTCGATGCGGCAGCCGGGGGAGCAGACGTCGACGCCTGCTCGACCGACGAAGCCGAGACCCGCGCAGTTTCGACGCGCTCGGGTTGCGCCGTACGATCAGGCTTCGGCAACTCCTGCGCCCGCGACTCGTCCCGACGATCCCGCGCGGGCGATTCCTCACCGCCTCCCGAAGTCGCCGCAAACTTCGTGTTCGTCACCTGCTCCGGCGCTTCGGACTGTTCCCCGCGTGACTCGCCCGCCGACGTTCGCCTCGGCTCGGGCACATCGGCGACTTCCGCGCGCGCGCTCGCCTCCGAATCGATCTGAACGCCGACGCCAACGCGATCGACACCGCCCGGGTCACCCTCGGGTCGAGGCGTCGGCACAGGCGCCGGCTCACGCCGCGATTCCACACGAGGCTTCTCACTCGCATCCGGATCGGCCGGTACCGGCTCGGTCGATTCGACGTTCGTCGTCGCCGAGGTCGGACGCTGCGGCGCGACAAAGACCGTCGCCGGATCCACGACTTCCGAGTTCTCGAGGTCAACGCCCTGAGTGTCTGCTGGCTCTGTCGAAGCGCTCGTTGAGTCGGTCGCGTCGGCCTCCGAATCAACAGCCGACTCCACGCCGTCGCGCTCCGGCTCACCCGCATCGGTGCCCGGCTCTTCGATCACAGCCGTCGGCGCACTCGTCTCCGATTCGACTTCACCGCTGACCGACGCGAGCGCCTGACCAAACGATGTCTCTCCATCGTTGCTCGATCGGCTCCGACTGACGGGTTCGACCGGTCGCGGTGCACCGACCGATGCCTGCAACGCTTGCACGCTTGTCACGCGTCCCCCTCCTCATCGATCGGCGTCTCCGCCACAGACTCCGTGCCGAGCAATCGCACGCGCTCAAGCAGTTCCGCGGCGAGGTTCGGGTCGTCCTTCTCGAACGACGCGAGCACCTTGCTCGCCGCCCTCGGTTCCATCGCGTTGACGTACGCGACCGCCTGATCGACGTCGCCGCCAGTGATGATGGACGTGAGCATCGCCTTCGCCTGGTCGGCCTTCACGCTCCCGAGCAGCGAGACGGCTTTCTGGAACTGCTCACTCGACTGACGCGCCTCGACCGCTTCACGCATCGCCTGCCACGCGTCACGCTCGGCCTGAAACTCCTCGCGGATCTGATCGAGTTCCTGACGCTCGCGCCGAAGCGACGCGAACAGGTCGTTGGTCTCGCGTTCGAGCCGCTGATAGCGCTGCCGCGCAACTTCTTCGATGCGATCGCCGGTTCGAATCCTGTCTTCTGCGGGGAGCGGGAGCGTGCCGACGCGTGCCGCGGCCTTGTCGAGTTCCGCCTGCTCGACCGCCTGCGTCACTTCATCGTCGAGCCGATCCCGCTCTTCGTCCGTGGTCTCCGCGAGCATGACACGGAGGCGTTCGACGCGGTCGGGATCGAGCCGACCCGACGCGGTCAGCCACCCCGCGAACCCGAGGATCGCAAGGAGGTTGGCCACCGCCAGCACCGAGATGATCGCCCACAGGGCGCGCAGCATGCCGAGACTCCGAGGGGACTACTCCCCCCGGCGGAACGCACGCCGCGTGCCAATCTCATCCGAATCGGCCGCTTCCTTGCGCGCCTCGTCACGCTTCCAGGCCTCGAAGCGTCGATCGCGCAGAAGATCAACCGCGCGCCGGCGTGCGCTCGCTTCGCGCAATCCCTGCCGCGCGGCCTCCAGCCGCTTCAGCACCCCCGCCAGCCGCACGGCTTCCATCTGCGCCTTCGCCGTCATCGCGAGCGACGCGTGCGCCTGCGATCGTGCCCCGCGGAGGTCCACCGCACCCGAGCCCAACGCCTCGCGCAGATCCTGCTTGCCCTCACCGATCGATCGCTGCGCGGAGCGGATCCGATCCTCGATCTCAAGTCGCTGGCGCTCGAGCTCGGCCACTTCGAGCTTGTGCGTGCGCTCCTCGCGCTCCCGCATCTTGCGCAACGCTTCGAGCTTGAAGACGAACTTCGCCACGCCTCAACCCCCTACGAGCGCGCGCGCCCAGGATCCCCTAGCAGCGGGATCGCCTTGCGCACGAGCTCTTCGAGGCGCTGCTTCGTGCGCACGAAGGGCTCACGTTCGTCGCCGCGCTGGCGCAGCAGCCCGTCGATCTCCGGCTTGAGCGCGATCGCCGCGTCCACCTCGCGGTTCGATCCTTGCGCGTACGCGCCGATCTGGATGAGTTCCTCGGCCTCGTCGTACGCCGCGAGCAAGCGCACGAGCAGCTCGCGCGACGCGAGGTGCGCTTCGTCCGCCACGTGCGTGGCGACGCGGCTGACCGATCCGAGCACGTCGATCGCCGGGAAGTGCCCACGCTGCGCCAGCTTGCGCGAGAGCAGCAGGTGCCCGTCGAGGATGCCCCGCGTCGCGTCCGCGATCGGATCCGTCATGTCGTCGCCTTCGACCAGCACCGTGTACAGCCCCGTGATCGACCCGACTCCCGCCGGCGTGCGCACGGCACCGGCGCGTTCCAGGAGCCTCGGCAGCATCGCGAAGACGCTCGGCGTGTACCCCTTTGTCGCGGGCGGCTCACCCACCGCCAAGCCGATCTGCCGCTGCGCGTGCGCGAATCGCGTGATCGAATCGACCATCAGCATCACGCTCATCCCGCGATCGCGGAAGAGCTCCGCGTACGCGCACGCCACCATCGCGGCGCGCACACGCATCGGCGGGGCCTCGTCGCTCGTCGCGACCACCACCACCGATCGTGCGCGTCCTTCGGGGCCCAGCGCGTCCTCGATGAACTCCCGAACCTCGCGACCGCGCTCCCCGATCAGCGCGATGACGTTCACGTCCGACGAGCACCGCTTGGCGATCATCGATAACAGCGTTGACTTGCCGACGCCCGGACCCGCGAAAATCCCCACACGCTGCCCGCGACCAAGCGGCGTCATCAAATCGATCGCGCGCACGCCCGTCGGCATCAGCGTGTCAATGCGCTCGCGCTGCATCGCGCGCACCGACGTCGCCGCGATCGCTCGGCGCTCCGGTTCCGCAGGCGGGCCCCCGCCGTCGATCGCACGCCCGAGCCCGTTGACCACACGTCCCAGCGCCCAATCGCCCGCCCAGATGCTCGGCCTCGATTCCACGAGTTCCACGCGGTCGCCCGGACGCACGCCGTCCGCGTCGCCGAGAAGCATCACCGATGCCTCATCGTGCTTGAACCCGACGACCTCCCCGCGCGCCTCACCGATGCGCACCAGCGCCCCGATCGGCGCTGGCAGCGACTCCACGTGCACCAGCAGGCCCGTGATCGCGCGCACGCGCCCAACGACGATCACCGGGTCAATGTCACGAAGCGCGGCGATAGACGGAGCGAGCACACTCATTCCGCGTCGTCCCGCGCGACGCGTTCCGGGACGAGCTGCTCGACGATGCGCTGCAGCTGTCCATCGACCGTCGCCGAGATTTCGCCCGCCGGCAGGCGCACGACGCACGCCCCACGCTCGAGGCGATCCGATTCGCTCACGTCCGCATCGAGCGATTGGTCGATTCGCTCGAGCAGCTGCGGGAGCGCTTCACGCACCATCTCAACGTCTTCGGGATGCACCACGATCGTCGCGTTGGAGGCGTGTACCGCGCGCCGCAGCGCCTCGCCGACCTGATCGATCACGCGCTCCGGCTCAACCTCGAGCGCACGCTTCGTCACGGCATGCGCCATCTCGACCGCGAACTCGACGACCTCACGCCGCGCTTCGGCGAGCATCGCCGCGCGCTGTGACTCGAACAGCGCGAGCGCCGCGTCCCAAGACTGCACCAGTTGAGCCAGCGCCTCGGCCGACTCCACCTTCGCCTCTTCGCTGCCGGCCCGCCTGCCCTCCTCGTGGCCCTCGGCCAAACCCTGCTCGAACCCCTGCCGATGTCCGACTTCGCTGGCGTCCGCGATCAGGCGCTCGCGTTCCGCGTTCGCGCGATCGAGCACCGCCTGCGCCGAAGCCTTCGCGCGCGATTGCAGGCGATCTGCTTCTCGCCGAAGGTCACCGAGATCGAGCGCGACGGGGCTCTTGCGCGACGAGTCCGGGTTGAGGTTTTTGATGACGGGCATCGGGTGCGCGAGCTCCGCTCACGGTTAGACGATGAGTTCTTCCTGGCCGCCGCGTCCGCTGATGATGATCTCGCCGGCCTCTTCCAGCCTGCGCACGATGTCCACGATGCGCTGCTGCGCCTGCTCCACATCGCTCACGCGGACCGGGCCCATGTACTCCATGTCTTCCTTGATGAGCGATGCGGCGCGCTCCGACATGTTGCCGAAGATCTTCTCCTTGAGATCGTCCGACGCGGTCTTGAGCGCGAGCGAGAGCTCCTCGTTGTCCACCTCGCGCAGCACGGACTGGATGCCCTTGTCATCCACGAGCATGATGTCCTCGAAGACGAACATCAGCCTGCGGATCTCCTCGACCAAGTCGGGATCCTCCGCTTCGAGGCCTTCCATGATTGCTTTCTCGGTCGCGCGGTCGGCGAGGTTGAGCATTTCGGCGACCGTCGGCACGCCGCCCGCTTTTTCCATCGACTGCGTGAGCATGCTCGACAGCCGTGACTCGAGACCGCGCTCCACTTCGCGGATCACCTCGGGGTTCGTCTGCTCCATGTTCGCGATCCGCTTGATCACCTCGACCTGCTTCTGCAGCGGCAACCCCGAGAGGATCTCCGCCGCCTTGTGGTGCGGCAGGTGGCAGGTGATCAGCGCGATCGTCTGCGGGTGCTCGTCCTGGATGAACGTCAGCAGGTTCTCGGCCTCCGCCCGCTGAAGGAACGAGAAAGGCGTCTTCTGCACCTGCGTCTGGATCTGCGCGAGGATGCGGTCCGCGAGCTTCGGGTCCAGCGCGTCTTTCAGCAGCAACCGCGCGTAGTCGAGCCCGCCTTCGTTCGCGCCCTGGTTCGCCAGCGAGATGCCGTAGAACTCTTCGACGATCTCCGAGCGCAGCGGCGGCGGAACGGTACCGAGGCTC
>JBCDCB010000019.1:0-52528 GCA_039182735.1 Planctomycetota bacterium
CTGCTCGCAAACCTGGTGGAACGCGGGGAACTGAGCGTGAGCGGCGCGCAGGCCGTGCAGCGCCTCGTCCGCGAGTCTGCCGCCGACCCGAACGGAACCAAGCCATGACCGACCACGCCAACAACCCGCTGCGCCGGCGCGCCTCCGGACTCGGCAACGCCGCGCTGAGCCTCGCGCTCACCGGCGGGCTGATGATCGTGCTGATCCGCACGAGCCCCACGCGCGATCTCGATCCGACGCTCACTAACGCGCTCACGACGATCGGCGCTCTGATGCTGATCGCGAGCGTGTACCTGGGCGTCGAGTACCGGCGCGCCCGCCTCGCCGCGGAACGTGCGCGGCTCAACGCGACCTCGCTCTCCACACCGCACAACCGCGAAGGAGCAACGCCATGACACCGTGGTTCACAGATCAAGAAGTAGGCTGGGCCGGCGCGATCGTTGGAACATCCGTCGGAATGCTCGGCGGGCTCTACGGCTGCCTCTGCGGGCTGCTCATCCCCAAGGTCAAAGCCCGACGCCTGATCGAGTTCGTCGGCTGGACCGGCGCGAGCATCGGCGGCGTGGCGCTCATGTTCGGGTTCATCGCACTCGCGAAGGGTCAACCCTTCGGCGTCTGGTGGATCGGGCTCAACACGGGCATCGTGACCGCGCCGCTCTTCACAGTCTTCAACCTGTGGCTCATCCCCAAGTTGTACGCGCAGGCCGAGGCGCGCAAGCTCGACGCCGCCCAGATCCGCGCGTCATAGCGGCTCCGGTGCCGGCCACTCCGGGCGCTCCCCGTTCAGCACGCGCCACACGTCGCGCACGACCCACGACATCCGCTCGTGCGCGAGCCGCGTCGCCGCCCCGATGTGCGGCGAGAGGTGCCCGTTCGCAAGCCCGAGCAGCGGGTGATCCGGCGCGATCGGTTCGGGCTCGTGCACGTCGAGCATCGCGCACGCGCCCGGCGCCTGCGACAGGAACGACGCGAGCGCCGCGTCGTCTACCACGAACCCCCTGCTCGTGTTGACGATCACGACGTCGTCCTTCACAAGGTTCAGCCGCCTGCGATCGAGCCAGTGCCGGTTGGACGGGCGCGCATCCACATGGATCGACAGCACGTCCGCGCGCGACAGCAGCTCGTCTTCGCCCACCGTGCTCGCCCCGTGCCGATCCTCCGCGGCGATCTCCTTCATATCGTGATAGATCACCTCGGCGAAGAGCCCCGCCCCTGCGCGCGCGAGTTTCGAGCCGACGCGCCCCATCCCGAGGATGCCGAGTGTCATTTCGCACAACTGGCGGCGCGCACGCAGATCGGCGCGCAGCGACTTCCATTCCTCGATCGGCAACGCGCGATCCAGAAAGAGCCGGTCTCGCGTGCCGTCCAGCGCGAACGCGATCACCAACTCGACCACCGCGAGCGAGTTCGAATCGGGCGTGTAGACGACTTCGACGCCCCGCGCTCGGCACGCCGCGACATCGATGCTGTCGAGCCCGATCCCCGCGCGCCCGACGACGCGCAGCGCCGGCGCCGCATCGAGCAGCGCCTCATCGATACGCGTGTACGTGCGCACGACGAGCGCGTCTGCCGTTGGCAACAGCTCCGCGAACCGCTCCTCATTGGACGCGCACCGCACGAGCTCCGCGCGCTGTCGCAGCCAATCGCCCGCCGCGTCGTCGAGGTGTTCCGTCTGGATGACAAGCGGTTGCGGCGACACCGACGTTCAGGCGTCCTCGCCTTGCTCGGCGGGTTCGATGAATGCGCGCATCCCGACTTTGCTGCTCGCGATCAGCGGGTCGGCGCCGAAGCCGCGCACCTGCTGCACGCGCAGTTCCGCCAGCTCGCGGTGGGTCGTCTGACAGGTCGCGCGCCCGCGCGTATCGACCATGTGCGCGATACGGAACGCGTGCGCATCGTCGAACCCGAACACGTCGTTCATCAACTTCATGACGTACTCGTACGTGTGCTGCTGATCATCGAGCAGCACGACGTTCCAGAGCCACGGGCGGTCGGTCTTTGGCGTGCGCCGGGACGCGGGTTTCGTCGCGACGGCAACAGCGTTTTGCGATGCAGCGTCTTCCATCGCGGCATTCTACACCCGTTCCCACGGGCAATTCACACGCTGTACACAAGATGTGACGATGCGCATCGCGTCTCACGACACGGAATCGAACCTGTTGACACCACGCCGACCGTCGCTAGGTTGTCTCGCTTCGCCCGGCGTCGGTTCGAGCCGGTCGTGACCGACCAGAACAGGCTTCAGCGTCGCTCCATGTCCGAGCCCGCGCTGTCCGGGAGCCCGCTGATGAATAAAGGCGATCTTGTCGAGAGCGTTGCCTCGCAAATGGGCGAGACCAAAGCACAGGCCCACCGCGCTGTTGACGCGGTGCTCAAGGCCATCGCCGAGGGCATCGCGCACGAAGACAAGGTCGTCCTCTCGGGCTTCGGCACGTTCCGCAAAGCCGAACGCAAGGCCCGCGCGGGTGTCCACCCCGCGACACGCGAGCGCGTGGAGATCCCCGCGGGGGTCACGGTGCGCTTCACCGCTGCGGACAATCTCAAGGACCGCGCCAAGCAGAACGGGCACGGTCACTTCGAGAACTAATCGCGCGCCGCGAACGCGCGTTCGGCGCACACGATCGCTTCTACCATCGCCGCCGCCTTGTTGACGGTCTCGTCGTACTCCGCGCCGGCGTCCGAGTCGAAGACGATCCCCCCCGCCGACTGCACGTGGTACGTCCAGTTCGTCCCGTCGTGCCGCGATGCGGGCACGACGATCGTGCGCAGCGCGAGCGCGACGTCCATCTGCCCGTCGAAGCCGATGGCGCCCATGCCGCCGCCGTACGGGCCGCGCCGGATCGGCTCGAGCTCATCGATGATCTGCATCGCGCGCACCTTGGGCGCGCCGCTGATGGTCCCGACGGGCAGCGCGGCGCGCAGCGCGTCCCACGCGTCGAGCCCTTCGTGCAGCACGCCCGTGACGGTCGATGAGATGTGCATGACGTGGCTGTAGCGCTCGATCTCGAAGGCCGCGTCGAGCCGAACGCTCGCCGGGTCGGCGACCTTGCCCACGTCGTTGCGCCCGAGGTCCACCAGCATGATGTGCTCGGCGCGTTCCTTCGCGTCGTCGAGCAGATCGCGTTCGAGGGCCTTGTCTTCTTCCTCGCTGTCGCCCCGCCGGCGCGTGCCCGCGAGCGGTCGGTTCGTCACGCGCATCGAGCCGTCCGCCTCCCGGCTCACCCGGCAGAGAATCTCCGGGCTCGACGCCACCAGGATCGTCCCGCTCCCCTGCATGTACACCATGTAGGGCGACGGATTCACCGCGCGCAGCGCGCGATACACATCGAACGGATCCGCCCGGCTAACCTTCTCGAACCGCTGGCCGAGCACGACCTGAAAGATGTCGCCCGCTCGGATGTACGACTTGGCGCGCTCGACCATCTCCGCATGCGTTTCCCGTGTCATGTTCGACGCCGGCATGTTCGCGACGAGCGCCCCACGCTCGCTCCGCTCCAGCACGCCCGCGGGCAGCGGCGTCGTGTGCGACTCGATCGCCCGCACCGTGCGCGCGATCAGCGCCATCGCGCTCTCGTACCGCTCCGCCGCGTCGTCCGCCGCGCCCACCTCCGCCGTCACCACCACGTGAACGACTTTGTCCACGTGATCAAAGACAACCACGCGGTCGTACATCGCCATGTGCAGATCGGGCAGCTCGCGATCGTCACGCGGCGCGCCCGCCCACGGCAGCTTCCCGGGCTCGGCGAACCGAACCGTGTCGTACGACGCGAACCCCGTCCACCCGCCCGTGAAGCACGCCGGCAGCGCCGATGCGTTGCACATCTCGCGCGGCACCAGCCGAAGCTCGTTCGTCAGCTCACGCGGGATCGCGAACGGATCCTGCACCTCACGCTCTTCCAGATGCTCGTGCCCACGCCTGCGATCAAGCAGGCGCACACGGTTCTTGTGCGCGATCACCTCGACCACCGGCTGCGCGCCCATGATCGAATGTCGCCCGACCCGCTCGCCCCCCTCGACGGACTCGAACAGGAACGACGGGTCCGTGCGCTCGTCGGCGTGTACGAGCCGCCGGTACGCCAGCACCGGGGTGAGTTGGTCGGCCAGCAAACGCACGCCGACCGTCACCAGGAGCGGCCCGCCGCCCTTCGGGACGCCTTCGCCGGCGCGGGCGCGGCGCACGACGTCGCAAAAGCCTTGCTTATCGAGGTTCGCGTGCATGGGGCCGCGAGTGTAGCCCGCTCTCGCGGACCGCCCCGGCTACCCTTGTGCCGTGCAGCGAGCCAGACGATCCAGCATCGAGCCGCGCGTGGACATGCTCCCGCTCATCGACGTGGTCTTCCTGCTGCTCACGTTCTTCATCTTCGCGCTGGCGCTCTCGGTGCGGTTTGAACTGACGAACGTCCGCCTGCCGCGCGTCGCGTCGGGCGAGACCGTGGAAGACGCACCGGCCGTGCGCATCGAGCTGCGTTCAGACGGCACGCTCGCGATCGACGACGCGGTCGTCGAGTGGGACCTCGTGGAAGTCGCGCTCGATGAGACTCTTCCCGGCGCCGACCTCACCCGCGTCTACCTCGCGATCGATCGCGAGAGCAGCAGCGGCGACCTCTTCCGCGTCGTGGACCTGCTCCGCGCCCGAGGCGTCGAGGACCTGCGTTTCCTGCGCTCCCCCGCGAGCCCCACACCCATCGGAGGCGCCGATGACGCCCCCGGCTCATGATCGCGCCCGCCTTCTCAGCGGCTTCGGGATCAGCATCCTCGTCCATGTCCTGCTGATCGTCGTGATGCCCCTCGTCGTGCTCGCCGGCGGCAGCGAGCCGCTCGCGCAGGACCGCGAGCGATGGATCGACCTGCCCCCGCTGGAGCAGGAGCCGCCGCTCATCGGGATGGAAGGCGGTCGCCCCGACACGCAGACGTGGCTCGGTTTCGAAGACCCCACCGAGCACTCGGCGCGACAGGCCGAGACCGAGCAGTCGCTGCTCGAGTTCGACGAGACGGGCACGGAAAAGGGGCAAGCTGGCACCGGTCCGGGCGAAGCGCCGCCCGCCGAACCGACGCCGCAGCCAACAAATCCCGCGCCGCAGCCGACCCCACCCGTCCCGGTGACGCAGAACGCCGCCGAGTCGCCTGCGCCGGTGAACGAGGTGCTCGCGCCGGTGGAAACGGCGGAGCAGCCCGCCGCGCCGGCCCCCGTGCCCGTCGAGTCACCCCCGACGCCCGAGCCGGAGATCCGCGAGCCCGTGCGCACGGTGGAGAACCCCGCATCAACCGACCCGGGCCCCGTCGAGCCGGAGCCGCGACCGGTCGAGGCGACCGAGGTCCCGACCGAACAAGCCGAGACGCCCGTCGAAACGCCCGAGCCAACCGATTCGACTGCCGAGCCCGTGCGCGTCGAGCGACCCGCGGCGATCGTGATGAGCCCCATCGAGCGATGGAACCGCGAGCAGGGCACGCCGACGCTTCGGCGAGCGCTCCGGGGCAGCGGCGCGCCGGCGGATCGCCAGGCCCTCGCGACCGCCATCGAGGAGGCCATCGAGTTCCGCCCCGGACGCGCCCCGTCCGCCGAGGGCATGCGCCTGAAACCCGTCGCGCCGGCCTTCTCGCACTTCAACCAGCTCACGGTCCGCCCGGACAACCCCGTCGCGCGGCTCCTCTTCCGTGCCGACGGCAACGTCGAAGACGTCATCTTCCTCCGAGGCTCCGGCAGCCGGGACGTGGATCGCAACGTCGAAGACGCGCTCTACGAGTGGGAGGCCGAGGGCGAGCGCCTGGACAAACTTCGGGAGACGTTCGGCTTACCGGACCCGGACGCTCCGGAAGACGAGATCCCCACAATTGCGGTGGACGTTGAGATCATTTTGTGAACAAGTATCGTTCTTCCTCATCCATGTGCGCGTTTTCATCGAAGACTGAAAAAACCACGCACCCGGTTGGGATTGAGGAGTTCGACATGCGTCTCAGCAAGCGTTCCGAGTACGGCATCAAGGCCATCATGCAGCTCGCCCAGCGCCAGAGCGGCGGATATCTGCAGTCCCGCGAAATCGCGAGCACCGAAGACCTGCCCGCCAAGTTCCTCGAGTCCATCCTCCTCGCCCTCCGCAACGCCCGCATGCTCGAATCCAAGGTCGGTGCCGGCGGCGGCTACCGCCTCTGCCGACCCATCGACTCCATCTCCCTCCGAGAGGTCATCGATGCGCTCGAACCCGACGCGCAGAGCACGCCCACCGGCAACGGGCACGGGGCGGATCAGCCCATGAACGGCAACGGGCAGGCGCATCCCACGACCCCGCCAAGCCCCGGTGCCCAGGCGCTCGCGTTCATCAACAACCAGATCGACGACGCGCTGCAGAAGAGCATCGGCTCGCTCTCCGTCGCCGAGCTCATGATCAAGGTCGAAGAGCGTCCCGCCGCTCGCACCCCGCAGCCGACGGGCGTTTGATGCGGGTTTCCGAAGGCCGCTGACCGCGTGGGGCGCATCGGGCCGATAGAGTGAATCCGATGCGTCGTTTCGGTCAAAGCGCCATTCTGCTCCCGTTGTTGCTGTCGGCTGCCGCCGCGGGCCAGCAGATCGAGTTCGAGCCGAACCCGTTCACCGCGCCCGACCGCATCACGCCGGTAGACATGGGCTTTGCTGACGTGAATCCGCTGGCGACCCCCCTGCTCCGCGTGCACAACGACACACGCCTCGATACCAACTTCGAGCAGGTCTATGCGCTCCCGGGCGGCGGCTTCGCACGCCAGGCCGGTGCCATCCGCGCGACCTTCAACGAATCCAATTACGTGCGCGATCGGCGCAGCGGACGCGTGAGCGCGCCGATCCCCGCTGGCACGGTCTTCGAGATCGGCCCGCAGCCCGTTTCGACGCCGCTGCAGTCTCCGCGCCGTCAGTTCAGCGCCTCGGCCGTGAGCCAGCGCGTGGACGTCAGCCGACCGGCCATCCGTCTCGCTCGCCCCGCGCGTGATGTGGAAACCGTGATCGGCCGCGCCCCGGACCGTCCGATCGAGCGCGTCTCACCCATGCTCAACGAGCGCACACGTGCCGAACGCCTTTACGCGATCACGACGCGGGTGCTCGAAGAGGGCTGATCGTCACAAACGGTTAGTTGCCGCCCGCCGAGTTGCTGTGATCGTCGTCGCCCGAGATCGACTGTCGCATCGTCGTGTCGGCGATCATGTTCTGCATGCGGTAGTAGTCCATGATGCCCATGTTCCCCTGGCGGAACGCGTCGGCCATCGCCTTGGGCACCTCCGCCTGCGCCAGCACCACGAGCGCCTGGTTCTTCTGCTCCTCGGCCTTGAATTCCTGTTCCTGCGCCATCGCCATCGCGCGGCGCTTCTCGGCCTCGGCCTGGAACCGCTTCTTGTCCGCCTCGGCCTGATCGGCCTGCAGCTTCGCGCCGATGTTCTCGCCCACGTCGATGTCCGCAATATCGATCGACAGAATCTCGAACGCGGTGCCCGCGTCGAGCCCGCGCTGCAGCACGGTCTTGGAGATGCGGTCGGGGTTTTCGAGCACGTCTTTGTGCGTCTCGGAGGAGCCGATCGTCGAGACCACGCCCTCGCCCACGCGCGCGACGATCGTCTCTTCCGTCGCACCACCCACGAGGCGCTGCAGGTTCGCGCGCACGGTGACGCGGGCGCGGGCCTTGAGCTGGATACCATCCTTCGCCACGGCGTCCACCGTCGGGCGACCGAGCTTCGGGTTGGGCACGTCGATGACCTTCGGGTTCACCGACGTCTGCACCGCGTCGAGGATGTCACGACCCGCGAGGTCGATCGCGCACGCCATTTCCCACGGCAGCTCGATTTTCGCACGCGCCGACGCGATCAACGCGTTGATCACGCTCGGCACGCGCCCACCGGCGAGGTAGTGCGTCTCGAGTTCGTTCGTCGCGACCTCGATGCCCGCCTTCACCGCACGGATGCGGCTCAGCACGATCGTCCGCGGATCGACCTTGCGCAGACGCATCCCGATCAACGCGAAAATGCTGACTGGTGCGCCCGAGAGCAGCGCCTGCAGCCACAGGTTGATGAAGTTGAGCAGGAACGCGCCGACGACGAGCAGGATCAACCCGCCGATGATGATCGCGGCAACAATGACGGGACTCATGCGGAAGCCTCTCCGAGCGGTGCGCTCGTCCGGACGTGCGTGGGAGGCTCAACCGCCTCCGCGCGGAGTGTAGTGCAATCGGGCGGGCTCAGACGGCTAGACGGCGCGCACTTTCACGCTCATCCCGTCCACCGACACCACGCGCACGGGCGTGCCCTCGTCGATGAACCCCGCGGCGGCGCTCGCCTCCAGACGCTTCCCGTCGATCTCCACCTTCCCGATGGGATACATGTCGGTGAGGGCGGTGCCCTCGGCACCGACCAACGCCGCGGCACGCTCGCGCTGCTCGCTCGACTCGCGCTCGCGATCGGCGACCGCTTCCTCGTCCGTGTTGAGGAACAGGTGACGCCCGAAGGGCGTCGCGGGCATCACGCGCAGCGCGAAGTGGAAGATCACCGGGATCAGCACGATCACCAGCATGAGGCTCGACACACCCCAGAGCGTGTCCACCTGCCAGAACGCGACGACGCCGGCGATCGCCGTGCCCAACGCGAGCAGCGCCAGGATCCCGCCCGAGGGCAGGATGATCTCGAGCGCCGCGAGCAGCAGCCCGCCGGCGAGCAATCCGAATCCCCAAAGCAGTCCCGAGTCCATCAGGCGGTGTCCTCCGCGGGCTCGACGCTCACGCGGTACTCGGTGACGCTCGTCACACGCACCCGCTCGCGCTCTTCGATGTAGCCGGTCTCGGCGACCACATCCACGATCGCGCCGTCGAAGTCCGCCGTGCCCGAAGGGCGCAGCGTCGTCAACGCCGTGCCCACCGCGCCGATGCCCACGGGGCCGACCGCGGCAGCGCCCTGTTCCGTTGATTCCGAAGCCGTTGCCCCGGTGCCCGACGGCTCCGTCGCGAGCACCAGGTTCCGGAACAGCGGGATCGAGCCCGTGTACTTGCTGATGAAGTACGCGCCGACCAACGCCGCGAAGCAGGCCATGATCACCACGCCCACGGCCCACGCCAGGTCGTTCGCCCCGCCGCCGCCCATGCCCGGGAACATCTGCCCCGCGCCGGCAAAGGATCCGACGAGCCCCGTCAGCAGCAGCACGAGCCCGGCCACGCCGGGTATGCCGAGCCCCGGCAAGAAGAGCACTTCGATAAGCAGCAGCGCGATGCCCACGATGATCGCGGCGAGCGCCCACCACGTCGCCGCCCCGATGAGCATCGGCGGCACGATCAATCCGGCCAGCGCCACCACCGCGACGATGCCGAAGACACCGCTCCCGCCCGTTGCGAGCTCGGCGAACATCGCGAGCAGGAAGACGATGATCAGCAGCCCGCGGATCATCATCCCGCTCACGCCCTGCGTCATGAATGCCACCACGTGCTCCGACCACGAGCGGTCCCAGCGCATGATGTTCTGCGCGCCCATGAAGCGTATGAGCTCGGCTTCGGTTGCGATCGTTTGCTGCGCGAATCCGTACAGCTTCAGGTCGTTCTCTTTCAGCGTGAGCAGCGAGCGCCCGTCCGTCGCGTAGTGAATCAGGCTGTAGTCGTCGGGGTCCGCGATCGTGAAGTCCGGCCGCTGCGTGGGTGTATCGAGTCCCAGCGAAATCTCATTGGATGCCGCCTCCCCGATACGATCGGTGCCGGAGCGGAACCGCGTGCCCTCATCGACGGAGTCGCCGATCGGTGAGTCGTCGAGCGTTCCCCACGCCTGTGCGAACTCCTCGCGCATCTCACCGTCAGGATCTTCGAGGTCCACGCCCACGGTGCCGCCCGAAGCGACGTAGGAGCGTCCGCGCGGCGGGTCCTCGCCGAAGATCTGAACGTACTCCGCCTCGGTGACGAAGAGCCGCTCGCCGGTGGAGACGTTCTCGATCCACCATGTCTCGACGCCGAGCGAAACCATTGCCTGCACGAGAACCTCGTCGTACCCGTTGCGTCGGGCTGAATCAACGATCTCGGTCAGGATCGGGGTGAGAGCTTTCTGGCGCTCCGTCCCGGTGAGCTGGTTGAACATGTTGATCATGTCCGGGATGACGGGCGCCGCATCGCCCATGGTGGCGCCGGGCGCGACCACGATCTCCCGGCACGCCAGCGCGATGATTGCGCCGCCCGAGTACGCATCGGGGTTGATCCACGCGACGGTGTTCGCGATGGACGATGTCTTGAGCATCTGGCAGATCTCGATGACCGCACCGACCTCGCCCCCGGGCGTATCGAGATCGACCACGATCGCGTCGGCACCCGCCGCGACCGCTTCGTTGAGTCGCCGCTCGAACGATGTTGCCGTCACCGCGTTGATCTCGCCCCTGATCGAGAGGATCGCAATGTTCGTCGCTTTGCGCGCGCTCGGGACGGCGGCGATCGCGCTCGGCACGGGCGCGGATGCCGCGGGAGCATCCTGTTCGGTCCTCTCGCTCGCGACGCCCGGCGTCTGCACGCGCAGGTCCGGGTCGAGCAAGTCACTCGCGTACGTCGCCGTCAGCAGCAGCCCGAGCAGCGCCCACAGGCACGCGCGGGCCGATCGCAGCCACGGTGTCATCGTTTTGCTTCGCATCTGCTTCACGATCGACATTCTACGGGCGTCCGTCCCGTCGGACGCGTCGTTCGCCGTCGCGTGGCCCCGATTCAGCCCCTTGGGACACCCATTCACCCGCCCGGGTTGGGGCCGGGGCGCGACTCCTCCAGCGTCCACGCCATCGGCTCCTGCCGGCAGTCGATGTGCAGCGCGAAGAACCCCCCGTCGTGCCGGTTCACCACGGGCCAGATGACCTCGCGGTCCGTCGCCGGCAGGGGGAGATCGGTGATCGACTCGGGCTCGTGCCAATCGAGCCGGCCCTCGTTCATCTCGACGGGCTCGAGCTCAACCGGCCCGAGCACGCGGAACCAGAACATGAGCCAGTTGGTGTCGCCGCCGAAGGCCTGCTCGCTGATGATCCCGCCGAGGTGGAGGCGTTCGACGGGGATGACGAGCCCGGTCTCTTCGTGGATCTCGCGCTGGGCGCACCGGGTGGGGCTCTCGCCGAGCGCGGTGTCGAGTTTCCCGCCGATGGGCGAGAAGAGCCCCTTGTTCGGGTTCTTGGCGCGCTCGAGCAGGAGCACGCGCCCGCGGGCGTCGCGCAGGTCGCAGAGGCACGCGATCTTGTAGGACAGCGCGTCGGGTCGGGTCATGGCGCGAGCATACTGTGAGGGGTCCGCCGCACGCCGGCAAAACTCCCACGCAACCGCGCGGGTCGCCGATCACACACGCATGACACGAGCCGCCTCGCACAACCGGATCGACGCGCCGCGCCCGACGCTCTGGGACGTCTCGGGACGTCGCGCGCACCTCATCGGCATCGGGGGATGCGGGATGTCGGCGCTCGCGCGCATGCTCCGCGCGCGGGGGGCGCACGTCGCGGGCAGCGACCTCGCCGAGTCGCCCGTTACCGCGTCTCTCGGCGCGGAGGGCATCGCGATCACCTTCGATCAGCAGGCGGGGCACCTCGACGATTCGTGCGACCTGCTCATCGCGTCGGCCGCGGTCAAGCCCGATCACCCGGAGTGGCTCGCCGCCGAGGCGAGGGGCATCGAAACGCTGACCTACCCCGAGGCCCTCGGTCGCTGCATGCTGGGGCGAACGGGTGTGGCGATCGCGGGCACGCACGGCAAGAGCACCACCGCCGCCATGCTCGGGCACGCCCTCATCACCGCGGGGATCGACCCGACCGTGATCGTCGGCGCGACGTGCCCCGATCTCGCCCCGGCGGGTGAGCCCGCCACCGGGTTCCGCCTGGGCAACGACACCATCGCCAGCGGCACGCGCGAGGGCGAGCCGGGCGTCCTCATCGCCGAGGCCTGCGAGTTCAACCGCTCGTTCCACAACCTGCACCCGCGCGTCGGCGCGATCACGAGCGTTGAAGCCGACCACCTCGACATCTACGGCTCGCTCGATGAGGTCGTCCGCGCCTTCGCCGAGTTCGCCCAGCGCATCCCCGCCGCCGACCGGGGCGGGTGGCTGCTGATCCACCACGATCGTGCGCACCGGCGCGAGGTCACCGCAGGGCTCGCGTGCGAGGTCGAGACCATCGGCTTCACGCCCTCGGCGGACTGGCAGGTCACGTTCGACCAGCGTTCGCGCCGCGTGGGCCTGCTGCACCACGCCAAGCCGGTGCTCGACTTCATCGCGCCGACGCCGGGCATCCACATGGCGATGAACGCCGCGTACGCCGCCGCCATCGCGATCAGGCTCGGCGCGGAGCCCGCGCTGGTCGCCGGCGCGCTCGCGACGTTCCGAGGCGTCGATCGCCGCCTGCAGTTCCTGGGCGAGGTCCCCTCGTCACACAGCGCCCCGCCGATTCGTGTTTACGACGATTACGGGCACCACCCGACGGAGATCGACGAGACGCTCCGCGCGCTCCGCGAAGCCGAGCGCCCGCAGGAGCGCGGCGGGCGCCTGATCTGCGTCTTCCAGCCGCACCAGCACTCGCGGACGCGCTTCTTCCTCGAGGAGTTCGCGCAGTCCTTCAGCCAGGCCGACGTCGTCATCGTTCCGCACATCTACTTCGTCCGCGACGGCGAAGCCGAGAAGGCCAGGGTCGGCGCGCCCGACCTCGTGGACCGTCTGCGCACGCGCGGCGTGCGCGCCATGCACCTCTACCCCTTCGAGGCCATCGTGGAACAGCTCCAGAACATGTGCCGACCAGGCGACCTGCTCGTCGTCATGGGTGCCGGGCCCGTCTGGCAGGTCGCCCGCGGGTTTATGGAGGCGGCGACCCCCGCGAGCGCATGACCATCGCCGACCACGCCCAACCCGCCACACCACGCCCCATCGGCGAGATCCTCGAGTTCAACGCCGAGATCGAGACGTGGTTCGGCGTCGGCGGGCGCGCCGACATGCTCGCGCGCCCCCACTGCATCCACGAACTCACCGATCTGCTGCACGCCTTCGCCCAGGAACGCGTGCGCATCCTGGGTGACGGCGCGAACCTGCTCGTCCACGAAGACGGCGTGAACGGGCTCGTCATTTGCCTCGATGCGTTCACCGCTATCGAAACGATCGATGAGACCGATACGCGGGTGGTTCAGCGTGTCGGCGCGGGCGTGCGCCTGCCACGCCTGATCGTGGACAGCGTGCGCAACGGGCTCGCCGGGCTCGAAGGCCTCGCGGGCGTCCCCGCGAGCATCGGCGGCGCGGTCCGCATGAACGCCGGCGGCGCGTTCGGCACCATCGGCGACTGCATCACCGCCGTCCACGCGATCACACGCAGCGGGCAGCGACTGACCATCCCCGCGAGCGAGATCGGGTTCGATTACCGCCACAGCGGTCTCGAGCACCTCATCATTGTGGCCGCCGACATCGAGTTCGAACGCGTTGGTGACGACGCGCGACCCGCGCTGCGTGAACGTCTCAAGCATGTGATGGCCAAGAAGAAGGCATCGCAACCATTGGGCGATGATTCCGCCGGCTGCGTCTTCAAGAATCCCACCGTTCGAGGCGAGCGGCTCAGCGCGGGCATGCTCATCGATACGGCGCAGTGCAAGGGCATGCGCATCGGCGGCGCCGTCGTGAGCGACGTCCACGCGAACTTCGTCGTCACCGAAGAGGGCTGCAAGCCAAGCGATATCGTTCGACTCATCGGACGCGTCTCTGAGATCGTGCTCATGACCCACGGCGTGCGGCTCGAGCCCGAGGTCGTCTTCTGGTGCCGAGACACGATCGCGTGAGCACGCGCGCGCACGTGCTCGTGCTGGGGGGCGGGCCCGATGCCGAACGCGAGGTCTCCATCGCCTCGTCGAACGCGGTCGCCGACGCATTGCGCGCGCACGGCGCGTACGACGTCACGCACGAACTGATCGAGGCGATCGACACGAGTGACCTCGCGCGCTTGCCAGGCGACGTGATCTTCCCCGTGCTGCACGGCCCGTGGGGTGAGGGCGGCCGGCTGCAAGACGTGCTCGAAGCGAGCGAACGTCCCTACGTCGGCAGCGGGCCGCTCGGCGCCCGCGCCGCGATGGACAAAATCCACACCAAAGGGGTCGCGTCGATCCTCGGCATGGAGACCAGCGTCCACGCGATCGCGCAGCCCGGCGACGCGCGCTGCGTTCTCGACTTCCCGGTGATCGTCAAGCCGGTGCTCGAGGGCTCGACGATCGGTCTGCACCGATGCCGCGACGCGGACGCGTACGCGCGTGCCGTCGATGACGCGGCACAATCGGGTCGCGTGAGCATGGTCGAGCCGCTGATCGTGGGTCGCGAGTTGACGCTGGGCCTGATCGCCGATGCGTACCCGGAGCCCAACGACTGGCTCGCGCTGCCGATGGTCGAGATCGCCCCTGCGAGCGGGCACTACGACTACGAAGCCAAGTATCTGCGCGACGACACGATCTACACCGTCGCGCCGGACTTGCCCGCGGGGCTCGCGCAGCGATTGGGCGAGCAGACCGCGCGGCTCGCGCGCACGCTCGAACTCCGCCATCTCTGCAGGGCCGACTTCATCCTCGACGATGATGGATCGGCGTGGCTGCTCGAGATCAACACCATGCCGGGCTTCACCGATCACTCGCTGCTGCCGATGGCCGCGGCGCACGCGGGGATTCCGATGCCCGAGTTGTGCGCGCGTTTGGTCGAAGCGGCGCTCGCCGATCATCCCACCCGCGCTGCCGCGCAGTAGTACCGGAGATCCGTTGATGGCGCGCACCAGCACCAAGAAAAAGAAGCCCTCCCGCAAGAAGGCCAAGAAACCCGCCGGCCCCGGGCTCGGTGAACGCCTGCGCTCGCTGCTCGGCGGCGCGAGCGATGCGAGCATGAGCGCGCTCGACATCGGCGCGCGCTTCGGCCCGCTCCTCGTCGGGCTGCTGCTCGTGATCCTGTGGTTCGCGGGCAAGCGTCCGCTGCAAAGCTACGTCGCCGCCCAGCGCGCCGATCCGCTCATCGTGGACATCGCGTGGCCCAACGTGAACGGGGTGTCCACCGTCCCGGACGCCGTCCGCCGCGACCTCGAGCAGCTCGTGCGCGAGAACGTCCTGATGAACCCCTTCGATCGGGACGGGCTGGCGTTCGCGCAGCGTGCGCTCGAGATCTCCGGCTGGGTCGAACATGTCGAGCGCATCGAACGTTTGCCCAAGGGCATGCTCGAGGTCCGCGCGACGTGGCGTTCGCCCGTCGCCGTCGTCCGCGTCGGACAGAACGAGCACGTCGTGGCGCCCGACGCCAGCGTGCTGTACCTCCCGCCGGGCACACGCGTCGAGCCCGGCACGCTGCCCGTGCTCATCAACCCTTCGCACAACGCCCCGCGCGACGACAAAGGGCGCGTGCGCTTCGGTTCGCCGTGGCTCGGCGGCGACGTGCAAGCGGGCATCGCGCTGCTCGGCGTCATCGATCGGCTCGCGCACCGCGACCGCATCGATGCGATCGACCTCGCGCCTTATCGTAAGAACGGATTCCTCCACCTCATCACGGACAGCGGCGGGACGATCGTCTGGGGCGCCGCGCCGGGCGAAGAACGGGCCGAGGACGTCGATACCGCGACCAAGCTGCGCCACGTGGACGACGTCTTCACCCAGGGCTACGACCGGCGCCAGCGCCGCATCGAGGTCAACACGCCCGTCGTGCTCATCAACGACGTGGTCGGCGGTGGATGAAGCCGGCAACAAACCGCGGCGCGAATACCGGTTCGGTCCATTCGTCTTCGTGCCCGAGTGGACGTCGCGCGAGGACGACCCGTGGGCGCACCGCAAGGGGGAGCCCCGCGTCTTCGCCCTGCTCTGGTCGGTCTATCTCATGGTCGCGTCGATGCTCACGCTCTTCTCGACGCGCGCGCTCGGGATGCCGACCACGCAGCAGCACGAGTTCGGCGTGCGCGCGATGCTCACGCTGGCGATGGTCGGCGTGTGCGTGATCTGGCCCGCGGTGCGCCTCTCGCAGGAGCGGCCGGAGCGCCCGCTGCGTGATTCGCTGGCCGACACGATCGTGGTGCTGATCCCGCTGAACGCGCTGCTGTGGCCCGCGCCGCTGCTCACGCTGTGGCCGATATCGATCGCCGCGACCCTCGCCGCCGTCTTCGGCGCGTGGACCTGCCTTGTCGGCGCGTGGCTCGCGATCGTGTTCACGTCGCGCGCGGGGCCCGCGCGGCTCGCGGGTCTGGCGACGATCCTGCTCGCGATCGGCGCGGCACCGGGGGCGGGCGTGCTGTGGATCTCGCTCAGCGGGTACGCGCCGCCCGCGTGGTGGTGGCACGCGTCGCCGCTGACATCGATCTACGCGGTGACGAGTTCGATCGATCCGGTCCGTCCCCCGAGCTTCGACCTCGGCGCGGTCGGCGCGTCGTGCGCCGTCGCGGGGTGCTCGCTGGTGCTCTGGGCGGTCGCGGGCGTGCGCGCGCGTCGCGAACTTGGCACGCACGCCGACCCGTCCTAGCATCGTCTCGGCAATCAACGAAGCGAACACGCCGCGGCCGGAGCCGGTCGCGGCGTTTCATTCGGCCACCTCACCGGACGACGAGTCCCCAGCGCCGCGAGGAGCGAGCCATGGAGTTCCTCACACAAGAAGAGCACACCCGACTCACCCGACAGCTCGAAGAGCTCAAGGCCAAGCGACCGGTGATCACGCAGCGCATCGCCGAGGCGCGCGCGCTGGGCGACCTCAAAGAAAACGCCGACTACCACGCGGCCCGCGAGGACCAGGGCCTCAACGAGGCCGACATCCGCAACCTCGAAGAACGCCTCGCAAGCTCGAGCGTCGTTGAAGAGGGCGACATCCCCGAGGGCGTCGTCTTCCTCGGCGCCACCGTCAAGCTCCGCGATCTGTCCGACGACGAAGAAGAACTCTTCCGCCTTGTCGGCGAATCCACCGGCGCCGCCGGCGACGTTGTCGAGGTCACCGCCAACAGCCCCATGGGCGAAGCGCTCATGAAGTCTCGCGTCGGGGAGACCATCCGTGTCGATGCGCCCCGCGGCGAAATGCGCTTCGAAATCGTCGAGATCCTCTGAGCGCGCCCGGCGCGCTCACGCCACGCCGACCGCCTCCGCGTCGCGATCGCTCAGCATCCCGCCGTCCGATCGCTGACTGACCGTGCCGTCGCGCTTCCAGGAGCGCTCGCAGCGTGGCTCGTCCTTCAGATCCAACACCCTCGGCACCTCGGCGTCCGCGTCGAGCTGCACCCGGCTGACGCCGAGCAGATCCGCGAGATCCACCGGATCGAACGCGCCCAGCGCGCCGCCCGCGTTCGGCACGACCATGCCCGCGTCGAGCGGGTTGTCGATCTCGCCGCTCGCGCGCACGTCTTCGAGCGCCTTGAGCGCCGCGTCGCGCAGCGTCATGACGTGTTCCCAGCCGTCGTGCGGGGTCGCGCCGGTCGGCGGGAGAAACTCATCGAGGTGCACGCACGTCTCGCCCTCCTTGGGCTCGATGTTCCGCAGCGCGCGGTACGCCTCGTCCGCCGTATGCGGCAGGATCGGCGCGATCAGCCTCGAGAGCGCGTCGGCGATCGTAAAGAGCGTGCGCTGCGTGCGCCGGCGGCGCAGTGAATCCGGGCGATCGCAGTAGAGCCGGTCCTTCACCGCCGCGAGGTACGTCGCGCTCATCGTGTCGTTGGCGAAGTTGTAGATCGCCTGCGCCGCCCGCGCGAAGTGGCAGCCGCGGTACGCCTCGCGCACCAACTCCGACAGCGCATCGAGTTCGCCCAGCGCCCACGCGTCGATCGACTCGGGTGCCGGCGTGTCGTTCGGCGCACCTGCATCGACGTCGCTCAGGTTGCTCAGCATGAAGCGGAGGGTGTTGCGCACCTTGCGATACGCCTCGCCCGCGGTCTTGAAGAACTCGAGATCGACGCGGATGTCGTTCTCGTAGCTCGTCGTCGCGACCCACCATCGGCACACGTCGGCGCCGAACTGCTGAACGAGCTCATCCACGTCGAGCGCGTTGCCGCCGGACTTGCTCATCTTCTTGCCGTCTTTATCGACGATGAACCCGTGCGTGAGGATGCGCTCGTACGGCGCGCGCCCGGTCATGCCCAGGGCCGGGAGCATCGAGAGCTGGAACCAGCCGCGGTGCTGGTCGGAGCCTTCGAGGTACAGGTCGATCGGATAGTCCGCGCCGTCGCTGCGCTCGCGCATAACGCTGTTCCACGACGAGCCCGACTCGAACCACACATCGAAGATGTCGTGCCCCTTGCGGAGCGTGGAGAGGTCGATGTTGTCCGGGTTGTCCCAGTGCTGCAGCAGCGTCGCCGGATCCTCGGTGAACCACGCGTCGCTGCCGGCTTCGCGGAAGCGCTTCGCGACGGCGCGCACCGTGTCCGTGTTGAGCAGCGTCTGATCGTCCGGCGTGTAGAACGCAGGGATCGGCAGCCCCCACGAACGCTGGCGGCTGATGCACCAATCCGGACGCGACTCCAGCATGCCGCGCATGCGGTTGCGCCCCCACTCCGGCATGAACTCGACCGACCCGCTACGCGCGCTGTCTGTCACTTCAAATGCTCGCTCGCGCAGCGATCCGCCACCGTCGAACGCCTCGTCCACGCCGATGAACCACTGCTCCGTCGCGCGGAAGATCACCGGCGTCTTGCTGCGCCAGTCGTGCGGGTACGAATGCAAAAACCGATGATCGTGGAACAGGTGCCCGCTCGCGCGGATGTGCTCGGTGATCTGCTCGTTCGCGTCCCAGATGTTCACGCCGCGCAGGAACTCCGGCGTGCTGTCGTCATACGTGCCATCCGCGCGCACCGGGCAGTACACCGGCAGCTTCTCGCGCAAGCCGGTCATGTAGTCCTCGGAGCCGTGCCCCGGCGCGGTGTGCACGAGCCCGGTGCCGTCCTCCAGCGTGACGTAGTCGGCGATCACGACGCGATAGATGCCGTCGGTCTCCGCGTGGCGCATCGCGGCGTCGGGCAGGTGCGACCAATCGGGCGAATCCACGAACGGGTGCTTGTAGCGCAGGCCCGCGAGCTTCTCGCCGGTCGTGGTCGCGAGGATCTCCGGGTCGTCCACCTTGCCGAGCTTGCAGACGGTCTCGATAAGTTCCTTCGCGAGGATGGAGACGTTGCCGTCTACACGCACGAGCGCGTATTCGAATGACTCGTGTACCGCGATCGCCAGGTTCGCCGGCAGCGTCCACGGCGTCGTCGTCCAGATCATGAACGTCGGCGACTGATCCGGGCGATCGTCCTCGCTCAAGCCGAACGCGTCGTAGACCGCCGACGCGTCTTCGGCTTCGAAGTCCACGTAGACGCTGATGTCCTCGCGCTCCTGGTACTCCAGTTCCGCGTCTGCGAGCGCCGTCTCGTTCGCGATCGACCAGTGCACCGCCTTGAGTTGGCGATAGACGAGCCCCTTCTCGACGAGGCTCGCGAAGACTTCGATCGTCGCGCCCTCGTACGCCGGTGTCATCGTGAGGTACGGATCGGCGTAGTCACCGAGCGTGAGCAGGCGCTGCATCTGCTTCGACTGGTGCTTGACCTGCTTGCTCGCGTAGGCGTGGCACTCGCGACGGATCGCCATGCGCCGGGCACCGTCCTCCAACGCCGCGATCTTGTCGAGCTTCCCGCTCTTGCCGAGGTCCTGCATCACGCGGTGCTCGATCGGCAACCCGTGGCAGTCCCAGCCCGGGACGAAGGGGCAGTCGAGCCCCTCCATCAGACGCGTGCGCACCACAAAGTCCTTCAGGCACTTGTTGAGCATGTGCCCCATGTGGATCGACCCGTTCGCGTACGGCGGGCCGTCGTGGAAGACGTACCGCTCCCGCCCCGCCCGCTGCTCGAGGAGGCGCGCGTACAGACCCGCCTTGTCCCACCGCTTCTGCGAGGCGGGCTCGTTCTGCACAAGGTTCGCCTTCATCGGGAAGGACGTCTTGGGCAGATTGAGGGTCTTCTTGTAATCGGGTCCGGTGTCTGCTTTGGTGCTCATGGCTCGTGTCTCGGCGGTCGGTTGGGCACGATCGTCGGGCACGATACCGCCACGCCCACGCAGCGACCGCGCTCGAGCGATCGGGGCGGGGCGTGCGAGGTCCGATGGGTACGCGATTCGCCGGTCAGGCGTTCTTCATCGCGAACATCGACTGGGTCCGCAGCACGAGCCCGCCCGTGGCGATCATGTGGTAGCCCTGCGCGTAGATCGCGCCGCGGTACCGCTGGATATCGAGGATCGACGCGCACTTGCCGCCGTCGTCGTCCGTCCATTGGTGGATCAGCGCGTCGTTCTCGCCTCCGAACTCGATCAGTTCCTCGTAGGTCGCCTGATAGAGGTTCAGCGGGAGCTGCTCGGTCTGCAGGGCGCAGGCGTAGTTGAGGTTCTCGGCGAACTCGTGCTCGTGGTCGCGCTCGCCGGCACAGGGAATCGCCGCGAGCATGCCGCGATCCGGGATGCCCTCGTCCTGATCCGTGATGAGCTCGGTCGCGCACAGATCACCGATCTGGAAACGCAGGAGGTGCGACCCGGGCATGATCCACGACTCGAACTCGAAGCCCGGCTCGATCACCGAGCGACGCCCCTTGACCTTGAACAGCTCGGGGTGCAGGGCTCGGCGGTAGACGATCAATCGATACGACTGGAGCGTGGGGCACTTGGTGTGCGATGACATAACAGTCGCCCAACATGTAGGGGGTCGAGACGCCGCACCACTACTGCGAGGCCCCGATCCGCTCTGTGCGAGATCGCACGATACGCCCGAGAATCGACTCGTCAACCCTCAATCACGGATCTGGCGCGATGAGGGGCGATTCTCGCGCGGGCCCTCAAGCCGCGGGCCCGGAACGTCCGAGAACGAAAGAAGAGCGGCGTGCGCCGCCCGGAGTGACCCCGCATGCCGGGACTCGCCCATCGTTTAGATCTGCTGCACGCGCTGTCGCGTTCGCAGCGGTCGCGCGCGCTGCTCGGGTCGATCCCGCACGCCGACCCGGACGAACGCGACGCCTTCGTGGGCCGATTGCTCGATTCCATCGGGGAATCCCGCCGCTCTGGCTCGTCCCACCGCCAGCGCGCCGCCGCTGATCACCTGCTCACACAGCTCCTGCACCGCTGGTCGTGGCTCTCGCGCGACGCGCGCCGGGCGGTCATCACCTGTATCGGGGATGACATCAACCCGCTGCTCAACCGGCTTCGTGCGTCGCACGACGGTGACGACCACCGCGCCGCGGCATTCCTCGCCGTCGCCTGCCTCATCGGCGAAGGCCCCCGCGCCGACGCCGCGAGCAATCGCAGCGCTGCGTCCGGCGCGCTCGAGACCGCAGCACCCGGCGGGAAGCTGTGGCACGATATCGACGCGGTCCTCGCCGAGGCCGCCGAGGAGTTTCCGAGCGTCCGCCACCAGGGATTGATGGACGTCATCGCGTACGTGATGCACGCCGCCGGCCCCCGCCTGCGCACGTGGCTCGAAGACCGCGAGCAGCCCGGGCACATGGCGCTGCGATCCGCCGCGCGTTCGGTCGGCAACGCGCAGTCGGCCGAGATGTGCGTGCGCTGGCTCGCGTTGCCAGCCGTGCGTCGCGTGACGCTCGACCACATCGCTGGCGCGTGCGAGCGTGGGCACGAGTCGCTCGTGCTCTCCTCAGCGCACTTGCTCGGCGCGCGCGCACGCACATCGGCGCTGCGAGACGAGCGCGCCGATCGCGTGGTCCCGAGCGGTGCGGCGTTCGATCGGCTCGATACCGTTGCCCGCATCAACGGCGTGCGCTGGCTCGCCGCGACCACGCCGAACCGATCGAGTGACGTGTCCCGCGCAACCCGGCTGCTCGCCGACCCTGACGCGGGCGTGCGCGTGCGCGCGCTGGGCCTCATCGACCGGGGCGACGCGTCGCGCGAGCGCGATCAATTGCTCGCCGACTTCGCGCTCGATGCAGACGATCGCGTCGCCAACCGCGCCGCCACGCGCCTCGCGCTGGCCGACCACGACGGTCGGCGTCAGTGGCTCGTGCCCACCATGCAGACACTCGCGCGTTCGCCGCATGCCGGCGTGCGCGCGTCGGCCTGCGCCTTCATCCAGCGCGAGGACGAACACCACGAGCCCATCGCGCTACGCCGCGCGCTGCAACGGGATCGCGAAGCCACGCTCGCACGGCTCGATCAGCGTCTGCTCGGACGCGATCCGGACGACGCGCTGCTCACCCTTTCGCTCGTCGCGCGTCTCGGCATCGCAAACGATCTCGAACAAGCAGTCTTGCACCTCGCGCGGCACGAGGCTCACGATGAGCCATCGCGGCGTGTGCGATCGAAGGCCGTGCTGCTCGCCGGTCGCCTCACGAGCGATGACGCGACGCAGGCGCTCACCGAAGCGCTCGACGTGAACGACGCGCGTGTGCGCGCCAACGCGGTCGAAGCGCTGGGCGCGCGTCGAACGCCGCTCGACGACGACGTGCGTGGAGACGACGTCGCGCGTGTGCGCGCCAACGCGGTGCACGCCTGGCTGCGCGCCCGTCCGCACACGACGCGCGAGCACGACGCGCGCGAGGCGCTCTCCCCCATGCTGAGTGACGAGCGCGCCGAGCACCGCCGCTCCGGGCTCTGGGTCACGAGGCGCATCGGCTGCACCGAGGTCGCCGGGCCCATCGCCGACCTCGCCCGGCACGACCGGGATCCGGATGTGCGCGACGCCGCCCGCACAACGGCGAGATCCCTGCTCGCGCGCATGCGCGCGGGGTGGTCGCGCCCGTCGTCGGAGCCGGCGTTGATCGATCAGCGGAGGAGCGCATGACGCTGGCGACCATCGCACCGGTCTGGCTCGATCGCGCCGCACCCGCGGCAGAACAGGCGTCCGGCGCGCCCGTCGTCCCGACCAGTGTGTGGATCGCCGTCGGCGTCTGCGCCGCGCTCGGCGTGGCGCTCGCGCTGCTCTGGCGTATGGGGATCGGGCAGGCGCCCGAAGACCATGCGTTCCGTGCGCTGTGCCGGAAGCTTCGTGTGCCGAGGCGCGGGCGCGCGCTCGTGCGCCGCCTCGCGGAGAGCATCGAAGCGCCGGCGATCGCCCTGCTGCTCAGTGAAGCCGCGTTCGTGCGCGCGCGTGCGCGTGCGAGCGAAGGTCTCGCGGGGTGGTACGACGAGCACGCCGCGAGCGACGTCCACCGCAAGGTGTTTGCGCCGCGATGATCGCGCGCCGTGAAGACCAGGACGATGCACCGGCGATCGGGCACGTGCTGCTGATCGGGCTGCGCGGCTCGGGCAAGAGCAACGTGGGTCGCCTGCTCGCCGAGTCAGTCGGTCGCGCGTTCGTCGATCTGGATGACGTCTCGCTCGAACTCTCCGACCAGCGGAGCATCCGCGACATCTTCAACGAGGGCGGCGAGCGTGTGTTCCGTGCGCTCGAAGCGCGTGCGCTCGAACGCGTGCTGCCCGGGGACGCATCGATCATCGCGCTGGGCGGCGGCACGCCGACGGGCGATCGCGCGCGCACGCTCATCGAGCGCGCGCACCGTGAGCGCGATGCGCGCATCGTGTACCTGCGCTGCGAGGTGGACGAGCTTCGCCGGCGGTTGGCGCCGACAATCGACCAGGACGATGCGCGTCCGAGCCTGACCGGCACGAGCGCACTCGACGAGATCGAGTCGGTCTTCCTCGCGCGCGACCCGCTGTACCTGGCGATGGCGGACCACGTGGTGGAGGGCAGCGCGAGCGCGCGGGACAGCGCCGAGGCGATCGCGTGGACGCTGTTTCGAAGGTGATGCCGAGGCTTACGCCGCGTGGCTGAAGCGTCCGCTCTTGAGGCGGCGCATGAGGCGCTCTTCGTCGCCGGGCATGACGAAGCGCGAGAAGACGGCGGCCATACGCACCGGGCCGGCGTGCTCGAGGTCTTCCTCTTCAACCCACACGACGTTGGCGAAGACGTACACGGGCTTGCGCTCGGAGACGCGCAGCTCGTTCGCGCCCGGGAGCTGCAGTCGGATGGCGATGCGCGTGCCCGGCTCGATCACGTCGTCGAGCTCGAAGCGGCAACCGCCCCCGCTGATGTCGTACGCATGGCCGGCGAGATCGAACTCTTCCCGATCGGCGCGGCGCACCTCGATGCTGGTGTACATGGAGGGGAGCACGAATCGCGTGTGGCGGCGTCGATCGCTCGGGCGATCCATGGCAGGCTCCTTCTCTGACAGTGTGCATCGTCCGGGCGGTGAGGGGAACAAGATTCAGAAGACTTCATGCGCTATCGGTCATCTGCGCGCCCAACCTTGCTCTGTTGTGCGCAGAATTCGCGCGAATGCGCGGTGGACCGCCCGATCGGGTGACGCCTGTCGGTTCGGTGTTGGCGTTGAAAGCTGAACGCTTTCAGGAGCGCGCGACGAACTGCACGTCCACGCGGTCGATGCGCACGCCGAGCTGCGCTTCGACCCGGCGGACGATCTCGCTCGGGATCGCGTCCACGACCTCCGCGCTCAGGTCGGTGGGCACGTCGAGGACATCGCCCGCTTCGGTGTGCACGTGGAGGTGGTCGCGCATGTCCGCGTCGAAACGTGCGCACCCGCCGGCGCAATCGATCTTGCGCGCAAGTCCCACGTCGCACAACGCTTCGAGCGTGTTGTAGACGGTGGCCCGCGAGATGCCGGGAGTCTGCTCATCTACCAGGTCGTGCAGCTGCTCGGCGGTGGGGTGCGACTTCGTCATCGCGAGCGCGGCGTACACATCGGCTCGCTGGCGCGTCCAGCGGAGCCCACGGTCGATGAAGAGTTCTCTCGTCTCTTGAGTCATGCGTTTGCTTCAATCGCCATCGGTCGGCGACAAGGCATTATTGAAGCGCGCAGGCGTCACGTCGCGTTCGGACGCGTCCCGACGCGTGAAGGAACAAACATCATCCGAACATGATCGACCCCGGCTTCCTGGAAGACTTCGCCGTCGCGTGACCAGCCGAGCCGCTCGTAGAAGGCGACCGCGGGCATCTGCGCGTGGCAGAAGAGGCCGTCGAGTTCGAGTTCGCCGAAGGTGCGGTACTCGAGCGCGGCGACGAGCCCGCGCCCGATGCCCTGGTGCTGGAGCTGTTCGTCCACGGCCATTTGCATGAGCTTGCCGAGGCGGAGGCCCTCCTCGTCGGGCGAATCGGGGGGCAGGAGGCAGACAACGCCGACGACGCGCTGCCCGGTCGGGTGGTCGAGCACGGAGACGAAGTGCTCAAATCGCTCCTCGTAGCCGGGGTACTCGCTGATGAAGCGGGCGGCATCGAGCCCGACGGAGCGGAGCAGGATCCGCTCGCGCAGGTCGAGGGCCTGCTGGTACAACTCGTGGTTTCGATCGATGCGGAGTGTGCGGAGCGGCGGCTGCATCGGTCCTCCTCGGCCCGTGTTCGGGCCAAGTTGGTGAATACTCACAAACATACGCACGGATCGGCTTGTTCGGTTCTCGGTTCGAGCGCAACCGCCCAACAATCGTCACGTGAACCCCGATCGACGCCCCGAGCACGACGCCCTGCTCTGCGAACGCTGCGGCTACGACCTGCGCGGGTCGCGCGATGATTCGTCCTGCCCGGAGTGCGGGCGACCGATCGCCGAGTCGCTGCCGGGTCGGCGGAGAGGTTCGGCGTGGCAGCGATCGCCGAGCCCACGGGCGGTGCTTGAGACCGGCGCGGCGTTCCTCCGCACGCCGAGGCGGGCGAGCCGGGAGATCGAGATCGAGCCCGCGCGTTCGCGGGCGCTGCTCGCGACGAACGTGCTGGCCGGGGCGGCGGTCTTCCAGATCGGCGTTGTGATCGCGCGCATCATGATGCTCGGACAGGGCGGGATCGCGCTGGGCGACCTGTGGTTCGGCGTGAGCTTTCTGGTCGCAGCCCTCGCGATGACGCAGATCGAACGCATCGGGATCGAAGCGTTTGGTCGTCGGCGTCGATGGCGTATCACGCGGCAGGTGAGCCTCGCGGTCTGCGCGCACGCGAGCGTGGGGTGGGTCGTTGCCGGGGCGCTCGTCGCGGGTGCGATGCTCCTGCTGGCGGCGCTGCCGCACGACCTGCGCTTTCTGCCGAGCGGTGGCCTGCTGCGTGGGACGAGGCTGGCGGGGCTGCACGTGATGCCGGTGCTGCTGGGGTTGTCGGGGTTCGCGGGGATGCTGGTCTTCGAGACGCTGGTGTACTTCGGCGTCCGGGAATGTCGGTTTGCAAACCATGCGGGCGTCCGAGAATCGCTGGAAGACTCGGCAAACAGGGAACAACCCGCAACGTGACGCCGATCCGGGCGTACCTTGAAGACCATGGCTCAAGCCTCGGGATACGAGCGGGCAGCGACGTGGCTCTGCGCATGCGGGTATGACCTGCGCGGCGAGCGACTCGAAGCGTGCTGCGCGGAGTGCGGCGAGCCCGTGCGCGCCTCGAACCCGAAGAACCGGGTGGGCTCGGCGTGGCAACGCGAAGCGGGCCTTAGTGCGTGGGTGCGCACGTATGTGTCGTTCGTCACTTCGCCGAGACGGACGTGGCGCCTCGTCACGCTGGACGATCGGCATGCGCGGGCGTCGCGTCTGCTCGCGACGGTGCACGCGATCGCGGTGGGCGTGGTCCTGGCGTCGGCGTTGCTCGTCTGCCGATCGATCGCGCGCGGCGGTGTGGCGATCGACGTACGCGCGCTCGGGGAAGCGATGCAGCTGTTTGTCGTGGGCGCGGGGTGCGGGTGGCTGCTGATCGTCGCCGCGGCGGGCGAACTCGTCGCCTGGTCGCGCCGCCTCGGGTGGATGATCGACGAGCGGGCGGCGTGGGCGATCGCCTCGCACGCGAGCGTTGGGTGGCTGGTCTCGGCGTTCGGGTTCGCGGGCGTGATCGGTGCGATCCAGTTCGGGCACGGGGCGTTGCTGGCGGACCCGCGCGCGATGCCGGGCGCGCTGGTGCACGGGCTGACGTGGATGCACCTGTGTTTCGCGGCGTCGCTCATGGGCGGGCTGCTGGTGACGCACGCGCTGACGCGCTGCGGCGTGCTGACATGCCGATGGTCGGGCGAAGGCCCGCAGAAGGTGCGCACGCGGGATGTGGGCGTTGCGGCGACGACGTCGGCGACGGCGTGACGATGGCCGGGGGCGTCACCCGATCGTCTCGAACCTTGGGTGCGAAGGCTGACGCGCCGCTCGGGCTTATCCCCGGTGTTTGATCCGTCGCGCTCCGGGCACGCCGGTCGCGCTCACCCTCAGATGACCACGCTACGATCCCGGTATGAGCATGTTCCTCCGCAGGCCCACCCGTCAGATTGTTCTCGGCGACGAGCGCGTCGGCATCGTCCGTGTCGGCGGCGGCTTGCCGACCGAACGCCATCACGACGCCTCGATGGAGTCGCCTCCCGAAGAGGGCGGGCCCGCGCCGGTCTCGGTGCAGACCATGACCGCGGGGTACACGCACGACGTGGCCGCGTGCGTGGGTGAGATCAACCGCCTCGCGGCGGCGGGGGCGGACGTGGTGCGCGTCGCTGTGCCGGAGAAGAAGGACACCGCGGCGCTCAAGGAGATCATCCCGCAGGTGAACGTTCCGATCGTGGCGGACGTGCACTTCCACTTCAAGCGGGCGCTGGAAGCGGTCGAGGCGGGCGTGCATAAGATTCGCCTCAACCCGGGCAACATCTCCGATCGCGATCAGGTGAACGAGGTCATCGACGCGTGCAAGGAGGCGGGCCTGCCGATCCGCGTGGGCGTGAACGAGGGCTCGATCATCGAGCGCAAGGACAAGCAGAAGCGTAAGGAAGAACTCGGCAAGTTCTTCGCGAAGAACGCCATCGGCGGCAAGCACGCGCACCTGCTCGGGCTCATCATCGCGAAGCTCGAGGAGTACATGGACATCTTCTACGAGCGCGACTTCCGCGACGTGGCGATCTCGTGCAAGTCGATGGACGCCGCGTTCACGGTGACGGCGTACAAGGAGGTCGCGTCACGCTTCGACCACCCGCTGCACCTGGGCGTGACGCACGCCGGCCCGAAAGAGACCGGCTGCATCCGCAGCATCGCGGCGCTCTCGGGTTTGCTCACCCAAGGCATCGGCGACACGGTGCGAATCTCGTACGCGAACGATCCGGTGTACGAGGTCGAGGACGGGCTCGAGCTGATGTACTCGCTCGGCCTGCGCGAGCGCAAGGGCGCCGAGCTGATCGCGTGCCCGACGTGCGGGCGCATCCAGGTGGACCTGTTCACGCTGGTGCAGGACGTGCGCGAGACGCTGGAAGAGGCGATCACGGTGCCGATGAAGGTCGCGGTGATGGGGTGCGTGGTGAACGGGCCCGGCGAAGCGGAGGGCGCGGACGTTGCGGTCTTCGCGGGCAACCAGCGTGGCATCATCTACGTGCAAGGGGAGCGGATCGCGAACGTTCCCGAGACGGACATCCTTGTGCGATTGCGCGAGGAGTGCGTGGCGTTCCAGAAACGCGTGCTCGACGGCGAGGTGGTGCTGGGCGAGAAGAAGGTGGAGATCGTGCCTCCGGACCCGATCGGCGAGCTCGGCAGCGGCGCTGAGAAGATCGCGCGGGGTGACGTCGAGACCGTGCCGACGGCGCTGACGGTGGGTGGGAGCTGACTCGGGTCAGGAGAGCGTCTTGAAGCTCAGCGAGATCGGTCCCGGGATGAAGGTGACGGTGGTTGGGCTTGGGCTCGTCACGTCCGACCCGGGCATTGTGACTCCGATCGGTCGCCTCGACTTCTTCCCCGACATCATCGGCTACGTGCTGATATCGGTGGGCGCGTTTGGTACGTGGCGAGGCCTACGACCGCTCCGAGGGCATTCGGCAATTCTTGCAACGGCCATCACCGCAGGGCTTCTTGGCTTGCTCGACATCCCGATGATCGTCGGCTGGTGGATTGGTATTCAGACTCATCTTGAATGGGGCCTGATCTACATTCTTTTTTAGATCATCATGATGCTCATGAGTGTGGCGCTCTGGGCGAGTTTCGCGCTCGGGATCGGAGCAGCATGCCATGAGGTTGCGAAGACCAAGTCGCGAATGAAACCAACCGCAAGCGCCTGGACTGCAATGACATGGGTTTCGATTTCGGTCATTGGATTGATCTATCTTGGCGGAACGGCCATTCTCATCGCGTCATTTCGGGACCTCGCTCATGCCGAAGCAGCGATCGTGAGCGCCGCCCCTCTTGTCTGTGGTGCCTCAATCGTTTCGCTAGCGATTACGATCTACATAGGGTTTACGGTTTGGCAAACGGCCCGCGCGTTCGATGATCTCGCCAACGCCAGTGCACTTGCGACACTTCATCGCACCAGCGCCACGCAAACAAACACCCCGCCCGAGGGATCCTCGGACGGGGTGTGAATGTGCGATCGGGTTGTTCGGCGTGTCGGGTGCGGTCAGTCGCCGGCGCCGAGGTTGGAGACGACAAAGGTGATGTCGGCGGTGGTTGTTTCGCCGTCGCCGTTGGCGTCACCGGGCGTGCCGGTGGCACCGGGCGATCCTGCGCCGAGGTTCGAGACGACGAAGGTGACGTCTGCGGTGGTGACGAGCCCGTCGCCGTTGACGTCGCCGGGGACGTTCTCGCCCGGGAAGTAGAGGACGACGGTGAGGTCTTCGATCCCGCCGGGGGTTCCGCTTGGCGTTTCGGCGCGGGCGAGGAAGCCCTGTCCTTCGTCAGCGGCGATGAGTTCGACGATGAGCATGTCCGGTTCGACCAAGACGTCATTGGGATCGAAGTGGAAGGTGTTGCCGGTGTCGGTATCGACGGCGACGACGCGCGGTTCATCGCTTGCAGAGCCCGGTGCGTGCCCGATGACGGTGAAGAAGGCCTGGAGGTTGGCGTTCGAGGGGACGCCGAACTGATGCCAGATGGTGTAGTCGGCGGCGTTGACGACGCCGTCGGGACGGGGCTCGAAGTCCTCGCCGATGTTGATCGGGCCGAAGTTCGCGACCTGGGGCTGCGGCTGTGAAATGTCGAGCGACATCCACCAGTCGGAACCGTCGTTCTGATTCGTCATGACGACGATGGGCTGCGACGAGACGAGATCGAGCGCGACGATCTCGATCGGAACGTTCTGCAACGGCGGGGGCACGGGCAGCGGCAGGGGCTGGATGAGCGTCTGCGGGTTGGGCGGGAGCGGGAGCTGGAAGGCGGCGCCATCGACGAGGGTGAGGAAGCCGGCGTCGCTGCCGAGCGCCGAGCCGAGCTGCACGTGGAGCTGCATGCCGACGGGCACGCCGTTGACGTCGCCGACCGCGACGCGGACGCCGCCTGTGAACTGCGGGGGCACGGGGACCGGGAGCACGGCGAGGTGCCCGGCCGGGTCGAGCGGGTCGTAGGCGTTCATGTCGCCGACGATGATGACGTTGTCGGTGGGCTGCCCCGGGATCGTGACGGTGCCGGCACCGAAGAGGAACCCGTCGATCGGGGTCGGGGGCTGGACGTTGCCGCGTCGCCAGAGGGCGAAGTCCACGGCGTCCACGGTGCTGCTGGCGTTGGGCGGGATGGGCAGCGGGAAGGCGTCGAGCGGCCCGGCCATCGGCCCGACCCACAGGGTCATGGCGGAGTCGGTCAATGAGTCGGATGTTCCGAGGACGTGGACGATGTCGGTGTCGTCCCAGAGGCCGTTCTGGTTGGTGTCGGAGGGGGCCGCGCCCTGCGCGGAGCAGCCGAAGAAGGGGAAGAGCGGGTTGATTGGGATGACGGGGATGACGCCGTAGCGGGGCGAGACAAAGGATTGGTTGAACCCGGAGAAGGGGTTGAACCAGAACCCGGTGGCGAACCCGAAGCCGAAGTAGTTGGACTGGCCCCGGGGCGGGCCGTTGAAGTGGAAGTCGTAGGTGGCGGTGCCGTCGAAGGGGTCTGGGACGACCTCGCCCGCGAGGTCCTGCCCGATCGACGCGGCGTTGATCGAGCAGGCGAAACCGAGCGTGAGGGCGGCGAAACGGGCGTGGAGGCGGTCGGCGGGGCGTGTCATGCGAAGGCTCCGGATGGAGAAGGAGAGGTGTGGGAACACCTGTGTTCCGCGTTCGTCGGCCCGGTCTGACAGCAGCACGTGGGAATTGGTGAGATGCCTCGGGACACGCCGGAGGGGGTTGCCCGAACGGAGGTCGCTGCTACACTGTCCGGCTCGCTTGCGGGGGGTTCCGCGGGCGTGGTGGAATCGTTGACGAACCTGCAGCCAAGCCGGGCCATGCCCGGCTCTCGATGAGATCCATTCGCGATGCCGACGCTGAACCAACTCGTCCGAAAGCCCCGCGTGTCGCCCAAGGCCAAGTCGAAGGTCCGCGACCTCGACGCGTGCCCCCAGCGTCGCGGCGTGTGCCTGCAGGTCAAGACCGTCACGCCCAAGAAGCCCAACTCCGCGCTCCGCAAGGTCGCCCGCGTGCGCCTGAGCAACGGCAAGGAAGTCACCGCGTACATCGGCGGCGAAGGGCACAACCTGCAGGAGCACTCGATCGTGCTCGTTCGCGGCGGTCGCGTCCGCGACCTTCCCGGTGTCCGCTACCACGTCGTGCGTGGTTCGCTCGACACGCTCGGCGTCGATAGCCGCAAGCAGGGCCGCTCGAAGTATGGCACCAAGCGAGGCAAGAAGTAAGTCACCCGCTCACGCGAGCGATCGACCGATCACATCAACGGCACGTAATCCCGCGCATCCGTCTCCGGCAGTGAGCGGCGTGGGGTGAACGAGGGGCCGCGGCCCCCAGCCCGAAGGAGACCGACCATGGCCGGACGCATCACGCACTCCGAACAGCAGCTCCGTCCCGATCCGCGCTTCCACGACAAGCGCTTCGCGAAGTTCACGAACTGCATCATGGAAGACGGGCGCAAGTCCGTCGCCCAGCGCGTGATGTACGACGCGATGGACGAGATCCAGAAGCGCCTCGAAGACATGAACGACCCCGACGCGCCGGACAAGGCGATCGACGTCTTCCACATGGCGATCGACAACGTCAAGCCCCGCGTCGAGGTCCGCTCGAAGCGCATCGGCGGTGCGAACTACCAGGTCCCCATCGAGGTCGGCCCGAAGCGTCAGCAGTCGCTGGCGTTCCGCTGGATCATTCAGTCGTGCCGCAAGGAGAAGGGGCGCCCGATGCACCTCCGCCTGGCGGACGAGTTCATCGCGGCGGCACGCGGCGAGGGCAAGGCGATGACCACACGCGAGCAGACGCACCGCATGGCCGAGGCGAACCGGGCGTTTGCGCACTTCGCGCGTTAGCGCGAGCGTTGCTCGCGGGGTTCGGGGGTTTGGGTTTGGGGTCTGGCGGAGGCCGGGCCTCGGGTCCACGGTCATACCCCGCATCCCATCCCCCGTACCCGGTCTAGAATCGGATTGCGTCGCCGGTCCGGCATGCCGATACCGACGACGGTTCTTTGACAAGCGGGGCCGATCGGTATCGACCGGACACGGAAGCGTGGAGTGGCGCGTCGCGGCGCACGCAGCCCGCGTTATCAAGCGTGCACCACTTATAACTGCCGAACCGCAGTTTGCTTTGGCTGCCTGATTCAGGTGCCATGAACGTCGCCTGACGTCCGATGGGGCGGCGTTCAAAGACTATCGGGCTGGTTCGTGAGCCTCTGCTCCGGGGCACAGCGAGCGAGAACCAATCGGGGCTGGAGCGGACGGACCCCGTCGATGGGGGACGCACGTTCGAGATCAAATCATCGACTACACGCGTAGAGGCGCCACGTGGACTGTCACGGCACGGGGGTTCGATTCCCCCCGGCTCCATTTTATGACGCGAATGCTCACGTCGTGCGCCGGGTGCGCACTCCGCGCCGTCAGCAGCCCGCTCGGGCTGCTCGCTGCGTGCAAGTTCGCGCTGATCGCGATACTGCTGCTCGCGTACGCATCCTGGCGATCCGTCAACTCGGATGACGTCGATACGGAGATCTTTGTCCAGTCGGGACGCGCGCCCGAGATCGCGGTGCTCGACGTTCACTTCTTGAGCCGCTGGGGGAGCCGGGTCGAGAGCCGCGTGGTGTTGCCGCGCGAGCGGCTGCGGATCCAGCAGCGCGCACATCCGGGCTATGAGGTGAGCCTCCGATCCGATCGGGATGTTTCGCCGTGGCACTGGGGCGTCGCGGTCGAGTATGACTTTCGATCGGAGTCGGTCACGGACATCGGCGAGCGACGCGACCGGTGGATCTCGTTTGCGCCCGATCCGGCGTACACCGAGGTGCTCACGCTCAGCGGGCCGCTGCCGCTGCTCCGTGCGACCTCGCACTCGACGATCTCGAGCCTCGCGGCCACGAATCCAGCGTTCGGCGTCGATGACGGATTCATCGTCAACAACTACCGCCCGCCCGACAGGTTCTTTCGACTGTCGTCGTTCGTCGTGCCGACGCGAATCCTGTGGCCCGGGTTCGTTGCGAGCCTCGCGACTTGGATCCTCGTGTTTCTGCTCGGCCACGTTGTCGTGCGGTTTGTGTTCCTGTTTCACCGCCTCGCATCGGGTCGCTGCCCGGTCTGCAGGTACGAGACGTGTTCACTCACGCGGACCATGAGCCGGCTTGTTTGCACCGAGTGTGGATTTGAGACGTGACTGCCTGTGTTGCACCGTTTTGATTCTCGTTGCGATCCTCGGCCCCTGAGTTATGCTTCCGTCATGCCCGCTGCGCAAGTGATCGCATCCCCGGCCTTGGCCGTTCAGATGACCGTGGTGGTCCACGATGAATCGGTGACGGTGCTTCCGTGGGTTTTTCTTGCACTCCTCGCGGCACTCGCCGCGGTCGTTGTGGTCACGAAGCCACTCCGCGTGATGTCTAGGAGGAGACTCGCAATCGTTGTCGGAATCGGCGTGCTCGTTCCGGTGCTCGGAACGATCTTCGCGATCGCGTATCTGGCGTGGACGATCCGGAAGCCGGCTTTGATTGTCGCGGATCATTGAGTGTTCGATTCGCCCCGGCTCCATTACCATCAAGGCATGCTGTCGCCGATTCGACACTTCAGAGTTCGTGCCCCCCTGTCACTAACTCAGACCACTTTCGAGCGCGAGTTGCAATTCAGGTGGTATGCAATCGGCTTGCTAATTCTTTTGTGGATATTGCTCGCGAGCCTTCCGATCTCCGCATCTCTCAGCAACCAACGCGGAGGGTACGCGATGAGCCGCTCGGCCTTTCACCGTATCAGCGGTGAGTTGAGGCCCGGCAACTGGAACGTTTTTGCACGAGGAGTCCGTCCCGAATGGGTTATCATCTCGTCAATTGATTTCTTGAGTGAGCCGTCCGCGCTGGGGCTCGTTCAGGACAAACGGTTTGTTCTCACGATTTACCTGCAGAACAACCACGTCGATCGCCTCGATTCGATGAACCCTTCAGGCGACACGGAACGCCGCCTACTCGTAGATCACTTTGCGCGTTATGGCGCACACATATCGGCTGTTCAGGCAGAGACACTTCTCACTCAGCTACGTGCGAACTCCTTCGCGTTTCCCCAAGTAACGCTTCAGGATCGCCGAGTGCTATGGGGACGACTTCCCATCGTATTCGGATACGTTCTGATTCCAATCGGGCTCGCGGTCGCACTCGTGAGCCTTCTTGGCATCGGAAGAAGCCTCCGACTGATCGAATCGATGACGTGTCGCACGTGCGGATACGACATCCGAGGTATTCTTACAGGACAATGCCCCGAGTGCGGCAATGCGATCACGTACGACAGTTGAGCGCACCGCTACCCTCCGCCCATGCTCACGCTCCTCGATATCGGCGACCTGCTCGGGACGTTTGTCTTCGCGATCACCGGTGCCATCGCCGCCGCGGAGAAACGCCTCGACTTCGGCGGGTTCCTCATCCTCGCCTTCATCACCGCGGTCGGCGGCGGGACGATCCGCGACGTGCTGCTCGATCGCGGCGGGGTCTTCTGGGCCGACCGCCCGCAGTACCTCGGGCTGTGCGCCCTGGCCGCGCTGCTCGTCTTCTTCGCCGGATCGCGCGTCGGCAAACTCCGCAATACGCTGCTGTGGGGTGACGCGTTTGGGCTCGCGCTCTTCAGCGTGATCGGCGCGGGCATCGCGCTCGAAGCCGGCGCGGGCACCGTCATGGCGATCATGATGGGCGTGCTGACGTGCTGCGGCGGCGGGATCCTGCGCGAGGTGATCCGCAACGAGGTGCCGATCATCCTGCAACGTGACATCTACATCAGTGCGGCGCTGGCGGGAAGTACGACGTTCGTGCTGCTGATGGGCGCGGGTCTGCCGGCGCTGGTGAGCGGGTTGATCGGCGGCGTGGTGACGTTCGGCCTGCGTGCCGCGGGGATCGTGTGGAAGCTGAGCCTGCCGGTGTACGGCGGGACACGTGGGCCCGGCGCAATCGCGTAGCGCGGTATGCTCTCCGGGTTCGCAGTTCATCAAACATCGGAGGAGACGACATGGCCGGCAAGTTTGTCATCAAGCAGGCGAAGAACGAGCAGTACATGTTCAACCTTAAGGCCGGCAACGGCGAGGTGATCCTGACGAGCGAGATGTACACGACCAAGGCGGCGTGCGAGAACGGGATCGAGTCGGTCAAGACCAACTCCCCCGACGACAACCGCTACGAGCGGAAGGAGTCGTCGGGTGGCGACCCCTACTTCAACTTGAAGGCGGCGAACGGGCAGGTCATCGGCACGAGCGAGATGTACTCGTCGAAGTCGGCGTGCGAGAACGGGATCGAATCGGTCAAGAAGAACGGCCCGGAGGCCGCGATCGACGACCAGACCGCGTGAGCGACGACGCGCTCGGCATCGGGGTCGATCGGTTCCGCGTCCGCCCGGAGGAATCGGTGGACCTCGCCGCCCGCCCGACACGCGTCGATCCTCTGTACGAAGACAAGAAGTCGTACCGCGGGCGCCTCGATGCGCGCAAGGAGCGCCTGCGCGATCTGCAGCGGAAGTTCTACGCCTTCGACAAGTACGCGCTGCTGCTGGTCTTTCAGGCGATGGACGCCGCGGGCAAGGACGGCGCGATCCGTCACGTGATGTCGGGCGTCAACCCGCAGGGCTGCCAGGTGCATAGCTTCAAGCACCCGTCGGCGCGCGAGCTGGATCACGACTTCTTGTGGCGTTCCGCGCAGCGGTTGCCGGAGCGCGGGCGGATCGGGATTTTCAACCGGTCCTACTACGAAGAGGTGCTCGTGGTGCGGGTGCACCCGGAGATTCTCGGCGCGCAGCGGATCCCGCTTGAGCACATGAACGGGCACGACGTCTGGAGCGAGCGGTACGAGTCGATCCGGTCGCACGAAGCGCACCTGCACCGCAACGGCACGCGCATCCTGAAGTTCTTCCTGCATATGTCGAAGGACGAACAGAAACGCCGGCTGCTCGCACGCATCGACGACCCGCGCAAGAACTGGAAGTTCAGCATCTCCGACATGCAGGCGCGGGAGCGCTGGGACGAGTACATGGATGCGTACGAGGCGTGCCTCAGCGAGACGAGCACCGAGGCGTGCCCGTGGTACGCGGTCCCCGCGGACGACAAGCGCAACGCTCGGCTCATCATCTCGCAGATCATCGTGGAGACGCTCGAAGCGTTGCCGCTGCGGTTCCCGCGGACGGACGAAGACCTTCGGCGCGAACTGCTCACGATCCGCGAGCGGCTGGAACGCGAGTAGCCTCGATCGCAAACAAGAAACGTCCCGCGACCGATGCGCACGATCGCGGGACGCCCGTGGGTTCAGCCGATTCGGTCGGTCTGCGTGTGCCCGGCCTCAGGTCAGCAGCTGCAGCATCATGTTCAGGAAGACGTGCCAGTTGAACTGCGTGTTCGGCTCGAGAGCCCAGACGGGCGTCTCGGGGCGCGGCGTCGGGGCCGTGGCGGTGTTGCTCTGCGCGCCGGCGGACGCGGACGCGAGATCGGTCGAAGTGTTGACGTACGCGCCGCGGCGAGTGTCGTGCTGATCGAAGGGTACGCCGCACCAGCCTCCGGTGGTCCCCGCAGAGGCAGTGGTTGCGCTCGCGAGCGAGATGGCGACGGCGGCGCAGCCGGTGAACATGAAGTGTGACGCGGTGGTGTTCTTGCGACTCATGGTCATGCCTTTCTCGGTGTTCGCGACGCGTGGGGTCTCGTGGTCGGGTCGTGGGTTGGTGCGTCGCGTGTTCACACGAAGGAGGCGTTCCGAACGAGCATCGGCGCGCACGCTCGCGAGTTTCTGCGCCGTCTCGCTATCTTGCACCGATGGAACCGGTCCTGCGTCTCACGGTGCTCGACGGCGGCGGCGTGCTCGCGCCGGGCGATGTCATCGAGTGCGACGGCGAGGGCGAAACGCTTGGGCGCTCGCCGACCTGCACAAAATGCCTCCCCGACGCGACGGTGAGCCGGCGCCACGCGCGCATCTCGCGCAGCGCCGGGCAGTGGGTCGTGACCGACCTGGGCTCGAGCGCGGGGACCTACTTGAACCGTGCGCGCATCGACGCGCACGAGCCGACGGTGATGCGCGAGGGCGACGAGCTCGGGATCGGCGCGTGCCGCCTGCTGGTGGGCGACCGCCCGAACGACGACACGCGCACCGTGGCGTTGCTGCGCGAGGCGAACACGCTAAGCGCGACGCACGCGCCGTCACGACGGCTGAGCGCCATTTCCGCGTTGATCGACCGGATGATCGCGGCCCGAGACGAGGAGGAGCTCGCGCGCGCGGCGCTCGAGACGACGCTGATTGGCGGCGGGTTCAAGCGCGGCGCGATCCTGCGCCCCATCGAGGGCGATCGTGCCGTGATCGTCTCCGCGCTCGTGCGCACGCAGGGCGAGCTGCGCGAGGTCGATCCGGAAGACGTGCGGGTCCCGTCGAGTCTGGTCGCGACGGCGCTCGGCGGGAGCGCCGCGGTGCTGCGCGTGGGCGAAGAGTCTGATGCGCAGACCGCCGTCTCGCTCTCGATCCACTCCGCGGTATGCGCGCCGGCGATGGTCGAAGGCCGCATCGTGGCGCTGCTGTACGCGGACGCCCGCGCGAGCGAGGCGCCCGTGACCGACGCGGCGTCGTTCTGCGAGGACGTCGCCCAGCTCTTCGGGTTCGCGACGGTCTATGCGTCGCGCGCCGAGCTCGAACGCCGACAAGCGGAACTGCGCACCGACTTGGAGCGCGCGCGCGTCGTCCGCGACATGCTCTCGCCGCCCGCGCTCGTCGAAGCGGGCAGGTGGCGGATCGCGCACCGCATGACCGCCGGGATGCTCGTTTCGGGCGATCTCTTCGAGGCCCACACGCACGACGATGGATCGGCCGTCGTGCTCTTCGGCGACGCGACGGGTCACGGCGTGAGCGCGGCGTTGCTCTCGTCGCTCGTGCACGCGTACCTCCACGCTGAGGTCGCACGCGAGGGCGACATCCAACGCGCGATCGAACGGACAAACCGATTCATCGCGCAGCGCGCAACTGGGGGCGGGTTCGTCTCGCTCTGGGTCGGGAAACTTGGTGGCAGCGGCGATGTGCAGACCATCGATGCCGGACACGGACACTGGCTCGTCCGGCGCGCCGACGGGCGCACCGAACGCGCGTCGCAGGCCGACGGCATCCCGCTCGGCATCGACCCGAGCGCCGCGTTCCAGACGCGATCGATTACGCTCGAACCGGGCGATCGCGTGATCATCTACACCGATGGGATCAGTGAGCGGCGAACCGATATCGGCGAGATGTTCGGCGTCGAGCGCGTGCTCGAAGCGCTCGGCGGCTCACGCTCGTGCGAGGATGACGTCGCGCGGGTGGTCGAAGCCGCGGACCGCGCCGCTGGGGGCTCGATGCCCGAAGACGACGCGACCGTGGCATCGATCGAGTTCCGCTAGCGCGACGCGATGGCGTCGAGTCGTTCGAGTCGCTCGGCACTGGTCACCGAGCGCTGATGCTCGGGGCCGAACCGCGCGACGATCACGTCGTGGCTCCGCATAAGATGCTCGCGCGCGAGCTCGTGCAGGTTCAGGTCGAGCAGGCACGAGCCGTAGTTGTTTCGGAAGAGCGCCGTGTAGATGTGCCCTTCCGGCAGGCTCTCTTCGCAGAGCCGGATGACGCGCTCGTAGAGCGGGCGGGCTTCTTCCGGCTTGCCGGTGCGCTGCAGGAGCATCGCGAGGTTGTTGTAGGTGGACCACGTCTCGGGGTCGCGCCCACCGGTGGAGCGTTCGCGAATGGCAATGGTCTTGCGATAGAGCGCCGCGGCCTGATCGTCCTTGCCGCGGTCTTCGAGCATATACGCCAGGTTGCCCATCGTCACGAGTGTCTTGGCGTGATCCTCGCCGAGGATCCGCGTATAGCCATCGAGCGCCGTGCGCGTGAGTGACTCGGCCTCGTCGAGCTCGCCGAGGTTGATGAGCGCGACCGCGAGGTTTCCCATCGCGGTGTACGTCGCGTGGTGATCGTCGCCCAGCACACGCCGGCGCGCGTCGAGCACGATGCGGAACTGCTCGGCGGCCTCCGCGTCGAGACCCATCTTCTGCCTGACGCCCGCCAGCATGCTGCGCGCGCCGATCGTCTGTGGGTGCTCATCCCCCATCGTGCGGGATCGGCGCTCGACGACGTCTTCGAAGACCTCGACAGCCTCGTCGAAGCGGCCCATCGCGCCGAGCGCGCTGCCGAAGTTGTGCTGCAGAACAAGTGTCTGCGGGTCGTCACCGCCCACGAGCGCACGCACACGCTCGAGCGCTTCGCCCCAGCGTTCGACGGCTTCTTCGGGTCTGCCAAGATCGTGCGCGATGCGCGCGAGTTCGCCCTGTGCCGAGGCGACGTCAACGGGATCGGCGTCGCGCGCGCGCTCGAGGATCGCGATGGCGCGCCGCGCGATCGGTTCGGAGTCTTCGTACGCGCCGCGATCGTTGAGCACGCCCGTCAAGCGCAGCATGGCGAGGGCTGTGCGCGCGTCGTCCGGTCCGAAGGCATCGCGCGAGAGCTCGACAGCGCGCCGCGCGTTGCGCTCCGCCTCTTCGAGCCGGCCGAGTCCGCCGTAGGTTTGCGACAGCGTCATGCGGACGGAGGACTCGATGGTCGGGCGCCCGCGGAGTTCGACCTCCGCGTTGCGCGCGGCGTCGTCGAGCAGCTCGCGCACGGTGAGCTCCTCGCCCAGTGCAACTTCGGGATCCGCAGACGCGAGCATGCTGGCGAGGAAGTCGTTGATCGCCTCGGCACGCTCGGCCTCGGCTTCGGCGCGGGCCCAGCCACGCGTCGCTTCGACCGCCTGCCACGCGACGCCCGCAACGCCGGCCACCAATAGAACCGCCGCGGCAACACCCGCGCCCACCGCGCCGGGATTCCGACGCGCGAACCTGCCGAACACGTAGGCGGGCGTGCGTGCGCGTACGCTGACGGGCTCGTGCCGCAGGTTCCGACGGAGGTCCGCCGCGAGTTCGTTGGGCGATTGGTACCGCTGTCCCGCATCAACCGCGAGTGCGCGCAGCACGATCGCGTCGAGATCTCGCGGGAGGTCCGCGTCGTGCGCACGGATCGAGCGCACAGGCGACGTGCGCACCCGCCGCTCCGCTTCCGCGATACCGAGCCCCTTTGTATCGTGCGGGCGTGCGCCTGCGAGCAGTTCGTACAAGATGACACCCAGTGCGTAGACGTCCACGCGCGTGTCGGCCTCGTCGCTGCACGCGAGCTGTTCCGGTGCCATGTAGGGCACGGTGCCGGCGAGCTCACCCGCGGTGCCGGCGTCGGCGTCGAGCGCGCGGGCCACGCCGAAGTCGAGCACCTTGGGCTGCCCGTCTGCTTCGACCAGGATGTTCGCGGGTTTGAGGTCGCGGTGCACCACGCCGCGCTGGTGCGCGTGCTCGACGGCGTCGCAGACGCGCGCAACCAGTTCGACGCGTTCGCGGACATCGAGCGCTCGCGCGTGCGCGTCGAGCGTCTCTCCCTCGACGAACTCCATCGCGAAGAAGGGGCACGGCTGCCCATCGACCTGCGCGGTCCCGGCCTGGTAGATCGACGCGATGTTCGGGTGCTTGAGCCGCGCGAGGACGCGCGTCTCGTGCTCGAAGCGCTCGCGCACCGCGTCGGTGACGATCTCCGCGCGGATGATCTTGAGCGCGATGCGCCGGCGCGGGCTCGGCTGCTCGGCGAGGTAGACGATGCCCATCGCACCGCTGCCGAGCCTCTCGATGATCGCGAACCCGCCGATCGATTCTGCGTGCGCATTCAGCGCGGGCGCGTCGAGCCCGATCGGTGCCAGCACGCGCTCGGACTGTTCATCGGGCAGGAGCGTGGCGTCGGCTTCGAGTTGGAGCAGGCTCTCGACGCGCGTGCGCAGCGCAGCATCGCCGGCGCACGAATCATCGATGAAACGGGTGCGCGCGTCCTCGCTCAGCGAGAGCGCCGCGCGGGCGATTTCGTGTGCCTCGGAACGCATCGGCAGGAGCATTGGACACTCGAAAGTTCACCCGGGCAAGGCGCGTGCGCGAAGAGGTCGGGTTATCGGCGGCTTGTCATCGGATCCGACGACCTGCCGCCTTCTTGGACGCGGCCTTCTTGCTCTTCGTTTTGCCCGCCTTCTTCGTCGCCTTCTTCCGAGCAGGCTTTCGAACGCCCGCGGTCGCCTGCTCGTACCGCGCGATGAAGTCGTCACTCGTCACCCGCGCGATGAGCGCACCGGCGACGTCGAGCGGCACATCTTCGATCGACTTGAACCGCACACACGACTTGCCCATATCCAGCTTCTTGCCCGTCGCCTTCCACGACTTGGTGAACCACGATTCGAGCGTGGGATTGCCGTAGACGCAGAACAGGTAGAGCGCCATGTGGTTCTTCTGGGAACCGAGGCCCGCGAAGGGCAGCGGCTCATTGGGGTCGCAGTGGTAGCCGTCGGGATACACGCTGTGCGGCACGAAGTACCCGATCATGCCGTACTGCATGCCCTCCTTGAAACCCGGGTTGAGGTTGTCTCGGATGACCGTGCGCAGCGTCTTGATGGCCTTGCGCCGATCGTCGGGCAGTTCACGCAGGTACTGGGCAACGGTCCCGGCGTCGCTCCTCATGCGACGGCATCCGGATCGGACTTGGCGGCCGTCGAACCGCCCGAGAGCTTGATGCTGACCCAACGCACCACGTAATAGAGCGTGGGGATAAAGAAGATCCCGACGAAGGTGGCGAGCAGCATGCCGCCGAACACCGCGGTCCCGATGGACTGACGGCTCGCGGCGCCGGCGCCGGTCGCGATGACCAGCGGGAACGTCCCGAGCACGAACGAGAGCGCGGTCATGAGGATGGGACGGAAGCGGAGGCTGGCGGATTCGCTGGCGGCGTCCTTCAGGCTCTTGCCCTTGGCGAAGAGCTGCTCGGCGAACTCGACGATCAGGATCGCGTTCTTACACGCGAGCGCGACGAGCAGGACGAGCCCGATCTGCGTGTAGACGTTGTTGTCCATGCCGCGGAGCAGCGTGAGCGACATGGCGCCGAGCACGCCGATAGGGACCGTCATCAGGATGGTGATGGGTGTCGTCCACGATTCGTACTGCGCCGACAGGAAGAGATACGCGAAGAGGATCGCCAGCAAGAAGGCAACGATCGCGACGTTGCCCGCGGCCTTCGACTGGTACGCGATGCTCGTCCACTCGAACCCGAAGCCGGGCGGGAGCACTTTGGCGGCGTGCTGCTCCATGCGCCGGATCGCCTCGCCGCTGCTGAACCCGGGTCGGCTATCGCCCGTGAGCGTGGCGGCGGGGAAGAGGTTGTAGCGGTAGATCGTCGCCGCGCCGGCACGCTCCTCGACGCTCGCGATCGTGCTCATCGGGAGCGTGTCACCATCGGCGTTGCGGACCTGGAGTTGAAGGAGGTCGTCGGTGGTCTGGCGGTACGGGGCGTCGGCCTGCGCGCGCACCTGGAACGTGCGTCCGAAGACGTTGAAGTCGTTGACGTAGCTCGATCCGAGGTTGGTCTGCAGCGTGTCGAACACGATGTCAAGCGGCACGCCGAGACGCTTGGACTTGGTGCGGTCGATGTCGATGAAGAGCTGCGGCGTGCTGGCCGTAAACCCGCTGAAGACGTTGACCAGATCGGGGTCGTTCTTCGCGGTGAACATCACGTCTTGCGATGTCTGCTGGAGCGCGACGAGCCCGCTATCGGCGCGGTCCTGGATGCGCATGTCGAACCCCCCACCGCTGCCCAGGCCCTGCACGGAAGGCGGGAGGAAGGGGAAGGCGAATGCTTCGGGGATGCCTTGCAGTCGGCGCGCGATCTCGCCTGCTATGGCCTCGGCGCTGAGCGAAGGGGCGGTCCGTTCGCCCCAGGGATCGAGGATGACGACGAACGCCGCGGTGTTTGGCTGCGCCGAGCCCGTCAGCAGCGAGTAGCCACCGATCGTGACCGTGCCGGCGATACCCGGGATGTCTTCGACGAGCGCTTCGACGCGCCGGGCGACGTCGTCGGTCCGCGCGAGCTTGGCGGCGTCGGGGAGCTGCGTGTTGATGAAGAGATACGCCTGGTCTTCCTGCGTGAGGAACCCGCCGGGCACGGCGTTGAAGGAGAAGACCGTCCCCGCGCAGATCCCCGCGAAGAGGAGCACGACGACAATGCTGGCGCGCAACGCGAGCTTGACGATCGCGAGATACAGCCGGCGGTTGAGGTCGATGAACCCATCGAACGCGCGCCAGAGGAAGAACTTCTTGCCGTCGGATTGCGGCTTGAGCAGCACGCCGCACAGCGCCGGGCTGAGCGTGAGCGCATTGATGCTGGAGAGGACGGTGGCGACGGAGAGCGTGATGCCGAACTCGCGGTAGAGCACGCCGGTGAGGCCGGGCAGGAGCGAGACGGGCACGAAGACGGCGAGCAGCACGAGCGTGGTCGCGACGACGGGACCGGTGATCTCGACCATCGACTGCTTCGCGGCGTCCTTGGGATCCATGCCTTCTTCGTTGATGAGGCGAGCGGTGTTCTCGACCACGACGATGGCGTCGTCCACGACGATCCCGATCGCGAGCACCAATCCGAAAAGCGTGAGCATGTTGAGGCTCAGCCCGAAGAAGCTGATGACGGCGAAGGTCGCGACGATCGAGACGGGGATCGCGATACCGGGGATCAGCGTGGCGCGCCAATCCTGCAGGAACACGAAGACCGTGATGAAGACGAGGATCGTTGCGACGACCAGCGTCGTGACGACCTCGCGGATCGACGCGCTGACGAAGCCCGTGAAGTCGAAAAAGACCGGGCACTCGAAGTCGTCCGGGAAGTTGGGGCGCATCTCTTCGAGCGCCGCGCGCACGCCGTTGGAAACGTCGAGCGCGTTGGAACCGGGCAGCTGGTAGATGCCGATGATGGGGCAGAGGTTGCCGTTGAATCGCGTGAAGGAGTCGTAGGACTGCGAGCCCAGCTCGACGCGGGCGATGTCGCGGAGGCGCAGCACGCGCTGGTCGTCGCCGACCTTGATGATGATGTCCCCGAACTCCTCCGCGGTCTCGAGCCGCCCCTTCGCGGTGAGCGAGAGCTGGAACCCCGTATCGATGTCGGTCGGTTCCTGCCCGAGCTTGCCGGCGGCGACCTGCACGTTCTGCTCGCGCAGCGCGTTGAGCACGTCGATCGTCGTGAGGTCTCGCGCGGCGAGGCGGTCCGGGTCGAGCCACACGCGCATCGAGAAGTCCTGCGCGCCGAAAATCGTGACATCGCCCACGCCCTTGACGCGCGCGAGCACGTCCTTCATGTTCAGCGAGGCGTAGTTGCTGAGATAGAGCTGGTCGTACGTCCCGTTGGGGGAGTGCGGCGCGAGCACCATCAGCAGCGACGTGGACTGCTTCTTCGTCGTGATGCCCTGGCGCCGAACCTCTTCCGGAAGCCGCGGCTCGGCGACCGCCACGCTGTTCTGCACGCGCACCTGCGCGAGGTCGAGATCGACTCCGAGTTCGAACGACACCGTCAGCGTGTACGAGCCGTCGTCGGAACTCGTGGAAGACATGTAGATCATGCCTTCGACGCCGTTCACTTCCTGCTCGATCAGCGTGGCGACGGTGTCGGCGACGGTGTTCGCGTCCGCGCCGGGGTAGACCGTTGTGACCTGCACCGTCGGCGGGGCGATCTCCGGATACTGCTCGACGGGCAGCGTGGGGATCGACAGCGCGCCGGCGAGCACCATCACGATCGCGATGACGCCCGCAAAGATCGGACGGTTGATAAAGAAGGCAGAGAGCACCGGTGCTTACCCCCCGCTCGCAGGCGTGTTCGTGCCGCCGCCCGCGGTGGGCGAGACGGGCATACCCGGGCGCACGCGCTGGATGCCCTTGGTGACGTACCGCTCGCCGGCTTCGAGCCCGCTGGTGACGAGCACGAGCCCGCCGTCGTAGGTCCCGCCCAACTCGACGCCGCGACGCGACGGGATGTTGTCGGCATCGACGACCCAGAGGAACCGCCCGCCGAGGTCATTGGCGATCGCGTCTTCACGCACAAGGACCGCGCCGGAGATTTCCTGGAACGGCACACGCACCCGCGCGAAGAGACCCGGGAAGAGCCCGCCATCGACGTTCGGGAACGACGCGCGGACCTGGATGGTGCCGGTGCCGGCATCGACCTCGTTCGAGACGTAGTCGATCTGGCCCTCGTGCGGATAGCCCTCTTCGTCCATGAGTCCGAGCCGCGCGGGGATCGGCTGCTGCTCGCGGAGATTGCCGCGGTCGCCCTGCGCGAGGTATCGCAGCGTGATGCGTTCGCTGACGTCGAAGTAGCAGTGCATCGGGCGCATCGTGACAACGGTGGCGAGGAGCGTGCGCTCGCCGTCGCCCACAAGGTTGCCCACATCGACGTAGTTCCGATCGACGCGCCCCGCGATCGGCGAAACCACCCGCGTGTAGCTGAGCTGCAGTTCCGTTTCGTCGAGCGTCGCCGCGGCGAGGCGGATTTCGGCCGCGAGCCGATCGACCTCCGCCTGCTGCTCGATGACTTCGAGCTCGGTCGCCGCCTGACGTTCCAGCGCTTCCTTCACACGGCGCAGGCGTGACTCCGCGGCGTCGCGCTGCGCTTGCACGCGCTCCTTGGATGCGCGGGCTTCGCGCACCGCGATCTCGTAGGTGTCGGGCTCGATCGTGAACAGGACATCGCCGACCTCGACCTGCGTGCTCTCCGTGAAGTGGATCTCACGCAGAAATCCCGGCACGCGAGCGCGGATCTCCGCCCGGTCCACCGCCTCGAGCGTGCCCGTGTAATAGAGGTACTCCGGCACGTCGCGCACGACCGGCTCCTCCACCACGACCTCAGGTGGCGGCGGGGGTGCCGGCGGTTCCGGCTCCTCGCATGCGCTGAGCGCGCACGCGGCGAAGCAAGCCGCGATGATTCGACAAGTGTTTCCGAGCGATCGGCGTGCATACATGTCGCGCAATCTAGCCGATCACCCTCTCGGAAAGGACGATCGATCCCTGATCGCGTAGGCTTTCGCGAACCGCGCGACACCGGGGCCGAGCCCGCGAGTCTTACCCCGGATCCAGACGCGGACGAACAAGAGGCCCGGGCCGCGCACGTGTACAAGCTCGTCAGCAACGACAAGTCGATCGGGGAAGTCGATCTCGCCGACAAGCCCGTGGAGTTCGGTCGCCACGGCGATAACGACGTCCGCCTCCGGGGCAACGAGCAGGCCAGCCGCTTCCACTGCGTGATCGAACGCGCCCCCTCGGGCGACTGGGTAATCCGCGATCTGGGCTCGCGCAACGGCACGTTCGTCAACGGCAACGCTGTCACCCATCACGTGCTCGAAGACGGGGACGTGATTTCTCTCGGGATGCACAAGTTCCGCGTCAAGGCGAGGTCGAAGCCCGAGCAGAAAGGCACCCGCAACGGGGATCGGGACCGCAAGAAGACGCCGGTGCCCGCGCAGGCGGAATCCCACGCCGACGCTCGCGCCAGGCAGCGGGCGACCGCCGCCCCGTGGGCCGGGACGCTGATCGCGGCAATCGACGACCTGCCCCCGAAGGACTCCGTGCTCGAGTCGGTCACGCTCCTCGATGCCGACGGCAGGCCGTCGGCCGCCCTCGAAAGTGAGGCCCCGGGCTCTCAGTTCATCCGCCTGCTGCTCCTGCTCGCCCGCAAGTCTCGCGGGACCGACATCCACACCGAGCCCCGCGGCGACGACATGCTCGTCCGCATGCGCGTGGACGGGACCATGGTCACCATCGTCGAGGCGCCCCTCGCGGTGGGCGAACTCGGTTTCGGCGTCATCAAAATCGCCTCCCAGATCAAGCAGGCCTCGAAGCGCTCGATCCAAGAAGGCCACTTCGCCGCCCGCTTCGCCGATCGGCGTGTCGATTACCGCGTCTCCTTCACCCCCACGACGCAGGGGCAGAAGCTCGTCCTCCGCGTGCTCGACCCGCTCGGCGCACCCCAGCGTCTCGCGGAACTGGGCTTCCCGTCTTACATGTACGACCGGCTGCAGGGCGTCTGCCGACAGGACGCCGGCATGGTGCTCGTCTGCGGGCCCACCGGGTCTGGCAAGACCACCACGCTCTACAACGCGCTCCGCGAGATCGATCGTGACCGCCGAAACGTCATCACGATCGAAGACCCCGTCGAGTACTCGCTCGAAGGCGTGACGCAGATCCCCGTCTCGGACAACTCGGGGTTCAGCGAGATCCTGCGCTCAGTCTTGCGGCAGGACCCGGACGTCATCCTTGTCGGCGAGATCCGCGACGCAGAAACCGCCAAAACGGCGATGCAGGCCGCGATGACCGGCCACGTCGTCTTCTCCACCGTGCATGCCAAGGACACCATCGGCGCGATCTTCCGGCTCTTGGATCTCGGCGTCGAGCCGTACCTCGTCGCAAACTCGATCGACCTGATCGTCGCCCAGCGCTTGCTGCGGATGCTGTGCCCGCACTGCAAGCGGTCGGTCCCGGTGACGCCGGGGCAAGCCAGCAAGATGGGGCGGTTCCTGGAGAGCCAGCGCGAGACCTACACGCCGGTCGGCTGCGCAAAGTGCCTCAAGACGGGGTACCGCGGCAGGCGAGCGATTTTTGAGATGCTCGACTTCAACGACGAGCTCCGCGACTGCGTGCTCCACGAGCCGAGCATCACGACGATCCGCAATGTCATCAGTCAGGGCGTCTTCACGAGCCTGCAGCAGTCGGGCTGGCAGCTGGCGGCACGCGGGGAAACCTCGATGGAAGAGGTGGAACGGGTCTCCAGCGGGTGAACCGCCGATTGGGAGCCGGGCATGGCTCTCAGAGAACCGTTCGAAACGCCACGGTCCGGTTTCCCAGGCCGAGGCGTGACTCCTCAGTGGTGTGGCAGTCTGTTGGGATTCCGCTCCCGAGATCCCGAAACGCGGGTCGATCAGTGACCTAATCGACTCACGACTCCCTGCGCCCCGACCGGCGACAGGCAAAGTATGCGCTCTGATATCGGGTGGTCAATCCAAATCGCAAAAACGCACGCACACAGATGACCGTCGGCCCCCCGTGGCTTGCGATGAGAGAACATCCCCCGATGCTCTCGCACGTCTGGATTCTATTCACTTCGCCGGCGCTGCAACACCGACGAAGCGAGCACAGGGAATCCGTGGCTATATGCTTCGTCGTCGCTTCGGCATTGCACCATGCAACAACAGGCACCACGGAGGAGTCAGCTACTTGTTCGAGTGGGATTGCTTCCCCCCACTCATGCCCGGCGCCCTTTCGGTCGCCAGACTTCTCAACGCGAAGAGTCTACCCCATCAGGGACGCGCGTCAAACGCTTGTTGCCCCGATGGAGCGTGTTTTTCTCGTACTCGCGTATACGCGACCGGCAACGCCTCGATCGGCTCAGAGATCGTCGCGGCGGTCTCGCCACGCCGGGAACGTCCCGCGCCACGACCGAACAACGCCCGGCTCGACGTCCGCCGAGAGCACCGTCGCGTCGGCACCCGCCTCCGCCACGACCTCGCCCGTCGGCGAGACGACGATCGACCCGCCGGCGTAGCCCAAAACCGGGTCTGTGCCCACGCGGTTCACCGCGAACACGTACGCCTGATTCTCGATCGCCCGGGCGATCGCCAGCGCCCGCCAATGGAACGCCCGCGTGTCCGGCCAGTTGGCGATCACCGCGAACGCCTCGGCCCCCTTCGAGAGCCCCGCCCGGTACAGCTCCGGGAATCGCAGGTCGTAGCAGATCGTCTGGCAGAGCGCGAGCGACTCGTCGAGGTCGCCGCCCGTCCCCCATCCAACGACCCCGACCGACTTGCCGCCCTCGAAGCGTTCACCTTCGCGACCGTACGAGAAGGGGTGCAGCTTGTCGTAGGAACCGGCGAGTTCGCCCCGAGGATCGAAGCACAGCGCTCGATTGCGGGCCTTCGCGCCCCGGTCTCCGGCGATGGTGATCCCGCCCATCGCCCAAGCATCGTGCGAGCGTGCGAGGTCGCGGATGAAGCCGGCGCTCTCGCCGCCCCCGTCGTGCGTTGCCTCGACGTTGAGCGAAAAGCCGGTGTCGAACATCTCGGGCAGGACGATCAGGTCGCCGCCGCCGATCTCGACGCCTTTGAGCATCGCACGCACGCGATCATGGTTCGCGGGCTTGTCTTCCCAGACGATGTCGGATTGGACGAGGTGGACGCGCACGGCGTCAGCCTATGCGAACACGCAAAGGCTCAGGAGAGCGTGGTCGCCGAGCGATCGCCGAGCGGGCTCTCGGTGCACAGACGCCGGCACGCCTGCATCAGGTGCAGGCGGCTGCGGACGTCCGCGTTGCGGAAGATCCGCTTCAGGTGCGCGCGCACGGCGTGGTAGGTCATCTCGGTCTGGTCCGCGATCTGCTCGTCGTCGAGCCCTTCCAGCACGAGCCGCAGCACGCGGCGGGAGGGCATCGTCAGTTCGCGCAGCCATTCGGGCTCGCGGACCCAGGCCCGCGCCCAGCAGCTCGCGACGAGCGGCGCGAGGGCCGACGCCTTGGCCAGTTGTTCGCGTGTGAGTGAGCTGGTGCCGTCGGATGCGATCGCGATCGCGAGGGCGATGCCGTCGGGGCGGCGAAAGACCGCGAGCGCCCGCGCCTTGCCGAGCGAGGCCTGCTCGAACTGGCTGACGAGGCTCACAACGTGGTCGCCATCGGAGATCCGAAGATCGGCGGGACAAGCGTCGGCGAGCTCGCCGAAGAGCCCGGTGGCTCCTTCACGCGATTCGGCGCAGACGCGTGCGAGCGTGGCATCGGGGCCGAGCCCCTGTTCGAAGACCGCAACGCCCGCGACGCAGACGCCGATGCGCTGGCGGATCTCTTCGCACAGCGTGTCGAGGAGTCCGATGTTGTCCGGAAGGCCTTGCCCGCAGATCGAGCCGAGCTCGAACGCGGCCTCCGCCAGTGACTGGCGATCGAGGGCGACAGGTTCGGCGGGGGGCGCTGCGTCTGCCATGATGAGCATGCCTCGTCTCCTTTGGCGATTCCGCCGAGCCGGACGTGGCAGCGAACACGCAGCAAGGCCCGGGGATTCCGCCAGTCTGGTCTGCGAGACGCGATTGGGAACCTCACCCGAGCGCCTCGCGGCTTCACACAAGTGCCGGCGTCGCGGTCGAGCGACGCAAGCACCCACCTCTTCCCGAGGCCCGCCCGATGAGGCGGGGCCGCTCCTCCGGGCCATCACGGAGCCCGGCACAACGATCGGCGTCCTCAGACGTGGAGCCTCTACGCGATGCGGTTGAGCGCGGATCCTGCCTATTGGCAGCATTTTGCATACATTGGCCTAAGTGCGGACCAACAAGGGCATTACCGCTCGGAGTCCGTTCAATTCCGCTTGTTCAGCCGGCTACCAAGCAGACATGCAAGCAGGAAGAGCCGGCGATCCTCGTCACTCTTGTCTAAGCCGCGAAGAGCACGAACCGCCGAGTTCGCGTCTGAAATCAACCGCTTCGCCTCGTCGCGCGGTATCGCCTTTGAGAAGTCGTAGTCGGCGTGGTGACGTGCCTCGCGAAGTTCAATGAACTTCTCGGCGACTTGGCTCAACTCCACTTGGAGCGGAGAACCTGGCTGCTGCCGTACGTCATCGAGGGCCGGCGCATGCTGTTTGAGCTTTCCCTTCCCAGGGTCCTTGAACCAGTCAGCGGCCTGTCTGACCTGTGCGTGGTCAATGCTCCTCCGCAGCCTAGCCCTCAGGAGACTTGCGGTGCTGCCCGTACTTGCGACGGTTGTCACCGCTTGTTCGCACAACTCGTGAAAGAGCGCGTAGTACGCTGTGGAAACGGCTCGCCGCAGGTTGGCCTGCTTTGGCTTCGAGTCGTCTCGCTTTGCGAGGTGCTCCGCCTGCTCGATCAGGTCATCGACAAAGCCCATGGGACCAGACCTCTCTCAAGCACCCGAGCTCATCGGATCTTCGTCAAGATCAGACGGACGCGAGTAGGTCACGTACACGAATCGTGTCCGATCAACCTCAGCCACCGCCTCGCGGATCTTGTCGGCAATGGGATCGAGGATGGCTGACGTCCACTGTTCCTCGGTCGTTGATTCAGAGAGCACAACGGTGGCATACACGGCAGGGTCACCATCATGGTCGTCGGCAACTTCAATATCGAGCCGCTCGACGACCACCGTTTGCGAGAGCGCGTTTGGTGCATCGACCAGCGGCTTCAGGCTTTCAATGATGGCCTGTTCGTCGCTCACTCTGCCCATGACCTACCTCCAAGCAATGGTAGACCTCATCGATTCCACGTCGTCGAGCCGTAGATCGCTGAGTCGCCCAGGTCCTCCGCGATGCGGAGCAGCTGGTTGTACTTCGCGTTGCGATCGCTCCGGCACGGAGCGCCGGTCTTGATCTGCCCGCAGTTCGTCGCCACGGCGATGTCCGCGATGGTCGCGTCCTCCGTCTCGCCCGAGCGGTGGCTGAGGACCGACGCGAAGCCGTTGCGCTTGGCGAGGTCCACGGTCTCGAAGGTCTCGCTCAGCGAGCCGATCTGGTTGACTTTGACGAGCACGGCGTTGGCGCAGCCTTCGTCGATGCCCCGCTGCACGAACTGCTTGTTGGTGACGAAGAGGTCGTCGCCGACGAGCTGGACGGTTTCGCCGACGGCTTCGGTGAGCTTGCGCCAGCCTTCCCAGTCGTTCTCGGCGAGGCCGTCTTCGATGGAGCGGATGGGGTACTTCTTGCACCAGTCGGTCCAGATGCCGACAAGGTCGTCGCTCGATATGACTTCCTGGGTGGACGAGAAGAACTTGTAGCCCGTCTTGCCGTCCTTCTCGGCCTCGTTCCAGAGCTCGCTCGTGGCGGGGTCGAGTGCGACGAAGATCTGCTCGCCCCACTTGTAGCCGGCCTTGTCGGTGGCCTCTTCGCAGACCTTGAGGGCTTCCTCGTTGTTGGCGAGGTTGGGGGCGAAGCCGCCCTCATCCCCGACGGCGGTGGACATGCCGCGTTCCTTCAGGACCTTCTTGAGGGTGTGATAGATCTCGACGCCGGCGCGAAAGGCCTCGTGGAAGTCGTCGAAGCCCCACGGCTGGATCATGAACTCCTGGAAGTCCACGGTGTTGTCGGCGTGCTTGCCGCCGTTGAGGATGTTGAGCATCGGGACGGGGAGGATCTTGGCGGAGGTGCCGCCGAGGTAGCGGAAGAGTGGCAGGCCCATCTGCTCGGCGGCGGCCTGCGCGGTCGCCATGGAGACGCCGAGAATGGCGTTGGCGCCCATTTCGCCCTTGTTGGGCGTGCCGTCGATGGAGAGCATGAGGCTGTCCACCGCGGTCGGCGACGAGGGCGGTTTTGCCCCGAACCTCAAGGACAACGAGGACGCCCTGAAGATCATCGAGGAGGCCACCGACAAGGCCGGCTACAAGTGGGGTGAGCAGATCTTTGTCGCCCTCGACCCCGCGAC
>JBCDCB010000020.1:0-51662 GCA_039182735.1 Planctomycetota bacterium
CCCATCGCTTCGAGGCGCGAGACGATGGCGTCTCGATAGCGGTCGAGACCGGCCGCGTGGTTGAACCCGGTGGGGATCGCAACGTGGGCGGCGAGGTCGCGGATCATCTCCTCTCGGCGTGCCGCGATGATCGCGCAGACCGCGTGTTCTCGATCGCTGCTCATGCGTCGAGCCTAGCACGCCGGGTTCGCCAAAGCCGCGGGGAACGACGAGCGCCCCCCGCGGCGATCGCTGCGGCCTGCCGAAGCAGGCCAGGACAGAGCGTTCAGCCCGAGCGGCGCCGGCGAGTCGCCGCGATCAGCCCGAGCCCCGCGACACCGACCGCGCCAGGCGCGGGGATATCGACGAGCGGCAGCGGCGCGAGCGTGCCGTCGCCTGCCAGCCCAACCGCGATGATCGTGTAGTTGAACCCGGGACGTGCGAGGAAGTCGTTCACCGCGAAACCGAGATCGCCGGTTGAGTCGAGGCGCACCTCGAAGTCGTAGCGACCCGCGGGGACTTCGATATAGGACTCGCCGGAGAAGTCGCTCGCGTTCCCAAAGGTCAGCCCGTCAACGATCGTGCCGCCGTTGGCAAGCACATCGACCGCGGGCGTGTCGGGCGAACCATGAATGATGCGGAACTTCGCGTTCCCGGGCGACGACGTGCGATCGTCGGCAAAGATGCCGGGGAAGATCGCCGGGCTCCCGCCGCCGGAGAGCCCGAGCGCCACGACCGAGACCGGCACGTTCTCGTCGATCGCGGCGTCCGCGTTGATCGCCGCCGCGGTATCGCCCGCGAGCGTCACCTGGAAGTTGTACGTATCGCTCGGCAGCGCGATGTACCCGCTGTCCTGAGTGAACTCCAGACCCGAGATCGCGGGGTCGTCATTCACCGGGTCCGCCCCCGGGGGTGTCGGGGCGGCGTACACGTCAACCGCCGGGGTGTCCGGCGACGCGTGGATCACCCGGACCTGCGCGAACGCTCCGGTCGCCAGTAGCGACATCGATGCGAGCACGATCGCGATGCGGTTCTCGTCGGTCATGTCTGATCTCCTTGACTGCCTCCAACAAACACCCGGCGGCACACCCGCGGCGCAACCACCGCGCCGAGCGTCACACGACGATCGGACCGAGTGCCGAGTTGGGCGCGAGAGCAGGCACCCTTGTGCAAGTGCCCGGGGTTCTCCGCCGACTCACCCCACGATTCGCGGGTGTTCGACATCGGTTTCTCAAACCCGATTCCTAAGTTCGGGATCACCCACGCAACTATCGGCATACGCGTTCGGTGCGGACACGGCGGGGCGCGTTTGCGCGACCTTCACACTGCTCTCGAATTCGGTCACCGCGTGACGATGCGCACGGGCGATTCGATCTCGACAAAGCCACGCCGCGACGCGCGCACATCGAGCGCCCCTCCCGCTTGCACGACCCGGCATTGCGCATCGATCAGCCCGTGGGCGCGGAGCGTCGCGAATGCAGCGGCGCTGCCGGAACCGCACGAAGGCGTGACCCCAACGCCGCGCTCGAACGTTCGGAGGCGCACGCATGTTCGGGATTCGATCGCGACCCAGTGCGCGTTGACGCCGCCGCTCTGTTGGAACCCGCGTTGCGCGTGCGCACCGAGCGACTCGACGTCGGTCTCCTGCAACGCGCGCACCGACGGCACAAGCATGATGAGATGCGGATTGCCCGTGTGCGCCTCGAAGGTGCGCTGCCCGTGCTCGTCGCGGCTCTCCCGCCCCAACGTCACCGGACCCAGCGTGACGGCGAGCCGTGGTTCATCCGACGCGACGCGCCCTCGCACGCGCACGCTTCCGGCAGGCATGCGCACATCGATCTCGTCGTGTACATCCGGTTCAACACCAAGCGCACGCTGCGCAAAGAGCGATGCGCAGCGCGCACCGTTGCCCGACATCTCTCCGTCGCTCCCGTCGCGGTTCCAGAGCCCGACGTCGATCGCGTGCGCACGCTCCGGCACCGTCACTGCGAGCAGGCCGTCGGCGTCGTGCGCCTCGCACATCGCCCGCGCCGCGTCGCGTGGGTCCGCGGGCGTCTTGGCAACCGCGACGAATCGGTTCCCGATCGCGTCGAGCAGCAAGGCGTCGCTCGGCGTTCGGGTGGTCACGGTTGCGCGCTCGCGAACGCGATCGCGCACAGCAACGCCGCCGCGACGAATAGCTTGATGCGCCAGACGGTCCGATCGATCGGCAGGCGTTCGCTGTCGAGCCCCTCCAACTCGTGGATCGCGCCGATGCGCCCCGCGATGCTGCCGTGACGGAACGTGAACTTCCGTGGATCGAGGCCGCCGGCGTGCGCGACGCGCCTCAACGCGCGCGCCATGGTGCCCGCGACTTCTGGCGTGATGGTGACGCCGCGCGGGCCGCCCCTCCGTGACGCGCGCCCGCTGAGATGCTGCACGGCGAACGCGTCGGCCTGTCGCTCGAATCGCCTGCTCACGTATCCAAGCGCGAGGACCGCCGCGAGCAGTGTTCCGAGCGAGACCAGCGCGAAGTCGGTGGCGTCGAAGGAATCGACCCGGGCCAGCACAAACTCCCCGGCGATCGCGAACGACGCGACGAGCGCGATCATCCACGGCATGTGCGCGCGCCGGGCGTGCGCCACCTCGTGGGCCACGACTGCTTCGACCTCATCTGCGGGGAGGCGTTCGAGCAGCGCGTCGCTGAGCAGGAGCGTACGCATCGGGTACACCGCGCCGACGACCGCCGCGTTGGGCGCGCGCCCGCGCGTGATCCACACGAGCACTGACGAAAACCGGATCCCGTGCGCGCGCGAGACGCGCTGAACCATCTCGTGAATCTGGCCCTCCGCGAGCGGCACGGTGTGCCAGACCCAGCGGATGAGCACCGGCGTGAGCAGAAAGAGCAGCGCGATCGCCGAGAAGGAGCCGAGCGCCACGACCCACGCGCCGAGACTATCAATACGCTGCAGCGATTCGCTCACGCCCACCATCAACGCGACTGGCAAGATCGGCAGGAGCGTGCCGTGCCGAAAGCGATCCCACACGTATCCCCAGCGAGAGAGCGGTTCGTGGAGCGTGTCACCGCCGGCGAGCGAGCGGAGCACGCTCGCGTCCTGCAGGCGGCGCTCGATCGCGTAGCCCGACGCGAAGCACGCAAGGAGCGTGAGCACGTACGGCGAGAAGGCAATCGCCTCGTCGATCAGCACGAGATCGCCTATGATCGTGCGCACGCTCTCGCGATAGCCGAGTGTCAGTGTGGAACCGCCAACGACGAGCGCCGCGGCCCACGTTGCGACGCGCAGCGTGCGGTCTGCGCGAGCAACAAGCCGTGTGTTGCCGGTGCGATCGAGTCGTCGCGCCAGCGACGTGACGCGTAGGTGCGCCACGATCCAGAAGAGTGCGCACGCGCCGGGCACACCGATGAGCACGGCGGGCGCGTGCGGATCGACGGGGACGAGCGGGCCGACGAGGAGCGGCGCGAGCGCCACCATGACCTGCAGCAGGTTCACGGTTGGTCGGCGTCCGGTCGCTTGAGTTCGCCGAGGTCGATCGCCCAGCCATCGGGGCCGTACACATCGAAGTTCAGCGTGTTCTTGTCGATGAATGTGGCAACGGCGCAGACGCGGTCATGGGTGCGCGCGTACTCGATGTCGCCCGCGCTCGGGCCGGCGAACGTGCGGTTTTTGTGGTCCTGCACCTGCAGGTGGAAGTGCGCGATCGCTGTGTCACCGGCTTCGAGCATCTGCGTGGAGGCCACGAAGCGGTCGTCGCGGAATCGCTGATTCGCGCGGGGCGGGTGGTGCCGCGGCGAGATCGCACCGGAGGTTTCGCCCACGAGGATGCCCCCGTGCTCGGTCGATCGATCCTCGTGATCGATGTCCGCGAGGCGGAACATCTCGGCAACGAAGGCCGGATCGGTGACCGCGTCGATGAGCACTGCGCACACGAGCAGGTCGCCTCGCCCGAGCGGCTCACGCTGACGCGCAACGAGTTCGTCGCGCACGCCGACGCCCGAGTCGCTGGTGTCGCGACCGTGCATCTGAGCGGAACGCTGGTGCGCGTCGATGATCCGAATCAGTTCGGCGTCGTTCGCATCGAGCAGGCCCGGGCGGTGCCGGCTCGCGTGCATCACCGCCGGCGCGTGGCGGAGAGAGATCCCGTCCGGCTGCGCGAATCCGCGGCTTGCATAGACCGACGACGCCTCGGACCACCAGGCGCGGTTAGAGGATGCACGCAGGCGGCGGATGGCCTGCAACTGCGGCGTCGAACGCGGGACCGTCCCGAACGTGCTCGCCGCGGCTCGGAGGTCGTCGAGGATCTCGGCCGCTTCGGGATTGTTCGGTCTTGCGGAGCTGCCGCGCACGAGCTGCGTGGTGCGCGCGCCGTCGGGATCGATGCGTGCAAGGAGCGTCCATGCGTCGGCGCGATCGCGCTCGCGGAGCGCGGGGCCAGGCACATCTCCGAGGAAGACCGCGAAGACACTGTCTTCGACGGCCCGATCCGGAAAGAGCTGCGCGATGGCGTCGCGTTCGGGACGCTCGCTGTCGGGGGGCTCATCCACCTCGCGCGACCAGGAGCGCACAAAGGCTGGCGCGAGGTCCTGCCAGCCTCGGTCGATGGACTCGCGTGCGATGCGCTCGATCATCTCCCACTCCGTCTCGGTCGGGAGGAGCAGGCGCGACATGTTGCGCGTGTCGGCGATGTTCGCCTCGTCGAGCAGGAGCGCGTCGTACGCCGCGAGACGGAGCAACGGCGCCTCACCACGCTTCCAGATGATGCGCTTGAGCGACTCGCGCACGGCACCCGTCGGGCGGGCTTCCGCCTCGGCGTCGTCCCAGACGGTGCGGACCGCCGCGATGCGGTCGCGGGTCGAGCGTTCGTCGTCGCTGATGGCAGCGGTGCCGACGCCGGAGGTCGATCCGCCGCTGCCCGAGCAGGCGGAAAGCGTGAGGGCGAGCAGCGGGCAGAGCCAGACGATGGTGCGGGATCGATTCCTTCCGATCATGATGGGAGTCTATTCGACGGGTGCCCGGCGCGGACGGGCCTATGATCCCAGTGGCCAGAGGAGGCGTTATGAGCACGCAGGGCGGCGCGACATCGGCACCAGAAGACGTCATCGATCGCGTCGAGATGATCATCGATCGCATCCGTCCGTCGGTGCAGGCCGACGGCGGGGACGTCGAACTCGTCTCGGTGACGACCGACGGCGTGGTCAAGATCCGTCTGCACGGCGCATGCGTGGGGTGCCCATCGAGCCTCATGACGCTCAAGATGGGCATCGAGCGAAACTTGCGCGACTACGTTCCCGAGGTGAAGACGGTCGAAGCGATCGACTGACGCTGGCGCAGGAATTGCGTATCTGCCGGATTCATCGGGGTTTCCGAGATTTTGATCCCGAATCCGCAGGGTCTGTGATACTGTCGTCGTAGGTGGACTGATCCGCGGCCGGACCGCCGCGGAGTTGGCGATCGCTGCAGGAGGCGGTGGATGCTTGTCATCACCAGACGCGAAGGCGAAGAGATCGTGATCGGCGACCCGTCGAACCCGATCGGTGTGGTCCGCATCGCGGGCATCAAGGGCGACCGCGTCCGCGTGGCCCTCGACTTCCCGAAGGATGTCGAACTGTACCGGCGAGAGGTCGCCGAGCAGATCGTCTCCGAGGGGCGCGTTGTCGTCGCAAAGATCGGGCACCAGGTCTCCTGACCCCGGCGCGATCCGCCCTCACGCGAAGTGACGCCCCCACAGCACGTGCAGGCGATCGATCTCGGTCTCGTGGATCGACCCCCTGTCGCTCCAGATCGCGCGGGCGAGCGCGTCGTGCGCAGGGCTCGGGCGCTCAAGCAGCGCTGACGGATCGCTCAACGCGCCCGCGAGCACATCGAGGGCTGTGGCCGAGGAACGCTGCAGGTTGCCGATGATCTCTTCGAGTAGCGAGTCGCCGTGCTTGCCCGGCTCCGGGTCGCGCCAGCTGTCATAGTCCGTTGGAAGCGCAAGGAGCGCGTAGGCGATCTCGGCTTCGCGCGCGAGCTTGGCTTCGGGCATCGCGGTCATCCCGATGAGGTCACCACCCATCGCGCGGTGCATGTGGGATTCGGCGCGGGTCGAGAAGGACGGGCCTTCCATGCAGACGTACGTGCCGGACTCGTGGACCGTCACACCGGCGGACTTCGCCGCAGCGAGCAGCCACGTCCGCGTCTCGGGGCAGCAGGGCTCGGCGAACTCCACGTGAACGGCTGCGCGGTCGTAGAACGTGCGCGCGCGGTGAACCGTCCGATCGATGAACTGATCGACGAGCACGACGTCGCCGGGTGCGATGTCCTCGCGGAGGGAGCCCACGGCTCCGGTCGCAACGAGGTGCGTCACACCCAGCGACTTGAGCGCGAAGATATTCGCGCGGAAGGGCAGCGCGTGCGGCGGGATCGTGTGCCCTGGGCCGTGGCGGGAGAGAAAGATCGTGCGCACGCCGCTGATGGCGCCTTCGAGCAGGTCGTCGGAGGGCTTGCCGAAGGGCGTGTCGATGGTGTGCGCACGGAGCTCGCCCGCGTTGAGTCGCTGAGTGAGTTTCTCGGCGATTCCGGTGCCGCCGATGATCCCGATGCAGAGGTCGTCGCTGTTCACGGCTCGATCATCGTGGATCGCGCGACGCGTGCCAAGCGGCGAGGTCACCGAACTGCTCGATGCTCAGCTGCTCGGGTCGTGCGCTCGGGTCGATGCCCACCGGGAGCTCCGCGTCGCGCCCCAGGGTCTTACCGATCTGTTTGCGTCGGTGCGCGAAGAGCAGATCGCAGAGCGCGCGCGTCGCGGCGATGTCCGCGACGCGGGGCGAATCGAGGCGGCGCATCGCGACTATCTGGCTCTCGACCTTCGGGGGCGGCCAGAAGCACGATCCCGGCAGGTCGGCGATGCGCGAGACCTCGAAGACGGCTTGCGTGAGGATCGCGAGTTCGCCGAACTGCTTGGTGCCGGGCTGCGCGCGCAGACGCTGCCCTACTTCCTTCTGCACGGTGACGAACATGCCGAGACAGTTCGGGTGATCGACCGCGAGCGTGATGAGGAGCGGCGACGCCGCCTGATAAGGCAGGTTCGCGACGAGACGGAAGGGCTGATCGCCGAGCAGCGCGGCAGCCTTCTCGTTGATGCGCGTCTTGCGTTCGAGGCAGTCGCCCTCGATGAGCGTGAAGCGTTCTGGAACGCGCTCGCCGATGGTGTCGCGGAGGAGCCCGGCGAGCCCGGTGTCGAGTTCGACCGCGACAACGCGGCAGCCGCGCTCGAGCAGTGTTTCGGTGAGCGTGCCGGTGCCGGGGCCGACTTCGAGCACGAGGTCATCGTGCTGCACGCCGCTCGCGTCCACGAGTTTGTTGAGCAGGTTCTGATCGATGAGGAAGTTCTGCCCGAGGGACTTCTTCGGCGCAAGGTTGTGGCGAGCGAGATGCGCGCGGATTTCGTTGAGCGTCTGCATGGTCTACCACTCGCCCGCGAGGATGCGATCGATGGCGAAGGCGACGCCGTCGTCTGCGTTCGACGGCGCGCGCACGTCGGCAACGGTGCGAACAGCCTCAACGGCGTTGCCCATGGCGATGCCGAGCGCCGCGCCCTCGATCATGGCGACGTCGTTGATCTCATCGCCGATCGCGGCGATACGCTCGCGCGGGATTCGGCGTTCGAGCGCGAGGCGATGCAGCGCGGTCCACTTGCTGACGTGCGGATCGAAGACCTCGAGCAGATGGATGGAATCGTCGCGAGCCGAGGCCCGCGTGCCGTCTTCCGGATCCTTGAGCAGCGCGAAGTGATGGAGCAGGGTGCGGTCGCCGAAGCCGGCGCGCACGCTCTGCGCGAGTTCATACATCACATCGACGTGCGCGGCGAAACCGAGACGGATCGTGTGCTCGGGATGCGGGTCCTCGCGGACATCGGCGACGTATCGCACGCCGACGTCCATCACGCTGAACCACCACTTGGTGGGCGGCTCGATGGGGCCCGACTCGACAACGAGGTAGTCGTACCCCGCGGAGGTCCGGTCTTTCAGCAATAGCGGCGCACGCTCGAAACTCTTGAACAGGTCGCACAGGTCACGCACGAGCGCGGCGTCCATCGCCCAGTGGTGCAGCGATTGTCGCGTGACGGCGTCGGCGATCATCGAACCGCCGGCAACGACAACGGGCGCGATGTCCGTGCCCGCCGCGGGCGTGTCGAGGGCGGCGTCGCGCAGCACACGACCGGACTCGATGATGCCGCGCCCGGTCGCCGGGACGATCATGAGACCCGCGTGGCGCGCGCGCCGGAGCGCGTCGGCGACGCGCGGCGAGACGTGCCCGTCGGGATCGAGCAGCGTCCCGTCCAGATCGATCGCGAGCATGTCGTAGTTGAGGCCCGTTGCCGGGGGGGCGTCGGTCATGGGGTGAGCGTAGCCGCGCTGGTTGGCGGCGGTATGCTCGTGGCATGAGGATCGTTCCCCAACCCGGCACGCGCACGGCGCACCTGATCGACGCGGACTTCCGTCATGTGTGGCACCCGTTCACACCGGCGAGGCGCTGGCGCGCGAGCGAGCCCGCGATCATCGAATCCGCGGACGCGTTCCGCCTGCGGGACACCGAGGGCCGTCAGTACATCGACGGCGTGTCGTCGCTTTGGTGCAACGTGCACGGGCACCGTCATCGGGAAATCGATGACGCGGTGCGCGCGCAGCTCGATCGTGTGGCGCACTCGACGATGCTCGGGCTCTCGAACGTGCCCGCGATCGAGTTCGCCGAGGCGCTGGTCTCCGAGATGCCCGGCGAGCTGCGTGCGCCAGAGACGAAGGTGCTGTACTCGGATTCCGGTTCGGAGGCGCTCGAGGCGGCGTTCAAGATCGCGGTCGGGCACCACTTCCATCGCGGCGAAACACAGCGCGACACCATCGTGGGGATCCACGGCGCATACCACGGGGACACGGTCGGCGCAATGAGCGTCGGGTATCAGGACTACATGCACAAGCCCTTCGAGCGGATGGTGTTCCGCGTGGCGCGATCGATGCAGCCGGATGTCTGCCGGTGTGACGAGCCGAGCGACGCGGCGCACGCGAAGGACTGGCCGTCGTGGGACTGCATGCGGCGTGAGCGTGTGCGCGACGCGGCGCTCGCCGACCTGGATCGGGTGCTCGACCGGATCGGCGACAGGTGCGCCGCGATCGTGCTGGAACCGCTTGTGCAGGGCGCGGCGGGGATGATCGAGCAGCCGCACGGGTTCCTTGCGGGCGTCGCGGAGCGCGCACGAGAGCGGGGATTGCTTCTCATCGCCGACGAGGTGGCGGTCGGATTCGGGCGCACGGGGACGATGTTCGCGTGCGAGCAGGAAGGCGTTTCGCCCGACATCCTGTGCGCGGCGAAGGGGATCACCGCGGGGTATCTCCCGCTCGCGGCGACGGTGTGCCGGGGTGAACTGGCCGAGTCGTTCGAGGGTGAGCCGCACGAACACAAGACGCTGTACCACGGGCATACGTACACGGGGAACCCGCTTGCGTGCGCGGCGGCGCTCGCGTCGCTCGGGCTCTTCCGGACGGACGATGTGCTGGCACGCGTGAACGACCATGCCGGTCTAATCACGCGCCGCCTGCGCGACGGGATCGGCGAACACCCGCATATCGGAGATGTGCGACAGCGCGGGATGATGGTCGGGGTTGAGTTGGTGCGTTCGCGCGAGCCGTGGGTGGCGTTCGACCCGAGCGCGCGCACGGGGGACGCAATCTGCGCCGCGGCGCGGACGCGCGGGCTCTTCATCCGCCCGCTGGGTGATGTCGTGATCCTGATGCCCGCGCCGGGCATGGACACGCAGACGCTCGAAGAGATGCTCTCGATCGTCGTGGAGACGATCCGGGGATTCGACTTCGACAGCGTCCCCGAGATGCGGTAGGGTTGTCGGCGATGACCGACCCGATACCTGCGGATCTGTCACGGAACCCCAACGAACTCGCCCATCTTCTCGAACCGGTGCTGCTCGCGCAGTGCGATGGGAAGCTGTCCGACGTGCGCTGGTTCCGCACGGACTGGCAACGCGGCGGAGCGGCGACCGCCTTCGCCACGTGGTCGCACGCTGACGGCGAGACCTACGACGCCGTGGTCAAACTCCCCGTCGGCCCGACCGAGTACATCTTCACGGCGCACATGTACGGCGACGACGCGCCGACGCCGGGCGTGCTTGCGCACGGCGTCGAACTTGGCGGCTACGACATGGCGTGGCTCGTGATCGAACGCCTGCCCGGCGACCCGCTCTCGGCGGACCTGCACAAGAAGGTCTTTCTGCACCTGGCAGAAGCGGCCGCGCGGTTCTATCGCTGCGCGATCGTGGATCGCCCGGTCGATCGTGACCGCCTCCACAAGGCGGACTGGATCGGGCTGATCGAGCGCGCGCGCGACTCGGTGCGCGACAACGCCATCCCCGACGAGCAGGCGTGGAACAACGCGCTCAAGGACGTGCTCCGCGTCGCACCGGCGCTCGTGCGCGAGTGGGAGTCCCGCCCGATCACGTGCTGGTGTCACGGTGATCTTCACCCGGGCAACCTGATGATGCGTGACGAGGCGCGCCCGTGGGGCGAGCCCGGCGCGGTGCTGCTCGACATGGCCGAGGTCCACGCCGGGCACTGGGTGGAGGACGCGGTGTACCTCGAGCGCTTGTACTGGTCGCGGCCCGATGTCGCGAAGGGCGTCAAGCCGGTACAGATGATCGCCAAGGCGCGGAAGAACCTGGGCCTCCCGACGGAAGACGACTACGCGCGGCTCGCGCATCTGCGGCGCCTGCTCATGGCGTCGTGCGTGCCGTCGTTCCTGCAACGCGAAGGTGCGCCGTCGTACCTCGCCGCGTCGCTGAAGATCATCCAGAAGACGCTGCCGCTGCTGGCGTAGCGGTGTTCGGCGGCGTGCTGCGCAGGCGGGTTCGGTACTCGCACGTCGGGCGCGGCTTCTCGAGCAGGGTGTAGAGCACGTTGTTGATAAACGTCGGATGGCGCGTCACGCCCATGTGATTCGTGGGGATGAAGGTGACGGCGTCCCAGCGGATCGGCGTGACGACGCGCGGCGAGGCGGCGGCGCTCCCGAGCCGCTCGTCGAGCAGGGCGCTGGCGCGGAGCACGGTCCCGTCGCCCTGCGCGTGGGACTCGACGCGGACGTTCGGATCGTTGGGCGCGACACTGATCGATGCCGGCGTGAGCATGCCGTCGCCCGCGAAGAGGTGCATCGACGTGTCGAGCGGCGCATCGAAGGGCGCGTCGAGCAGTTGCTGAAACTCGTGAGCGGCGCGGAGACACGCGTCGAGGTGCGCCCGTGCGGTTCGCAGGCGATCAGAATCGGTCGAAAGGTCCGGCAGGAGCGCGGCGCGGACGGCGTTGCCCCTCGGATCGACGAGCCCCCAGCCCATGCGCTCCCACGTCTTGACGTCGAAGAGGTCTTCGATCGGGTCGCCCGTCGTGCGATCGATCACGAGCCCGTGGCGCGAGCGCGGCAGCAGGTGGTAGAGCGAGGGCATCGTTCCGATGACCTGCGGCGCGTAGCCCGGTGTAGCGGGCGAGGCGTTGAGCCCGGCGAGAAGGCGTTGGAGCGAACCGATCGCGCCGGCGTTGGGCGTGGCGACGAGGATGGCGTGCTCGACGCGTTTGCAGCCGTCCCACGTCGGCGCGTCGAGTGCGCGCGCGTCTTGAAGGTTGCGCCCGCCGTAGCGGAGGAACCAGCGGAGGAGCAGGCCGCCCATGGAGTGAGCAACGACATCAACCTTGATGTCTTCTTTAGCGCAGCGTGCGTGCTCGCCGTGATCCCGCGAGGCGAAGTCGGCGACGCGTTCGACGAACTCGGCGAAGCGTTTGGCGTTCTGGGGGATCGTTGCTCGCCAGTCGTAGTCGAACTGGAAGCATGTCGAGACGGAGTGCAGCCCGTAGTCCGGCAGCTTCTTTCGGCGGCGCAGGCCCGGGCGTTCTGCCGCGAGGAACCCACCGACGCCGAGCGCCTCAAGCAGCGACTCGTACGCGCGGACGTGGAGGGGGAGCCCGATCATGCTGCCGCGGAAGCGGTCGATGGCGCCGGCGGGCTCCATCGCGTCGTCGATCCGATCGATCGGACAGTCGTCGCCCATCGGGATCGAGATGGCGCGCATCTGCTCGGGGCTATTGGGATCGGCGTACTCCTTGCGCGAGCACCCGCCCCAGAGGGTGAGCCCGGTCTGCTTGTCGCGCAGCTTGGTGCCCATGATGCCGGGGATGATGATGAGCGGGTTGCGCTGGGTGGCGTCCTGCTGCGCGGCGTTCGCGTAGACGGTCGCGGGGCGCGGGTGCACGACGTTCGACAGCGTGCCGAGGGTGCTGACAGCGATGTTGTGGAACTTCGTGCGAACGGACATGGTCGCAGAGTTTAGACGGCGGCGCCGACGCTGCTGACGCCGCAATCGACGTAGATATTCTGCGCCGTGATGCCCGAGCCGAGATCGGAGAGGAGGAAGAGCGCGGTATCGCCGACCTCTCGACCTTCGACGTTGCGTTTGAGGGGCGCGAACTTGGGTGTCTGGTCGAGCATGACGTCGATGCCCCCCACCGCGGAGGAGGCGAGGGTTTTGAGCGGCCCGCCGGAGATCGTGTTGACGCGGATGTTGTGCTCGCCGAGCTCGGCGGCGAGATACCGACCGGTGGATTCGAGTGCGGCTTTGGCGACGCCCATGACGTTGTAGCCCGGGACGATCTTCTCGGAGCCGTAGTAGGACATCGCGATGATGGACCCGCCGCCGGCGTTCTTCATGAGCGGGAGCGCGTGGCGCGCGCACGCCGCGAGCGTGTACGCGGAGACGTCGATGGCGCTGAGGTACGCCTCGCGCGGGGTTTGGTGGAAGTTGCCCGGTCGCAGCCACTCACGGTCTGCGAAGGCGATGGAATGGACGAAGAAGTCCATCTTGCCGTCGTGCGCGGACGCGAACGATTCGAAGATGCCCGCGATATCCTCATCGTTGGAGGCGTCGCAGGGCGCGAGCCAGGGATCGCTGATGCCGAGGCTCTCGACGGCCTTGCGCGTGCGGCGCTCGTTCTTCTCGCCGGGCAGGTGCGCGAACCCGATGGTGGCGCCGGCGTTGTGGAGCGATCGCGCGATGTGCGTGGCGTAGGAACGGTCGTTCGCGACGCCCATGACGAGACCCGTTTTGCCGTTCATCTGAGACATGGCTTGCTCCTGGTGCGTGCGCTCACTGCCAGTCGATCACGATCTTGCCGAACTGCTCGCCGGCTTCGAGGCGCTCCCACGCTTTCGGCGCGTCGTCCGCCTTGTACACCGCGTCGATGACGGGGGCGATGTGCCCGGCGCAGAAGAGGGCGGCGACCTCGCGCATCTCGTCGTTGGTGCCCATCGTTGAGCCGAGGACCCGCAACTGATTCCAGAAGATGCGGGCCTGGTCGGATTCAACGCGCGGGCCGGCTGTCGCGCCGGGCGTGACGAAGGCGCCGCCTCGCGCGAGCGACTTGATGCAGATCGGGTGGAGCGGCCCGCCGACGGAATCGACGACCATGTCCACGCCGCGCTTGTTGGTGAGCGAGCGGACCTGTTTGGACCAGTCGTCGCCCTCGTCGAGGATCGTCTCGGCTGCGCCGAGTTCGCGTGCTCGATCGAGTTTGTGCTGGTGGCGGCTGGTGACGATGGTCTGGCAGCCCATCCAGTTGGCGAGGGCGAGCGCGGAGGTCGCGACCCCGCCGCCGATACCCGTGATGAGGACGCTCTGCCCGGGACGGAGTTGGCCCTTGGTGCACATCATCGAGTAGGCGGTGAGCGTGGTAAGCCCGAATGCGGCGGCGGCGTGCGGGTCGGCTTCGACTCCGACGTCCGCGAGGTTGGCCGCGGGGAGGTTCACGCGCTCACGATGGCATCCCTTGAAGTGCTCGCCGATGAGGGCCCAGTTGGGGGTCATCGTGGCGCCGGTCGGATCGTCGGGATGAATGCGGTCGGGGACGCGGGTGGCGGCGTTGAGCACGACGCGTCGTCCGACCCATGCTTGATCGACGCCGGGACCAACCTCGGTCACCTCGGCGCAAACGTCGCACCCGCCGACGTGCGGGTACTCGATGTCCACGCCGGGGATGCCCATGCCGACCCAGATATCCATGCGGTTGAGGGCGGAGGCGAGGACGCGGACCTGCACCTCGCCCTTGCTGGGAGGGCCGGGCTCGGGGAAGTCGCGCACGACCCGGATGTTGGGCGTGACGGGCTTGCCTTGCTGGGTGATGGTGATCGCCTTCATGGGGCAAAGAGTGTACGCGCGACGGCGCGTGTGTGGTTCTCGGACGTCGCGGGTCACGCGAAGTCCTTCGGGACGCACGACATGTTGTGGAGCACACAAGATGCGGCCATAGGCTGGTTCCCTTGTGGTTATCGGTTGGCCGAGGAGCGGTCCCGGGGTCGATCGAAGAGCCACCGCAGCAAGGAGGCTGGATCATGGTGGCACTCGGGGTGGAACGGCACGTCACGCAGCTCGATCAGGAGACCGCCGAGATTTCACGGGCGGGCCTGATCGATCGGATCCAGTCGCTCAACCCGACGGCGGGCGCGGAGTACCTCGCGACGTTCGGCGAGCGGGACCTGTCGATGTACCTGTCACATCTCGAAGCCGCCACCGAGCCGCGCGGCGTGTCCAGCGCGCGTTGGGAGCGCCCGGGCGATTCGCCGGCGATCTGCTGGGCCGAAGCGTGCGACTGAGCCCTACTCCGCGTCCGGACGGGGCGATCGCCCGAGTTCGTGCATGAGCGCGTCGTACTTGCGCTTGAGCATGCGATAGCGCACGAGCGAGCGCACGCGTGTCGTGAGCTCGGCCTTGTGGACAGGCTTGGTGAGGAAGTCATCGGCGCCGGATTCGATCGCCCGCTCGACGTCTCCCACTTCGCTCAACGCCGTGACCATGATGACGGGGATGTCCCGCGTCTCCGGGTCGCCCTTGACGCGGTCGCACATCTGGAAGCCGCTCATGCGGGGCATCATGATGTCGAGAACGATGAGATCGGGCGGCTGTGCGGCGACGCGTTCGAGCGCCTCGACGCCGTCGCGCGCGGTATCGATGGCGCACCCGAGGTCTTCGAGGTAGGCCTGGAGCAGTTCGAGGTTCTGCTCGTGGTCGTCAACGATGAGGACGCGCGCATCGCCGAGGTTGACCTGCTCGTCCGTGAGTGCGGCATGGGCGGGGCTTTGCGGGTCCTGATCGGGCATTTTCGCTCCGGGCGACGCGGTTGCGCGAGGATCTGCGGCGAAGGAGGAGTGTACGCGCCTACGCTGGCGACGTCCCAACCACCGAGGAGCCGCATGAATACGGACCCGCCGCTGACCAACCCCGCCTGGTCGGACAAGTTCACGAAGCCCGACGAATCGGCGTTGCTCGATGTGTACGGCGCCACCGATCGCATGTACTTCGACGGCGTGCGGGCGATGCTCGCGGAGTACGAGTGGCTCGAGGAAGAGCTCTGCTGGAACGGGCTCCCGTGGCAGTGGTCGTTCGCGTACCGCAACGAGGACACGCCGCCGACGGAAGGTCCCGCGGGCGACGCGGCGCCGGCGTGGGCGTACCTCGTGCCGGATCCGAACGCGCCGATCTTCGCGTTCCAGCTCGCGCGGGGGATGGTCGAGCAGCTGCCGACCAAGCGTGTGGGCAAGTACGCGCGGGAGTGTATTTCGTCCGGTCGGGTCGTGGGGCAGCGCCGCTGGGTGACGATGCCGCTGGCGGCGAAGTCACAGGTCGCGGAGGTGATCGACCTGATCAAGCGCAAGCATCACTTCGAGCTGGTGGGCGAGCCCGTGGCGCGGGTGACCGCGGCGCAGCGCGAGAAGGCGTCGCCCGCCGTTTCTTGAATCACAAGATCAGCGCGGCTCCCACGATCCCGCGAGCGGATCATTGCGCGATCCCGCGCGCCATCGCGTCGCGTTCGGATCGATGTCGAAGCGGACCGCGAGCTGGCGGATATCGACTTCCGGGAGCGGCGCGCCGCCGTCCACGGTGAGCTGCGTGCTCCACGAGCCCGCCGGCGCGTCGAGCAGGATCGCTTCGGTGCGCAGCATCGCGCGGAGTTCGCGCCCGCTGAGCCGAGCACCCGGATTCCCTCGGCACGTTGGGCAGAGCACGAAGGGTTGATCCGCGTCGCCGGCGCGCACGACGCGCTCGCCGCGGCAGTCCGCGGGCAACGCCCCCGCTTCGATCGCTTCGAGCATGCTCGAGTAGCGCGGGAGCTCGGCGCGGTGCTTCTCGAGCGCGGCACGGGTCGCGGGATCGGCGAGGAGCTTGCGGGCATCGCGATGGCGCTCTGCCCGATACGCCGCGAGAACGAGCGACGCACGCGCGTTCGCTTCCGAGTCTTCGCGGTTCGGCATCACCGCGGATGCGTCAGCGCCGGCGGTGCGGATCGCGGCCATCGCGCGCAGCCAACGGGCCTCGGAGGGTTCATTGCTCATCGAGGCGAGCGCGAGGCAGGCGCCGCGCGCGATCTGGTCGCCCGACTCTGAATCGTCCGCGAGCACTGCCGCGAGCACGAAGAGCTCGCGCGCGACGCGCTCTTCTCGCGCGTTGATCGCTTCGTAGGCGAGTTCCTCGGCGAGTTCGAAGTACGCCGCGGGCACCGACGGCTCGAGCGCCGCGAGCCGCTCCGCGAGATCCGGGAGCGCGGGCGGGCTGGCAGTCGCACCGTGCGCGAGCACCACAACCAGCAACAGAGCAGCGAATCTCATGCGTCGTCTCCTTCGAGTACGAGCGTGGCATCGAGCCGCAACGCCCACAAGCGGATGATGAGCGCCTGCGCCGCGCCGCACTGCGCGGGCGCGTCGGGTGCTGTGGCGCGCGCACGTTCGTATGAGACGTACGCGTCGCGGACCTCGCCTTGACGGGTCGGCTGCTCGGCGAGCACCACGAGGGCGATCGTCTCCGCGAGCGACGTGTACTCCGCGGCGAACACCTGCAGCGGCCCCCGCGCGACGGCCCGCCGCGCGGCACGACGGGAGACGAGCGAACGGGTGCTCCCGAGGACATCGTCTTCGCCGGCGGACCGCCAGGCGCGCTGCAGCCAGTGCTCCGTGAGCCGACGCGCCGCATCGGACGGATCGAGTTCGGTGTCGGACGCAGTACCACCGCTCGCGTTCGCGTCGAGCGCCGCACGCTGGGACTCAAGGGACTCTGCGATGCGAACCGCCGCGGCGTCGGCGCGCGCGAGCCTCGGGTCGGCAAGCGCGCCGATCGTTTGCGCGAGCAGGGCGCGCCGAGCCTCGATCGCCCACGCCTCGTCGCGTGCGTCGGGCAGACGTGTGCCCGTGATCGCTTCGATCAGGCGTGTGGATTCACGCACGCGCGGCGCGTTCTCAAGATCTTCGAGCAGCGCGTAGATCACGGACGGTGTATCGGCAAAAGTCTCCGCCGTGCGCGCGGCGGCCCGACGGACTTCGGGAGGCGTCGCGAGCAGTGCCGCGCGGACGAGCACATCGGCATCGACCGGCCCGGGCTGGTCTTGCGCGTCGGCCAACTCGTTGAGCAGATCGATGCGGTGCGCAATGTCGCGCCCCGCGTTGAGGTATCGGGCGGCCCACTCGCCGTCGGGGCGAAGACCGGGGCGCGTCAATGCCGACGCCGGGTCGGAAGGGTCTTCATCTCGCGTGCTCGTGCCGCGGATCGAATCGGACTCGAACTCGTCGAGCAGGTCCTGCGAGCGTTCGACTTCGCCGGCCCAGTACAACGCCGCGGCCTCCGTGAAGAGCGTGCGCTGCGCGAGCACTTCGATCGAACCGGTCGGTGTCATGTTGCGTTGATCGCGCAGCTCAGACGCCGCGAGGCGCGCCCAGCGCGAGATGCCCGTGCCCCGGTCGCCACGCTGCGGGAGACGGAGCGCCTCGGCGAAGAGATCTCGGCGCGAGACGCGCGCGCGTCCATCGGCAGAAGGGTCGAGCACCCACGCGAAGTCTGCGTCTTCGATCACCGACCGCACCACGAGGTGCGTCGTGATCGCGTGCAACGCTTCGCTGGAGACCGCGGCGTCGTCGAACCACGCAATCAACCGCTCCGCCGGCTCGGACGCGGGCTCGAACTCGACAGGAGTCAACAGCGTTTCGAGCGCCGCGCGTGATTCCGGCGAGGTTGACTCGAAGGCGGGTGCCCGGATCCAGTCGTCGAGCAATCGCAGCCGAACGCGCTGAGCGAGCACCGCGTCGCGGCGCGCCACGCACACCATCGCGTCCGCCCAGGCGTCCCAGGTGCTCACGTTCGTACCTTGCAAAACCAGCATGCGTCCGCTCGACTCGACGGCGTCGAAGAGCCCGTCCCAGATGCCGCGGCGATCGTTGGAAGCGAGCGCGCCCGCGGATCGGAACGTCGCCGCCCGTCGCTGCGCGATCCGAGCGGGCCAGGGCGATGGGAGTTCAGCGCGCGCACGCTCGAGCAGCGCCGACGTCCACAGCACATGAGTGATATCGAGAGACGCGATTTCCAACGCCGGCGGGAGATCGTCGAGCAGGGATCGGAGGACGCCCGCGCCACCCGGTGAACTCGCGACCTCGATGAGTTGGGCGACCGCGGCACCGGCGGCGGCATCGATCTGCTCCGGCGTCCACGTGTGCCACTGGTCTGCGGCGGCTTCGAGCGCCGCGAGCGTCGCGCCGCCAACGGAGAGCGGGTCGCGTTCCGCGATCGCGCGCGCGGTGTCGATCAACTCGGTGAAGGTCCGCGATTCACCCGATTCATTCGACGAAAGGCCCGAGCTTTGCGGAGAGATCTGGAAGACTTCGCTCGCGGCGAGGTCGGCACCGGGCGTGGTGGTCACTTTGGCGCTGGGACCGCTGGCGTTGTGAGGCGACAGATCGATCTGCCCCAGCACAAGCAGCATGGCCGCGGCTGCGAGCGCCATCAGCGCGCTGCCGAAGAGCAAGATGGTGCGGACCGGGCCGGTGGTCGCGGCAGCCGGAGTTCGGTTCGGCGTGCGCTCTTCGAGCGGCGCTGCGCTCGGATCTCCTCCCACGCGCGAGGGTGTGAGGGCAGCGCGTGAACGCCCGGCGTGCGCGATGGCTCGCACGATGTCTTCTTGTGTAAGCCCGCGAGCCGCGGCGATCGAGGCGATGCGCCGGCGCGCCTCGTGGTTCCACCCGCCCGAGTGGACGAGGAGACCGACGATCAGGCGATCGCTTCTTTGCCAGTCCGAACGCTCGGCGGTGTTGGCGGCGGTGCGTTGGGATTGCTCGCGCAACTGCGCCGCGGCGACGTGCAACGCGAGCCGAACCTCATCGGCGCTGGGTGTCGAGGCCTCCGGGTGCGCGGCGACCTCGGCGAGGCGTGCGCGGAGCGCGGGATCGATAGCAGCGTCATCTGCGCGCGCGCCCGTCAACCCGAGCAGTGACAAGGGATCGCGCGCGTCCACGCCCTTGCCGAGCATGCGTTCGACGGGATTCACGGCGTGTCACCGCTTCCGACGGAAGAGCGGATCTGTCCTTCGAGTTCGAGCAGGCGTGTTCGCCAAGGCTCGGGACCGATGTCGGGCGTGAGCACGCGGTGCTGCGAAAGCACCTCGAGCGCACGCGCGGGGTCGGTCTCTGACAGCACGCTTGTAAGGCGGAAGAGCGCTTCGAATCGCGTCGGCTCGTCGCGCGGGAGTCCGGCAAGCAGCCTGCGGTAGCACTCGATCGCGAGGTCGAGATCACCGGTGGATTCGGCGAGCCTCGCCGAAGATTCGAGCACGGTGAGGTTATTGGGATCGGCTTCGCGCAGGACGCGGAAAAGGCGCACGGCATCGTCGCGCGCCTCGGGGTCGGCGGTGGCATCCCACAGCGCACGCGAGGCCTCGGCGACCGTCGCGTAGAGAAACGCGATGTCCGGCTCGAGCACGGTGTCTTGCGCGATGCTCTCGATCGGCGCGAGCCGGCGAATAACACGCCAGCCGATGCGCGCGGTGCGCTCGGCAAAACGCACGGAAGACGGATCGCCCCGCCACACACGAGCCGAGTGCTCGTAGAGTTGGCGATCCGAAGCGGCGCGGAACCGCTCGCTCCGCTCGGAGAGCTGGGCGAACGCCGCCTCGGCTTCTTCGAGCCGGTTGGACGCGAGGAGCACCTGGCCGTGGCGGTACGCGAGTTCTTCGCGCAGCGCGGCGTCGTCACGAGGGTTCGATGCGAGCACGGCGCGCGCGGTGTCGAGCACACGTGCCGCTCGGCCCGGGTCGGGCGTCGCCACGTCAAGGCTGGTCGAGAGCATGCGACGCGCGATGTCGAGCGTGCGCGCGGCGACGTCTTCGATCCCCGCGTAGGCCTCGGCACGATCGAGTTGCAGCAGTTCCTCCGCGACGTCGAGGTGACGCGACGCACGCCACGCGCGATCGCTCGCGGGCGCCGCGAGGAAGTCTTCGTACAGCAAACGCTCGGCGTAGCGTCTGGCGAGCGGGTACACCTCCGATGATGCTGGAACGAGCAGCAGGTCCGCGATGGCTTCGCTCCGGGGCGCGCCGTCTCGTGTTGCGCGGCGAACGACGATCGCGGCAGCGCGATCGTGATCGGGGAAGCGATCGAGGAACTCCGCCGTGATCGCTTCGAGCGCTCGCGAAACTGCCTCGTCACCGGGCGCGAAGGCTGCGGCAGATTCGTATGCACGGAGTGCCATCCACAGCGCACCGGACGCGCGATCCGGATCCGGCTGCCCGGCGCTGGCGAGTTGGAACCGTTCCGCGGCGGCGGTGAACTGCTCCGAAGACTGGGACGAATAGAACATCGAGAAGGCCGCGAGCAACTCGAGACCGGGGATCGCGGTGGCAAAGTCGGCGGCGTCCGGAGCGCCGAGGGCGGCATCGAATCGATCGAGCGCGAGCCGGTATCGGTCTCGGACGCCCGGGTCGGCGGTGGGGTCGTCGGGGTTGCCGGCTCGGGCGTGCACCGTTCGAGCGGCGTCGTACTCGGGCAGCGCCGCGAGATAGTGATGCAGGAACCCTTGGGTCCCGAGCGCGCGCACCTGCTCGGGGAAGGTCTTCGCGAGCGCCAGCACGTGCCCGACTTCGCCGCGCGCGATGAGGTCCGCGACGGCGAGGCGGCGCAGCGCGAGGATCGTGCTGCTGGCGCCGGCCCGCGGCGGCGTTTCGCACGCGCGGACGGCGAGGGATCGCGCGAGCGCCGTGCGCATCGGTGCGTCGTTTCCGTCGATGCCGGTCCGGATTTGCCGGACAAGATCGAGCGATTCGTGCCACTTCCCGAGGTGCGCGAGCGCCGTGAGGCGCCTCTCGGGGAGTTGGTCGACGAGCGCCGGCGCGAGATCGGGTGCCGCGTCAACGGCTTCAAACCATGCGAGGGATTCCTCCGAACGACCGCGGATCGCTTCGCACAGCCCCATGCCGATCGCGGCGCGCGCGACGTGCTCGTATCGCAAGAGTTGCTCGGGCAGGCGCTCGACCGTCGGCGCACGCCCCGGCTCGGCGTTCAGCAGCCAGCCGAAGCACACCATGGCCTCGCCCGCGCGCGCGGACGCGCCATCGGGTCGGAGCTCGGCGAGGTAATAGAGCGACCACGCGCGGAAGTAGTTCGCGAGCGATCGGCTGCGGCGTGTATCAGCGAGGCGATCTGAGAGCAGCCGCGAGTCGCCCCGCCCGCCCGATTCCTCGAGTCGCTCGTAGCGCCGGACCTGATCGTGCGAGAGTGTGGCCAGGCGTTGCAGCTCCTCCTGCACGCGGCTGAGCGACTCCACGAGCGGTTCCAGTTGATCATCACCGAGGTCGCGGATGCGCCATCGCTCGGCGAGCGACTCGGCGCGGACAAACTCCGCTCGCGCGAGGGAGAGACGCAGCGCGATCGTGTCGGCTTCTGGCAACTCGCCGAGGATGCGTTTGGCGCTCGATTCCCACTCGCGGACGCGCTCCGGCGTGCCGCCGCGTTCGAGCAGACGTGTGTAGACATCCCCGATGCGGACGGCGAGTTCCTCGCGTTCCTGCTTGGGTGTGAGCCGGAGCTCGGACTCGAGGTGATGCGCGAGCGCTTCGAGCAGCCCGTGACGCTCGAGGAATGCGGCGACCTCTTCGTCGGCTCCACGCGGCTGCGCGAGCGCCGGCATCGCTGCGCACAGCGCGAGCGCCCACGCGATGATCTTAGTTCGCGGGCACATAGGTGACCCCTCCGAATCCCGCGTCGTGCGCCGCCTGCAGCGCCGCGGCGGCGGCCGAGGTTGGAGCATCGCCCCGCCCGCGCACGAAGACCCCCGCTTCTGCGGGCAGCGCCCTGAGCAGTTCGGTGAGCTCTGCCTGCGTGCGCAGCGTGCGTTCACCGAGCTGGAATGCCGGACGTCCGGCGATCAGGAGCACGTCCACGACCTGCGGCTGGAAGTCCGCAGAGCGCCCGCCCTCGACGCGCCGCGCTTCGAGCGATGGCGAGAGTTCGGATTCAGGCGGCGCCTGGCTCGTCGAAACGAGAAAGAAAACGAGGAGCAGAAAGACCACGTCGATCATGGGCGTGAGTTCGCCGCCGAAGCGATGCCCCCGCTTCGTCTTGCCATCGGGCTGAAAGTTCATGACGCGCTCCCACCCGACGGGACAGAGGTGCCGAGGCGCCACGAGCGGATACCGATCGCGGTGAACGTGCGCGCGAGCTGGTTGAGGTGTTCGAGCGGCGCGTCCTGGTCGCAGCGGATGAGGACGTCCACGGCGCGTGGATCGCCGCCGGCGCGTGCGACTTCTACGCGGAGCATCTCGGCGAGCTGTGCGCGGGTCACGGGCTCGCGCTCGACGATGAGCCCGCCGGTCACGGTGACGTTGACGACGATGCCGGGTGTGCGCGCGTCGGACTCGCGCTCACCCTCCTGCTCGGGCAGCGTGACCGGTTCGCGGGTGATCTCGACGAGCGACGACGTCGTGAGGAAGAACACGATGAGCAGGAACACGACATCGACGAGCGGCGTGAGGTCGCCGCTGAGCGTGCGCGGTCGGTCTGTGCGGCCGAGGAAGTTCACCGCGTTCCGCCGCGGGGCTGCTGGGCACCGGCCTCGACGTACGCGGCGAGCGCATCGACGATCGATCCGAGTTCGGAGGCGAGCGCATCGATGCGGTTGCGGAAGAACGTGACGGCGGCGGTCGTCGGGATCGCGAGCGTGAGCCCGAGGATTGTTGTCACGAGCGCGAGCGAGATATCGCCGGCGAGCTGGTCGGGACGCCCGAAGCCCTCCGAGGTGCTGATCGACGCGAACGCGCCGTTGATGCCCACCACGGTGCCGAGCAGGCCGAGCATCGGCGCGATCCCGGCGACGAGTGCGAGCGCATCGGTCGAGCGGTAGAGGCGCGCGACCTGCTCGCGCCCGGCTTCTTCGAGCGCTCCCTTGAGTTCCAGCGCCCCGAAGGGGGAGCGGCTGTAGCGCGTGAGCCCCGCCGAGATCACGTGCGCAAGGAAGCAGCGGTGCTCATCGCTCTGCGCGAACTCCAGCGCGGCGCGTGTGTCGCCCGCTCGGAGCAGGCGCTCGAGCTCGTCGATCACGTCGGGCGGCGCGAGCGCGCCGAGGCGGAAGTGGAAGAGGTGCATCGTCGCGAGCACGAGCGCGACGATGGAGAGCGCGATGATGACATACCCGATGACGCCGCCCGCTTGCAGGAGCGTGATGAGCGATGTTCCGGGCGCGTCGTCTTGCGCGAGGATGTGCGTGACCGTCATTCAGCTCTCCGGTTCGTTCGGTTGTGGGTGCTCGTCGATCCATCGCTGCGCGAATGCAGAGCCCGGCACGCGCGAGAGCGACGCGCGCAGTGTTTGCGTGGAACCCGGCGTGGACGTCTCGCGTTCGGTCAGCCGGATCAGCTCGGCGAAGGCGATCGAGGCGAGCCTCGGAGCCGCAGAGCGGAAGCGTGCGCTGACGTGCGCGAGCTCGATGGTCGCCAGATGGCGCTGGTCTCTGCCCGGCTCTCGAAGCAGCGAGCGGGCGATTGCGAGCCGCGCACGGGCCTCACGCCAGGTCCCAGCGTGACGATCGGCGTCCAACACGAGACGCTCCCGCGCGTTGCTGCGCACGCTCGGATCGTCCGACGTCCGCGCGGCGACGACGTCGCGCAGCGGGCCGATCGACCGGTCATCTGTTTGCTCGGGCGTGTGCGCGGTACCCTCCCGCTCGAAGCGCGCGGCGACCGCGAAGAGCCGAGCGAGCTCCGACTCTGAGTCGAGGGACGCCGACAGGTCCGGCGCGTTACCGGTAAGCCAGATCGGCTGCGGCATCGACGCGTCGCTTACGAATCGTTCGCTCGGATCTGCGGCGTGCGCGAGGAGCATCGGCTCGATGGCGTCGTCGTGCATCCCGAGCGCGACCAGGCACGCGCGGTGCCCGCGTGCCGCGAAGGCTTGCATGGGCCCGGGATCGTTGCGGTAGGTGTCGAAGAGCGCTTCGAAGAGCGGTGCCGCGAGGACGATCTCGCCGCGGTCGAAGCGGGCGCGTGCGCGCCATGCGTCCTGCGCGATCGACGTGTATGCAGGCCAGTCGTTGTGATCGAGATACTTGATGCGGTCCCAGGTGATGACCGACCCGGGTTCGGATTCCAGCGTGACGCCGTGGGACGAAACGGTGAGTGTGGAAGACTGGAGCGGTTTGCGCTCGCCGCGGAGCGTGACCTCGCCCTGCGCGTGCGCGACGGAAGCCGCAGCGGAGAGTGCGCTGGCCATGATGATGGCGCGTGCTGTCACGGCGATGAGCCTTCGATGTGCGTGTAGCTGCCGCCGGACCGGCGGGCGATGCCGCGGAGGTATCGCTCTTCGGCATCGCTCCCGAACGTGATGGCGTGGATCGGGACGCGTCTGCGCGACGAGCGCGCGGCGCGTTCGATGGTCGCGGTGAGCGCGGCGGTGACCTTTTCATCGAAGTCGCCGTCGGTCATGAAGTAGATCGCATCGGGCAGCGGGGTCATATCGAGCACGATCTGGAACGCGGGCACGGGGTTCGTCCCGCCGGAGGGCTCGACGGCGCGGATGTTGCGCGCGGCCTCTTCGCGGAAACGCTCGCTGGCCTGGACCCATCGCCCGCCGGTGAGCGGGTACGCGCCGTCGGAGTAGAAGACGATGGAGAAGTGCGCGAGTTCGAGCAGGTCGGTGATCGAGGCGTTGAGTTCGCTGCGCAGGCGCTGCATGCGCTGCTCGCGGACCATGGAGCCCGAGACATCGCAGATGTAGACGAAGCGGGACCCGCGCGCCTCCACGCCGAAGAACCTCGCCGACCCGCCGGCCGCCGACGTGAACTGCGCGCCGGCGGCGGCGTCTTCACCGCCCGACGCGCCGAGATCGCCCAGGCTCGTTGACTCGAGTGACGCGAGCGAGGCGTCGGAGACTTCGGACTGAAAGTCTTCGAGCTCAAAGACCTCCGGCTCGGCCATTTGCTGTGTGGCCGGACTCGGGTTGGTAAGCGTTGTTTCGAGGAGCTCGGTGAGCTCGACGTCGGTCATGACGGCGACTTCGAGTTCGTTGATACCGTCGGGATCGCCGGTCTCTTCGCCCGGGAGCACCACAAGCGCAGCGATGACCGCGAGCGCGAGGTGCGCGAAGAGAGACGTCGCGATCGCGAATGGCAGGAGCGGGTCGGCTCGTCTCCGCCGCGCGGGTTTCGCATCGACCACGGGTTTTTCGGCGTCATGCTCGCTCATGGGTGTTTCGGACGCGTTCGCATCGGACGCCCGTGCTCGACCTCGGTTCCGGCGGGTGATGATAGAGCGGGGTACACCCGACGGGTTTGTACGCGATGCGCACCGAGCGGTTGCGGCGCGAGTCGCCCGCGAGCCTTGCGGTATCTTGCGTGGGATAGGAGACCCGCCCGTGCACGCAATGACGAACGCTTCCTCGCTGACCTATCCGCGCATCGTGCTCAAGCTCTCCGGGGAATCGCTCGGCAACCCGCGGGAAGGCGGCGTTGTGGCGGAGGCGCTGGAACGCATCGCCACGGAGATCACCCAAGCCGCGGCGACGGGCGTGGAGATCGTCATCGTGTGCGGAGGCGGGAACATCGTCCGCGGCGCTGCGCTGGCGCGGGCGGGCCTTGTCGAACGGGCACCGGCGGACCACATGGGCATGCTCGGGACGGTCATCAACGCCATCGCGCTTCGCGAGGCGCTGCGGGCGAGCGGTGCGCGGGCGACGCTGTTCTCGGCGGTCGGGATCGACGGCATCGCGCCGCGCTTCGATCGCGAGTCGGCGCTCGCGGCCATCGCACGGGGCGAGATCGTCATCACGCCGGGCGGCGTCGGGAGCCCGTTCTTTACGACCGACAGCGGCGCGGTGCTGCGCGCCGTCGAACTCGGGTGCGACGCGGTCTTCAAGGCTACGAAAGTCGATGGTGTCTACTCGGCAGATCCCACTACGGACAAGACGGCGACCCGCTACGACCGGCTCTCGCTCGACGAAGCCGTCGAGAAGCGGCTCGGCGTGATGGACGCCAGCGCGCTGGCCATGGCGCGCGAGCACGACCTGCCGATCGTTGTGTTCGAGTTCGGTCCTGAAGGGAACATCGCGCGCACGGTGCGCGAGCCCTCGATCGGGACGCTCGTCACGCCGGCCTGACGCCGATCAATCGAAAGTGAACTCGGATTCGAAGGAGTTGGTGTCGAAGCCTGCGAGGCCGCCCGCGGCCTGGCTCGCGCCGGCCGAGAGCAGCATGCCCAGCGCGATGAACCCGAAGGCGATCCCCGCGTGGACCATGATGTGCTTGGTCTGATCCTTCTTCTGGATCGAGAAGAACTTGAGGACCCCGCCGCAGGTGAGGTAGGCGTAGATCGCGCCGTTGATCAGGATCGTGACGACCATGATCGCCATTCCCATGCCGGCGACGGCCTCCATCGCGCCGGCGAACTCGGGGATGTCCGGCATTGCGGGCATGTCGGCGAGTTGCACCAGCCCCGCCACGCCGTTGAGCATGCTCGACATCGTCGAGAACCCGACGATCCACCACGCGACCTTTGACCCGCCCCACATCCCGCGCGCAATGAGGAAGAAGATGCCGCCGGGGATCAGGAAGAGGCCCGCCAAGACGAGCCCGACGGGCCCGGCGCCGAGGGCCGCGGGGATCCCCGCCAGGGCCGCGATCAGCAGCCACAGCGCGGCGATCAGGTAGAGCAGGATCGAGATGATCGTGACGCCGACCGGACGCTCGGGCAGGGTCCCGCCCATCGTGTCGGGCGTGAGGTCGATCGCTTCTGGCTGCTCCGCGGCGAGCATCGGGTGCATGGTTCGGCCCTCCGCCGGGGACATCGGGCGGATCTCCGGTCGATCCCGGCTGATCTGCCCAAGGGCGCAAGCGAGTGCGGGAGTGGCCCGCGTCAGCGAGGCAGCCCGGACAACCTGACGCGGGGAAGCCGCCGCCAACGCCGATAAGGGCGCGTCGGTATGATCGCGTTCCCGCGATGGGCAGCGGGGCCGAACCGAATCAGCGATGGAGCGAGCCGTGACGCCTGAGAGCATCAAGAACGAAGCCAACGAGTCCATGGACAAGGCGGTCGATCACCTCCGCAAGGAGCTGCGCGGCATCCGCACGGGGCGGGCCAGCACCGCGCTCGTGGACTTCGTCAAAGTCGATTACTACGGCTCGATGCAGGACCTGAAGAACCTCGCCGCGACCAGCACGCCCGAGGCGACGCAGATCCTCATCCAGCCCTTCGACCCGAGCGCCGTTCAGGCGATCAAGAAGGGCATCGAGGAAGCGAACATCGGGCTCACGCCCAACGTGGATGGCAAGGTCATCCGCATCAGCGTGCCGGCGCTCTCGACCGATCGGCGGAAGCAGCTCGCGGCGCAGGTCAAGAAGCTGGGCGAAGACGCGAAGGTCTCGGCTCGGAACGTGCGTCGCGACGCGAACAAGCACGCCGACCAGCTCGCCAAGGACAAGGACGCCCACCTCTCCGAGGATCAGATCTCGGACCTGAAGGACGAGATCCAGAACCTCATCAAGAAGCACGAGGCAGAGATCGAGGAACTGGTGAGCAAGAAGACGACCGAGGTGCTCGAGGTCTGATCGTCAACGCCGTTGGCGACGCACGGAGGCCAACCCGATCGCGAAGAGCGGCAGCCCGCCGACATTCGGGACCACCAGCGTCGTGATCATGTTGACGATACCGCCCTCGACGGTGTCGAGATCGGTCAGGCCGAACACCTCGGCGGTGGTCCGGATCCGGTAGTCGCCCGCTTCGAGAAAGAAGGCATCGGATCCGCTGTACTCCTGCGCCTGGAAGTCTCGATTCTCGAACGAGAAGACTTTCTCGCCATCGGCAGTCTCGATCAGGAGACTCACGCTGCCATCGCGCCAAGGACGACCGAAGCCGGCCTCGGCGACCACGCCTCGGAACTCAAGCATGGCGTTCGTGTCGCGATCGAGCGTGAAGTCCAGATCGACAACGCCCCGCGCCACACCTTCGCGATGAACGAAGAATCCGCCGGGTGGGAGCGGGAAGACGGTGAAGTCATTGAACTTGGCGAGGACCGCCAGATCAAGCTGGCGTGAGTCCCAGTTCGATGTGCTCACGGCGGTTACGTCTAGGGTTCGGACTCCCTGAGAAGTTGCTTCGAGCGTGACCACGCGATCGATCGGTCCCAAGCCTTCGCTCTCGACTCGACCCGAATCAATACGCGGATCACCGTTGAACAAGATATCGTCCGTCATCCACTCGGCGAACTGTTCTTGAGCGGTGACGGTGAGCTGCGCCGCAGCAGGGCCAGCAGCGGTAGCTGTTGCTAGCACAAAGATCGAACATGCTCTTATGAATCTGACTCTCCCTTGTCGGCAAGGTACCTCGGGAGGAAGACACGTCAACGCTGGCGGCGTGAATGTGAGGGGAATACAAAAAAGGCCCCGAGCGGCGGTGGGGTCCGCCCGGGGCTTTGGCAAGAGGCGTGACGACGTGGCCTGGCCCGTTGCGGGCCACGCCGCGTCACGCTGGTGGGCACCGGATCGGCCGCTCGGGCAAGCCCGGCGGGGGTCCTCCGACCGATGCGAAACCCGGATCGACGAGCGAGCGTTGTGCGCGATCGATGGATCTTCCGGCGTGTGTCGTCCGTGGACGGTGCGGGCCTGCCGCGGTGTCCGAGTCGTCATGCCGGGAGGCTGGGTGCGGGCAACATCTTCCTGATGCGTCCGCTCGGCGGGGGTCCGTCCGCGCGCCGGCCTCTGTTCGATCACATCTCTCGCGTCACTCCGCCCATGGGGACTCGCCGCCCCGGGTGTCGGACAGGCCCGCGGAGCAGTGGGCCCACCGATGGTGTTTGTGCCGGGAGTTCGCACGCCCGACCGGAAGGGTCGGGCTCCGCGTGCGAGCCGGCAACGCGGTCAATCCGTCAAGAAACGTTCGTCATGAGCAGCCCATGCTGTGCCCGCAGTTGAGGCAGCGGTAGCACGTGCCGTTGCGGACGGTGATGGTGCCGCAGACCTCGCACGCGGGCGCATCGCCTTGAGCGTCCTTCATCGCGTCGGTGAGCCCGCGTGTCTGCAGCGAGGCTTCCGTCGCCACGGCGACCGGGGTCTCGACGCGCGGGGCGGGCCTGGCACCATCGCCCTTCGGCGCCGGCGACGGGCGGTCGTTGGTCCGGCGCACGATGCGCTCGGCCTCTTCCGTGGACTTCCACCGATCGACGCTCTCGCGTTCCTTGCTCGCCTCGGACTCGTCGCGACGCGGCGCGTTGGCCTCGCGGTAGCCATCGACGAACTGGATGCCGAGCCAGCGGAAGATGTAATCGACGAGGGACTTGGCGAAGGGGATATCGCCGTTGGTCGTCATGCCCGCGGGCTCGAAGCGCTGGTGCGTGAACTTGTTGACGAGCGACTGTACCGGCACGCCATACTGCAGCGCGACGCTCACCGCCGTGCCCAGCGAGTCCATCAATCCGCCGATGGTCGAGCCCTCTTTGGCCATCGTGATGAAGAGCTCGCCCGGCTGTCCGTCTTCGTAGAGCCCGACGGTGAGGTAGCCCTCGTGCCCGGCGATATTGAACTTGTGCGTGAGCGATCGACGCGTGTCGGGCAGGCGACGCCGCATCGGGCGATGCACGATGCGTTCGACCGTACGAACCACGGTCGATTCGTCCCCGCCGCCAATCGCCGCCGAGAGCTCGTGGACCTCGCCGGCGACTTCGACCTGGGCGGCTTCAACCGCCTCATCGTCCTCGACCATGTCGAGCACGTCTTTGTCGTCGGCATTCGCGTCGCTTTTGGTCGAGAGCGGCTGGCTCAGCTTGCAGCCGTCGCGATAGAGCGCGTTGGCCTTGAGCCCGAGCTCCCACGAAAGGCGGTACGCGTCCTTGATGTCGTCGATCGACGCGTCGGCGGGCAGGTTGATCGTCTTGCTGATTGCACCGGAGATGAAGGGCTGCGCCGCGGCCATCATGCGAATGTGCCCGCCCGGCTTGATGAAGCGCGTGCCCGTGTCGCCGCAGGTGTTCGCGCAGTCGAAGACGGGCAGATGCTCGTCCTTGAGGAACGGCGCGCCCTCGACGGTCTGCGTGCCGCAGACACGCGTGTTGAGGACGCGGACCTGCTCGCCCGTCAGCCCGCGGGCGCGGAGGAAGTTGAAGCCCATGTCGGCCTTGGCCTGCTCGGCGTTCATTCCGCAGCGTTCGAGCGCCTCGTCGCCGAGGGTCCACGCGTTGAAGGCGAAGCCGATCTCGAAGACACCGGGCAGCGCGTCGTTGATGCGCCGCAGGTCCTCGTCGTTGAGTCCCGCTTCCTTGAGCCACTCGGCGAAGGTGATGTCTTTGTCGCCCCCCGCCGCCGCCGGCATGGGCACCTCGAGGTGCAGCGCGCCGAGCACGTGGATCTTGATCGCCTTGATCTGCTCGTCGGAGTACCCGAGGTTGAAGAGCGCGGGCTCGAGCGAGCCGTTGGCGATCTTGAAGTACCCGCCGCCGGCGAGCTTCTTGAACTTGACGAGGGCAAAGTCAGGCTCGACGCCGGTCGTATCGCAATCCATCAGCAGACCGATGGTGCCAGTCGGCGCGATGACGGTGACCTGCGCGTTGCGGTAGCCGTGCTTCTCCCCGAGCGCAAGCGCATCGTCCCACGCCTTGACGGCGCGATCGAGCAGACGCTTGGCGTTGCCCAGCGCGACGCCGTCTTGATCGACGAGTTCGTGATCGATGGGCACGGGGCGGACGCGGAGGTCTTCCCATTCGTCGGCCTGGCGGTCGATGCCGTGCGCCGCGCGCCGGTGGTTCCGCATCACGCGGAGCATCGAATCACGGTTCTTCTTGTAGCCCGGGAAGGGCCCGAGCTCGCTCGCGAGGACCGCGGACTGGCGGTACGAGCGCCCGGTGAGGATCGCGGTGAGCATGCCGCAGAGCGCGCGGGCCTCATCCGAGTCGTACGGGATGCCGGCACGCATGAGCAGCGCGCCGATGTTCGCGTACCCCAGCCCGAGCGTGCGGAACTCGTACGAGAGGCGTGCGATTTCCTTGCTCGGGAACGCCGCCATCAGCACGCTGACTTCGAGCGTGATCGTCCACAGGTCGATCGCGTGCTCGTACCCGGCGACGTCAAACTCGCGGGTCTCTTCGTCGTAGAACTTCAGCAGGTTGAGCGACGCGAGGTTGCACGCCGTGTTGTCGAGGAACATGTACTCCGAGCACGGGTTGCTCGCGTTGATGCGACCCGACTCGGGGCACGTGTGCCAGGCGTTGATCGTGCTGTCGTACTGCACACCCGGATCCGCGCAGCGCCACGCGGCATACGCGATCTGCTCCCACAGGTCCTGCGCCTTGACGGTCTCGGCGACCTCGTCGCTCATGCGGTAGCGCAGCTCCCAGTCTCCGTTCGCATCGATCGCGTCGAAGAAGTGATCCGGGATGCGCACCGAGTTGTTCGCGTTCTGCCCTGCGACGGTCTGGTACGACTCGCCGTTGAAGTCGTAATCGAGCACGAGCCCGAGGCGCGTGGCCGTCTCGCCGAACGTCTCGCTGTCGCTCGGGCTCGCCTTCTCGCCCGCGATGGCCTTCATGCCCTCGACGAGCGCGGCGACCTTGAGCTCCTCGCGCACCTTCCACGAGATGAACTTCTCGATGTCCGGGTGGTCGAGGTCGATGCAGACCATCTTGGCGGCGCGCCGGGTGGTGCCGCCCGACTTGATCGCGCCGGCGGCGCGGTCGCCGATCTTCAGCCACGACATGAGCCCGGAGGACTTGCCGCCGCCGGAGAGCGGTTCGTTCTCGCCGCGAAGCTTGCTGAAGTTGGTGCCGGTGCCCGACCCGTACTTGAAGAGGCGTGCCTCGCGGATCCACAGGTCCATGATGCCGCCGTCGTTGACGAGGTCGTCCTCGACGCTCTGAATAAAGCACGCGTGCGGCTGCGGGTGCGAGTACGCGTCCTCCGCGAGCTTCACGCGACCGGTCTTCGGATCGACGTAGTAGTGACCCTGCGCCGGCCCGCTGATGCCGTAGGCGTAGTTCAGCCCCGTGTTGAACCATTGGGGGCTGTTGGGCGCGGCCATCTGGTGGACGAGCATGTAGCACATCTCGTCCTCGAACGCCTGCGCGTCGTCCGCGGAGTCAAAGTAGCTGTGCGTCTCGCCCCAGTGACGCCAGCAACCCGCGAGGCGCTGGATCACCTGACGCGCCGAACGCTCCGGCCCGGTGACGACCTCGCCCGACTCGTCGCGTACGACCTCGCCGAAGGCGTCGTACTGCGGCACGCCCGCCTTGCGGAAGTACTTGCTCACCATGATGTCGGTGGCGAGCTGCGACCAGGTCTCCGGGACCTCGGCGTCGTGCATCTCGAAGACGACGGACCCGTCCGGGTTCGTGATGCGCGACGCACGCGTCGTCCACTTCACGGTGTCGAAGGGGGAGGTGCCGGACTGTGTGAAACGACGTGTGACTTTCATATGGTATTTCGGGCACTGGGCACTCGTGGCTGGGCACTCGTGCGGTTCTACTGTTCCGTCCGTTCAATGCTTCGAATCAAACCTGAGAGCAATCGCCCAACCTCATCGATCCTCTGCTGCAATCGTTGATGTCGGCGTTCCTGAACGAGTCCGAGGCCGTTTGCGATCAAGAACTGGGTGTCGAGTTCATAGAGCGAGCCGCGGGCGGTACGCAGGAATCTCAAGTAGTCGCGAGTCGATCCGCGTCCGTAGCCCTCTGCGATGTTGCTCGGTACCGAAACCGCGCATCGGCGTGACTGAGAGATCAGACCGAACCTCTCGTCCGCTGGAAACGCTTCTGTTTCGCGATACACGGCAAAGCTGAGTTCGAGTGCCTTTTGCCATGCGACGAGATCCCGATGCGACTTGATCGTCAAGTGCTTCCCTGCCAGTGCCTAGCCACCAGTGCCGAGTGCCCACTCAGTCCACCCTCGGAAGCGTGAGCCCGGTCTGATCCTGATACTTGCCGTGCTTGTCGGCGTAGCTCACCGCGCAGGTGCGGTCCGCCTTCAGGAAGATCATCTGGGCGATGCCCTCGTTGGCGTAGACCTTCGCGGGCAGCGGCGTGGTGTTGCTGATCTCGAGAGTCACCTTGCCGCGCCACTCGGGCTCGAGCGGCGTGACGTTCACGATCAGGCCGCAGCGTGCGTAGGTGCTCTTGCCGACGCAGATGACGAGCATGTCGCGCGGGATGTCGAAGGTCTCAACGGTCTCGCACAGCGCGAAGGAGTTGGGCGGGATGATCACGTGGTCGAGCTGGCGCCCGAAGGCGTCGGTCTCGCTGGCGACGTCTACCTCGACCATGAAGCGGTCGTCGAATCGCTTGGGATCGACGACGGCGACGCCCCCGCCGCGCGGGGTGGGCGTGAAGATCTGGAAGCGTGTGCCCACGCGGACGTCGTAGCCGTAGGAGGAGACGCCGTAGGAGATGCGCCCTTCTCGACGGGCGGCGGGCTCGAATGGCTCGATATTGACGAGCTCGCGGATTTGGGTGTCACAGAGGACGGGCATGGTGGCTCCTTGCGATCGATGGCCCGCGTCGCTTGCCTCGAGGCGGGATCGTGGCCGTCCGTGGCCGGTGCCTGGTGTTCCGTCAAACGTCGCCTCGGCCAGATCGGTCGGGGCGACGCGCTTTCCGGGGAGGGACCCATCCGCACAGGAGGACGGGTGGCTTCCCCTGACTCAACGCCCCTGCCTGTCGGCGGGGCACAAAGTCAGTCACCGGGCCAAGTTCTGAGTCCCGTTCGACTGACAATCTCATCCTACCGCAAGGTCTTGTAGTCGCAAGACCAATGGATACAAAATGATGTGTGAACAGCGCAAACCTCTCGGTTCTAGCGCAAGTACCGTTGTATCACAGACTTGCGCGATGTGCACACCACGAGATACGGTGTGGAGAAGCTGTCTGTTCCTGTCTCGACCCCAAGATATCGTGTTTGTTGGGGCCCCACTCCGGTGGGGTGCCTCCGAGCCGACGGGAGAGGGGATACGCTCCATGATCGTGAACGCGAACGAGCCAACGGCGAGGACCGATAACCCGGCGCACGCGCTGCTCGATGGGCTCACGGATCCCCAGCGCGAGGCGGTCGTGACGACCGAGGGCCCCCTGCTCGTGCTCGCCGCCGCGGGGTCCGGCAAGACCCGCGTCATCACCCGTCGCATCGCGTACCTGCTCTCGCTCGGTGTGCCCGCGTGGCAGGTGCTGGCGCTGACGTTCACGAACAAAGCGGCGGGCGAGATGCGTGAACGCGTCGGCGAACTGCTCGAAGCGCATCCGCAGCGGGAGAGCATTTCGCGCGGCTTGACGGTCTCGACGTTCCACGCGTTGTGCGCGCGGTTGCTTCGCCGGTACGCACCGCTGATGGAGGGGCGTGCGAACTGGCGCATCAAGCACGACTACACGATCTACGACACGAACGATCAGCAGGCGTTGATGAAGACGACGCTCAACGCGCTGCAACTCTCGACGACCAACTGGCCGCCGCGCACGGTGCTCGGCGCGATCAGCAATGCGAAGAACGAGCTCAAGGACGCGGCCGCGTTCGCGGCGGAAGCGGACGACTTCTACTCGCGGCAGATCGCGAAGATCTACACGTCGTACGACGACGCCATGCGACAGGCGAACGCCGTGGACTTCGACGACCTCATGGTGCTGACGGTTCGATTGCTGCGCGAGTGCGATGAAGCGCGTGACGAGGTGCAGGCGCGCTGGCGCTACCTGATGATCGACGAATACCAGGACACGAACCACGCGCAGTTCGTGCTGAGCACGCTGCTGGTCGGCAATGACCCCGGTTCACCGCCCAACTTGTGCGTGGTGGGCGATCCGGACCAGTCGATCTACGGCTGGCGCGGGGCGGATATCGCGAACATCCTCGAGTTCGAGCAGGCGTATTCGGGGGCCGGCCTCATCACGCTCGGGCAGAACTTCCGCTCAACGGCGCCGATCCTCGCGATCGCGGACCATCTGATCCGCAACAACCAGCAGCGCAAGCACAAGGACCTCTTCACGACGCGCGACGGGGGGGAGCAGCCGGAGGCGGTGCTCTGCCGAGACGAGCGGCACGAGGCGGGTCTCGTGATCGATTGGCTCAAGGCCCGAGTCGAGGAAGAGGAGTCGCTGACGTGGAAAGACGCGGCGATTTTCTACCGCAACAACGCGCTCTCGCGTGTGCTCGAGGATGAGCTGCGCCGAGAAGGCGTGCCGTACGTCATCGCGCGCGGTACGGCGTTCTATCAGCGCGAAGAGGTGCGCGACGCGATCGCGTATCTCAAGCTCGTTGCGAACCAAGCAGATGAAGTCTCGCTGCTGCGCATCATCAACAAGCCGGCGCGAAAGATTGGCAAGGCCACGATCGAGACGCTCGCCGAGACGTCCAAGATCCGCGGTGTGCCGATGTTCGAGGTGCTGCGCATCGTGGACACGCTCGACCTGACGCCGCAGGCACAGCGCGCGGTGCAGCGCTTCACCGAAACGGTGGACGGCTGGACGGGGCACGGCACGTTCTTCGGCGAGGGAGTCGCGGGCTCGCTGGCGGACCTTGTCAGCCGGGTGCTCAAACAGAGCGGGCTCGAAGATCACTACAAGAAGCTCGCCGCCAAGAGCGAGGAGAGCGCCGACAAGCTCTCGAACCTGCAGGAAATCGTGTCGTCGGCGGCGGAGTTCGAGGAGACGTACGAGCCGGCGGACGACCCGGCACTCGCACCGGACGAGGACGACGTGCCCCCCCTGCTGTCGATCATGCGCGCGTATCTCGAGACGGTCTCACTCGTCGCCGACGCGGACAGCATCGACCCGGCGAGCGGCGCGATCACGCTCATGACGCTGCACGCGGCGAAGGGGCTCGAGTTCCCAGCGGTCGCGATCGTGGGCATGGAGGAAGGGTTGCTGCCCTCATCGCGAGCGCTCGAGAGCGAGTCGGGGCTCGAAGAAGAGCGCCGACTCGCGTTCGTCGGCATCACGCGCGCCATGCGCCGCCTGCTGATGACCTCGGCGAAGTACCGCACGCAGCGCGGACTGCGCGAGCGGATGATCCCGTCGCGATTCCTCGACGAACTCCCGAGCGAGCACGTGCGCGTGAGTGATCAGAGCGAGGAATCGTGGGACGAAGGCTGGGACGACGCGCCGGCACCGTGGGACGAGCCGACCGAGGCGTCGATCGAGAGTGCCAGGCGGCGTCGCGCATCGAGGTCGAGCGGGTCGTGGCCGGGCATCGAACCCGGTGCGCGCGTGCGTCACCCGCGTTTCGGGCTCGGGACGATCGCGCAGGTCATGTCGAAGGGCATGAACGCCCGCGCCGTCGTCGAGTTCAAGGACGCCGGCCGCAAGACGCTGGTGCTGCAGTACGCGAATCTCGAAGTGCTGTGAGCGGAGCGCTCAGGCGGGCTCATCGGGGTTGCCCCCCGCGAGAAACCCGGCCCGCTCGAAGATCGCCGACCACGGCGGAGAGACACTCGCGGCGAGGTCGAGCATGATCGGCGCGAGTTCCGACGGGTCGCGCGACGTCATCCATCGACCGTTGTGCGAGGCTTCGATCGAGAGGGCGAGGAAGTACTCGATCAACCCCCGAAGCAGTTCGGGCTCGGATCGGTCTCGCGCCACGGCGCGTTTGCCCGATCGTTTCATCTCTTCGAGCGATGTCGGCGCGGGCCTGAGCTCGTCGCCCTCGCGCTCGATCCCGAAGTTGCGGATCGCGCTGGAGGCGATGCCATCGAACCACGCGGCTCCGTCTTCCATCGCGAGCCGGTCGAGCAAGCGGTGATAGGTCTTGCGCGTGCCGATCATGCCGAGTCGGAGGAGGTTGGTCAGCCGTTCGGGCGCGACGGGCCCGCCGGGCAGGACGCTGTCCTGGAGGAAGTCTTCCTGAAAGGTCATCATCGGATCACTCCAAGAGTCCCGCGATTTCGTGGTCGATGTCTTCGCTGGTGGCGCCCGGCCACGCCGTGAGCTCTCGCAAGACCTCACGAAACGTGCGCGTCGCGGTGCGCGCCATCACGGCGGCGCGCGCCGCGGTGACGTTCTCGCGCGCCGCGATCACGTCGTAGGGCTCACCACCGACGTGGTGCGAGAGGAAAACCGCCCAGTGCCGACCGAGCCCCTTTGATCGACACCGCTCGGCGGCGGTGTTCAAAGCCTCCTGCACGATGACCTGCTTGCACGCGGCGTCGTACGCCGCCTCCGCGTTGTGGTCGTTGTGCGCGTGAACCTCCGGCGTCAGCTCCGCGTGAGAGGCCCGGCCGCGCCGGCGGATCTCTTCCATCATGAAGTGGCGGAAGCCGGTGAGCAGCCACACCCGGAGCGGACGCCCGCTCTCGAGCCAGCGCGCGAGGTAGCCATCCCGGGCAAGGCGGTCCGCGAAAAACCCGTTGATGAGTTCTTCGGGCTCGGCGACGCGCCTGAACGAACTCCCGAGGATGTACACGCGGAGCGGGTGCGCATACGCCGACATGACATGCCGGTTGGCCTGGGTGATCCCATCGTCCCCGCCCGAGATGCGTTCCCGGAGCCAGGTGACTTGGGTGCGTGGAAAGACGTCTTGAGTTTGCCCGGTCATGACAGAATACCTGCACCACCCCGAACGGGACTGTACCCGGGCGGGGCCTCACGCGGCGTCAGAGTTTCGGAGCGGATGCTGCACCGCCCGTCTGGCACAACGAGACCCGCGCGCCCCGCCCAGGCGCGCACGATCTGAGAAAGAGTGCATTCCTGCACGAAACGCTACGCTCCGTGGCGAGGTGCCCAGATGTCCGCGTCACCCGATTCCAAACAAGACCAGAACGGCACCATCCGGTTCGAGGTGCTCTCCGCGCCGGCGGGATCGCTGTCGTCTCTGCTCATCGATCTTGCGATCGGCGAGCGACCGCTTGTGCTCGGGCGGGGCTCGAGCGCCGACCTCGTGCTCCCGGACCCGTCGGTTTCGCGCCGCCACGTCGAACTCCGTGCCGACGCGGGCTCGTGGACGGTGACCGATCTGGGCAGCCGACACGGAACGATGGTGAACGGCGTTCCGCTCGCGCCCGCTGAACCGACGCCGCTCAACGAAGGCGATCAGCTGCGGATCGGCCCGTTCGCGCTGCGCGCACGCCGCCCGGGGTCCGGCACGGTCGGGGCCACGACGATCGAGGACATCGGCGTATCGATGTCGTCGGCCGAGGCCATCCCGCAGACCGAGCTGACCGGGCTCGCGCAGCAGCGTCTCGACGTGTTGCTCGCCGCCGCGGAGGAGTTCGGCAAAGCCGACGGCACGGAAGACCTGTGGGCGCGTCTGCTCGATGCGACGCGGCGCGCGACGGGTTGCGATCGTGCGCACGTGCTGCGATCTTCACCGGGAAGCCGCGACGTGGAAGTCGTGGCGCCGCAGCCCGCGGACCCGCGTGAGTCGCCGCGTGTGAGTCGCTCGCTCGTCTCGATGGCCGCGCGCGGATGGATGGCGCAGCTCACGGGCGAGCAGCAGGTCGCGCACCACGCGCAATCGGTGATCGACCTCGGGATCCAGTCGGCGCTGTGCGCGCCGATCTTTCTCGGGGATTCGGTGGAGGCGTTGCTCTACGTCGATGCGCGCGCGGGCGAGCGCTCGATCGAGAAGGACGCCGCGACGTTCTGCAAGTCGCTGGCGTCACTCGCCGGGCTCGCGCTGGCGGACATCAAGCGTCTCGAACTGGAGCGAGAGCGTGCGCAGCTGCGTCGCGATCTTGATGTGGCGCGTGAGGCGCAGCGACGCATCATGCCACCGGAACGCGGGACGATCGGGTCGGTCCGCTACGCCGTTATCGCACGCCCCGGGCGTGTCGTGGCGGGTGACCTCTTCGATGTGGTCGAGCTGGACAACGGGCGCACGTCGGTCTTTCTCGGCGACGTGTCGGGCAAGGGCGTCGGCGCCGCAATGACGATGGCGATGGTGCAGACGCACATCCGTGTCGCGCTGCGCCAGCACGTTTCGCTCGCGCGGGTCGTCGATGACGTGAACCGGTCGCTCCACGCGCGTTCCTCGGCGGGCACGTTCGTCACCCTGTGGATCGGGCTGATCGACCCGGCGACCCGCTCGATGGAGTACGTCGATGCCGGCCACGGCTACTGGTGCTCGCTCGCGCAGAGCGACGTGCGCCACCTCAGTGCGGACAGCGACGGCATGCCCATCGGGATCCAGCCCGACACCACGTACGAGGCGAATCACATTTCGTTTGACGAGGGCGAGCGCGTCCTCGTGTTCAGCGACGGCGTCGCCGAACAGCGTGGCCCCGACGGTCCGATGTTCGGAACACGCACGCTCGGCGAACTCATGCGGGGCAGCGATGGTCCCGACACCGACGTCGAACGACTGCTCGCGGGTGTGGCATCGCACGCGGGACGTGATACCTTCGACGACGATCTGACCGTGGCGTCGTTCGAACTCATCTGAACCGGCTGAAGCCCGGGAGCACTCGAGTGAACCAAGAGACCATCACAGCGCTGCTGATCGCGGTCGGCGTGTACATGCTGCTCGGATTGCTCGTCGGCGTGCCGTTCGCATTCTTCGGTGCCCATCGCATCGACGAGCACGCGCGTAGCACGCGCCTGCCGTTCCGTCTGATGATCATCCCGGGGAGCGCGGCGTTGTGGCCGATCGTGCTCGCGCTTTGGCTGCGCGCCCGCAGGGGGAACGCCGCATGACACCGACGCAGCGTAAGGCTCACGTGATCGCGTGGATCGTCATCGGTCCTGTCTGTCTGATGATCCTCGTCGTGGCGATCGTCAGCGCGGCGTTCAACCGGGCCGCGCTCGCGCCGGGATCGTTGGACCGCGCTCCGCAGAGGAGCGTGCCGTGAGTCTCACGTACCGCGCCGTCAACTGGAATCCGCACAAGAAGCGGTACGACCTCATCCTCACGATCGGCGTGCTGGCGTACATCGTCGGCTTCGTGGTGCTGGGCACCGCGCTCGCGCCGCCCGACCGCGCCGTGTCGCCGCCCATCCTCATCATGCGTGCCGCGGGAACCTGCGCGATCGTGCTGCTGCACGTCATTCTGCTGATCGGCCCACTCGCGCGCCTCGATACGCGCTTCGCCCCGCTGCTCTACAACCGCCGCCATCTCGGCGTCACGTTCTTCCTCGTCTGCTTCGTGCACGCGTTCGTGGCGATCGGGTTCTATGGCGCCTTCGGACCGCGGAACCCCGTGCTCGCGGTCGTCGGTGGGTACGACGGCGCGTTCGAGTTGCTCGGGTTCGCGGCGCTCGCGATCTTCTTTCTCATGGCGGCGACAAGCCACGACTTCTGGCTCGCCAACCTCTCGCCACGCTGGTGGAAAGCGTTGCACATGCTCGTGTACGTCGCGTACGCGCTCGTCATCGCGCACGTCGCGCTCGGCGCCTTGCAGTCCGAAACGCATCCGATCTTCGCGGCGCTCCTGGGTTTCGGGATCGTGTTGGTCACGCTCGCGCACCTCGCGGCGGGCTTGTCGTCGTGGGGACGCGATGCCGCCAATGCACGCACACCGCTGGAATCCGGCTGGATCGATGCCGGCTCTGCGATAGATATCCAAGACACGCGGGCCGTCACGGTGCGCCTGCCCAGCGGCAAGGGCGTCGCGATCTACCGCGACGGTGACTCGATCTGCGCGATCTCCAGCGTGTGCGCACACCAGGGCGGCCCGCTCGGGGAAGGCAAGATCATCGACGGCTGCGTGACGTGCCCGTGGCACGGCTACCAGTACCGCGCCGACAACGGCCAGAGCCCGCCGCCGTACGAAGAGAAGCTCGCGACGTACAACCTGCGCATCGAAGGCGAGCGCATCATGCTCGACCCGACTCCCAACGAGCCCGGCACGCCGACGACACCGGTGACGATGACGGGAGGTGGCGCGTGAACGATCGCGACGACTTCTATGTCGGATACCTGCCAATGCCCGCGTCGCACCGCCGATTGGCGCACGTGGTTGTGCCGCTCATCATGTGGCTGCTCGTTGCGGTGATGGGCGTCTGCGTGCTCTTCCAGCGCGACCCGGGCCCCGCGGTCTGGGACCTCAGCGCTGAGCAAACGTGGGAAGGCACGCTGTACGCGGAGCCGTACCCCATGCTCGTCTCGACGAGCGAACGCGGCGTGCGCGTGCAGCTGATCACCGGCGAACTCAAGAACAGTGTGCACGATCGGATCCGTCCGCTCGATGGTCAGCGCGCTCGGCTCGCGGGGTTCCCGCTCGAACGCGACGGACGCAGCATGATCCAGCTCTCGCCGGCTGAGGACGCGATCGGATCGCTCGCCGGTGCGGTCGATTCGAAACCGGACCTCCGGCCACTTGCGGACGTCGAGCTCGTCGGCGAGATCGTCGATGGCAAGTGCTTCTATGGTGCGATGAAGCCGGGCAACGGGCGCGCGCACAAGGCGTGTGCGATCCTGTGCATCGACGCCGGGCTCCCGGCGATGTTCGTCTCGACCGACACCGCGGGGAAGGCGACGTTCTGGCTGCTGACGTTCGACGGTCGGGCCGAGTTCCCGACCGGGCTCCGCGAGCTCGTTGCCGAGCCCGTGCGCGTGCGCGGGCGCGCTTCGATGCTGGGCGACCTGCATGTGCTGGACGTTTCGCTGGGCGGCGTGCGCGCGCTCTGACGCTACGTGCCGCGCGTGTCGCCGAACAGCTCGATCTGCAAACGATGGCAGTAGCGCCACCCGCGCGCGAGGCACGCGTCCACCGCCCACCGGACCGATTCCGGCTCCGGGTTGCGCACGCCTTCGGGCATGAGCATCACATCGCTCGGCTCGAGCCCGGGCATCTGCACCAGCAGCGACTCGATTTCGGGCAGGTCGCTCGGCGATCGCACCACGAACTTGCACTGACGCCCGGTGTGCGCGTCGAGCAAGCCGTTGAGCGTGTCGATGCTGAGCCGGGCGCGCTCGTGGCGCGCCGCCCAGACGCCGTCGGGATCGCGCGGGTCGCCGCTCGGTGTCGAGTTGGCGAGCTTCGGCGAGATGCTGAGCAGATCGCACGCGATGTCGCCGGCGTCACGGAAGACCGTGCCCGCGGTCTCCCACGTGATGTGGAGACCGGCATCACGCAGTGCGCGAGAGAGCGTGGCGAGTTGGTCGAAGAGCATCGGCTCGCCGCCGGTGAGCACCGCGTGCCGAACGCCCGCTGATCGCGCTTCGTCGAGCAGTTCGCGAACGGATCGCTTGACCCCTTCCGGGTTCCAGCTGGCGTAGGGCGTGTCGCACCAGGTGCAGCGGAGGTTGCAGCCGCTCGCGCGCACAAACCACGACGGAACGCCGGTGAGCTTGCCCTCACCTTGCACGCTGACGAAGGTCTCGCTGACGAGCATCGACTCGTTCAGCAGGTTGAGGCCGATCGAAGTCATGGTTTCACGTTTGCTTCACGGGAATGGAGACGGAGAAGGTCGAACCCTGCCCGAGCGTGCTTTCGACGGCGATCTCGCCGCCCATGAGGTCGGTGAGTTTCTTGCAGATGGAGAGCCCGAGCCCCGTGCCGCCGTGAGAACTGGCGATGCCCCGGTGCGCTTGTCGGAAGGGTTGAAAGAGACGTTCGATCGTATCGGCGTCGATCCCGGTGCCGTTGTCGATGATGTCGAACCGCGCGCGGTCGTCCGCCCGCAGCGCGCGCACGGTGATGGTGCCTTTCTCGGTGAACTTGCAGGCGTTCGAGACGAGGTTGAGCAGCACCTGCCGCACGCGCATCTCATCCGCATGCAACTCGGTGAGCGCCGGATCGACGTCGATCAGCAGGCGGTTCGAGTTGCGATCGGCGAGTGGCTTCGTGAGGCGCGCGAGTTCGTCCAGATGGGCGCGCACGTCGAAGGTCTCCGGATCGAGTTCGAGGCGGCCGGCTTCGATCTTCGAGAAGTCGAGCAGGTCGTTGATGAGCCCGAGCAGGTGGCGACCCGCCGTGCGCACGGTCTCGACGTCCTCGATGCTCTGCGTGAGCCCGGCTTCGGTGATGTCGGTGAGCAGGAAGTCGCTGTAGCCGATAATCGACTGCAGCGGCGTGCGCAGTTCGTGCCCCATGCTCGCGAGGAGCTCGCCTGTCGTGCGTGCGGTTTCTTCAGCGGCCTGTGCGCGCTGACGCGTTTCTTCGAGTTTCTCCCCGGCGCGCTTGGACTCACGGGCGGCTTCGCGCAGCCTGAGTTCCGACTCGCGCGCACGCCGGATCTGCGCGACACGCTCGCTGCGCGCGCCCGGGGTCGCGCGCAGCAGCAGAAGCGATCGCTCGTCGCGTCGCTCCGCGGTCGCGTCGAGGAACCACTCTCGCTGCTCCGCGTCGGACTCCGTCCACGTGTCGGCCTTGACAACCAGCGCACCCTCGCCCCCCCAGCACTGCTCGGCGTCAAAGAGCCACGCTTCGAGGAAAACCGACGCACGCGACGGGCGCGACTCGTCCCCCGACGCGAGCCCTGGTTCGAAGAGCACGGCGTACCACGCGGGCGGGTCGGTGAGCAGGCGGAATCGGTCGTCCCCGACGCGTTCGAGGACCGCGACACCGAGGTGCGCGAAGAGGCCGGCGAAGAGCGGCGCATCGCCGGTCATCCGTCGAGCCCGGGGAGCAGATCAGTCAGACGGACCATCACTTCGACGCGCCGGTTGAGCGCGTGCGAGACCTCGTCGTCGCCCGCGGTTCGGGGCTCGGACTCGCCGGCGGACTCGACGCGGATGCGGTCCGTTGGCACGCCGACATCGATGAGCCTGCGGAGCATGGCGGCGGCGCGCTCGCCACCGAGGATGCGATTGTTCGCGTCGGTATCGCGGTTGTCGGTGTGCCCGATCACGACGAAGCGCACGTCGTAGCGCGCGCGCCGTGCGAGTTCGAGGAGCAGGCGCGCTTCCTCCGCGAGGCGATCGGCTTCGACGCGCCCCGCTTGTGTGAACTCCGCGGCGTCGCGCTCGAAGAGCGGGGCCCGGCTCTCGACACGTGCGGCGTACTCGGAGAGCCGGCGCACATCGGCATCCACCACTCCGCTCGCGTCGAAGGACTCGACGCCCGGGATGAAGCGGGCCAGACGGGTGGCGTCCTGCGTCCAGTCGCGCGGTGCGCTGCCGGTCGCGACGAGCGAGGCAGACTCGTATCGCAGTGCCACGGTCGCCGGCGCATCGAGCATCGCGCGTGCGCGCCGCTCGATGAACGCCGGCTCATCGGTCTGGGCGAGGCGCCACGACATCTCGAGCCTGCCCGGCGGATCGTCCATCGACGCGCGTATGTCTTCGGGAAGTGTCGAGAGCGGGTCACGGATCCCTTCGATCACGAAGGTCCAGCCGCGGTTGGAGCGCTCGACGATGAGCACGCCGGGCTCTGCGCGGAGCGTGTTCACGAGCGCGTTGAATCGGGTGCGTTCGTCGAGTCGCCACCACGCGTAGAGCGCGAGCACGATGACGATCGCGAGCACCGCGACGTGAACGACGGGCAGGCGGAGGGACTTCTGGTCTTCGCGTCGCTGCTCATCGAGACAGCGATCGAGGTAGACGATGCACGACGAGAAGACCGAGACGTCGCCATCGAACCGCGTGAGCTCGTCCGCGTAGCGGGCGTGGATTGTCTCGGCCGCGTGGCGTAGGCGTTCGCGGAGTTCCTGCGGCGCTTGCCCGCGGATGACGGCGGCGACGACGGCGTGCGGACCCGACTCGATCCAGACGCTGCGTTCGCCGACCTTCATCGAGTCGATGGTGTCGCCCTGCTCGGCGCCGAAGGAATCGCGGACGAAGTCGGTGATGGCGGTGAGCATGCCGCCGACCATGTCGGGGTCGCGGGCGACGCTCGAGTCGCTCGCGGTGTGCGCGAGGAGGAGCCCGGTTTCTTTGTGGATGAGGAAGACCTCGGTGACCTTGTAGACAAGCGTGTGGGCGAGGACGACCTCGGCGAAGGATCGCCCGGTGCGCCACGCCTCGAAGCGCCAGCCGATCGTGCGAGGCGAGAGCCCGGCGGAGACCGACGCGTTGACCGACTCGACGACCCGCGCGAGCGCCTCGGACGTCGCCTTCCGGATCGCGGGGCCGATGACAGGGAAGAGCGCATCGGCGAGCGGCTTCGGGTCGCGTTTGACGGCGGCGTGGATCGACTCCGTGACGACGGGCGAGAGCGCCGGTCCCAGGTCGCCCTCTCGGTCGGCAACGGCGATCGCTTTGGGCAGCGCCTCGGCGAGCAGACGCGAGAAGGCCACCGGATCATCGACGGTCCGCTGCAGTTCATTGAGACGCGAGAAGTCGCCTGCGATCAGCAGGTTACGCAGTTCGTTCAGACGCTCGCCCTTCGATGCTTCGTCCTCGAAGAGCGTTGGTGAGTCGTGATGGTCGGCGTCGCCCGGCACGCGGCGCACTCCCCCCGCGTTCAGGCGTCGGGCTTCCCGCCCGTGGCTTTCGGACCCTCTTGCAATCGAAGCGACAGCTCCGCGAGCAGGTCACTCAGGAACCGGCGATCCGTCTTGTCGGCGCCGAGTTGCTCGACCTCGGACTCCAGCATCCGCCGGAGCGTGGCCGATCCTTCGCGGACCTCGTCGCGCAGCTGCTTGGTCTGTTCGAGCAGTTGATGTCGCAACTCGGTGCGGCTCTCCTCGGCGCGCGTGTCCACGTCCTTGATGCGCGACTCGAGCCCCTTGGCGAAGTCGGTCATCGCGGTCGAGAGATTCTTCGATTCCTCTTCGCGGGCGGTGCGCTCGGCGTCGAGGCGTTCGCTCAGCGACTTGAACTCGGAGCGAACGAACCCCTCGAGAGAGTCCAGCCGGCGGCGCGATTCCTCGCCTGTCTCACGGATCTGCTCTTCGAGGCGTTCGTGGGTCTTGGCGATCTTGGCATCGAGATCGGTGACCTGGTGCCCGAAGAGGATGTCACGGATCTTGTCGAGGTTCTCGCCGCCCGGGACCATGGCGCTCGACGCCTGGTTGCTGGCGGCGACTTGGTCGCTCGCGGCGCCCGACTTGTCTTGACCGCCGCCGGACTTGCTCACGTCTCGGACCTCCGTTCCACGGAGCCAAAGCATACGCGGACCGGCGCGAGTGGTGGTACGCTCCCGCGCGTCTGGAGGCGGGATGCTGCAGAAGAAGGTGTGCATGCTGGGCTCGTTCGGCGTCGGGAAGACCAGCATGGTCCGGCGCTCGGTGCACAGCATGTTCGACGACGCGTACCTCTCGACCGTCGGGGTGAAGATCGACAAGAAGGCGATGGACTCGCCGGAGGCGATGACGCTCATGCTGTGGGACATCGCCGGGCGGGACGAGCATCAGGACATCAACCCGTCGTTCCTGCGCGGCGCGCACGCGTGCCTCTTTGTGGTGGACGGCACGCGCCGCGAGACCGTCGATGTCGCGATCTCTATCCGCGCAGACTTCGACGAGATGCTGCGAGGCTCGGCGTGCGTCGTGGCGATCAACAAGGGCGACCTCACCGATGACTGGGAGATCGGCCAAGAAGACGAGACGCGTCTGCGTTCGCTCAGCAACTCGATCCTGCGCTGCAGCGCCAAGAGCGGCGACGGCGTAAAAGCGGTCTTCGACGCGATCGCTCGGGCGGCCCTGGCATGATCCGCGACCTGCCCGACGATGCCCGCGTGCTGCTCGAACAGGCGCTCTTCGTCTCGCACAGCGGCTTGCTGCTGCGCGTCGATGATCGTGGCGTTGTACACGAGCTCTTTGGGAACCCGGCGCACTGGTCTGGTGTGCGCATCGGCGATTCGCTCGGCAGGACGCTCGCGTTCGCGCAGACACTGCTCATGGAGACCGGTGTCGATGCGTGGAACTTCGTCAGCGATGGTGACGGCGGGCACGCGCACGTCTGGCGCCGCAAATCCGGCGAACACACATGGATGCTGCTCATCGATGCCAGCGGCGAGGCGGAACTGCGCCGGCTCCTGCAGCAGCGCGGCAACACGCTGCACATCGAGAACGAGCGCCTCAAGAAAGAGCGAGACGCGCGCGACGATCAACGCCGCGGATAAAGGAACGCGCTGCGGCGGACCGCTGCGCCGTTCGAGTCGGCGGCGGCGAAGGATCCGCCCTCGTGGATGCACGCCGAGCCGTACGCGCCGTCCTTGCGGACCGCGTAGAGCGTGAGATTGAAGTTGGGCGCGCCGTCGTCGCGGCGGAGCCGGCGCTGCTTGACGGAGCGTGCGCTCACCCGGCGCAGCACCGCGAGGCACGCCTCGGTGGGCGGCAGCCCGGCGCTCATTTCTTGCACCACGGCAAAGGCGGCGCAGGACTGGATCGCCGACTCGCCGCGCCCCGTCGCGCCGGCGGAGCCGACCTCGTTGTCGGTGTAGCAGCCCGCGCCGATGATGGGCGAGTCGCCGACGCGTCCGTGCAGTTTGTACGACAGCCCGCTCGTGGTGGTGCAGCCGGCGAGGTCTCCGCCGGGCGTGACGGCGGAGCAGTGGATCGTGCCGGTGGTCTGCGGCGCGGGCTTATCTTTTATCGGCGCGCTCGCCAGAGACTTGCCGTCGGGCGACCAGTCGCGCTGGTCGTCGTCGAGCCAATCGTCGTTGGGATTGAGGTTGGACTTCCAGCGCAGCCACGCGTTGCGGGCGTCCTTGGTGAGCAGGTCCTGCTCCGGGAATCCGTGGCGGCGCGCGAACTCCAGCGCACCCGGGCCAACAAGCATCACGTGATCGGTGGTCTGCAGCACTTTGAGGGCGACGGCGGCGGCGTGGACAACGTTCTCGAGCGCCGCGACGGAGCCCGCCTTGTGCAATGGTCCGTGCATGACCGAGGCGTCGAGCGTGACGATGCCGCGCTCGTCGGGCAGCCCACCGAGCCCAACGGTTCGGTCGGAGGGGTCGGCTTCGACGATCCCGACGCCCTCGACGATCGCGACGGCGGGGTCCGCGCCCTCATCGACGATGCGCCGGCGCGCGAGTTCGGCGGTGCGGAGCCCGTTGCCGCTGGCGATCGCCGCGGGCCCGCGGTGGCGGTCGCCCTCCGCCTCGTCCTGCTGGCGTGCGCTCGCGCGTGACGCGGAGATGCCCGCCAGTGTGAGACCCGCGCCGATGAGGAACCGTCTGCGATCGGTGTGCTGCATGGGCGCAGGCTACCGGATCACGCGCGCCGCCTTTACTGGCATTGGGTCCCGAGGTTGCTGACGACGAAGGTGATGTCGGCGGTATCGGTCTCGCCGTCGCCGTCGGCGTCGCCGGGTGTGCCCGCCGCGCCCGGAGCGCCCGCGCCGAGGTTGGAGACCACCAGCGTGATGTCGGCGGTGTCGGTCTCGCCGTCGCCATCGACATCTCCCGGGCAGGGCTCGCTCGCCGGCGAGATGTCGATCGAACTGAGCGTCACGATGACGTACTCGCCGGCGTCGAGGTTCGCGTCGCTGTTGATCGACGCGGGGACCTGAAGCGACGGGACAAGGGACCCGCCGTCGGCGGTCTGGTAGACGCCCAGCGCGATCGCGATGGTCTCCGGCACGGTGCCGAAGTGCTGCTGGAGATCGATGACGCCTTCGAGAACGGCGTTGGGGTCGCCCGCCGGGCCGGTCGCGACACCGACGCCCGCGCCGGTATCGAACCAGCTCGAGTAGTCGTTGTCGTGTTCGTCGGCGAGGAAGGCGTCCCACGCGGCGATCTGCCCGGACTTGCCCCAGTTCGCGTTCTGCATACCACCGGGGATCGCGGCGATGTAGATGAAGTGGTCGTTGCCGTTGCGTGAGGTCGGCGCGTTGACGTAGAGCTGCGTGCCGGAGAGCGCAGCACGAATGGAGTACGAACCGACTTGCGCAATGGTGGTGAGAGACTGCTCGTTGCTGACGCCGTCCATTTGGAAGGGCGGGGGCGCGGCGCCCTGCACATCGAAGTGCCAGTCGATGCCCTGGCCGCCGTTGTTGTCCCATGTTCCGTTGCCGTCGGTGAACGCGAGATCGATCTGCGACGCATCGCTCGGGATATCGATGGGCCCGACTTCCCAGAGCCCGGTCGCGCCGTTGAAGGTCATGGCGGGGTCGGGCGTGACGACGTTCTGCCACTCGTTGAACCCGATGTGTGCGAAGACCTGCGGCGCACTGTCGAGCGGGCGCCCGGCGGGGTCGTAGGTGAGCGAGACGCTCTCGCCGGCGGTGGGCGTTTCGGGGTCGAGCGTGACGACGCCGTCGCCGTTGCCGGGGCCGCCGGCGGTGCCCGTTCCGACGTACACGTGCTGGATGTCGGAACGCGTGACGTTGCCGAAGGCGTCTTCGGCTTCGACGTAATAGTCGATGAGCACGTCGGACTCGCCGGTGATCATCGCGCTGAAGCGGTCCGCCTTGACGCTCGGCGTGAGCACGCCCGCGGGCGTAGGCACGTTGGAGGCGGACATGGCGACGGTCTGCCACGCGCCGACTTCGCTGCCGCCGGCGTAGGTCTCGTTCTGCGCGCTGCCGAGCGGGTTCTGCCCGTTGAGATCGACGCGATACTTGAGTTCGACACGGGTCAGCCCGCTGACATCATCGATGAGCGTCCACACTTCGAAGTCGCTCGGCTCGGGCGTTGGGTTCCATTCGAAGCCGCCGGGGTTGTAGGGCTCGCGCTGCGGGAGGAAGACCGTGGGCGCCGTCGGGTCGTTGCCCGGGTTGGCGTTGATGACTTGCTGCGCGAGCGCGGCGGCCTGGTTGGAGCCGCGGGTGACGTTGGAGTCCCACACCTCGGTGCCGTCCCAGTACCAGTAGTCGGAGGCCTGCGAGACGAGGAGCCACGCCCACGCCTGCTCCGTGGCGCTGCCCGTGCGGTTGACGATGTTGGCGATGCTCGTGTGCGGCGCGAGGTCATCCGCGGTGAAGACGCGGTTCTTCGCGGCAGTCAGCACAGCCCACGAGTGGATGTCGGGCGAGACGCCCGAGCCGTCCGGATCGCCGAGCCACTTTTTGAACTCGGGATCGCCGTTGTCGGCACCGGCCCACGACCCCGCCTCGACATGGATGATGTCGGTCGGATCGACCGGGAAACGTTCGAGGTAGTCCTCGATGGTGGTGACGTCGTAGTCGGTGTCGCTCTGTGCCCAGCTGACCATGTTCTGGAAGTTGTGGTTGTAGTAGGCCTCGCTGCCGCCGCCGAAGTTGTCGCCGTCGTGATGGAGCAGCACGAGCATGGGATGGTCGGGGTCGGTGTTGTAGGGGAGCAGCGCGTCCATGACCTGGTCGTAAAGGAACGCGCCGTAGCCGCCGCGACCGTCCTCGTTGCCCTCGTAGCGCGCGGCGGGGACGACGACCATCTGTGTCGCTTGCCCCGTCTCGGGATCGATGTGCTGCGCGTAGTGCGGGCGGTAGCCGAAGGGTGCGGAGACCTTGCTCGGTGCCCAGAGGTTCTGCAGCTGCACCCACGCGCCGCCGGTGGTCGCGGGGTCGGGGTTGATCTGGTCGGCGGGGTTGGGCGGGAAGAGGTTCGAGGCGTTGGTGTGCGGGTAGCCGACGCACGCGCGGTCGAAGTGGATGTTGTCCACCATGACCCAGTCCACGCCCTCGGCAACGAGCGCCGGGATGATGCGCGTGTGGAACGCCGTCTCGGGGGGGAACATGCCCACGCTGTAGTCGGGCCCCCACGTCTGCTGGGATGCGTGCTTGTGCAGCTTGATCTGCATGCGGATGTCGCGCTCGTCGAGCAGCGGCATGAGCGGGTGGTGATACCCGAAGGCGACAAGGTCGAGCCGACGGTTGCCGAGCGTTGTGAGCTTGCTGCGCCCGTTGAGGTAGCCGGCGGTCCAGTTGCTCCACATCCCGCCGTTGACGCCCGCGCCGGCGAGCGCGTTGAGGTTCTCGATGAGCGACCCGCTGAACGAAACCTGCGCGCCGAGGTGCGGGAGCGAGAGCCCGGCGTTGATGGCGTTGGTGGGCCACCACGTGTACGGGCCGACCCGCATGTTGTGCACGTCGGTCACGCTGAAGGAGAACATGCCCGAGCCGTCTACGGCGAGCGGGTCCATGTACGGCGCGTAGATCGGCTGGTGCATGTGCCAGAGGAAGGAGACGTGCATCTGCTGTGCCAACGCCGAGGCGGACAGGGCGGCGGTAGCGGCGAGCGAGGCGACGAGTGCGCGCATGGGGATCTCCTGCTGCTGCTCCGCGACCAAGTAAATCGCTTTACCAAGGCGATCTTGGTGCGAGCAGCATGAACCATACACCGAGACCTCGCCTCGGTGAAACGGTTTACCCGCACGGAAGTCTCAACCCGTGCGGGATGATGAGCCGCGGCTCAGCGTCTACGACGACTCGCGGCCACTCCGGCGCACACACCGAGCACCATCGCGCCGGGCGCCGGGATCGCGAAGGCGATGCCTGAGAACCCGCCGGGTGCCGTCTCGCCTATGAACGTCAGCGCCCCGGTTGTGACATCGAGTGTGTAGAGGTTGCCCGCGTCGGCCCCCCCCTGCTCGCCGTCGGCGCCGTAGACGTCGCCGGTGGCCGGGTCCACGCGCATGCCAGCGAGCGATCCGAGGGGTTCGCTCAGCGCGATCG
>JBCDCB010000021.1:0-51004 GCA_039182735.1 Planctomycetota bacterium
AGCACCTCCGCCTCACGCAGTTTGCCGATGATCTGCTCCGCCGAATGCCTGATCCGTGCCATGAAATCCCGCCTTCCCAGATGCGTCCGATGCCGTGCATTCTCGCATAGCAACCGGACTGGTTTCTGGGGGGCAGATCACAGGCATCCTGTGCATTTGAGGGAGACGATACGAATCGTGTTCTGGGAACAGCGCCTCAAACAGACGTTTGTCCTTACTGAGTACCTCCAGCACGCGTTCTGCGATGGGGCGCGTGATCGGTATCGGTTGATCGCCGAGGTCGAGATCTACTCCATCATCTGTGTCGTTCAAACTCATACGAATGAAGTGCCACAGATGAACAACAGCGTCAAGAGTGCGGGCAAGGGTTGCGGCAATGTGTCGCAGTACCCAATGCGGCCCCAGCTCTCCGGCCGAGAGTGCGATGGGAACATCGTCCGAGGCGCGTCATCGGGCTCAAATGGAACACTTCCGGGAACACAGGCACGACCGGACTCATGCCCATTGCCGCAAGCCACCGAGTGTCAGTGGCTTGCAGCGGTGTGTTCTCTGAAAGCGGAGAGGGGGGGATTCGAACCCCCGAGGGGCGTAAACCCCCACACGAATTCCAATCGTGCGCCTTAAACCGCTCAGCCACCTCTCCGTGCGATCGGTCTCGTGGACCGGCGAGGGTCCCCGATGCCGGGGCGGGCGTCAAGCCGATCGACACGCCGTCGCGACGATCATTGGAGGACCGAGTCGCGCGGGTCAAGCCACGCCGCCGGGTCGCCGATCGAGCCGATCAACGGAGCACGCCGAACAGATGCGGGGCGTCTGCGGAGCGACGCGTGTGCCTGCGCGCCGTCGTTCGGGTGTCGTGGCTACTATCCGCCCCTCATCATTGATGGGACGGGCAGGTTGGGCAGATGCGGGAGGATCGCTGGTCGTGATCGCGGGTTCGGTTGCCATCCTGGTGGTCCTCGCGGTCCTGGCCCCGATACTGCATCGCCTGTCCGCGTGGCTGACGAGCGTGATCGTTGCCGGCACCAGCATCGCGATCGGCGCGCTGTATGCACTGCGCGCACCCGAGGTCCTCGCGGGCGAAGTCTTCGTCGAGTCGTGGCCCTGGGTCGAGCAACTCGGGCTCTCCCTCTCGTTCCGTTTGGACGGGCTCTCGATGCTCTTTGCGCTGCTCATCAGCGTGATCGGCGGGCTCGTCCTCCTCTTTTCCGGCGGGTACTTCCGCGGCGATGCGCGCGGCGGGCGCTTCTACGCCACGCTGCTCGCGTTCATGGCCTCGATGCTCGGGCTCGTCGTCGCGGACAACCTGCTCCTGATCTTCGCGTTCTGGGAGCTGACCAGCATCACTTCGTTCCTGCTCATCGGCTTCGGGCACGAGCGCGAGCGATCTCGCTGGGCCGCTGTGCAGGCGCTGCTTGTCACGGGCCTCGGCGGGCTGGTGCTGCTGGCCGGGCTGCTGCTGCTTGGGTTCGCGGCGGGCACGTTCGAGGTGCGCGAGCTCGTCGATTCCGACATCCGCGATCACGCGCTCTACGTCCCCGCGGTGATCTGTGTGCTCGTGGGCTGCTTTTCGAAGAGCGCGATCTTCCCGTTCCACTTCTGGCTGCCGAACGCGATGGAGGCGCCGTCGCCGGTCAGTGCGCTGCTCCACTCCTCGACCATGGTCAAGGCGGGCGTCTATCTCATCGCGCGACTGCATCCCAGCGTCGGTGGCACGCTGCTGTGGGACGACGCGCTCATCATCTTCGGCGGCATCACCATGGTGCTCGGCGCCTTCCATTCCACACGTAAGCGAGCGCTCAAGCCGATCCTCGCGTACTCCACGGTCAGTTCGTTGGGCGTGCTCGTGATGCTCATCGGAATGGGTGCGGCGAAGGCCGCCGCCGCGTATCTGCTCGCGCACGCCATGTTCAAGGCGTGCCTTTTCCTTGCCGCCGGCGCGATCACCAAGATCACAGGCGAGAAGGAGCCGGAGCGTCTCGGCGGGCTGATCCGCGTGACGCCGATCCTCTCGATCGCCGCGGCGCTCGGAGCGCTTTCACTCGCGGGCATGTTCCCGCTCGCGGGGTTCGTCGGCAAAGAACTCGTGCTCAAAGCCGGGCTCGCGCATCCGGAGTGGGCGACCGCGGTCACCATCGCGACGGTCGTCGCCGCGGTCTTCACCGTGATGGCGGCGTGCGTCGTCGGGTTCCGCCCGTTCTTCGGCAAGCCCGCGGATCCGAATCTCAAGGCGAAGCCCGCGGAATGGCGGCTGTGGCTCGGCCCGCTGCTGCTCGGAATCGCCGGAATGATCGCGGGCGTCGCCCCCGCGCTCTTCGCGCAGCCGCTCGTCGAGAGCACGATCGTCTCGATCAGCGGCGCGCCGTACACGGGCGACATCAAGCTGCAGTTCGCGGAACTGCTGTGGCCGCCGACAACCGCGACGATCCTCAGCATCGTCGCCCTCACGCTCGGCGTGGGCTTGTACGCGATGCGCGCGCTGTACCGGCGCATCACCACAGCGCCCGCATGGCTCGCTTGGCTCCACGCCGACGACTTTTACGACCACGCCGTGAAGGGCTCGCTCGGACTCGGAGGGCTGACGACGCGGCTCATCCAGAACGGGCACCTGCACTCGTACGTGCGCAACACGCTTCTGGCGATGGTGCTCATCGTCGCACCGGCGGTCTTCCGGACGGACGCCGCGGAGGGGCAGCCCTGGGCGATCACGTTCCTCGACGGGCTGATCGCGGTCTCCATCATCGCGTGCGCGCTCGTATCGGTGATGCTGACTTCTGCGCTCGCCGCCGTCGCGACACTCGGCGGCATCGGGTTCCTCATGGCGCTGCTCTTCGTGCTCTACGGGGTGCCCGACGTCGCGATGACGCAGTTCGCCGTCGAGACGCTCATCGTGATCATCTTCGTGCTCGTGATTTATCACCTGCCCAAGCTGCGGAGCCTGACAAGCGGGCCGCGCCGGGCGACGGACGCGACGGTCGCCGCGGGCTTCGGGCTGGTGATGGGCGCGTTCGCCTACCTCGCCGCGGTGCGTGACGTCGCGGACCCGGTCTCGGAAGAGCATGCGCTCCGATCGATGCCCGAGGGATTCGGGCGCAACATCGTCAACGTGATCCTCGTTGACTTCCGCGCGCTCGACACGTTCGGCGAGATCTTCGTCCTCGCGATCGCGGCGACGGGCGTCTACACGCTCCTCCGACTCCGCACGCGACCAGAGATGAAGGAGCGATCGTGAAGTCCCTGGTGCTGCAAACCGCGACACGCATCCTTCTCCCCGTGATGCTCATCGTCTCGCTCTACGCACTGATCCGCGGGCACAACGAGCCGGGCGGCGGGTTCATCGGCGGGCTGCTCGCCGCCTCGGGCTTTGCGCTCTATGCGCTCGCGTTCGATGTCGAGAGCGCTCGACGGGTCCTGCGCACCTCCCCCGGAACCCTTATCGGCGGCGGGCTCATCGTCGCGGTGCTGAGCGGTGTGCCGGCGCTCTTCGACGGCGGCGTCTACATGGAGGGGCGTTGGACGAGCCTCGATATCCCGGGCATGTCGTCGCCCTTCAAGCTCGGGACGCCGCTGCTGTTCGACATCGGGGTGTACCTCGTCGTCATCGGGATCGTGCTGCTCATGACCTTCGCGCTGGAGGATCGCCACGATGGCGCTGCTGCTCGCAATTAGTACGGGTGTGCTCTTCGCGTGCGGGGCGTACATGCTCATGCGCCGGAGCTTCGTGAAGCTCGTGATCGGGCTGGTGCTCGTCGGGCACGGCGCGAACCTGCTGATCTTCATGGCGGCGCGTCCCGTCGCGGGGCGCTCGCCGCTCATCGAGAAGGGCGAGCAGACGCTCGAAGGCCCCTTCAGCGACCCGCTCCCCGCGGCGCTCATCCTGACCGCCATCGTGATCGCGTTCGGGATCGTCTCGTACACGATCGTGCTCATCAAACGCACCTTCCAGGACCTCGGGACCGACGACCTCCAGGCGCTCACCTCGACCGATCGCTGACCCATGCTGATCACGCTGCCCATCCTGTTGCCGCTGCTCGCGGCCTCGGTCTGCCTCCTCTTCTGGGGACGCGTGCGCCTGCATAAGGCGATCGCGGTGCTGACGATGGGCGGACACCTGTGGGCATCGATCACGCTGCTCGCGCAGGTCCGCGCGAGCGGGATCATCCATGCCGACATCGGCGGATGGGACGCGCCCATCGGGATCACGCTCGTCGGCGACTTGCTCTCGTGCCTGATGGCGCTGCTGACGTCGATCGTCGGGTTCGCCGCGGTGCTCTTCTCCTGCGCCGCGACCGACGACGAGCGCGCGCGCTTCGGGCACTTCCCGCTCATGCTCTCGCTGCTCGGCGCTGTCTCCGGCGCGTTTCTCACCGGCGACCTCTTCAACCTGTACGTCTGGTTCGAGCTGCTGCTGCTCTCGTCGTTCGTGCTGCTCACGCTCGGCGGCGGTCGCCTGCAGTTCGAGGGCGCGATCAAGTACGTCACGCTCAACCTCGTGTCGTCGATGATCTTCCTCGCGTCGATCGGTGTGGTGTACGGCTTCACCGGGACGCTGAACATGGCGGACCTCGCCGTCCGCCTCGATGAACTCCCGCCCGCGGACGCGACGATGCTCGCGGCGCCGCTGCTCGTCTCCTTCGGGATCAAGGCCGCCGTCTTCCCGTTCTTCAACTGGCTGCCGGCGTCGTACCACACGCCGCCGCCCGTGGTCTCGGCGCTCTTCGCGGGGCTGCTCACCAAGGTCGGGGTCTACGCCGTCATCCGCGCGTGCACGCTGATGTTCGATCAAGAGTGGGCGCTGCTGGGTGACGCGATCCTGATCGTTGCCGGGTTCACGATGGTCACCGGCGTGCTCGGCGCGATCTCGCAGAACGACATGCGCCGCATCCTCTCCTTCCACATCGTCAGCCAGATCGGGTACATGCTGATGGGCCTGGGCGTCGCGATGACCGTGCTCGCGCGGGGCGGCGACGCCGAAGCCGCCACACTCGCCGTCGCGGGGGCCGTCTTCTACATCCTGCACCACATCATCGTGAAGACGAACCTCTTCCTCGTCAGCGGCGTCGTGCTGCACGCCACCGGCACGTCCGCGCTCGAACGCGTGAGCGGGCTCGTCCAGACACGCCCGCTGCTCGCGGCGCTCTTCTTCGTCTCGGCGATGTCGCTCGCCGGCATCCCGGTGCTCTCCGGGTTCTGGGCGAAGCTCGCGCTCGTCCGCGGCGGGCTGCAGGGCGGCGCGTACGCCATCGTCGCGGTTGCGCTCGCCGTCAGCCTGCTCACGCTCTTCTCGATGACGAAGATCTGGACGGGTGTCTTCTGGGGCGACCCGGAGGAGAAACCGACCGACGCCGGCGAGTACGCGCGCAGCGAATCTCGACTCCGCTTCCTGCTCGTTCCGATCACGATGCTCGCGGTGCTGACCGTCGCCATCGGGTTCGGTGCGGCGCCGGTCTTCGACTTCGCGATGGAGACCGCCGAGCAGCTGCTCGATCCGAGCGGCTACATCGACGCGGTGCTCACGCCTCTGCCGGAGGTGACGCCGTGATGCTCGCGATCAACATCGTGCTTGCGGTCGTGTGGATGATCGCGACCGGATCGCTGCACGCGCGGGGGCTGCTTGTGGGGCTGATCCTCGGGTACGTGCTGCTCGGACTCGTGTCGCTCGTGCGGCCTATCGCGTACGTGCGCCGTGTCTGGGCCGGCATGGTGCTGCTTGCGTTTGCGATTTACGAAGTCTTGCGCTCGAACCTCATCGTGGCGTGGTACACGGTCTCCGATCTCCGCGCCCTCGAGCCCGCGGTGCTGCGGGTGCCCCTCGAGCCCGATCTCACCAACGGCGAACTCACGCTCCTCTCGGTGCTCGTGACGCTCACGCCCGGGACGCTCTCGATCGACATCAGCCAGGATCGCCAGTCGCTCTACGTCCACATCATGCACGTTGAAGATCCCGACAAGGCCATCCGCTCCATCACAGACGGCTTCGAGCGTCGGATCCTGGAGATGCGACCATGATCCCGACCATCGACGACAACGTGCCCATCGCGCTGCTCATCTCCGCGGCGTTGCTGGGCTTCGGGATCTTTGTCTCCCTGTGGCGTTTGCTCGCCGGCCCGAGCCTGCCCGACCGCGTGATCGCGCTCGACCTGATCGGGTTCATGCTCGTCGGGCTCATGTGCCTCGCCGCGATCGTCACCGATCAGCAGCCGCTGCTTTCCGTCGCGCTCATGGCCGGGCTGATCCTTTTCCTCGGGACCACCGCGTTCGCGATCTACCTGCAGCGGAGGGGGGCGCCGTGACCATCGCCGAGGCCTTCACGTGGGGATTCGCCGTGATCGGCGCCGCGTTCTGTGCGATTGCGGCGATCGGCATCGTCCGCATGCCCGACCTCTATACGCGCATGCAGTCGGCGACAAAGGCCGGCTCGCTTGGTGTGGCGTGCGTTGCGCTCGCCGCCGGCACGCACTTCGCCAGCACCATCGCCGTGATCGAGGCCACGCTCGTCATCGTCTTCCTTCTCGCGACTGCGCCGGTCGCGTCGATCCTCATCGCCCGCGCCGCCTACGGCATGGGTCTGCCGCTGTGGGAACAGACCACGCGCGACGATCTCCGCGGCAACCTCGACGAGGGCGACGCGCCCCGTGCCGCGGAGCCCGACTCGAAGGGTTGACTCAGTCCTTCTGCACCTCGCCGGCCCGCTCCAGCCCGTACTTGAAGAGGATCGGGCCGATCAACTCGTTGCACGCGATGGTTGAAAGCAGGATCGCGTACACCTTGTCTGAAAATGCGAACGCAGAGAACTCCTCCGCGATGACCGTCGCGAGCGCGAGGGAGATCCCGGCCTGCGGGATGAACGCCGTCCAGAGCCAGCGCGATGCCGGCGGGTCCATCCCCGAGAACTTGCACCCGAGCCCTGTGCCCATCCACACGGACACGGCGCGCAACGAGAACAGCGCGAGCACATAGCCCCACACCTGCCCGAGCAGTCCCGGGTCGATCTTCGTCCCCGCGACCGCGAAGAAGAGCACGAAGACCGGGACCGACAGGTTCTCGATCGCGTTGAACAGATCTGGCTTGTAATCCTTGTAGCGGTTGGCGATCGTGATCCCCGCCGCGAGCCCCACGAGAAGCGGTTTGAAGCCGTACTGCGCCGAGATCAGCGCGATCGCGAACGACCCGAGCGTGAGGATGATCGCGAGATACGCGTTGGTTCGGCGCAGGTACCACGCGAGCGCCACCCCCGTGAGCACGCCGAAGACCAGCGATCCACCGATCTGCTTCGTGAGCTTGAGCGCGATGGACTTCTGCTCGGGCGGCGTGCCCTCGGCGGGCGGCGCGACGTCCCCGTCCGTCGCCGGCGCGGTCGCCACGGCCTCCGGGGGGCTGTCGTCCGACAGCGCCTGCGCGCGCGCCGTCGAAGCCGCGTTTACCGAGAGCCCCAGCGCCACCGCGAAGGCCACGATCAGCAGCAGGTCCTTGCACACCGTCACCGAGACCGACGTCGAGGCCATGATGCCCTTCGCCTTGGTCTCGCTGAGCACCGCGATGACCACGGCCGGGGAGTTGGCCGTCGCCACGATCGCGATGACGATCGCCACGAGCACCACGGTGCCCAGCCCGCCGTACTCCGAGAACACTGGGTTCTTCGAGAGCATGAACGTCATGAGCGACGCGACCGCGACGAGCACGAGCGTGAACTCGAACGCGAGGATCAGCGAGACGGACTTGAACGTGTCGCGGACTTCACGCAGGTCGATCTTGCAACCGGCTGTCAGCGCGATGATCGTGATCGCCAGGTCGTTCACGAGCAGCAGGTAGGGCTGCTGCTCTTTCGAGAGGACCCAGTTCACGTCGTCGCCAAAGAGGAACGCGCCGAACATCGGCGAAGCTAGGATCCCGAAGACGAGGTAGCCGGTGATGCGCGACGACCCGAGCCGCGATGCGAGCAGCCCGAAGAGCCACCCGCCCAGCAGCAGCATGCCCACGGCTTTCGCGGTCGCGACGAGCCCGGGCGGGAAAGCGTCGATCGCCCTGCCGAAGGGGTCCGACTCGGCGCTGAGCGGCTGCGCGACCTGGAAAGCGTTGCCCGCGAGCACGAAGCACACGAGCACGCCGATCGCCACGAGGATCGAGAGCCAGCTGTTCGCGTCGCGCTTCATGCGGGGCGTTCCTCGTCCGCCGGGTCGTCCGGCTTGATGTGCGCGCGCCACGCGAAAATCGCGGGCATCAACTCCGACGCGATCCCCACGAGCACCAGCAGCCCAAGCAGTTCCTTGTGGAACGTCGAGGGCTCCACCAGCACCAGCGAAACCCCGAGCGCAAGCATCAGCGGCGCCTGTCTGCACGCACCGATCCGCAGCAGCGGGAGCATGCCCGCGTGTCGATCCAGCGCCCATTCCGGGCGCACGCTGCGGAAGCCGAAGCCCATCACGAGCGGTTTGAACACGATCCGCGCCGCAACGAACGCCAGCGCGCCAAGCAGCAGCAGCGGTGTGGTCACCGGCTCGAGCAGCAGCCCTGTGAGCAATCCAAAGAGGATCGCGAACGTGTGCTCGGCCCGGAAGATGAACGCCTCGAACTGTTGGATGCCCTGCGAGCGGATGTTCGCGATCACTGCGCCGGTGCACATCGCCGTGATCAGCGGCGAGCAGTCGAGCTGGTTGGCCGACCCCGCGATGAACGCGACCAGTCCAAGAAAGACCGTGAACTGGTGCCCCTGCGAGCTGCCCGCGAGGCGGATCATGCCGCGCCCGACGAAGCCGATCGCCAGCGCGAGCAGCACGCTGTGCAGCAATTTCAGCGCCGCGCGATCGGGCGTGAGCGAGAGCGCACCCAGCGCGTCCACCGAGACGAGCTTCGTCGCGACACCGAACGCCAGGATCGCGAGCCCACCCGCCAGGGCGCCGGCGGCGCGCACCAGCACAATCGGTCGTCGATCGAAGTGCGCGCCCAGCGAACGCGTCTCGACCGACCAGCCCAACGACCCCGCCACCAGGAACACGAGGGGGATCGTGAGCAGCGCGGGCGAGGGTTCGGGCAGCCACCGGCTGAGCAGCGCGTACCCGAGCGTTCCAAAGACCGCCGCCGAGACGAGGAAGTCAGCTGCAGCGATCAGCCAGACCGCGCGCGGCAGCGAACGCAGCAGCGACCACCGGAACTGCAGCCCCACAAGCATCCCGATCCAGCCCAGCCCCAGCGCCAGCAGCGGCACCGCGTTGAAGATCGACTCGCGATCGATCAGCCCCGTGACCGAGGGCCCCAGCACCACGCCGACGAGCACGGAGACCCACCCGCCCGCAACAAGCACGGTCGCAGGCCTCGATCGGCGGAGGCGGTACGCGGGGCGCGATGTCGCCAGCAGGCCCGCGCCGATCAGAACGAGGATGGGAATGAACACGTCCATGGAAACCCATCCCGCGGCGCGCGCGCACCGTACAGGTCGATGAGCATCACGCGTCCGTGCCCGTGCGCCGCACGTACGAGTCTATCGGGATGCGATGGTACCTCACGCGGCGCCGCGATCGCGCGGCGCAAACGGGACGGGGTTCCGCTCGGTGTCGCCCGTGGGCAGGCGCGTCTCGCCCAGACGGTTGTCGATCGCCTTCTCAGGGTCGGCTTTGTCTTCCTCGAGATCGCGGAAGCGGGAGTCGCCCCACATCGGGGTGCCCGCGTGGTGTGCCGCCTTCGCGAGCAGGTGCGTCCCGATCGGTGTGGCGACCACGGTGAAGACCACCGTCACCACCGACTTGGCCACCACCACAGCATCCGCCATGTGGAAGCACGCCGCGAGCAGCATCCCGGTGATCCCGAGCGTGGTGCACTTGCTCGCCGCGTGCATGCGCGCGTAGGGATCGGGGAACCGCGCGACGCCGATCGCCCCGAGGAGCATCAGCCCCAGCCCGATGATCAGCGAGATCGTCGCGAAGATGTCAAGCAGCGGTTGCACGCCCCACGCCTGCGCCTCGTTCGCGGTTCCGCCAGCGGCGGCGAGCACCGTGATCATGCCACCGCTCCTCTCCGCGCGATGAACTGCGCAAACGCGACCGTTGACACGAACCCAAGGATCGAGACGATCAGCACGCCATCGAAGAACGCGAGAGACTGCGACTTGATGGTCAGCAGCACCACGAGCGCCACGACCTGCACGGCGAAGGTGTCGCTCGCGATGCCCCGGTCGGGCAGCGTCGGGCCACGCACGATCCGCACGAGGCACAGCACCATCGACGCGATGATCACGAAGATCCCGATGTTCACCGTCCACAGCAGCGCGGATTCACTCCAGTCGGTGCGCGCCGCCTCGGCTGCCAGCATGATCGATGGCGACACGTTCACGCGAAGACCTCCCGCTTCATGCGATCCGCCAGTTCGTCGATGTCCGCGAGCGCTTCGTCGCGATCCTCCGCGTACATGCAGTGCACGTACAGGTACTCACCGCCCGGGCACACGTCCACGACGAGCGTGCCCGGCGTCAGCGTGATCGCGTTGGCCAGCGACACACGCTGCACCGGTGTCAGCTCGCGCACCGGGTAACGCAGGATGCCCGGCTTCATACGGAACCCGGGCGTCGCGATGTCCTTCGCCACCTCGATATTCGCCTTGGCGAGGATGACCAGGAAGTACCACCCGAAGCGCACGAGCTTGACGATCTTCCCGATGTAGGGCGGCTGGTCGCGCAGCCGCGCGTAGCCCGACACCACCAGCGCGCCGACGACAAGCCCGGCGATGAAGTTCCACGGGTTTCCGCTGCCCGTCAGCAGGCACCAGACGAGCGCGAGCCCGATGTTCAAGACCAGCGGACTCATGATGCGCTCTCCGAATCACCCGCCACGGCTTCCGCGGTCTCCGTGATCGCTCGCGTGCCCAGGATTGTGTCGATCATCGGCGCGGGTTCGACGATGAGCTCCGCGGCGGCGTTGGTCGCGCGCGCTGCCGGGCCCGGCAGCAAACCCGCGCCGATCGCGAAGGCCAGCAGGATCCACACGCCGGCGAACGCGTACCCGAGCCTCGGCGCCGTCCCGAGCGTGCCGCCCTCCGGCGCGACGAGCCACGCGCCGCGCAGCTCGCCCCAGAACGCGGCGCACCAGACCCGCCCCATCGCGATGAACGTGAGCGCCGCGGTCACGACGATGCAGAGCCCGAGCAGCGTGTTGCCGGTGCTGAAGGCTTCGCGCATGAGCCCGGCCTTGCCATAGAAGCCCGCGAGAGGCGGGATGCCCGCGACGGCGAGCGACGCGATGAAGAAGACAACGCCGAGCGCCGGGGCGCGCTGCACGGCACCGCCAAACTCCCGGAGGTCATCGGTGCCGGCGTGGCGCTCGAGCATGCCGGTCGCCATGAGCAGGCACGCCATGACGAGCATTTCCTGCATCATGTAGTACGACACGCTGCCGATGGAATCGATCGAACCGATGACGACACCGGCGATGAGATAGCCGACGTGGCTCATCAGCACGAGCAGCAGCACACGCCGGACGCTGTGCGCGCCGATCGCCATGACGATCGCGAGGATCATCGTCACCGCTGCCATGCCCGCGAGGATCGGCGAGAGCGCCTCGGCAGAAGGCGTGCCCATCGGGCCGAAGACCGTCGGGTAGAGGCGGATCACCGCGTAGACGCCGACCTTGGAGAGCAGCGCTGCGAAGAGCGCCGACACGGTGGTCGGCATCGTGGGGTAGCTGTCGGGCAGCCAGAACCACAGCGGGAAGACCGCCGCCTTGAGCGTGAACACGAACAGCAGCATGGTCGAGACGGCGATGAAGGCCGTCGGGACGCCGCCTTCGGTGGTGTTCATCTCGCTCACCCAGCGTGCGAGGTCCGCGAAGTTCAGCGTCCCGGTGACGCCGTAGATCATGCCCGCGGCGAGCACGAAGACCGACGACCCGATCAGGTTGATGATGACGTACTTGTACGCCTGCGCGAGCACGCGTTTGCTGCCGTCGAGGCACATCATGGCGTACGAGGCCATGAGCATGATCTCGAACCCGACGAACAGGTTGAACAGATCGCCGGTCAGGAACGAGAAGCTCACGCCCATGATGAGCAGGAACAGCAGCGGGTGGAACCAACTCCGCTCGTTGCGTTCAGGCATCACGTCCATCGTGTGGAACGACGCGGCGAGCCCGATCACGCTCGTGATCGTCACGAGCAGACCGCTCAGCCAGTCGAACATGATCGCGATGCCGAACGGCGCGGGCCAGCTCCCGGCGACGCTGTACAGCAGCGGGGGGGCGCCGCTTTCGAGCGAGCCCAGCTTCACGAGCAGGAAAGCGTTCATCACCACGAGCACCGCCATGCCGCCGACACTCAGCGCACGTTGCACGCCGAGCGATCCGCGCAGCAGCACGCTGAGGATCCCGAGGAGCATCGGGACCACGACGGGCAGCGCCACGAGGGGTGTGAGGTTCGGGTCGTTCACGCCGCCTCCTCCGCGGGTTCGTGCCGGTGTGTGAGCTCCGCGAGCGCATCGACACGCATCGTGCCCGTCTTGCGGTGCATCGTGACCAGCAGCGTGAGCAGGAACGCGGTGACGGCGAAGGAGATGACGATCGCGGTGAGGATCAGCGCCTGCGGGAGCGGGTCGGCGAACGTGCCGCCCTCCGCGAGGACCGGCGCGCTCTTGCCGATCGACTCGCCGTTCGCGCCCATCACGATCGGCGCGCCGCTCATCGTGAGGATGCCCAGGTTCGCGGCGTGTGAGAGCAGGAAGAGCCCCATCGCGATGCCCTTGAGCTCGCCCCCCAGCATGAGGTACACGCTGACGCCGAACAGCACGGTGATGACGATGACCATGGTGAGCGTCATTCGAGTTCCTCCTCGAAGCGGTTGATGATCCCGACGCTGACGCCGACCACGACAAGGAAGACCCCGAGGTCGAAGAACATCGCGGAGGTGAAGTGGAACGAGTCGCCGCCGAGGAGCGGGACGTAGGCGCTGGTCGTCGTCAGGAAAGCCGTCCCGCCGCTCGGCACGAGGAACGGAACGAGAATCGCGGTGGCGAGCGCGATGAGCAGACCGCCCGCCGCGAGCGTTGCCGGCTTCACCGGCATCAACCGCTTGATCGATCCCAGCCCCTCGCTCACCCGGTAGATCGCGATCGCCACCGACGCGATCAGGCCAGCGATGAACCCGCCGCCCGGCTGGTTGTGACCCTTGAAGAAGACATACCCCACGAAGATCAGCGACAGCGGCAGAATCAGCCCCATCGCGCTGCGGAACAGGCTCGATCGAAGCCCCGGCTGTGCGTGCTCATGGGGACGCCTCGGCACCGCGGCCAGCATCCCCAGCACGCCCATCACCGCGATCGCCAGCACCGTGATCTCGCCGATCGTGTCGTAGCCGCGAAAGTCAACGAGGATCACGTTCACGACGTTCTCCCCTGCGCCGCCGCGACCGTTCGTCTCGACGCTCCCCTCGTAGGAATGCTCGAGGAACCACGCGCCGAGGCGCGGATGCTCACCGAGATCGACCACACGCTCCGAGGGATCGAGCTTTTCTTCATCGCCCTTCGACGCGACGGCGACGGATTGCGCGGCGCTTGCTTGCAGCGCAAGATCGGTCCCGACAGCCGTGCGATCAGCGATCGCTCCGGCCTGCCACGCCGCCAGACCCACGGGGATCGCGATGAGCGTCGCGAAGACCGCGCGCGGCAGCTTGCGCACGTTCACGTCGGCCTCCCGATCTTCGGGCAGCAGACGCATCACCAGCAGGAAGAGCACCACGCTGATGATCTCGAACATGATCTGCGTCAGCGCGAGGTCCGGCGCGCGGTACACCAGGTACATGCCCGTCGCGCAGAACCCCGCCGCCCCGAGCAGCAGCACGCGGACGATGCGCGAACGCACCGCCGGCATGAGCAGCGCCGACACGCACGTCAGCGCGCCGATCATGATGACCGCGATCATCGTGCCCGCGGTGTCGCCGCTCCCCCAATCGAACGCGAGCGGTTCGAGCCCGCCTCCGCGCGTCAGCGAGAACCCAAGCGCCAGCGCGAACGCGCCGAGGATCGTCGCGATGTACAGGCGCAGGTTGCCGCCCTGCACGTATCGGTTCCCGAGCGCGCCGAGGCGCTCGCTGATCCCGATGAACGCCGGGAAGGCACGATCGTGGATGTCCGACCCGTTCGGGAAACGCGTCGCGAGCCCGAGGAAGAACCCGGCCCCGATCGCGATCCCGGTCATCAGCAGAGGAATCCCCGGGTGGGTGATAGCGTGCAGCAGTGAGCCGTCGGCGAGATGCGCCCATTGACCGCGGTTGGTTTCGACCGCCCCGAAGAGGAACTCGAACGCCGGCGGCGCGACACCGCCCATGATCTGGAATGAGACGAGCAGCGCCGCGGGCCACCACAGGCACGCCGACCAGAAGCCCGATTCGTGCGCATGCTCGTCGTCGTGCGCGTGCTCGTACGCAGGCTCCGCGGCACCACCGAAGACGTACCGCACGAAGCGGACGAAGATCGTCACGTTGCACGCGGCGGTCGCGACGCCCATCGCGCCGATCACCATCACCCACGCGTGCTCTTTCCACGCGTTCTTCAGCAGATAGAAGAACGCCTCCTTCATCGAGAAGCTTAGCGAGCCCGGCATGCCTGCGAGCGCGAACGCGCCGAGCAGCAACACGACCGCGTACACCCGATGCGAACGCCACAGCCCGCGGATGCCCTCGGTGGTCTTGCTGCCCGTCGCGTGGATGATCGCGCCGGCGATGATGAACAGCGGCGCCTTGTACAGGGCGTGGTTCAGGATCTGCACGACAGGCCAGATCATCCCGCTCCCGCCGCCGTGCCCGTCATCGACCGCCTTCTTGGCGATCTCGAGACCCCCGACGCCGTACATGCACACCAGCAGTCCGAGCTGGCTGACGGTGGTGTACGCGAGAATCTTCTTGAGCCCGTTGCTGCGCACCGCGAGCACGCCGCCGAGCAGCATGGTGATCGCGCCGAACCACGCGAGCGTCGGGCCCCACGATTCGAGCGTGTGCATCGAGGGCCAAAGGCGAGCGAGCAGGTAGACGCCGGCCTTCACCATCGTCGCCGAGTGCAGATAAGCGCTGACGGGCGTGGGCGCCGCCATCGCGCCGGGGAGCCAGAAGTGCAGCGGCCACTGGGCCGACTTCGCCGCGGCCCCGATGAACAGGAACACGAACGCCAGCACGATCGCCGCGTCCAGCCCGATGCCCTGCGCTTCGAGCGCACTGAACGACCACGCGCCGGTGGTCGAGCCCAGCACGAGGATCCCGGCGAGCAGGGCCATCCCGCCCGCGCCGGTCACACTGAGCGCCTGCAGCGCGAGCTTGACCGCGCCCTTGTCGCGGAGGTTCCAGCCGATCAGCAGGAAGGAACTCACCGTGGTGAGCTCCCAGAAGATGAACATGCCCAGCATGTTGTCGCTCAGCGCGATGCCGATCATCGCGGTCGCGAAGAGACCGAGCGTCGGATAGAAGCGAGCGATCGACTTCGCGTCGGGCCCGAAGTACCCGCGCGCATAGAGCGTGATGAGCGCGCCGACGCCCGCGACCAGCATCGCGAAGAACGCCCCGAGCTGGTCGGCCCGGAACGAGAGCTCCAGGTTCAGCAGCGGCGCTTCGAGCAGGCCCGGGATCGCCACGACCTCGCCCGCGAAGCCTTCCGTGAGCCCGACGCGCAGCATCACGAGGAACGACGCGAGCATCCCGGCGAACGCGACGATCGCGCGGAACCCCGTCCACTGCTTCGGGAGCAGGTCGGTCGCGAGGCCCAGCACGACGGGGGCGAAGACAGCGAGCACGAGGGAAGCGAGCATCAATCGGTCTCTCGGGCTGGGGGTTCATCCGGCGCAGCGTTCGCACCCATTGTGCCGCTATCGGATCGTTTGAGCCCGAACGATAGAAGCGGGGGCCCAATCAGCTCGTTCATCGCGATCGTGGCAAGTAAAAGGCTGAACACCAACTCGCCCCGCGTCCCCTCTCCAAGGGCCTCGGCGGCGATCAACGCCAGCGCGAGCGCGATCCCCGCCTGCGGCGCGAAGGCCGTCCACAGCCACGCGCGTGTTCCCCTCGCGACTCCCGCCAGCTTCGCACCGAGCGTGACGCCCAGGTACGCCCCCGCCAGCCGCCCCGCCACGAGCACCAGCGCCGCGAGCCCCACCGACCCGATGATCGAGAGCTCGAGCTTCGCGCCAGCGACCGCAAAAAAGACGCAGTACACCGGCGTGCTCAGATCCTCGAGCGACTCAAAGAACGCCTCGCCGTGATGGTCCCACACGTTCTGCATCAGCATCCCGGCGATCAGCCCGACAAGCAGCGTCTCGAGGTGCAGCGCCTCGCAGATCAGCGCGATGCCCAGGCTCGCGACCGGGAGCACGATCAGCAGGTGCGCGCGCACCGAGTGCATGTACCACGCGAGCGCGAGCCCGAAGACGCCCCCCGCGAGGATGGACCCGCCCAGACCGCCCGCGAGCGTGCGCGTGAGCGAGCCGTCGTCCGACGCGCCCCCCGCGCCGATCGCGATGACCACGGCAAACAACATGATCACCACGATGTCTTTGCACACCGTCACCGCGAGCGCGAGCCGGCTCATCGCGGTCTGCGTGCCCAGTTCCTGCGTCAACGCCACGATGACCGCGGGCGAGTTTGTCAGCATCACCACGCCGACCGCCACCGCGAGCAAGACGTGCGCGCCCGAGCCCGGCGATTCGACCGCGCCCGCCATATCCAGCGCGATCGCGCCCGCGCCGCCCGCGAAGACAAACACGGCCGCGCACACACCCAGCAATACGAAGACGATCGGCTTGACCATCGTGCGCAGCTCGCGGACGCGGATCTCCCCGCCGGCGATGAGCGCGATCACCGCGATCGCCAGCTCGTTCACGAGCGAAACGGAGCCCAGCGCGTCCTTGGTCACGAGCCCGAGTGCGCCCGGGCCGACGCCGATCCCGAAGAGCAGGTAGCCGGTGATCCGGGGCAGCCCGATCGTCTCGACCACGCGCCCGAACATCCACGCGCCGATGAGCAGCAGCCCGACCGCGGCGCCGGTCTCCGCGCTGCCGGGCGGCAGGGCATCCTGCGTCGAGTCCACGCTCGGCGAGAGCCACGCGAACCGCTGCGCCGTCCAGTCCAGCAGCAGCAGCACGCCGATCGCCAGAAGCAATCGCACGCCCTCGATCGGCGTCGGTCTGGGCCCGCCGTGGCTCACGGGGCGCCCTCCGCGCCGCGGGCACGCTCGCGCAGCAACAGGCTCGCGCTCACGATCGAAAGGACCTCGCACAGCAGGCCCGCGAGCGCGACCACGCCGATGAGTTGATTGTGCAGGTCCGACGGTTTCGCGATCGCCAGACCCAGCACCAACGCGAGCGCGAGGGAACTCGGCCGGATCGCACCGACCGCGAGACCCGTGCGCGCGACGCCACGTCGCGCTTCCTCGCGATCCTCAAACCGCCACGCTTCGTGCACGACGATCGGTTTGATCGCGACGCGCACGCCCACGAGCGCGCAGGCGAGCGCGACGCCGCCGACGCCGATCGCGAGGCTCAGCGAAACGCCCGCGACGATCCCGAAGAGCGCGGCGATGAGGTGCTCGCTCTTGAGGATGAAGCGTTCGTAGGCGCGGGCGTCCTTCCCGCCGGTGTTCGCGATGAAGATGCCGCAGATCAGTGTCGCGAGCATGGGCATCACGCCGAGCTGCGCCGAGAGCCCGGCGGCGGTCGCGAGCACACCGATAAAAACGACGAGCCCCGCGCCCCCGGTTCCCGGGATCGACCGCAGGGCGACGCGTCCGACGGTCGCGGCGCACACCCCAACGACCAGCGAGACGCCGACGGCCCACGCCGACCCGATCCATGCGCCCGCCTTGCCATAGGGCCCGTCACCGAACCCGGTGCCGACGCCCGCGATCGCCACCGCGAGCACGCCCACCAGCCCGCCCAGTGCCAGCACTCGGCGCGCGCGACCAGCGCCCGGTGCGCCGCCAGCGAGCCCGACCGATCGTCCCTCGCTCGACCACCCGCACGCGCCGGCGGCGAGCACGAGGCTCGCCTGCGCGATGACCGACGGGCTCGCGCCGCCCGTCCACCACTCGATGAGCAACCAAGCCGCCGCCGACGTCAGCACCAGCGACGACACGACATCGAACACGATCGTGCGCCGCGCGTCACGTGTCAGGACTTCGAGCAGCGCCGGGCGGACCTGCAAACCAACCATGCACCCGATCCACCCGAGCAGGATCACCGTGAACGGGCGCACCGCAACGAGCGCGTCCTCGCTGACCAGCCCCGCCCCGAAGGGCCCGACCGCAACACCCGCGGCGAGCCACAGCCATCCGCCGCTCAGCAGCGAGAGCATCGGGCGGCTCCGCCTGAGCCGGTACAGCGGCGCGCTCGTCGCGAGCAGCGCGAGCATGATCAGCACCGCGGTGGACAGGAAGATGCCCAGCACGGGCCGCTACACCCGGCCGCCGAGCGCCTTTAGCACCGGCACCACGACCGTGATCGGGCGATCCGCGACGCGGAAGTCGCTCTCGAGCATCTCGAGCAACCCGTTAGCACGCTCCTCCGTGGTGATCGACATCACCATTCGGCTGCCGGTGGAATCGCTCATCATTGCGGCCAGCCCGCTGAAGATCGGCATCTCCTCGCGGACGAGCGACATCAGCCCACGCGACTCCATGATCGTTGCGCCCAGCCCGAGGTCGAGCAGCCCCGTTGCCAGGTCGTCGAGGATGTCCGCATTCGAGACGATCATCACGACCAGCACGCGCGCGGGCGATGCGTTCGGTTCACGCTCAGACATGTCGCCGGTCTTCCTCGACGAGCGCTTCGAAGAGCCCGGCGGCGTCACCGGGCGCCCGCAGCCGTCCCAGCGCGTCCGTGGCGTGCGCGAGCCGCGCCAGCCGCGCGAGCAGACGCACGTGCTCCCACGGGCGCTCGGCGTCTCCGAACATCGCGAAGACGAGATCGCAGGCCTGCCCGCCGGCGCCGCCGAACCGCACCGCCGGGGAGAGGCTCGCAACAACCAGCGCCGTCCGCGCCACGCCCTCGATGACCGCGTGCGGGAAGGCGACGCCCTCCGGCGTCACGGTCGCGCCGCTCGACTCTCGATCGATCAACGCCTGCAACAGGACCCCGCTCCCCGGGGCGTCGTCGCCCAGCGACTTCGATGCGACCTCCGCCAAGCGGGCGAAGACCGCGCGGCTATCGGCGGCACCCTCGATGCGGATCACGCAGTCCTGAGTCAAGAGCGGTTCGATCCGCACGGTCGCGTCCCCTTTCGATGCCGCTCAAGATACGCCTGCCCCCGCTCGCACGCCAGATTCCGACTCGCTCCGCCGCGATCCCGGGGTACATTCGTGAAAGACAGGCCATGCATTGCCGAACGACTCAGTGGCGGGCGATGACGCGCGTCACTCGATGGGGAGACCCCGCATGCTGCTCGCATCTGCTGAAGACTTGCTCGACTTTCTCGATGGGAACATGCTCTGGGTGATGATCATCGCCGTGTTTTTTCTCGGAACGGTCGGCGGGGCGATCAAGGCCGCCTTCTCCACCAACGCCCGCGAGCGTTCGCGACGCGAGATCGCCGCGTACATCGCAGAGGGTTCGATGACGCCCGAGCAGGGCGAACGCCTCATGAACGCCGGCGACCCGGACCGCTGCGCCTAACCGCGCTCAGAGAGGACCCACATGAACGACGTGCTCCACCGGATCATCGAAGTCTTCGAGCGCGACCCGGGCCCCGTGATCGCGGTCATCGCGATCACCTTCGGCTGTGGCATCGCCGCGATCTCCACCATCGCCGGCGTGGCCGGCGGCGTCTCCCGACGCAAGCAGGTCGAGAGCAGCCGGCGCGAGGTCGCCGCCTACATCGCCGAAGGCTCCATGACCGTGGAGGAAGGTGAGCGGCTCATGAACGCCGGCCCGAGGCTCCCGGGGATCAAGAACACCTGATTCAGGCAAACACGTCGATCAGGTTCCCCGCCGGTACATACACCGCGCGGACCACACGCACATCCTGCTCGTATGTCACCGCGCGCGCCGGGGCACGCTCGATAACGCCCAGACTCGGGCCCAGTACCGCCGACCGCTCCGGCTCGCCCGCGGCCTGTCGCGCGTCCGTCGCGTGCGGGTCGCTCGATCGCTCCGTGGGATCGACCGCCAGCGAACGATCGCCACGCAGCCCGCGGCGTTCAATGTTCAGACGCTCCAGATACGTTGCGAACGTCTCCGGCAGGACCGCCTCCGCCCGCGCAGCGGGGTGCTTCCGCACCGACCCGCTCCACGCCCACGGCGTCGAGCGATCGCCCGAGATGGTCCCGCTCTTCTGCATTGCAAAGCACAGGGCGAATGCCGTGCCGCGCCGGACGAGATCCCGCAAGCCCGATAAGGTCAACGACTCGTGTGAGCGAGGCTCGTGCGCCGGCAATCGTCGCAGCGCGCGGGCGCCGGATGGGCGGGATGTCGCGTGAGCACCACGCCGGTGTTGGAGGCACGACGCGTGCGGACGGACGAACTCGACTTCGATCTGCCGAGCGAGCTCATCGCGACCCGCCCCGTCGAGCCGCGTGATTCGAGCCGCCTGATGGTCGTGTCACGCAACGACGCGTCTCGCCTCGAACACCGCGTGTTCCGCGAACTTCCAGAACTGCTTCGGGCGGGCGACCTGCTCGTCTCGAACCGATCGCGCGTGCTACCCGCGCGGCTCAGCGGGCGACGGACCGACAGCGGCGGGGCGGTGGACGGGCTCTTCGTCCGCGAACTCGCCGAGGGCCGTTGGGAGGTGATGCTCCGCTCCAACGGCAAGCTCCGCGCCGGGCAGACCGTCGCGCTGCTCGATCAGGCCTCGCGCCAGACCGGCGTCACCATCGAACTCGTCGAGCCGGGTGAAGACGGCTGGGTCGTTCGCGTCGATCCGGCGCGGCCCGCGGGCGACACGCTCCGACGCGTTGGTGCCACACCGCTCCCGCCCTACATCCGATCGGCCCGCAAGGAACGCGGCGAGACGAGCATCGAAGACGACGCCGATCGCGCATGGTACCGCTGCGTGCATGAGGACGCGGGCCGCGGCGCGTCCGTCGCCGCGCCCACCGCCGGGCTGCACATGACGCAGCGCGTGCGCGACTCGCTCGCCGAGCGCGGCGTAGAAGAAGCCGCCGTGTACCTCGATGTCGGCGTCGGGACATTCCGCCCCGTGACCGCGGAGCATCTGGAAGATCATGACATGCACGCCGAGCGGTACGCCGCGCCCGCCGAGACCCTCGAAGCCCTCGGGCGCGCCGCGCGGGTCATTGCGCTCGGGACGACGACCGTCCGCACGCTCGAGTCGCTCCCGATCGATGCGACTGACGATGTCGCCGGCGACGCCACGCTCATGATCACACCCGGCTACGAGTTCAAACGCATCCACGGGCTCGTCACAAACTTCCACCTGCCCCGCTCGACCTTGCTCGCGCTCGTCGCGGCCCTCTTCCCCGCCGGCATCCAACGCGTCCGGGATCTGTACGCCGAGGCCATCCGCGAGCGCTACCGATTCTTCAGCTACGGCGACGCGATGCTCATCCTCCCGTAAACCCGGGCCTTTTCACACGCCCGCGTCGCCCGCGTCGATACAGTCAGCGACCGTGAGATCAGGTTGTGCCATGCGCCTCCGCGAACTGATTGACAACCTCGACGCCCGGCTCGTCGGCGACGCCGACCCGCCCATCGCGCGCGTCACCGACGACTCGCGCGACGTGCGGCCCGCCGGCAGTGACGGCGGCACGCTCTTCGTCGCCCGCGCCGGGACGCGGACCAGCGGAGAGAGGTTCCTCCACGACGCGATCTCGCGCGGCGCGGTCGCCGTGTTGCGCGAGGACGACGCTCTCGGACTGCCTGCCGGCGTCGCCGACCTCCGCTGCGACGAGGCCGCATGGATGCTCGCGCATCTCGCCGAACGCATAAACGGAAACCCGTCGTCGCGTCTCTTCGTCATCGGCGTCACAGGCACCAACGGCAAGAGCACCACCGCGCATCTCGTCCACCGCGTGCTCAACTCGATCGGCGTGCCGTGCGGGCTCATCGGGACGATCGAAGTCGATGAAGGCAACGGCCCGCACGAAGCCCGGCTCACGACACCGCCGGCGCACGAACTCAGCGCCTCGCTCGCGCGCACGCTCGATCACGGCTGCAACGCCGTCGTGCTCGAAGCCTCCTCGCACGCGCTCGATCAGAGACGTGTCGAAGCGATTGCGTTCGACGTCGCGATCTTCACGAACCTCTCGGGCGATCACCTCGACTACCACGCCGACATGGACGAATACGCCTCGGCGAAGGCGCACCTCTTCGAACTCCTCTCGCCGAGCGGTCTCGCGGTCGTGAACGCCGACGATCCCGCGCACACCCGGATGATCCGCGATTGCCAGGCCGTGATCCGGCGGGTCGGCGCCGATGCCGATAATTGCCTGAGTGGTATCGACGTCTCGCTCGAAGGAACGCGGTTCAAGCTCGGCGATGCCGCATGCACAACCCCGCTCATCGGCGCGCACAACGCGATGAACGCCGCGCAGGCGCTCATCGCGTGCGAGGCTGTCTGCGCGCACGTCGGCGCCGATGCTTCCACCCTTGCGCACGCTCTGGCAATGGTGGGCGTGCCGCGCGGCCGGTTCGAGCGCGTCGATCAAGGAGCCGCGTCGCCCGCGGTCTTCGTGGATTATGCGCACACCGACGACGCGCTCGCGCACGCCTGCGCCACCCTCGCGTCGATCGTGCCCCCCGGCGGCGAGCTGATCGTCGTCTTCGGCTGCGGTGGCGACCGCGACCGAACCAAACGCCCCCGCATGGCGCGTGCCGTCGCGGCGCATGCGGACCGCATCATCATCACCTCCGACAACCCGCGCACGGAAGACCCCGAAACGATCATCGACGAGGTCATCGCGGGCGTTCCCGAGGGCCTTCGCTATGAACGCAGCGCCGACCGGCGCAGCGCGATCCATCTCGCGATCCGATCCGCTACGCCCCGAGACGTCGTCCTCATCGCCGGCAAGGGGCACGAGACCTACCAACTCTTGCCCGACTCGAACGCGCCGGATGGCGTCAGACGCATCGACTTCGATGACCGCGTCGTCGCGTGCGACGCGCTCGCTGCGCGGCACGCCGAGACGGGGGCGAGCGCGTGACGTTCTGGACGCCCGACAACATCCGCAAGGTCGCGAGCGGCACCTGGCTCGCACGCCCGAAGATTGAAGAAGTGTCCATCGATGGCGTCTCGATCGATTCGCGCACGATCGCGCCGGGGAACGTCTTCGTCGCCATCTCGGGCGATCGCTTCGATGGGCACGCCTACGCGCGTGACGCTGTCGCGGGCGGCGCGTCGATGTGCATCGTCTCAAAGAAGCCCGACGCGCTGCGCGAGCCCCCGCCCGGCGGCGTTGTACGCGTGGGCGACACACGCGTCGCGTTCCGCAGACTCGCCCGCGCCTATCTCAAGACGCTCAAGGGCTTGCGAGTCGTCGGCATCACCGGCTCGGTCGGCAAGACGACCCTCGTCCGCCTTGTAGATGCCGCGCTCCAGGGTTCGCTGCGTGGCACCGCTTCGATCAAGTCCTTCAACAACGACATCGGCGTCCCGCTCACGGCGCTCCGCGCGCAGCCGGGCGATCGCTACCTCGTCTGCGAGGTCGGGATGAACGAGCCCGGCGAGATCGCGCCGCTCTCGGAGACCATCGAGCCCGACGTCGGCGTCATCACGCGAATCGGCAGCGCACACATCGGCGCGTTCGGCTCGCGCGAAGGCATCGCACGCGAGAAGGCCGCGCTGCTCACGCACCTGCAGCCCAACGGGCTCGCGGTGCTCCCTCACGGTGAGTCGCTGCTGGACGACGTCGCTCGCACGCTCCCCAACGTGATCACGTTCGGCTCGTCGTCCGAATGCGACGTGTGCGTGCGCGCCAAGCCGACGCGCGATGGTCTCGAAACCGTCTTCGAACTCCCGAGCGGCGCGACGGTCCGCCTGCCGCTGCTCGGTGCGCACCACGCGTCGAACGTGGCGGCGGCGCTCGCCGTCGCACGCCGGTTCAACGTCGATGACGACGCCTTCGCCGCGGCGCTCGCGTCCTTCGACCCGCCCGAGATGCGCGGGCAACCCGTCGAGAGCGGCGGCGTGCTGCTCGTCAACGATGCGTACAACGCGAGCCCGGATTCGGCGGAAGCCGGCCTCCGCGCGTTCGCGGCGTTGATCCGCGAGCGCGATCCCGCCGCGCGCCCCGTGATCGTGCTAGGCGACATGCTCGAACTCGGCGACGAAGCCCCCGAAGCGCACGCACGGCTGGGCCGGCTGTTCAACGAACTCTTCGCCGAACGCGACGTCGTGCTGGTCACGGTGGGCCCGATGGCGCTCTTCGTGGCCGACGGCGCGTCGCGCGCGGGCTGCGAGTCGATGATCTTCTCGGAGATGACCGCGGACGTCGCCGAACGGATCGCCTCGCGCTGCGAGCCCGGCGCCGCTGTGTACCTCAAGGGATCGCGCGCGATCGGGCTCGAAGCGGTCGCGAAGGCGATCGGCACGCGCCACGCCGGCGCGGGGCGCGCCACATGATTTACGCGCTGCTCCGTGCGATGGAATCGTGGCTCGTCGAGGCCGACCTCTACCGCTACCTGCAGGTCTTCGATCAGGTCGCGTTCCGCACCGCCGGCGCCGGCCTGCTCGCGTTCCTGATCGTCCTCGCCTTTGGCAAGCCCGTCATCCGATGGCTCACCGCGCAGAAGATCGGCGATCTCGCGCAGTTCGACGTCGATGCGCTCAACGAAGCGCTCCAGTCGAAGAAAAACACACCGACGATGGGCGGGCTGCTCATCGCGGGCGCCGTGCTCGTCTCGATCCTCATCATGGCTGACCTCACGCAGGGGTACGTACAGATCGCGCTCGTCGTGCTCGTCAGTTTCGCGGCGATCGGCGGCGCCGACGATTGGCTCAAGCTCACCGCCGCGAGCCGACCGGGCGGCTCGCGTCAGGGCCTGCACGCCTGGGAGAAACTCCTCTTCCAACTCGGCTTCGCGGCGCTCGCCGGGCTCTTCGTCTTCCGCGCGGCGCAGTCGGGCTTCGCCGGCGACGAACCCGTGCTCGGGCACGTGCTCAATCTGCCGTTCCAGAAGACCTACATCACGCCGATCGGCGAGGTCAGCGCCGGCCTGCTGTTCCTCCCGCTGCCGATCTTCGTCGTGCTCGCGACGCTGCTGATCGCGGGGCTCTCCAACGCGGTCAACATCACCGACGGGATGGACGGGCTCGCCGGGGGCATCACCGCGATCGTCTCGATCGGGCTCGTCGTGCTGTGCTTCATCTCCGGCTACGAAGAGGCCGCCCGCTTCCTGCTCGTGCCATACATCCCGGCGGCGGACGAACTCGCCATCGTCGCCGCGGCGATGGGGGGCGCGTGCCTCGGGTTCCTCTGGTTCAACGCCTCGCCCGCGGCGGTCTTTATGGGCGACACCGGCTCGCTCACGCTCGGGGCGATGATCGCCTACATCGCGCTCGTGATCCGGCAGGAGGTCGTCGTCCTCATCATGTGCGGCTTCGTGCTCGCCGAGATCGGCTCCGTCGTCCTCCAGGTCGGCTACTTCAAAGCGACCAAAGGACGACGCATCTTCCGCTGCGCGCCCTACCACTGGCACCTGCACATGGGCGGCTGGCAGGAAACGAAGATCGTCGCGCGCATGTGGATCCTCACGCTCATCCTCGTTGCGATCGGGCTCGCGTCGCTCAAACTCCGATGAACGGTGCGTGCGCTACACTGGGCCCGTGACCCGAGAGCCACCGCAGAACAACTCCGAGGACTTCGAACTCGAAGATCCCGGCGTCGGCCAGACCGCCGTGATCGGCGTGCATGTCGATCACGCGGCCCCGGGTCAGCCGATCTGCGACGAGAAGGGCGTGATCAAGTCGGGCCGGCTCAAGGGCCTGGGCATGTGGGCCGCGATCTGGGTCGTCTCATGGCCCGTGCTCTTCGAGTCGCTGCTCAACGCCACGGTCGGGCTCGTCGATACCACCCTCGCCGCCTCGCTGTCAGAAGCCGCGACCGACGCGATCGGCGTCGCCGCCTACTTCGGATGGCTCCTGGCGCTCGTCGGGATGGCGCTGGGTATCGGCACCGGCGCGATGGTCAGCCGGTCGATCGGCAAAGGGCGCGTCGCCGTCGCCAACGCCACGCTCGGGCAGACCACGATCCTCGCGGGCACGCTGGGCGTGATCGTCGGCTTCTGGATTTATTGGGCCGCGCCGGGCATCGCCTCGTGGATGAACCTCGAGGATGAAGCCGTCGCGTACGCCGTGAACTACCTGCACGTGCTGGCGTTCAGCGTGCCGGCGCTGACACTGCTGCTCTCGTGGATCGCCGCCTGCCGCGGCGCGGGCGATTCGTTCACGCCCCTGTGGGTCATGGCCTTCGTCAACGTCATCAATATCGTCGTGAGCGTGCTGCTCTGCGGTGCGGACCTTGCCACCACCCGTATGACCGATGCAGGCGAGATCGAACGCCACGTCTTCTTTGTCAACCCCTCACCGGTCGATCTCGGGACCACCGGCATCGCGATCGGAACGCTCTGCGCCTACGTCGTCGGCGCGCTCATCATGGGCGTGGTGCTCTCGCGCGGCGTGCACGGGCTCCGCTTCAAGCGGCGCCGCCTCGCGCCGAACTGGCGCACCATGAAACGCCTTGTTCGCGTGGCCGTTCCCAATGCCATCGAGACCTTCGGCATGTGGTTCGGGAACTTCCTCACGTTCTCGATGATCGGCTGGATGGCCACGCCCGGCTTCATCGGTGCGCACGTCGTCGCGGTGCGCATCGAGGCGTTTTCGTTCTTGCCCGGCTTCGCGATGTCCACCGCCGCCGCCACGCTCGCGGGGCAGTACCTCGGCGCCAAGGCACCCCACCTCGCGCGACTCGCGATCATCCGCTGCACGCTCATCAGCGTGCTCATCATGGGCCTCTTCGGCGTGCTCTTTACCACCGCGCCGGAGTTTGTCGTGGGCCTGCTCTCCCAACAGCCGGCGCACCTCGAACTCACCCCGCCGCTCCTCGTCGTGTGCGGCGTGATCCAGGTCTTCTTCGCCACCGCGATCACCATCCGCGGCGCCCTCCGCGGCGCGGGCGACACCACCGTTGTGATGGCCCTCACGTGGATCAGCACCTACGCCATCCGGCTCCCGCTCGCGTGGCTCTTCTGCGGCGTCGATATCCCGCTCCCCGAATCGCTCGGCGGCGGACACATCATCAACCCCGACCCGCTCCGCGAGTGGCTCGGGCTCGACATCCATCCCCTCACCGGATTCTGGCTCGGGCTCTGCGCCGAACTCGTGCTCCGCGCACTCCTCTTCGTCGGCAGGTTCCTCGGGAGCGGCTGGACACGCGTGAAGGTCTGATCACGCGCCCACGCGCAGCCGCGCGCCGTGGAAGTCCGGCAGACCGTGCTCGCGGATCTTGAAGTCCACCGCGTCCACGTCGTACCACACCCGGCGCACCTGGAACGTGCGATCGCGAAGATCGAGCATGCCCCACGAAGCCTCCGGGTTCCGGTCCCGCGGCTGACCCACCGAGCCCGGATTGAGCAGCACGCGGTGCTCGCGCGGCAACGCCGCACGTGCCGTCCCCGGCAGTGCCGTATGACGCACCGTCTCCGCCGTCGCCGGCACCGACAGGCTGTGAACGAACATCGTGGGAAGGTGCGTATGACCCACAGCGCCGATGCGCGTCGGCAGGTGCCCGAACGCCTCGGCCGCACGCGCTTCGTCGTACAGGTACGCGTACCGCTCTGGACCGAAGCACGCGTGCGTCACCGTGAGCTCTTCGCACACGCGTACCGTCTCCGGCAAACCCTGCAGGTACGCGAGTTGACGCCCGTCGAGGCGGTCGCGTGTGAACGACACCGCCGCCTGCGCGAGCGGGTTCATCGGCGTGCGCACGTCCGCTTCGACCACCGCTTCGTCGTGATTGCCCATGACCGCGTGGTCGCACATCTGCGACACGAGATCGATGCACTTCCCGGGCTCCGGCCCGTACCCGACGATGTCGCCCAGGCACACCACGAGGTCCGCGCCCTGCAGGCGGATGTCGCAGGCGACCGCTTCGAGCGCCTCAAGGTTGCCGTGGATGTCTGCGAGCAGCGCGATTCGGGTCATCGTTGACACCTCGTCTTGGCGTGCGGTCGGTCTGATGCTCTCGACGAAGGAGACGTGTGCTCCGCTCATCGGCGCTCTTCTCTCACGGACGCGCCAAACTTCTTCCCCTTTCACCGATTGCAAAGTTGTTCCGCCTCGCTCGCCCGGAGTTTCGGGCTGGCGCGTCTGAGAACCGCCGGCGCACGACACGACAATCGCCCTTACGACCCGAGAACGCGGGCGCAGCGATAGCCGACAGAATCTCAACCGATCCTGATGGCGGACTCAAAGGATGGTGCGCTCACACGACGCCGGGGGCTCAACCCTCGGACTTCTCGGCGGTTTCCACGGGCGCCTCGGCGGGCTGCTCAACGGGAGCCGGCTCGGTCTCCGCCGCCGCCGCCGCCGCCGTCGCCGTCGCCTCCGCTTCCCGCTTCTGCTTCGCCTTGATCTGTTCGATCCGCGGTTTGTCCGGCGCCAAGATCATCGTCACCTGACGGCCCGCGAACTTCGGAGGGACCTCCACCTTCGCGATGTCCGCGAGGTTGTCCACGATCCCTTTGAGCCGGTCCGTGCCGATGTCCCGGTGCGCCATCTCGCGACCCCGGAACCGCTGCACGAACTGCACCTTGTGCCCGTCCATCAGGAACCGGCGCGCCTGGTTCACGCGGATCTCGACGTCGTGGTCCCCGATCTTCGTCGAGCGACCCAGACGCACTTCCTTGAGCTCCGCCTGCTTGGAGTTCGCGCGGCTGCGCTGCTCCTTCTTCGAGAGCTCGTACTTGTACTTGCCGTAATCCATGATCTTGCAGACCGGCGGACGGACGTCCGGCTGGATCTCCACAAGGTCGAGGCCGACCTCATCCGCCATCTGCATCGCGTCGCGTGTATCCACGACGCCGACCTGGTTGTTCTCGTGATCGATCAGGCGGATGGGGCTCAGCCTGATCTCGTGGTTGACCCGGGTCTTCTTCACGGGCCCCGCATCACGTCCATAAAAGCGCCTACCGATGAGCCTTCTCCTTCAAAGCGGTCGAGCCCACACACCACGCGGCGAACCGACGCCGAGCGCGCAGAGCAGAATGGTCATGGACATAGCGTGAGTCGTCCGTGTCATGAGCGAGGGGCCGGACGAACGCAACACGTGACATCGGCCCATTGCGGGCTCGCTGCCAGTCGATCTGTCGCGGATTCGGGCATGCCATCGCTCCGCGGGGACACCGTTCTCCCCGGCACGGGTGGTCCAAGCCTACGAATCAACCCGCCGAGGGGCAAGCCCAAACACCATCAAGGCTTACGGGGACCGACGGATCCGATCCCAAGGCGAGCACCTTCTCATGGCCGATCGCGCGAGCGCGGCGTGCTCCTGAAGAGGCGTTTCGAGCGCCGGATCGGTGATGCTGACACGCCGGTCCCGGATCCTGATGCTCTCTGTGTTCTCTTCGAGGAAGTCGATGAACTCGATCGCTTTCTCCGCCGCCCGCTGCCGACCCACGACCTTCCCGCTGAGGTTCAGCGCTTCGATCTGGGCATCCAGACCCTCGAAGAACGCGTCTCGCCGGGCGCCATCCACCTCACCGAGCAACGTTCCGATTGAGTCTCGCGGGTCGTATGCCGCGACCGACTCCGCCGCCGCTCGGGACCACGTGCGGAACCTCTCGCGCATCGCCTCGATGCGAGCCGGGTCCGTCTCGTTCACCACATTGGCCACGGTGACGATCCCGCCGTTGCCCACAGCGTCCCACGCCTCGTCACGGCGAGCATTTGTCTCAAGGATGTACTCGCGCAGCGCGATCCTCGCGCGCACCAGCGCCGCTTCTGCAGGCTCAAGACGTTCGAGCCGCTCACGATCCTGCCGGTTCTCGAACTCGCCCGTGCGCGTGGTCAGAGCGATGTCATTGGCGAACTGCACGCCGAGCGCACGCCATTCGGGATGGGCGGGCGGTTCCGGCTCGGGCTGTGCCGCCGATTCACGATCCGTCGCGCTGGCGATCTGTTGCATTCGTTCCTGCTCGGCCTGTCGGAACTCGTCCAATCGCTGCTCTGGCGTCTTCCGCTGTGTCGTGACGTTGTTTGTCGTCTGCGCAGACCGGTTCTGCAACTCGAGCGCCTTGGCACGCGCCTCGCGAAATCCCATCGCGTCACTGATGTTCAGCACGCCCATCACGAGCAGCAGGCACGCGAGCGCGCCAAACGCGATGCCCCCGCCACGGTTGCTCCGCCCGCCGATGCGGTACACCGTCCAGCCGATCCCGTAGGCCAGCAGGAACAGGATGATCGCGCCTACGAAAACGCCCGGCATCAGCGGCGCAAACCCACGCGCGATCAACCCGATCGGATACCCGACCAAGAACACGAGTCCGATGACGACCGCCCACATCGGCGGCTTGAACCTCGGCACTGCCTCGCTCGTCGATCTGGCTGCCACGGCGCTACTCCCCGGTCATGCTCGCTCGAAGTGACGCGGACCCCCGCGTCTCCCGCTCCTCGACCAGCTTCGCGACGAACGCATCCAGCGCCAGGCTGCCGAGGTCCTTCTGCACGCCTCGCGCACGCACGCTCACCGCCCGCTGCTCCGCGTCGCGCGGCCCGACGACCGCCAAGTACGGGATCCGCTCGTCCGCCGCGACCTTGATCTTGCCCTGCACGCGCGAGTCGCTCGTGTCGAGTGTCGTCCGCAGCCCCGCCGCCGACAGCATCGCGTGAACCTCCGACGCGTACGCGTTCGACTTCTCGCTGATCGGCAGCACCCGCACCTGCTCGGGCGAGAGCCACAGCGGGAACGCGCCCTCGAAGTGCTCGATCAGCACTCCAACGAAGCGCTCCATCGACCCGAACGGTGCGCGGTGGATCATCACCGGGCGGTGCGGCTGGTTGTCCGCCCCGATGTATTCCAGCCCGAATCGCTCGGGCAGGTTGTAATCCACCTGCACCGTCCCGAGCTGCCACTCGCGCCCGATCACGTCCTTCACCACGAAGTCGATCTTGGGTCCATAGAACGCGGCCTCGCCCGGCTCCTCGCTGAAGGGCACATCGAGCGATGCCGCCGCGTCCCGGCACGCCTGCTCCGCCTTGTCCCACTTCGCCGGCTCACCGACGTACTTGCTGCTATCCGGGTCGCGCAAACCAACACGCACGCGGTAGTCGTCCATACCGAGCGAACTGAAGATGATCCGCACGAGCGAGAGGCACCCCTTGAGCTCCTCCGCAACCTGCTCTTCCGTACAGAAGAGGTGCGCGTCGTCCTGCGTGAACCCGCGCACGCGCGTCATCCCGCTCAGCTCGCCCGACTGCTCCCAGCGGTACACCGTCCCGAACTCCGCGAGACGCACCGGCAAGTCGCGATACGAGTGCGGCTGGCTCTTGAAAATCCGGATGTGGTGCGGGCAGTTCATCGGCTTGAGCATGTAGCCCTCGGCCTCGCCCGCTTCGAGCCGGTTCGTCAGCTCGCCGCACGTGCAGCCTTCTTCCGCCATCTCGATCAGCACGTCCCGCTCCGGGATCGGCGGGTACTGCGAATCCTGGTAATAGGGGAAGTGACCGCTCGTGCGATACAGATCAAGCTTGCCGATGTGCGGCGTGAAGACCTGGTGGTACCCCTGTTTGCGCAGCTCGTCGCTGATGAACTCCTGCAGCTCGTTGCGGATCACCGCGCCCTTGGGCGTCCACAGCACAAGCCCCTGCCCGACCATCTCGTCGATGTGGAACAGCCCGAGCTTGCGCCCGATCACGCGATGATCGCGCTGCTTCGCCTGTTCGAGGCGTTCGAGGTGCTCGTCGAGTTCTTTCTTCGAGGGGAACGCCGTGCCGTAGACACGCGTGAGGCTGTCGCTCTTCTCGTCGCCGTGCCAGTACGACGACGCAAGCGACATGACCTTCATCGCGCCGATGCGGCCCGTGCTCGGCACGTGCGGCCCGCGACACAGGTCTTCCCAATCGGTGCCCGGCTCGCCCGTCGCGTACCACGACAGTTCGTCGCTGCCCGCCTCGACCGCGCGCTCGGCGTTGTCGATCTTGTACTTGCTGCCCTCGCCCTTCAGCTTCTCCATGCCCTCGGCGACCGGCAGCTCATATCTCGTGAACGGGCGGTCCTCCTTGATGATCTTCGCGCATTCCGCCTCGATCGCCTCGAAGTCCTCGCTCGACAGCGGGCGATCCTCCGGGAAGCGGATGTCGTAATAGAACCCCGTCTCCAGCGGCGGCCCGTACACCAACTGCGCGCCCGGCACGATCCGCTGGATCGCCTCCGCCATCACGTGCGCCGCCGAGTGCCGCATCAGGTACAGCAGGTCGTCGCGCTGCTGTTCATCCCGCGGCTTGCTCGTGATGATTGACAGCTCCGCCTCGCCCTCGATCATCGCGTGGATGTCCGACAGCTCGCCGTTGATGCGCGCGCCGACCGACTGCTGCGCCAAGCGCGAGCCGATCGACTCGGCGACCTGATACGCCGTCACCGCGCCGTCAAACTCTTTGACCGATCCGTCCGGCAGCGTGATCCGCGCCATGGTGTCGTCCGCTCCTGCTTGGGGTGGTCTCCCGCGAGCGGCAACGTAGACCGCCCGCATCTCGCCGACAACCCTCCCCGTTGACCCGCGGGGCGTGTCTCGCCAAGATGTGGTAGTGAGGTGCCCGTCAAGCACCGACCCGTCGAGGCGCCCCATGATCTGCCCGTTCTGTGAGAGCAACCACGACAAGGTCATCGACTCGCGCGCGAGCGAGGGCGGCAGCGTCATCCGACGCCGACGCCAGTGCCTCTCCTGCTCTAAACGCTTCACCACCTACGAACGCATCGAGGACACCGCCCGCCTGACCGTCATCAAGAAGGACGGGTCACGCGTCCCCTTCAGCCGCGAGAACATCATGAAGGGCGTCCGCGCCGCCTGCGGCAAACGCCCGATCCCCGAAGACGCCAAGAACCGCGTGGTGGACGAAGTCGAAGACGAAGTCCACCGGACCTACGACCGCGAGGTCCAGTCGCGCGAGATCGGGGAACTGGTCGCCAAGAAGCTGCGCGACCTCGACGACATCGCCTACGTCCGCTTCGCCAGCGAGTACTACGAGTTCCGCAACGTCGGCGAGATCATGCAGCAGCTCCAGGTGCTCGCTGACCGCGTGAAGGACTCGAAGGACCAGCAGCGGTTGTTCGAGGAGGCGTAGCCCGGCCCCGACGCCGAGGGAGGTGTGCAGATTCCCCGACCCAGCCGGATGATCCCGCTCGCGTGCGCGTGCCTGCTCGGGTGCGCGTCGTCGCAGCCCGTGGACGACGAGCCGCCGGCGATCGAGCCCGAGCCCGCGGACTCCACTCCGCAGGCACAGGCCGAACCGCGCACCGCGCCCGCCAACACGGTCGAAGCCGACGAGCAGACGACCGAAGACGTCGCGGCAGAAGAAGCGATCCCCGAGCCCGAGCCACTGCCCGAACCAACGGTGCAAACGGTGCAGCGGCGCGATGACGGCCGTCCCGCGTGGTGGTTCGCCGACGTGCGGCGTGGCCCCGGCGAGACGCTCGTGCTCTGCGCCGAGTCACTCGGGCGCACGCTCGTGGACACGCGCCGGGGTGCCGTCGCCGCCGCGCGCGCGCGCATCGACGACATCCGCGCCGACGCCGGGTTGCCACCGCTCGACGAGCAGGACCCGCGCGTGAGCGTCGAGCGCGCGCTCGTGTGGCCCCTCCCCGGGGCCAGCGAGGACCCCGAGTCGTACCGATACGCCGGGTATGTGTGGGTGCGGTTCGAGCCCGAGTGATCGAGCGCGTACTCAGCGGCTCTGCGCGGTCGCGTTCTTGGCGCGCTTCTTGTCGGCGGCCGTCTGGATCTCGTCACGCAGGCCGTCTTCGATGTAGAGGATCGCGTGGCACTTCCCGCACTGCGAGAGGTCGCCCCGCTGCAGCAGGCGGTTGGTGAGTTCCGCAGGAACGATCGTGTAGCACGCCCCGCAGGTGTACTCCATGTCCTTCCGGCTGAGTTCCTCGATCGCCGCCATGACCTCTTCGTCATCGCTCGCGACGTTCTGGCGCTCTTCGTAGAGCGCGAGCGCCGCCGCCGGGACCTCCGCCCGCGCTGCCTCGCGCTTCTGCTCCAGTTCCTCGACCCGGTCTCGGATCTCGGTCTCGCGCTCGTCGCGGTCCTTCTTGGCGACCTCGACGACCTTGCCGCGCTGCTCGATCTGCGCTTCAACCTCGGCGAGCGCCGTGCGCAGGGAGTCGATCTCTGTCAGCCGTCCGAGCCCGCGCTCCTCGATGAGCGTCTTGTCCGCCTTGACCGTATTGAGCTCGGTCAGCAGCGCGGTGTGCTCCTTGCTCGTCTGCGCCGTGTTCGCACGGTCGCGCAGCGTGAGCATCCGCTCCTCCATCGAGTTGACTTCCTGCTCGTCGTTGTGGGCGGAGGCTTCGAGCTGGCGGAGCTGGCTCTTGAGGGTCTCGGCCTGCTGCTGCAGCGCGTCGCGCTGCGCGCTCTGGGCGTTCAGGTATCGCTCGGCGGCCTTCAGCTTGCGCTTGAGGCCCGACAACTGCTGATCGACTCGGTATAGATTCAGCAGCTTCGACGTGACGCCCATAGAAACTCCCCAAAGACCACCCGTGTCAACATGAAGTGTACCACCGTCCCCAAGCCCGCGTGGGCACCAATCCGCGAGGCGGAGTCAGGTCGCCGCGATCCAAAGCGCCCAGTACGCGATGGGGCCGACGAGCAGGGGGGAATCGATCACGTCCACCACGCCACCAAACCCGGGCAGCGTTTGCGAGTAGTCCTTGAGCCCCGCGTCGCGCTTGAGCAGCGACGCGACCAGATCGCCCGCCTGACCAACGAGCCCCATCACGCCGCTGAGCAGCGCGCAAACCCAGATCGGCGGGACACGTTCCCCGGTCAAGGTCAGCGGCAGCGCGACCGCGCCAACGACCGCCGCGAGGATCACGCCGCCGATGAGCCCCTCCCACGTCTTTCCGGGGCTGAGCCACGGGATGAGCTTCGTCCGCCCGAGCGAACGCCCCGTGAAGTACGCGCCGATGTCGTAGCCCTTGGTGATGAGCAGGATCGCCAGCAGTAGCCACGCGGAGTGCTCGGCACGCAGGTGCAGCATGAACCCGCCGAGGATGCCTGGGTAGACGAACGCGAGCAGCGTCGCGCCGCTCGCGGCGACCACGCCGTCCGCCGTCTGATGCCGTGCATAGAACACGAGCGCCCCCACGAACACCAACGCCGCACCCGTCGAGGCGATCGCCACGCCCGGCACGCCCTCCTGCACACCCAGCAGCACCGGAGGCAAGCCCGACGCGGCGAGCCCCGCGGCGCACGCCAGCGCCGTCACCAGCGCGCGCGCATCCACGCCCCGCAGCCGGAAGATCCTGTTCAATTCGCACCCCGCGAGGATCGAGGCCAGCAGAAGCGGGCCCAGCAGCACGGCACCGGGTGCCCACCCGTGGCGCGCGGCGACCTCGTCGAGCCAGATCAGCGCGACGAGCGCGATCACCAGGATCGGGCCGAGCACGAGTCGCTCACGCAGCATGGGCCCACTGTACGCCCGATCTACGCGGGGTCGTCGTCCGGGGGTTCCGAGCCGAGCGCTTCGAGCAGTTCGGGCATGCACCCGCCGTGGCTGAGTTCGACGCGACGCGAGTCACCATCCTCGATGACCATGGACGGCAACCGCTCGACGCGCGCGCCACGCTTCCAGTAGATGCCGTCGCCGATCGCGCCGCCCGCTTTCTGGGCCTCGTGCTCGAGCGAGAGGGTCATCTGCACCATGGATGCGAGCCCGCCCAGCCCGCTGCCGGGCCCGACCCGCAGTGCGAGCAGCACGCGCCGATCGGGCAGCGCGAAGAGCACCCCCGCGTCGCTCGGCTCGAACGCGTCGAGCGCGAAGTACCCCGAAGACCCGAGGCGCTCGCTGTCCATCACCGCGAACATGCCCGGGACACCGTCCACGTCCAGCGCGTCCCGCTCCGGCTCCCAGCGCTCGCGCTCGGCGAGCACCGCCAGGCGCAGCACCTCGTCGAAGTCCACCGGCCACGCATCAAGATCGCTCGTGCGCACGAGCGGCGCCGTCTCGCTCACGCCGACCGATACCGCGACCAGCAGATCATCAAAGAGATCCCGCCGGCACATCGCGCGGTCCGGACCGCTCAGCGCGCTCGGCGGAACCACCCGCGGCGAGACCAACGGACGCACCTCGTCGAAGTCCGACAGCAGCGCACGATCGATCGGCCAGCCCAGCGTGTCGGCGAGCAGCAGGTCCAGCCGCGTGTCCGAACCCGGCGCCACGAGTTCCTCCAGCACGCTCGTCGGCAGCACATCCACAGACAGGTTGAAGCGTGTCCCGCCACGCTTGACCGAGGCCTCGGCGCTCTCCCAGCGGATTTCCGAGCAGCCCAGGCGCTCGAGCGATTGCCCCAGACGCGTGCGCACCGGGTCGTCCGCCCGATCGGAGCGCGTCGAGAAAAAGCGTCCCAGGTCGCCCAATCCCATATGCGCAGCGTACCCCGTCGGCTCAGCGTTCGCTGGCGACCTGCGTCTGCGTCCGACCGAACCGCCGCTCGCGAGACGCATACGCGCGCACCGCATCAAACAGCGAATCCCTGTCGAAGTCGGGCCACAGCGTCTCGGTGACGTAGATCTCTGCGTAACTGAGCTGCCACAGCAGGAAGTTGCTCAGACGCATCTCCCCGGCGGTGCGGATCAGCAGGTCCGGCTCGGGCATGCCCGCGGTGTCGAGCTGACGCGCGAACAACTCCTCGCCGATCGATGCGGCCTCGATCTCGCCTTGCGCCACACGTTCCGCGAGCGTGCGCGCGGCGTGCGCGATCTCGTGCCGACCGCCGTAGTCCACCGCCAGGCAGAGCGTCGGCCCGGTGCACGACGCCGTAGCCTCAATCAACGCGTCGAGCGCTTCGAGCGATTCGCTCGGCAGGCGGTCACGCCGACCGATCTGCGAGAAGCGGATGTTTTTGCGGACCAGCTCGTCGCGCTCATTCTCGAGGTACGTCAGGTACAGCGACATCAGCAGGCCGATTTCCTCGGACGGGCGGCGCCAGTTCTCGCTCGAGAACGAGAAGAGCGTGAGCTGTTCGATCCCCAACCGCCCGCTCCATTCCACGAGCTCACGCACCGCGGTCGCGCCGTTGCGGTGCCCATAGATGCGCGGAAGATCGCGAGACTCCGCCCAGCGACCGTTCCCGTCCATAATCACCGCGACGTGCGTCGGCACGCGCGTCGGCGGCACGCCGGGCACCCACCGCATCGGATCCGCGTCGGGAGAAATCGTGCGCATCCGCTCCACGCGATCCCGTTCGGGGCCCAGCGGGACCCGGTCGATCGGCGTGAGCGGGGCGTCTGTCGGATTCGGCTCGGGCTGACGCGCGGACGGCGCCGCTGCTGACTGATTCACCGGTGCGGGCTCCTGACGGTTCGTGCGTGCAGGCTATGCGCCGATGCGCCGCCCGTCACCATCGCAGAACGTCGGAGCACCCTCCCCGGTTCACGCGGCGTCGCGATTCTCGCTCGCGTTGGCAAAGTGCTCGAGCGTCGCCGCCAGGCGGGACATGTCCGTCGGCAGACCGACGACATCGACCACGTCGTTCCGAGTGCAGTCGCCCGTGTTGGTGAGCGCGGCGACCGGTCCGGTAAACCCCACATCCCGCACGACCCGCGCCGGCGCCTGGTGGTGGTTCATCCCGCCGAACCCGTCCACGTCGATCAGCACACCGAGCACGCCCGGCGTGGCGAGGGCATCGCTCAACTCGGCCACCGTCGCGACGTGGCGGTGCGAAATCCCGAGCACCGCGAGGGCCTGGCGGATCAGCCCGGCCTCCTTGCCGTCCGGCGTCGCGACCAGCACCGTCCCCGAATCGACCGCGATCCGCTTGGGCCCGCTTGCCTCGGCTTTGCGGATCCGCTGCTCGATCTGCTTCATCGTGCGCTCGTCGCAGAACGCCGCAGGGTCGATCTTCTCATGGAAGCGGACGCCCACCTCGTGGATCGGGGCCTTGAGCAGTCGGCACGCCACGACCTCGCCGGTGACCCGCGTGATCTCGCCGCTGTTAGCACCCATGGTCACAACGCAGAGCGTCCCGTGGTGGAGGAAGCCCTTGTAAACAAACCCGATCCCGCCGGCGGAGAGGTTCCGCGGCGCGACCAACCAGCGCTGGATCCCGCCGCCCGGGTGCTGCACGTCGAGCGCGACGTGCGCGGCGCGATAGGGGTAGCGCGTCTGCTCGCGCTTGTTGCGGCCCGTCGGTGCCTTGTCTTCGGAACTCGCGTCGAGCCCGTCGAGCAGTGCCGCCCGAGCGCGATCGCTGAGCTGGATGGAGGCCTTGTACTTCTCGGACATGTGTCTCACTCGCCGCGGTGGAATCCGGGGTATCGGAGCGCAGCGGGAGGGGGATCCACCCGAAGTCGGTGACGCCGCGCCGATCGCGGGCGGGTTCTGACGGCCGGAGCGCCTGCGCGCTCAACGCGACGATCGGAGCGGCCGAGACTACGCTTCGTTCCCGCGTTGTGGAACCGCCGTGGGCGGTGCGGGTAGACAGTGATGGCGTCGAGTCGCGACGCCGAGAGACCGGTTCGAGGGGTTCACGCATGCGCACACAGAGTCGTCGGGGTTGGGTGCTGTTCGCTTCGCTGATCGCCGGCGCGATGATCCCATCGCTCGCCTCGGCGCAGGACCGTCCGGCGATCCCGCCGATTGAGTTCGACCCGCCCCGTCTCAACATGGGCGTGGTGCTGCCCGAGTCGGTGACCGACCACGTCGTCCGCGTGCGGAACACGGGCGATGAGCCGCTCCGCCTGGTCGAAGTCCACAAGTCCTGCTCCTGCTTCAAGAATGTGCAGCTCAGCTCCACGCTCATCAATCCGGGAGAAGATATCGACGCGACGATCACCTACGAGGCGACACCCCTGCCCAACATGGCGAACGTGGCGTTGCGGTTCGAAGTCGCTGACTACGTCTCGATGAAGACGTTCCAGGTTATGGCGCAGATCCACCAGCCGGTGGTGACGGTGCCCTCCGCCTTGAGCTTCCGCGTCGATCGCAAGAAGTCCGGCAACATTCGCATCTCGTCGCCCGACGGCGAGCCCTTCCGCCTGCTCGCGGTGGACGGGCTCCCGCCCAACCTGGTCAACGACGACGGCACGGTGAAGAACCGCTACGTGATCTCGTACGACTACGAGGAGATCCTCCCGCCGCCCTACCTCGTCGTCGAGACGGATAAGAAAGACGCCGAGCTGCTCCCGGTCGCGGTGTACGACACGCGGGTGGCGGCGCACGAGCGCGCGTTCCAGAAAGGAAAGATGCGGGCAGACAAGCGCCTGTTCAATCTGGGCGTGCTCGAACCCGGTGCAACGTTCCACGTGGACGTGCCCATCAAGCGGACGCCGCGACAGGGCGAGATCACGTGCGACGTGCTCGGTGCAGACGACCTCTCGGGCACGCTGGAGGGCTACTGGCCCGAGTCGCCCACCCGGGGCATCGCGCGGGTCAACCTGGAACTCTCACAAGACGTGCAGGACGGCCCGCAGATCGTTCCCGCAATCTTCCGCATGGGCGCGGATCAGACCCGCATCCACCTCGTCTTCACCGTCCGCCAGGAAGCGAGCTCGCAGTGAACGAGTCGGCGGAACCGAAGAAACGCCTCGGGCCGGTGACGCGCGTCGCGGCCCTCTTGCTTGCGATGTGCGTGGGCTTTGTGCTGCAGTTCGCCGCCGCGGGCAAGCTGATGTCGCCCAGCCCCTACAAGACCGTCGAGCTGCCCACGTGGCTCACGACCGACGCGAACGGAGCGCCGGTCGAGGTGCTCGCCGACTACCTCATCGCGGGCGGCGAGCTGGTGATCGTCCTGCTCGTGCTCTCGCTCTCGTTCTGGAAGGTCACGTGGCTCGGCGTGGCGACGTTCTTCGCCGGGCTCGCGGGGTACGCCGGGTACTTCACCTACGTGGCGAAGGGCCCGTGCGGCTGCTTCGGAGGCCTGTGGACCCCGCCCGAGGGCTTCAGCTTCACGATGGACCTCGCGATCGTGGCGCTCTCGATGATCGTCGCGTACGCGATGCGCGCGCGCACGCTGCTGCTCGTGTGCGTGATCGCCGCGAGCGCGGCGGCGGCGACGGGGTACTGGTACGCCTCAACCGTTCCCAACGCGCAGACCTCGACGACCAACAACGCGGGGCGAGACGCAATCGACAGGCTCATGGACACCGACGCCATGTCCGACATCCGCGAGCAGGCGGAGTTCGGCGGGCCCGTCTGGGCGATCTTCGTCCACGACCCCGGGTGTTCCACGTGCAACGAGATGAAGCCGATCATCGAGCAGGAAGTGTGGACCCTCGAAGAAACGGTCGATCCGTACTTCCAGATCCGCATGGCCTCCATCCCCGAGTTCATAGAGAGCGACGGCATCGAGAACTGGGCCTGGGAGCAGACGCCCACGGTCTTCCTCGTTGATTCCAGCGGACAGGTGATGCGTGACCGTGTCTGGGGCGGCAAAGACGCGTGGGATTTTGTTTACGGGATCGCCGATCTCCACGCCGAGTTCAGCGGGCAGTAGCGCGAATCAGTTCACCCGAGCGTCCCACTTGGCCTCCTCGTCGGGGCGCCCCAACATGCGCATCATGTTGGTGGCGTCGGTCGCGATGCGGCGTTTGGTCTCGGGGGTGTCCGTGGACTCGAATGCACGTTCGAGCGACTCGTCGCCCAGCTCGTTGTTGCCGAGCTCGTACGCGAACTGTGCCTTGAAGAACCAGCCCTGCGTGTTCGCGGGGTTGAGCTCGAGCGAACGCCCGAGGGCCTTGAGCGCCGCCTCGAAGTTGCCCCGCAGTCTGACGTAGCCCGACGCGAGCGACTCCCACGCATAGGCATTGTCGGGGTCTACCTCTGTCGCCGCGAGGTACGCGCGCATCACCTGGGCCCGCTGCGCATCGAGCTCTTCGGGTGTGCGCGCAGGTGTGCCCTCGAGCAACCGCGCGAGCACGAGGTGCGTGCGCGCGATCGCCTCTTGTCGGCGCTCGCGTTCGGCCGTGCGCTTGGCATTGTCGGGATTCGGGAGGCGCTGCAGCGCTTCGCGTGCGTCCTGCAGTTGCGGCGCGATAGCGTCGGGCCCGAGGGCCGTGCTCACGAGCATCTGCCGCTCGCGCACCCGCCAGAAGTCCGGGTGCGCTTCGAGCGTGGAGGCGAGCAGGCGCAGCGCCTCGGCACCGCGGCTCTGCAGCAGCAGCACGCCGGCGAGGTCCACCACGATCTCGTCCCCCGGTCCCGATCGCTCGATCACGCGGCGCAGGGCGGTTTCGGCCTGTTCGGGGTTGCCCAGCGTGAGCGCGGCCTTGGCGATGCGCGTGTCGGTGGGGTTCGCGCCGAGGAAGCCGATCCCCCCGGCGTCGATCGTGCGTGACCGGTTCAGGTGCGCGAGCGCACGCTCGGCGCGATCGACTGTCTCTCGCCCGTAGCGTGATTCGGGCGTCTCGCCGGGCTCGAAGGGGGTGAGCGCTTCGTCTGCCGAGACGTCGATCCGGTCGGTGAGCGCGTGCCCGACCCACTTGCTCATGTTGACGGTCCAGGAGTGCGCGCCGAAGAGCGTGGCGAGGACGAAGGCGATACTCGCGACCGCGCCCGCGCCGGTGAGCCTGCCGCGCTTCTTGATCTGGATGCGCAGCGCGCGCACGTTGGCGTCACGCAGCACGCGCAGCGCCTTCCATGTGAAGAACGTCATGCACGCGGCGATGCCCACGGCCATCAGCAGGGGGATCAGCCCGTACAGCGAACGCATCGCCATGACCCAGAACAGAAAGACGACGAGCAGCAGGAGGTCCTCCGCGATCGACGTGTCGAACCGCTTGGGCGTGGGCTCGCGCTCCGGCTTGCCCTTGATCGCGGCGGGCGTGCGGAACGAGAAGGAGAGCGCGTCGTTGGGACAGACGCTCACGCAGTCCATGCACTTCATGCAGCCGGGATCGACGACCATGCCGTGGTCGTGAATCTCCTCGTGTACACGGACGTTGGAGGTGCAGTTGGCGGTGCAGTACCCGCAGCGTTCGCAGAGATCGTCGTCCACCACGATGCGCCCGACCGAGACGGTGTCGACGGGCGCGAAGAACCCGCCGTAGGGACAGCCGTAGGTGCAAAAGCCCTTCGCGCCCAGGACGTAGACGCAGACGAAGCCGCAGACAAAGAGGAACGGGACCGCGATGAACCACGGCGGGAAGGTCGCCCAGAAGTCTTCGGTGATGAGGTGGTTCGTGAACCCGGCGTCGGGGAAGGGCGGGACCGTGAACCACGTCGCGATGCCCGGCGCGACGCGTTCGAGCACGGGCGCGAGCACGAATCGCTTGAACGTCGGCCACACGAACATGTACAGCGCGAGGATGGTGGGCACGAGGACGAGCAGGCGCGAGCGGAAGGGCTTGGGGCGGATGCCGACCTTCTTGAGCATCCACCCGCAGAGGTCCTGCAGCGCGACGACGTGGCAGAGCCAGCCGCAGAAGAAACGCCCGAAGACGAGCGTCGAGAGGATGGCGAGGGCGAACATGATCGCGCCTGCGTTGACGAGCCCCTGCTCGAGTGTCTGCATGGACTCACTGGGCTCGACGGGCGAGATGGTCTTGCCCATCACGAGCCACTGCACCACGTGCGCCACGATGAGGACATGCACCGCGATCAGCACGCCGGCGCGCCAGCGGCCGATGCGCGATGTGGGCGCGCGCGATGGGCGTGGTTCTGGCAGGACCTTCAGCGGGATCGAGCGCGGCTCGGACATGTGGGTCATGGTTGGATCGATCGGCGGCTCGGGCGCGCTGTGGGATCGCCCAGTTCTCGGGCCGAGACCGGGTGTCGGGGCAAGTGTCTCGGTGCGTCTGTGTGCCCATTGTTCGGACCGTCTCAGGAGTTGGGATCAATCGGAGGCAAGAATCGGGAAAACCCGTATGGATCCGTTGTGAGGGGTCCGAACGCGGGGTATGGTCCGGGTGGGAGTGTGCCGAGGCCCTTTGGGCCCTGCGGGGCTGCCTTTGGCCCGAATCCGGATCGTGGCGCGTCCTCCGAGGACGCATCGGCACCGGTCATCGAACGCTGCGGAGACATTGAATGAGAGACGTTTCGAAAGCGGGTGCCGGAATTCTCGGCGCAACAGCATGCGTGTTCGCCGCCAGCACCGCGCTCGGCGCGGTGCAGGACACGGTGAACTTCACCGACGCCGAGAGCACGAACCGTGTCGGGCTGTCCTTCAACGAGCGCATCGAAGTGCAGGTCACCGGCGGCTACGAGCTCGACGGGATCGACTTCAGCGGCACGCTCCGTGCCCTGCAGTCGGGCACCCGTGGCACGCACGCCGACGCGATGATCACCTCGCCCCAGGGCTACGGTGTCATCGTCGATCTGGGCAGCAACGGCACGATGAGCGCCGGGCAGACCGCGAACGCCTCCGGCACCATCAACGACTTCAACGGGCTCGATCCCGCCGGCACGTGGATCTTTGAGTTCGCCGAGAGCAGCGTCTCGTTCCCCACCAGTGATCCTGACGCGATCTGGGACACCATCACTTTCGAATTCAACGACGGGTTCGTCGATCCCAACGACGGCGACCCCGACGTCACGCTCTGCCAGCTCTACGACCTCCGCCAGTTCGGGCGGACCGGCAGCGTGCTCGGGCTTTCCATCGCGACCACCTCGTGGAACATCGGGACGAAGGTCCTGCTTTGGGACGATGAGCCCGAGACCTTCCACCCCTTCATTGCGATGAACCTCTACCGCCTCGATCCCAACGGCCGTTTCATGCAGATCGGCCAGTCCTGGGTCAAGCACGGCTTCTTCGCGCTCAGCAACCAGCAGTGCTTCGACCCCGCCGTCGGCGGCTGTCAGGGCACCAACGGCACCCGCCTCGGCATCGGCTGCACCGACACCTACTCCTCGGGCCTCAACGCCAGCCAGGGTGGTCTCGGTCCCCGCTACGACATCAACCCGTGGACCGGCGGTTGGTCCTTCTACGGCTCGGTCTTTGACTCCGTCGAAGGCTCCGCGCCCAGCAACAACGGCATCCGCCGCCGCCTTCAGGTGGAAGAGAACGACATCAACCCCGCCCTCAACAGCGGCGCCAAGTGGTACTACGAGGGCTACTACGTCTGCCACGACGACGTCGATGTCTGGAACAGCGCGGCGTGGAAGCCCGTGAGCAGCATCTCCGGCTCGCCCGGCGGCACGTGGAACTTCAACTCGTCCGGCTCCGGCACGCTCCCCACCTGGGGCTTCGCGGTCGATGCCTGGTTCGAAGCCGGCGCCACCCAGACGGCGGTCGCCGAGATGCAGACCGTCATCGCGCAGGAAGTCCCGGTCGTCGAGTTCGAGTCGCCGGACGGCCGCTCGCTGCTCTCGGTCAAGGCCTTCGACGAGGGCGCTGGCGACACCCGCTTCGAGTACGTGCTCACCAACATCGATATGGACCGCCAGGTCGGCTCGATCACGATCCCGCTCGACAACGACGCCGTGATCAGCGACTCGGGCTTCTACAAGGTCTTCCACCACGACGAGCCGCTCAACGCCAAGGACGGCACGCCCATCAGCAACGCCGACTGGACCTTCACTCGCGGCGACGGCTTCGTCCGCTGGGAAACCACCGACAACCCGCTCCGCTGGGGCACGCAGCTCAACGTGTGGCTCACGGTTGACCGCACCCCGGTGACCGACGCCCTCGCGACGCTCGGTCACTACAAGTCCGGCCCGGTCTCCACGGTTGACGGCATGACGGTCGGCCCCGAGTTCGTCGAGGCCGCCTGCCCCGGCGACGTTGATGGCAACGGCGCGACCAACACCGCCGACATCACCTTCGCCGTCTCCAACCTCGGCGCGGGCGCGATGGGCGCTACGGGCACCCCCGGCGACGCCGACGGCAACGGTGTCACCACCACCGCCGACATCACCTTCATCGTCTCCAACCTCGGCTGCGAATAAGCCGATACCAACACATGAACCCTCCGCGGGCGTGAAAGCGTCCGCGGGGTCTTGGCATCGAAGAGAGAGTCGGCCCGACGCAGGGCGGGCACACACGAAGAACGACGGAGGTTGCTATGACCGGTCTTTCGCGCTGGGGCGCTGTGATCCTCGGAACCACCTGCGCCGCATCGGGCGCGTTCGCGCAGTCGATCACGACCGAACGGGTCGCGTCCGGGCTCAACCGCCCCGTCCACGCGACGCACGCGCCGGGCGACTTCGACCGTCTGTTCATCGTCGAGAAGCGCGGCGTCATCAAGGCGCTCGACCTCAACACCGGCGTCGTCAACTCCACGCTATTCCTCGACATTGATAACCGAGTCGTCAACCTGTCCGGCAACTTCGACGAGCGAGGGCTCCTCAGCGTCGCCTTCCACCCCGACTTCCAGAACAACGGCTACCTCTACGTCTACTACATCGACACGGTCACCGGCATCGACACCATCATCGATCGCTACCAGGTGACCAGCGACCCCAACAACGTCGATGAGAGCACCCGGCAGCAGGTGCTCCGCTTCGACCAGCCCCAGACCAACCACAACGGCGGCTGGATGGACTTCGGTCCCGACGGCTACCTGTACATCTCTTCGGGAGACGGCGGAGGCGGCGGCGACGACGATTCCGGTCACACCCCGGGCATCGGCAACGGGCAGGACAAGAACAACCTCCTCGGCGCGATGCTCCGCATTGACGTGGACGGCGACGACTTCCCCGGCGACGCGTCGGCCAACTACGCCATCCCCGCCAGCAACCCCTTCGTCAACGCCGCCGGCGCCGACGAGATCTGGGCCTACGGGCTCCGCAACGCCTGGCGCCCATCGTTCGATAGCCTCACGGGCGATCTCTACATCGCCGACGTCGGGCAGGGCGCCTTCGAAGAAGTCAACTTCCAGCCCGCCGGTTCCGCCGGTGGCGAAAACTGGGGCTGGCGCTGCTACGAAGGCAACGCCACGTTCAACACCGTTAACTGCTCGGACGCCTCGGCGTACGACTTCCCTTTCTACACCTACACCCGCGGCGGCAGCCCGTTCCGCTGCTCCATCACCGGCGGCATCGTCTATCGCGGCTGCGCGATCCCCAGCCTCGACGGGCTCTACTTCTTCGCCGACTACTGCTCTGACCAGATCTGGACCGTCCGCTACGACGGGAGCGGCGGGTTCACCGAGTTCACCGACCGCACCGCGCAGCTCGATCCCCCCGGCGTCTTCGAAAACATCACCGACATCGTCTCCTTCGCCGAAGACGCGTACGGCGAGATCTACATCGTCGAGCAGAGCGGCACGACCAGCGGCGAGATCTACAAGATCATCTCCAACGACGGGCCCTTCACCGACTGCGATGAGAACGGTGTCGAAGACGCGTGCGAGCTCCTCGACGGCACCGCGAGCGACGCCAACATGAACGGCATCATCGACGCCTGCGACGCGTCGTGCCCCGGCGACGTTGACGGCAACGGCGCGACCAACACCGCCGACATCACCTTTGCCGTCTCCAACCTCGGCGCGGGCGCGATGGGCGCCACGGGCACCCCCGGCGACGCCGACGGCAACGGCGCGACGACCACCGCCGATATCACCTTCATCGTTTCGAACCTCGGCTGCGACATCAACTGATCAGCCCCGCGGCGCCTCTCGTTCTGCAGCGGCCGGCTCGGCGTCATCGTCATCGAAGACGACGCGTGCATCGCGGGTGTGTTGAGCTCTTCAACTCGCCCAAGCGCACCGCGTTGGCGTAGTCGCCGCGCCGCCGACGATCGTCAGAGCGAGCGACGGACAGCGGTAGGATCGAGAATCAACGAGCGGTGTATCGTGATTTATCACGAAAGACCTGTCGTCAATTCGGCGGTGGCGGTGGTACACTCGCGCCCCGGCTGGTGAGGAACGCGCACCTCGGAAACTTTGACAAGTGCCGGCCCCGCACGCCCGCAAGGGGACTCGGCATGTACGGCAAGCAAACCGAAACAGCCATCGCGGCCATCAGCAAACTCGCCGAGGTCTACGACAGCGGGAAGACCCGGCTCTCCGCGTCCGAGATCGCCAAGTCGCGAGGGCTGCAAGGGCCCTTCGTCGCCAAGATGCTCACCGTGCTTTCGCAAGCCGGGCTCGTCCAAGGCATGCCGGGGCCCGGCGGCGGGTACAGCCTCGCCAAGCCGCCGTCGCGCATCAAGCTCTACGACGTTTTCACGCTCTTCGAGCGCGAGGACAACGATCCGAACTGCCCTTTCGGAGGCGGGACCTGCGGCATCGGGGAAGCCTGCGCCGTGCACGACAAACTCGTCGCCGTGCAGGGCGCTGTGAACGACCTGCTCAAACACACGACGTTCGACGAGTTCCGCAAGCTCGCCGTCGAGCGCGGGGAGACGGTCGGCACAAGCGGGAAGAAGAAGCCCGCGAAGAAGCGGGAGTCATTCCGTGCGGCGGTGCGCGGGGGGCGTTGACCCGATCCGCGTGTCTTGCGGCACCCGATCTTTTCCCTTTTGGCCCGCGTGGGCTTGGCCCCGCCGCGTCTCGGGGTATGTTGAACGCATTGGGAGGGGTTGCCCGTCTTGCGATGGGCAACGAGGCACGGAGGAAAAGATGATGTCGATGCGCACAGCCGCTCAGTGGGCGATGGCCCCCGCGGCGATCGGGCTCGCTTTGAGCGCCGCCGCGCCCGCGAGCGCGGGGTTCGGCTCGAGCCAGTGGATCAACGCGCTCGGGGGCTTCTTCCGGGTCGCAGAGAACTGGTCGGACGGCGTCCCGGGCCCGGTCGAGATCGCCGAGTTCTCGCTCGACGCGGTGTACGACGTGGAGTTCGCGACCGATCAGCCCGACGCGGTCTTCAACGCGGCGCTCGAAGTCAACACGGGTGATGTGACGTGGAACTTCCCGCCCGCGATCGACGTCCCGAGCCGGCGCGGCGGACCGGACGGGTTCCTGTACTCCGTCGAGACGTTCGGCAAGCTCAGCACGCCGGGAACCTTCGCCGTCGGCGGTGAGTTCGAGTTCACAGACAGCGCGTCCCTCACGATCAACGGCGGCGGCGGCGGCGAGGTCCGTGCCGACACGCTCTTCGTCGGCGCATTCGGCGCCACCATGTCTACGCTCGCGATCGACGACGGGCTGTTCTTCGCCGCGAATGATCCCTCCGGGTTCTTCAGCACGATCATCGGCAACACCGGCGACGGCGCACTCATTGTCAAAGACGCGTCGTTTCAAACCGGCAGCCTCTTGATCGGGAACGACTTCTTCAGCAAACGCGGGTTCGGCATCCCGGTGATCGGCGAGGTCGTTCTCGAGAACGGTTTCTCCAACGTCATCGTCGATGGGGCGGTTGATGTTTACCGAGGCACGCTCGAACTCCGCGGCGGTGTCGTCGAACAGAACAATCTCAGCGGCGAAGACTTCTTCTTCTTGAGCCGCGACGGTGAGATCCGCGGCTTCGGCGTGATCGATTCGCCCGAAGTCTTCGGGCCCGGCACCGTCTGTGTCACCGACCCCTCCGGACAGACCCCGGGCGGCGTCGATCTCTTCCTCAGCGGCGACTTCTCCCAGGCCGACCTCGGATCCGACGGGCCGTTTGGAACGCTCAAGGTCGAGGTCGTTGGCGGGCAGTTCGGCGCCGACGCGCGGGCGCTCGATGCCGCCGGCGAACTGAGCCTCGGCGGCACGCTGATCGTCAACGCGCTCGACCCCGGGCTCCTCGAAGACTCCACCCAGCTCGAAGGACTCCGCATCGTGTTCGGCGGCTCGTTCTCCGAACAGACCGATCGCGATCGCTTCGGCGTCGTCGCGCTGCCCTCGCCCACCGATGGTGTCTCGCTCCGCATCGACTACAACGAGTTCTTCAACGGCGTCTCCGTCTCGCTCCGACGCGAGCCCCTTACCGCGACGATCGATCCGCTGCCCGGCCCCGCGGCCGTCGTCGGCGGTCGCCCGCTCGCGGGCGACCTCGGGGACCTCGACGGCGACGGTTTCCCGGAACTCGTCCTCACCATCCCCAACGACACCAACCCCGCGATCCGCAACGGGCAGCTCGTCATTCTGCGCAATCTCGGCAACGACCAGACCGACCCGATGAACCCGTTCTGGCTCGGCTTCGACGACGCCAACCCCCAGGTCATCACCGTCGGCAACAGCCCCTCGGCGGTCGAGCTCGGCGAGTACGACGGCAATCCCGGTTTGGACATTGCGGTCGCCAACAAGTTCGAGAGCACCGTTGAAGTCTTCGCCAACGACGGGCTTGGCGTGTTCCCGTCAACGCCGGACCAATCCATCGCGACGCCCGGCGGGCCTTGCGATCTCTTCGCGGCAGACCTCGACGGGGACAGCGATACCGACCTTGCCGTCGCGCTCGGGTTCAGCAGCGAAGTGCTCTTTCTTGAGAACCTCCTCACCGCGCGCGGCTTCGGGGGCTTCGCCTTCGGCGGTGCCGTCGGGCTCGACGGCGTCAACGCGCTCGGCGGTGACGACCTCGACAACGACAAGGACATCGACATCGTCACCGGCGGCGGAACCGCCGGCGAGGCCACCGTGCTCCGCAACGTCGGGAACGCCCGCGCCGGTATCACCGGCATCAACTTTGACGTCGAAGACGCCATCGACGTCGGCGGCGAAGCGACCGATGTGGTCATCGTTGATCTCGACGGCGACGGATTCCCCGAACCCGCCATCAGCACCGGGCCCGGCAACGCCGTCTCCGTCCTCCCCAACGACAACGGGCAGATCGACGGCGTCGGCCCCGTCCCGCTCAACGTCGGGCCTCGCGCGCTCGCGGGTGCCGATCTCGACGGCGACGGGGACCCGGACCTGATCGCCACGCCCGCGCCGGAAGTCGGTGGCTCCATCAGCGTGCTCCGAAACGACTCGTCGCCCGTCGATGGCATCTTCCTGGGCATCGGGCAGACGCTCGGCACCTTGGCAACGCCCGCCGTCCTGCTCACGGGCGACCTCGATCAGGACGGCACCGACGACGTCGTTTCGATCAGCACGATCTCGGGTGACTTTGGTGCCCGCGGCGGGGGCGGCACCTTCGCGAACATCGAGACGCTGCTGGACATCCCCGCAATCGTCGGGTCGGACGGGCCCGGGAAACCGGTCGGCACGCGCCCCGGCGCTGTTGCGCCGCTGGGGCCGCTCGGCGGCGGACAGGGCACCGGTCTCGAGAAGGGCATCAACAGGTAGATCATCGCCGCGCGACTGGATTGAGCGGCACGAACCGGACCGGCACGTGTGGGAGCACACCGGTACCGCAGGACTAACGGAACACGGCACGCCGGGGGAACGAGCGTGCGACGGGAGGGAATGACATGCGAGGCACACTCGCCGCGGTGATCGCGGCCGGCGCGTGCGCGTCCGTGGCGCACGCCGGAACGTTCGCGCTCGTCGGCGTCAACTTTGACACCGGCACGCTGTGGAACATCAACACCGCGACCGCGGGAACCAGTTCGCCCCGCGCGACCGGCTTCGCGGGGTACACCGGCATCGCCGCCGACGGCGCCGGGCTGCTCTACGCCACCACCACGTTCGGCGCCCCGATCCCCAACGCGCTCGTCACCATCGACGCGCTCACCGGCGATACCAACGTCGTCGGCTCGCTCGGGCTCAACGCCAACTTCGAGGGCGACCTCGCCTTCGACCCCGGCACGGGCAGCCTCTACGGCTTGCAGGATGCGCAGTCCCTCACGCCCGAGCTCTACCGCATCGATCCGAACACCGGCAGCGCGTTCCTCATCGGGCCCGTCGCGACCGCGGCGACCGGCGACCTTTCTGCGATGGCCTTTGTCAACGATGACCTCCTCGCGATCGACACGCAGAACGACCAACTGCTCACGCTCAACCGGTTCACCGGCGCGGTGCTCGGCGCGATCGCGCTGAGCGAACCCATCGGATCGCTCGCTGGCATGCGCGTGGACCGGGCCACGGGCGACGTCTCGGTCGCCGACGGCGAGCAGGGGGGGGCCGACGCGGGCAACCTCTAC
>JBCDCB010000022.1:0-49644 GCA_039182735.1 Planctomycetota bacterium
AGTTCGGCGTGACCCTCGCGGATCGCTTCGACCTCAAGCCGCGTGAGGTGCATCGCGCCGAGGTCGTAGTCCCGCCACGCCTCGATCGTCACCGGCACGATCCCCTCGATGAGCGCGCACATCGCCTCGGCGAAGACGCGGATCTCCTGCTGCGCGTGGCTGTCCATGCGCAGCGACAGGAACCGGAGGATGTTGTGCAGGTCACACTTCCAGTACCACTCGGTGTAGAGCGATACCGGCAGCGCCATACGCGCCTGCTCGCGCGACACGCCCCGCTCGACGAGCGCTTCGTACTCCTCGTAGAGCGACTCGGAGCGATCGAGATACGCGAGAAAGTCGCTCGCCGTCACAGCGTCGGCGGGTTCTTCACCCCCCTGGCGATTGCTCTTGGACTGCACGCGCACGTTGCCCGGCTCCGGTCGGTAGAAGCGGTCCGGCATCACCGAGTACCGACCCGAGTACTCGTTCACGTTTGCCGTCCGATGCCGGATCCACTGGCGCGCCACGAAGATGGGCATCGAGCAGTGGAACTTGAACTCCACCATCTCGAAGGGCGTCGTGTGCCGGTGCCGCAGCAGGTACCGGATCAGCCCGTGGTCTTCGTGAACCTTCTTCGTCCCGGCGCCGTACGACACGCGGGCGGCCTGCACGATCGCCTGGTCCGCGGTCTGCCCCTCGGGCACGAGTCGCGGCATCGAGTCCACCAACGCCACGAAGCCGTGATCGAGCACGCGGATCTCGCGCCGCGCATCACCATCCATCACATCGACGAGCGGCATCTCCGGGCGCACCCGATCGACCTCGTGGCGAGTTGGCTTCGGTTCGGCGACGGGATGCTCGGCGCGTGTCATCCCAAAAAACTACCGCATGCGCAAGCCTTGCACGCGCGCCACCCCGAATCGCCGGGTTGTCCACGTGACCGAGCGCAACCGACAGCGTTCGACAGCCCCCACTGATGCTCATCCCACGCCCTCGCGCCGTCCCTTCCACCGCTTGTTCAACTTTGATCCATACCGCCTCCCGTCCCGAAAGCACCGCATCGACCGGCGTTCTCAAGTGACGGGGGCAGATCCCGAAGGGGTTATCCACATCGTTCGGATCGCCGTACCTTGAACAGGGAGGCGCTTCCCCGATTCCGGATCCGGCAGAGTTCTGAGAAACCCCGCTCAGAGGCTCGGAACGCTACTGCACGCTCGCGGCATCGCGGACCAGCCGCCTCGGGATGCACAGCGTCAGCACCCCGGCGATCACTAGCAGCACCGCGAACCCGAAGAACCCGTTGTTGATCCGTTCGGGCGGCAGCGAGGCGGCCTGATTGAGGTCCACGCCGCCGAAGAAGAGCACCCCCAGCGGGGCGTGCAGCGCGCTGAAGCTCCACCCCACGCCCATCATCAGTGCGGTGACGAGGCTCGTGTGCCCGGGCTGCAGCCGCTGGGCGAGCGACGTAGCGATCGGGAACGTCGCGAAGAACCCGACCGATGTCAGCGCCGCGCACGCGTACATCGGGATGAGCGCGACGGCGGTCGGCGTGCGGTCCCCCACGAGCGCATCGCCCACGAGACCCAGCGTCGCCACGAAGACCGCGCCGATCATCGAGAGCCAGAAGAGCGGCGCCAGCTCGCGCCCCTTCCTCGACAGGTGCCCGGCGAAGAGCACCGCGACGCCCATGCCCAGCGTCATCGCGGAAATCAGGTACCCAACGTGCTTCGCCGCGAGCGCGGGATCGTCCTGGATCTTCGATTCCATCCACGTGTTGAAGAGCAGGAACATGCCGACGTTCGTCGTGAACCGCAGGGCGTTCTGCAGCGTCAGCACACCGATCACGCCCCACCGACGCATCGACTCCGCGTCATCGAACCCCGCCCGCAGCTCCGCATGATGCACGTGGCGGTGCGGTGTTCGGCGCAGCGCGACGTGCAGCCAGATCGCGATCAGCAGCGAGGGCGGGATCAGCCACACAAGGTGCGCCATTCCATACGCGTCGTTGATCCACGAACCGACGACCGGCCCGATCGCGTGCCCGAGCATCCCGCCGGAGATGAAGACCGCGATCGCGAGCGCTCGCCCGCCACCGTTCCGGATGTTCCAGCCGGAACCGGCCTGCCCCGCCAGCGCCGTCGTGATGGGGTGGTACATCCCGACGCCGATCACCCCGATGACCTGCAGCACGGCGAGCTGCCAGAAGTTCTGCGCCAGCCCGATCGACCCGACGCACACGGCACCGATGATGAGCCCGAGCGGGCCGCACAGCCGCGTGTCGTACTTGTCGGTCAAGCGAGCAAAGATCGGCTGCAGCGCCCCGGAGAAGATCGGCGTGGCCATGTACACGAACCGCACCTGCCACTCCGTCAGGTTCAGCCCCTCGCGCAGCGGGAGCATGAGCGTGACGAAGAGGATCGGGAACACGTCGATCAGCGCGTGCGAGACCAAGAGCAGCGTGAACCGTGACCTATCCGCGGCGGGCGCGCCGCGATCCCCGGACGATCGCGCTTCGATCGCCGGTTCGGTTTCTGCGGGTGGTGCCAGTCGTGTCAAACGCGTGCCCCCGTCTCGTGAGGGCGAGTTTAGGCGTCGCCGGTGGCGCGGAGTGCCGGATCGGGAGACGCGATCAGCAGCGTGATCCCCACGACGAGCGCGAGCCCGCCGGCGAGCGTCACCGTCCACGTCCACCCGAGCGCGCCGAACGAGTCCTGGATGGGTCGGTTGCGCCCGGTGCTGCGGTACAGCGCCGTCGGCGTGATCTGCAGCATCGACGCGTACATCCAGTGGTCGCCCTCGCGCCCACGCTCGGCGCGGATCGTCGGGCTGCCGAGATCATCGATCTCGCGGTACGTCCCCTCGGCGAGGCCGAACACGCCATCGATGACGCGAGAGGTTTCCGACGCCGGCGCCTGCCCCTCGGCGAGCAACTCCACGAACGTATACCGCCACTCGGCCCGGCGCACGAGCCCCCACGACTTCGGGTCGTAGTCCTCCGGCGGGAGGCGCGTCGCGATCACCAGACGCGGCTGGACGTCGCCCGATTCGAGACCGTTGATCAGATCCTCACGCGTGCGCGGACCGATCGCCATCACCAGCACACGCATCCAATCGTCGAAGCGGAGCAGCTCGGGCAGACGCGGATCGTCGAGCCCTTCGATGGGGATCTCGAATCGCTCGCCGCGCCACTCGATGCGGGCCAGCGCACGCTCTTTCCGCGGCAGCAACGCCGCCTCGATCGGCAGTTCCTGATCGCGGTACGACTCGGGCTCGATCACCTCGATGCGCACCGGCAGACCGCGGTAGTCGAAGCTCTGCGTCGTGATCGGATCGAGGAACCACGTGAGATCACCCGGGTCACGCGCTTCCATCCGGGCCACCATGCGGGGCACCGCGACGAGCATCGCCGCCAGCCCCAGCGCGATCAGCGCGAGCCCGAGCGTCTTCATGGAAACGAGCCGCGACATGCGTCCTCCGCGCCGAGCCATCAACCCCCGTCGGCGTTCGGAGCGGTCGGCTCATCGGTTTCGGCCCCGGGCGCGGATTCGCCTTCGCCCGCCGCGTCGTCGCCGGCGTGGTCGTCCTCGTGCTCGCCCGTGCCGTGGCCGGCTTCGTGCTTTTTCTCTTTGTACTTGTCGATGGCTTTCTGCACGATCTGCTCCGTGCCGCCGGGCACGATCTCGACCGTGTCGAAGGGGCTCACTTGCTGGCGGCTCGAGACATCGATCGCCGAGAAACCGATGAAGAGCAACACGGCAAAGAGGCAGGCGACGACGATCGCCGTGTTGATGAGCTTGTCGTAGAACAGGTGCATGAAGTAGCCGGCGACGAGCACGGTCTTCACGGTCGCGATCGCGATCGCGAGAAGGAAGTGCGCGTTCTTGCTGATGTGGTACTCGCCGATGTAGTGGATGTTGCTCGTCCACACCGTGAGGAACGTGAGCACGACGAGGGCGAGGAAGCACCAGAACATCGGCCAGAAGGCGATGACGTGGACCTCGTGGTCGCCGTGGTCGTGATCGTGGTCGTCGTGACCGTTCACGTGCTCGGGCTGTCGGAGTTCGTCGTGTCCGTTGGACATGGTGTGTGCGCTCCGGGTTCGGTCAGACCAGGTAGTACAGGGGGAAGACGAAGATCCAGATGATGTCCACGATGTGCCAGTAAAGGCCGCAGTTCTCGAGCATGATGTAGTTCTTGGGTCCGTAGTGCCCGCGCCACGCGCGGTACATGCACCACGCGAAGACGATCATGCCGACCAGCACGTGCACGCCGTGCGTCGCGGTGGTGACCCAGTACAGCGACAGGAAGATGTGATCGCGGGCGACCTCATTCATCGCGACGGCCTGGTCGATCCCGTTGGCGGCGGCGTGTTCGAGCACGTGCGCCGCACGCTCGCCGTATGCGAAGTTCGCGCCGGGAAGCTCATCCTTCACGATCTTGGGCCAGTACTCCCAGCCCAGCTTGACGACGAGGAAGAAGCCGGCGCAGAGCTGCGTGATGAGCAGCCAGAACAGGATGTGGCTCTTCTTGCCGAGCTGCGCCGCACGGATCGCCAGCACCACGGTGAAGGAGGAGAGCAGCAGCACGCAGGTGTTGGCGAAGCCGATCTCCCAGGAGAGGTAGTAGCGCGACGCCTCGTGCCAGTTCTCGGGGAACTGCATGCGGAAGACGAAATACGCGCAGAAAAACCCGGAGAAGAGCAGCACCTCGGTCGCGAGGAAGAGCCACATACCCAGCTTGGCGGCGTCGAACTCGTCCGCGCCGTTGCGCCAGTGGTGCTGGTGGGTGTAGTCCTCCCACGGCTCACGCTTGGCGGGTTGCCCGCCGGTATCTGGGTTGATCGCCGTCATGCCGCCCTCTCTTGAAGCGGGGTGGTTCTCGTGATCAGGCCGAGGGGCGCTCGTCGTTGAGCGGGAACTCGCCGGGGTTCGTGTGCGGCGGGGTCACCGTGCCATAGTCGTACGGTCCGTGCACGATCACCGGTTCCTTCGGGAAGTTGTGCTCGACGGGCGGCGCATCGGCCTCCCACTCGAACGTCAGACCGCCCCACGGGTTCCGCGGTGCCTTCGGCCCGCTCACCAGCGACAGGATGAAGTTTCCGAGGTGTACGAAGAGCCCCAGCGCAAGGATCAGCGATCCGATCGTCGAGATCTGGTGCAGGCTCGTGAACTCTTCGATGTACGTCGCGTAGCGGCGCGGCATGCCCTGCGTGCCGAGGAAGAACTGCGTGAAGAACGTCACATTGAAGCCCACGAAGACGAGGGTGCAGCCCATCATGCCCCAGAACTCGTTGTACATCTTCCCGAAGATCTTGGGCCACCAGTGGTGCAACGCCCCGATGAACGCCAGCACCGTGCCGCCCATCATCACGTAGTGGAAGTGCGCGACCACGAAGTACGTGTCGTGCAGGTGGATATCGACCGCGAGGGTCGCGAGCGGCGGACCGGTCAGACCACCGATGGTGAAGCAGAAGAGGAACGCCATCACATAAAGCATCGGCGTGTTGATCGCGATCGACGCTTTGTACATCGTCGCGATCCAGTTGAAGACCTTGATCGCCGTTGGTATCGCCACGAGGAACGTGAGCGCCGAGAAGATCGCGTTCGCCGCGGGCGTCTCGCTCGTGAACATGTGGTGGCCCCACACGAGGAACGAGATCGCAGCGATCGCGATCGACGAGAACGCGATCGCCTTGTACCCGAAGAGCTTCTTCTGGCAGTGGACGGCGATCATCTCGCTGATCACGCCGAAGCCCGGCAGGATCATGATGTACACCGCGGGGTGGCTGTAGAACCAGAAGAAGTGCTGGAAGAGCACCGGGTCGCCGCCCAGCGCCGGGTCGAACACACCGACCTGGAACATGCGCTCGAAGACGATGAACAGCAGCGTGATCCCCAGCACCGGCGTCGCGAGCACCTGGATGATGCTCGTCGCGTACAACGCCCACACGAAGAGCGGCATGTCGAACCAGCCCATGCCCGGCGTGCGCAGCTTGTGCACCGTTGCGATGAAGTTCATCCCCGTGAAGATCGAACTGAACCCGAGGATGAACGCCCCGAGCACCATCGCCGTCACGCTGCCCCACTCCGTCGTGCTGGAGTACGGCGTGTAGAAGGTCCAGCCGGTCTCGACGCCGCCCGCGAGGATCGCGTACAGCGCGAAGAGCCCGCCGAAGACGTAGACGTACCACGAGAAGAGGTTCAGCTTGGGGAAGGCGACGTCTTTCGCGCCGAGCATGATCGGCAGAAAGATGTTGCCCAGCGACGCGGGGATCGACGGGATGATGAAGAGGAAGACCATCACGGTGCCGTGCAGCGTGAAGGCACGGTTGTACCAGTTGTTCGCGGTGGCGCCCGCGCCGAGGTCGAGCACCTGACCGGTGACGGTGCCGTCGGCGAGCGTCTTGACGGGCTCCCACAGCTCGAGACGCAGCGCGATCGCGAAGATGCCGCCGAGCAGGAAGGCGAGCAGCACCGCCGCGAGGTACATCACGCCGATCTTCTTGTGATCGACCGTGAAGATCCACGACCAGATGGTCTTCCACCCGGTCTCCTTCGGCGCCAGATATGACACGTCGTGATGGCTCATGACATCTCCTCGGCGGCCGCTTCCCCGCCCTCGCTCTCACTCTCGCCGGCTTCCCGTGCTTCCATCTCCGCGGCGCTCTCGGCCATCGCCGCAGAAACATCGTCTGGGTTGCTGCTCAGAGTCTTCATGTAGACGAGCAATCCCAGCATTTCGCGATCCGTGAGCTGCCCCTGGTACGACTGCATCTGGTTGGGGTAGCCCGCCAAAATCTTCTTGTGCGGCTCGAGGATCGATTCACGCATGTAGTTGCGATACTCGGTCTCATCCGCGTAGCTCTCACCCGGCGCGTTCGTGAACTCCCGAGGCTCCATCCATACGCCCTGCCACGTCGGGCCGGTCTTCTGCGAGCCGTCCACAGAGTGGCACGCAGCGCACCCCTTTGTCGTGTGGAGCAGCTTGCCGAGTTCATGGAGCGGGCCTTCAAACGTACCCATCTTGGCTTTCCACGCTTGGTAGTCAGCCTCCGCCATCACCGCGATGCGGCCCCACATCTGCGAGTGCTGATCACCGCAGTATTCCGTACAGGCGAGGTGGAAGCCTTTGTTGTCCGGGCTGATCGGCAGCGCCTCGCCGGCTTCTTCGTCGAAGTAGTGCGTGGTCTGCTCCGCCTGGAACCAGAGCGTTGTGTACTTGTTGGGGAAGATGTCACGCTTGACGCGGAACTGGCTGATGTACGCCGAGTGGATCACGTCGCGGCTCGACATGATCAGCTTCACCGGTCGACCAACGGGCACGGCAAACACGGGTGAAGGCACGTCCGCCATCACTTCGAACTGCTGGGTCTGTGCGCCGGTGTCGTACGTCCACTCCCAACCCCACTGGTACGCCGAGACGTTGATGACCTCAGAGTCGCTCGGCGCGATCTGCATGGGCAGATAGCCCTTGAAGCCCCAGAGGAACATGATCAGGAAGAGGATCGACGGGATCACCGTCCACGTGATTTCGAGCGTGGTGTTGTGCGAAGCGCTCGACTCCGGGCCGTAGCCCTGGCGCCGGCGGTAGGCCCACGCGAAGAGCACCATCAGGCCCATGAGCACGATGAAGAAGAGCAGCGACACCCAGAAGATGAAGAAGAAGATCGTGTCGATGCCGTCGGCAAACGTGGACGCGCCGGTGGTGCCTCGCCACCAAAGATCGTCCCACACGTTCGAGACGAGCATCGAGCTGGCCTGCTGGGGCTGGAACATGTCCATGGTCATCGTATCGGCTTCCTCGGCAGATTTTCAGCTTTCACTGAAAGTACCAACAAGTCTATCGGTAGCAATCAATCCTGTCTCGCGAGAACCACGAATCCCGCATCAACTCTCGTCTCCCACTTCCCCGGAGGCGTCCGCGCGAGCGCGCTTGATCATGTTGGTTGCGACCAATGCCGCGATGAAGACGAAGAGCACGAACATCGTCAGGAGCGCCGCGACCTTCATGATCCGCATCGCGTTCGCACGCACCTCCTGCGTCTGCGGGTCGTAATAGAAGCAGTAGAACTGCACACGATCGAAGATGCTCCCGATCCGCCCGTCCGCGGCTTCCGACAGCGCGATGCGGACGAGGCTCGGGTCGAACTCCAGGTTCTCGATGTAGTTGTGGACGTCGCCGTCGGGCGTCAGGAAGATCATCGCGGAGGGGTGCGAGTACTCCCCGCTCTCCGGCAGGAACTTGTAGTAGTAGCCCACGGCGTCCGAGAGCGTGCGCGCCGTGTCCACGTCCGTGGTCATGAACCGCCACGCCTCTTCCTCAACCTCGTCGCGATACCCGGCGAGGTAGGTCAGCTTCTTTGTCCGCGCCTGCTCGGTCGTGTTGCTCGGATCGAACGACACGGTGACGGCGATGTACTCGTCGCCCAGCGTCCAGCCCAGATCGTTGAACGACTTTTGCACCGCGTTCAGCGTGAGCGTGCACAGCAGCGGGCAGTCGTAGTACGCCATGATGAGCACGACGGGGCGTTTACCGTCGAACCACTGATCGCTGGTGACGACGTTGCCGCGCGAGTCACGGAACTTCAGCCCGCGCGGCACTGGGTCGCCGCGCTTCTCGACGATGCCGACGCCCTCTTTCTCTTCGAGCTCATCGAGGATGAGCTGCGCGCGCACGGACGGGGTGAGCGTGAGGATCACGCCGGCGCCGAGCATCAGGATGCGTGCCCAGGCGCTGATCATCACGCGCTACCTCGCGTTCTCACCGAGATACTCGGCGGCGACGAGACGGGCCGCCCGGTCCACCGGCACCGTGACCACACCCTCGTCCCGGTTGACCCATCGCGGCTGCTCGAGCGCGCCCTCCCAGGCGGCGAAGGCGCTGTTCTTCTCGACGCTGTAGTACTCGTCGGCCCGGTCTTCGCGCACCTCGACATGCAGGGACTGCGAAAGTGACGCGTACCACTTGTACGTCACGAAGCCGACCGCAATGACGGAGACAAACGTCAGGATCAGGAATCCGATGATCGCGACGGAGTTGATGTCGCCGTGGGATTCCATGGCGGTCGGCTCGCTCGCGTCGTGCTGAAACCAGTCATCGTGGTGCTCGCTCATCGCGTGCTCCTGTGGTGCGTTCGGATCAGACGTAGTTCTTGTGATGCAGGCCTTCGACGAGCCTCGGGTCCTGGAGCGGAACGAGCGGCCCCGAGGCGACCTTCGAGACGAGGACGCCGAGGAAGACCATGATGGGTCCGAGCGGCCCGACGATGTCGCGCCAGTCGAGGTACCCCTCGCTCGTCGCTTCCGGGCGGATCATCCACCAGAGCTCGACGAAGTGGATCAGCAGCAGCCACACGCACATCACGCCCATGAGGATGCCGAGGCGGCGCGCCGGGCGTGCGATAATGAGGAGAAATGGGATGATGAAGTGCGCGACGGGGATCAGGATGCTGAAGAACTCCCACACTCCTTCTTTGCGCTTGATGAAGAACATCGTCTCTTCGGGGATGCCCGCGTACCAGATCAGGAAGTACTGGCTGAAGGCGATGTACGCCCAGAAGACGGTGAACGCGAAGACCAGCTTGCCGAGATCGTGCAGATGCTCGGTCGTGAAGACCTTGTGCATGCGCCCGCCGAGCTTGAGCACCTGGAGCGTGAGCGTGGTCAGCGCGAGCGCTGAGAGCATCGACCCGGCAAAGAGCCACACGCCCAGCATGGTGCTGAACCAGTGGAAGTCGAGGGTCATGACCCAGTCGAAGCCGGCGAACGCGATCGAGAAGGCGAAGATCGGCAGCCCGATGCACGAGAGCTTGCGCGCATGCGCGGTCTGCCAGCGATCGCCCGATTCGTCCTGCGAGCGTGAGAACTTCCAGAGCGCTGCGGCGAGTCCGAGCCAAGTGACGAAGTAGAGCACCGCGCGGACGCCGAAGAAGGGGACGTTGAGGAAGGGCTGCTTGTGCGTGTAAAGGGCGTCGCCTTCAACGTAGGCGGGGTTCATCCACTTCCAAAGGTAGGGCGCATACTTAGCGGATTCGCCGCCGCCGTCGTAGAGCAGGAGGTACGCGACCTGCATGACAATGAGCAGGAAGAAGAGCCCGCCAGCGACCCACATGAGCGCCATCACGTTCTCGAACTGCCTGCGGATCGTCGCGGTCCAGCCGGCGTTCAGCGCGTGCAGGATCATCACGAAGCACAGCGCCCCCAGCGAGAACCCCAGTGCGCCGATGAAGCCGGTGTTATACGTGTAGAGCGAGAGGGCCATGTCGCGCCCACCCTCGGCGGCGAACCCGCCGAAGAAGTTGACCGCGATGAACACCAGCCCCAGCCCCAGGAGGAATCGCGACGCGGTCTTTCCCGCGCCCGCGGGGAGCGTGATGTTGTCGGGCTGCATCGCCCGCGCATCGCTCGCATCGGGTGCCGCTGCGCTCACGATGACACCTCCGCCTCTCCGCCGGCGTTCCCGGCGCGTCTGTTCAGTTCGTCACGCTGACGCTGAGGAAGATCATCGAGCGACCCCGCCTGGTTGCGCTGCAGCGCTCGCATGTAGTAGACGATCGCCCACGACTCTTCGTGCGAGACCTTGCGTGCGTAGCCGGGCATCTTGAGTTCGTACGACCCGCCCACGTTCGCGACGCCGTTGCGGATGACGTGGAAGAGGTACCCGTCCTGGCCCTTCTCCCCGCCGAAGCGGTACTGGTCCTGGTGATAGGACGGGACCGGGTAGGCCCAGCGTGTGCCGACGAGCCCGAGCCCGTCGCCTGTCGCGCTGTGGCAGGGCATGCAGTAGATGTTGTAGTTCTCGCGCCCCATGTCGAAGAGGCGGGCGAACTCTTCTTCCGTGCTCGCGACGCTCGCGGGGATGCGCTCGACCCACGAGCCGTCGGCGTTCTTGCCGAGGTAGACGCGGTCATCATCCTGGAGGATCGACGAGCGTTCGCCGAAATCTACGCCGGCGATCGTGGAGAGCGGGCTCGTGTGCTTGCCGTACGCAACGGTCCCCGTGACCGGGAGCCGTTGGTTGCGACCGTAGCGGTGCCCCTCGTCGTCCGTGAACTCCGCGAAGAACTCGGAAGTGCCTTGCGGCTTGTACTTGGGCTGATCGTCGAGATCAGGCAGGAACTGTCGCGGCGGCGCTTCGGAGAACTCGCCGCGGCAGCCAACGCCGACGAGCGTCAGACAGGCGAGCGCGCCGAGGGCGATGAACGGTGCGGTGCATCGCATGGGATCAGTCCTCCACCACTTCGACGCCGGTCGCGCCGAGGCTCTCGAGCAACTCGCGGGTCTTCTCGGGATCGAAGTTCTTGTCCTTCGCCTCGATCGAGATGAAAAACCCGTCATCGCCGGCCTTGAGGAACTCGGGGCGCGACATCAGCGGGTGATGCGGACGCGGGAGCCCGTTGAGCGCGAGCATCCCGAAGACCGCCGCGAACGCGCTGAACAGCACCCCGAGCTCGAATGTGATCGGCAACGCCCACTCCCACGCGAAGAGCGGCTTTCCCGCGATCAGGATCGGGTAGTCCACCTTGGCCATCCACCACTGCATGAGCAGAGCCACGGCGACGCCGGTGAACGCGGCACCCCCCATCAGATTCGGAACCTGGCTTGGCTTCAGCCCCATCGCCTCGTCCATCTCGTGGATCGGGAAGGGGCAGTGCACGTCCCACTTTGCGAAGCCCGCTTCCCGCACCTTGTGCGCCGCGTCGAAGACGCTCGTCACGTCGGGGAACTCCGCGAGCAGGCCCCACACCTTCGGCTCAACCGGTTCGGTCGGAAGCTGCGTCATCTCACGCGCCCTCCCCGTTGTGATGGTCACCCTCTGCGTGATCGTGGCGGTGCAGGTGCGCGTGCGCCTGCGGCATGACGTTCTTCACCTCGCTGATCGCCAGCATCGGCAGGAACTTCGCGAACAGCAGGAACAGCGTCCCGAAGATGCCCATCGTTCCGACAAACGTCATCACGTCCACGAACGTCGGCTTGTAGTACGTCCACGAGCCCGGCAGGAAGTCCGTCGAAAGCGTCGAGACGATTACGAATCGCTCGAACCACATCCCGATGTTCACCACGATCGACACGATGAAGATGAACCACGGCGTCGTCCGCGCCCAGCGCGACCAAAACACCTGCGGGCTGATCACGTTGCACAGGAACATCGCCCAGTAGGCCCACCAGTACGGACCGAACGCTCGGATGACGAAGGCCTGGCTCTCGTATGGGTTGCCCCCGTACCACGCGATAAAGAACTCCATGATGTACGCGAAGCCGACCATCGAACCGGTCAGCGTGATGATCTTGCACATGTTCTCCATCGTCTTGGCCGTGACGAAGTCCTTCATCCCGGGGTACAGCTCGCGGAAGGGGATGAGCAGCGTCAGCACCATCGCGAAGCCGGAAAAGACCGCGCCCGCGACGAAGTACGGCGGGAAGATCGTCGTGTGCCAACCGGGCAGGATCGACACCGCGAAGTCGAACGACACGATCGTGTGCACCGACAACACCAGCGGCGTCGCGATGCCCGCCAGCAGCAGGTACGCCTTCTCGAAGTTCCACCAGTGGCGGTACGAGAAGCGCCACCCGCACGAGAGGATGCCGTAGAAGTACGCCGCGATCCGGTTCGCCGGGATCGTGACGGTCGTCATCTGCTTGACGAACTTCGGCATCGGGTGCGGCGCCCACATCGGGCCGAACGTGACCTTCTGGTTGATGCGCCCGATCGCGCGGTCCCGCAGCGTCGCGAGGTCCGGGATCATGCCCATGTACCAGAAGAGCGTCGAGACGGTGAAGTACGTCCCAACCGCGAAGACGTCCCACAGCAGCGGCGAGCGGAACTGCGGCCAGATCCAGTTGTAGTTGGGCAGCGGGAAGAGCATCCACGCCATCCACACCCGCCCGACGTGGATCCCCGGGAACGTGCCCGCGCAGATCACCGCGAAGATCGTCATCGCCTCGGCGAATCGGTTGATCGACGTGCGCCACTGCTGCTTGAGCAGGCAGAGGATCGCCGAGATCAGCGTGCCGGCGTGGCCGATGCCGACCCACCACACGAAGTTGACGATCGCCCAGCCCCACATGACAGGGCTCTGCAAGCCCCACACACCGACGCCGGTGATGATGAGGTACAGGATCATCGCGGTCCCAAGACCGGCGATGCCCGAGGAGATGAAGAAGGCCATCTGCCACCACGGCGGGGTCTTCATCTCGATCCAGCCGCAGATCGTGTCGGTGACCGACTTGAAGTCACGATCACCCAGCACGAGCGGCGCGCGGACCCCGGGGTCGTCGATCATCGTTCCGTCAATCGTGACGGGATCGCCCCCGCGTTTGGGCTTGTCAACGAGCCCGAGCGCAACCGCTTTATCTGGTTCCAGCGTGGTCATGCCGAGGCTCCGTTCATCGCGAGGACCGGGAGCCGGACCTTGATGCCTTCATCGAGCATGGAGTGCTTCTCGCCGTCGTGCTCGTCGCTGTGCCCGCCGTGGTCGCCGGGCTTGTGCGTCCAGGCGTCCTTCCGCGCGTCGCTCACGAGCGCGGGGTTCGGGTTGCGCAGACGCAGCAGGTGGCTCGTACGCGGGCGCGTATTGAGATAGCTCAGCAGCCCGTACGCGCGACCGCTGTTCCGGCTCTGCTGCACGCGCGAGCCCGCGCCGTCGTTCGCGTCGTTGTCGTAGATATCGCCGAAGATGATCGATCCGGTCGGGCAGGCCTGCTCGCACGCGACGCCGAGGAAGCCGTCGGGGATGTGGCTCATCCCGTTGATCTTGACCTCGACCTGCGCCTCGTTGATGCGCTGAATGCAGTACGTGCACTTTTCCATCACGCCCCGGCTGCGCACCGTGACGTTCGGGTTGTACTGCATCGTCGCGACTTCCTTCTTCTTCTCGCGAAGCCGCGGCGGGATGAGGTTCTCGTTGATAACCTCGCCGGGTGTGCCCGGGATGCCCTCGGCCAGCTGACCGAATCCGCCCAGGATCTGCTTGGTCGCGTAATCGAACCAGTTGAAGCGGCGAACCTTGTACGGGCAGTTGTTCGAGCAGTAGCGCGTCCCGATGCACCGGTTGTACGCCATCTCGTTCAGACCGTGCTCGCTGTGCGCCGTCGCGTTGACGGGGCACACAACCTCGCACGGCGCAGCTTCGCAGTGCACGCACGAAACGGGCATCACGGTCATATCCGGCTCGTCGAACGCCGACTCGTCCATCTTCTCGGACGAGTAGTAGCGATCGACCCGCATCCAGTGCATCTCGCGTCCCTTGGCAACCTCCACCTTCCCGATGATCGGGATGTTGTTCTCCGCCTGGCACGCGATGGTGCACGCGCCGCAGCCGGCGCAGGTCGAGAGATCGACCGTCATACCCCACTGTTGGTACCGCTTGCCGTGGACGTTCTCCATCGCCATCGGGCGCCCGTCATCGGTGAGCACGGGCTTGCCGTCCTCGCCGATCTTCGTGAAGCTCAGGTCGGTCTTGCCGCTGGTGCCCCAATCCTTCTGGTGATCGTCCGCATAGATCTTGCGGTTCGCGGGCGTGTGCCCCTCCATGCCGAGCTTCGCCGCGAAGTTCCCATCGACCTTGTTGTAGTACGCGTCTTTGCGCTTGAACTCTTCGTCGCCGAACGCCTGCCACTGCGGGAGGTCGGCCTCGCGCACGATCGCGCGGCCCTCCATCGACCAGTGGTCCTGCGTGCTCGCGACCATCAGCGGTCCGCCGTTGCTGCTGGGCTCGATCGACGCGTTCGCGCCGACGCTCCACGCGCCCATCGATCGGACGGCGTTTGCGTCGTAGCCGGTCCCGCGGCCGATGCGCCCGCACACCTCGCGCCCGTACCCCATGTGCAGGATCGCCACGTCGTCCGCGAGCCCGGGCTGCACCCAGATCGGCACGTCCATCGTCCGACCGTCCAGCGTCAGCGTCACGCGCTCGACGTGGTTGTACTGCGGGCCCTTCAGGTGGCGGCTCGTGCGCAGCCCCAGACGCTCGGCCGTCTTCCGCGACACCAGCATCGGGTTGTCCCACACGACCTTTGTCACCGCGTGCGGCAGTTCCTGCAGCCAGCCGTTGTTGGCTTCCGCGCCCACGCGCACCTTGCTGCACGGCGCGAAGACAACCTCGATCCCGCTCGACGAAGGATCGATCATCCCGCCGCCCGTGAGGATCGCGTCAGTCGCGCCGTCGAAGTTCACATCGCTCGCCGGACGCCGACGCACGCTGTTCATCGACGCGGCGAGCACACCGTTGTGCAGCGTCTTGCGCCACACCTTCTCGAAGTTGCCCGACGCGCCCGAGGCCAACCGCGAGCGGAACGTCCCGCGAACCACCTCGTACGGGTCGCTGCCTTGCTCGTCCATGCCCGCGAGCACCGCGAGGAACTCGATCGCCGTCTTGCCGCCAAACAGCGGCTCGATCATCGGCTGCGTCACCGAATACGTGCCGTCCCACGTCTCGACGTCACCCCACGACTCGAGCGGGTGCGCGATCGCCAGCGCGTGGTCGGCGAGCACCGCTGTCTCGTTGACCTCGCCCAGGTGCACGTGCATCCCGACGCCGGCGATCTTCTCCGACAGCGCCAAGTCCGCCGGCGCGTCGTACGCCGGGTTGCAGTCAATCGTCACGAGCGTGGTGACGTCGCCCGTTTCCAAACCTGCCGCCAGCGCCCCGAGCGACGCCCGCGAACGCTGCGCGACATCACCCGTCAGCGGCATGTACTCGACCGTCTTCCCGACGTTGCCGAGTGCCTGGTTCACAGCCATCACCGCCGCGTGCACCGACTCCGGCATCGTCGCGCCGACCAGCAGCAGCGAGCGCCCACGGTTGCGCCCCGTCGCGCCGCCCGTCGCCGCCTCGCCGATCAGGTCACGCGCCGCCGCATCAATCCATTCGCGCGGCAGCGTCTCAGCACTCGCATTTTCGAGCAGCGGTCTGCACGCGACCCGCAGACGGTTGTACGAAACGAGACGGTCGTCCAGCAGTTCCAGCACGCGGTCGCACAGGGCGATTGTGAGCAGCGCCAGTTCGCCGGGCTTGTGCGCGATGCGGTGATCCGCCTGACCGCCCGTGACCGTCATCGAGGCCTCGGCCACGTACAGCCGGCTCATCCGCGTCCCAGCAGCCTCTGTCTCGGAACTTTCGCCCGGGCGGATCCGCGCCTGTGCCCAACCGCGGAGGTCGGGCAACGTCGAATCTGCCCCACCGAGGAAGTCGTCATCGATCGACACAACCACCTGCGCACGATCGAATCGGTGCAGCACCTTGTGCGGCGAACCCAGCGTGCGTGCCGTCGCGCCCAGAGCCGCTTCGTTGTCGGCCGGGTCGTACGCGAGCCACTGCGCCCGCGGGTACCGCCGCATGATCTCGTCACGCATGCGATCGCGTGACGGGCTGGTCGCCTTGTTCACCAGGAACGCGAGCCCGCGCCCGTTCGATCCGTTGTACGACTCGAAGTGCGGGTTCGCCTCGCTCCAGAACGCGGTCCACCCTGTGAAGGCGAAGGGCTCGTCGAACGGGAACTCGTTGTCGATGACGCTGGGGTCGCGGTCCGGGTCGTAGAGCGAGAGGATCACCGCCTGCATGCGCGAATCGCTGCGCCCGCGCGATACCGGGTGCAGCGGGTTGCCCTCGAGCTTCGTGGGGCGACCCGTGTGCGTCTCGGCGAGGACACCCACCGCACTGCCTCCCGCGACGGGCAGCGCCGTGGCGTAATAAAGCGCTTTCCCGGGGATGATGTCCTCGGGCGCGTCGTTGTACGCCACGAGACGGTGATCGGGGCGTCGGCACCCGACGAGCGAACCGGCGCCCGCCAGCGCGAACGACGCGCCCATGATCTTCAGGAACGAGCGGCGTGTGCTGTCGAGCAGCTCGCTCGCGTGCGCCGGGAACTCGCGCTGCACGAAGTCCTTGAACTCGCGCGTCGAGGCGAGGTCGTCGAGCGAACGCCAGTAGGCCTTCCCGCTCGCGCGGCTGACGTTACGCGCCGCCGACGCCTTTTCTACGGGCTTCCCCTGTTTCTTCGAACTCGGGCATTGATCGAGCTGGCTCATCGTGTGCGCTCGCTTGCGTGGTCTGTGTGCGTGGTCATGCGTCCCGCCGACGAGTGGGTCGTGTGCGATCAGTAGTGGCAGGCACCGCAGTGCTGCGGGGGCTGGATCTGCTTCGCCGCGGCGAGCTTCAGCCCGATCTCTTGCTGTTCCGTTGACGCCAGTTGCTCTTCAACGCGCCGCAGGTCGGTCACCTCGAAGGGGTCGCTCGCGTACTGCTCCGTCACGCCGTCAACGTCAACGAGATGCTCTTCCGGGTTGCGGTGGCAATCGAGGCACCAGCCCATGCTGAGCGAATGCACCTGGTACGCCACCTCCTGGTGATCCATCCGCCCGTGGCACGAATAGCACGACACGCCCGCGTTCACGTGCACCGCGTGGTTGAAGTGCGCGTAGTCCGGCAGTTTGTGGATGCGCTTCCACGCCACGGGCTCGTCCGTCGCGTACGACGAGCGGATCTTCGTCAGGTGCGGGTTGTCTTTGTGCGCGTTCCAAAGATCGACGTTGAGGTACGCCTCGCCGCTCGTGACGTCGCCCTGGTGGCAGTTCATGCACGTCGCGGTGTCCGGCACGTTCGAGTGCGCCGACTCCTCAACATGCGTGTGGCAGTACCGGCAATCGATGCCCAGCTTTCCCACATGAATCTGGTGGCTGAACGCCACGGGCTGTTCGGGCTTGTACCCCACCTCCCAGAACGACGGCGTCCAGTAATACGAGATTCCGGCGATCGCAAGCACCGCGGTCCCCGCACCACCCAGCACCGTCACCGCGGGCAAGGTGTTCACCCACTTTGGAAAGATCGTCGTCACGCGGCGTCCTCCGCTCCGGACCCACCTCGCGCGCACCGTCTGACGAGAAGGGTTCCGGTCTGACGGTAGTCATCGCCGCCAACATACGACCTGTCAACCCCGCTGCCGAGAGAATCAGAATTGAAACTGAGTCTCAGCAAATATCCCCATTGGAAGGGCTGAATCGACGTTTCCCCTCATATCAACAGGAGAATCAAACTCGGAAATCAGGGCTACCATCGCTCCCGCAGACACAGAATCTGTCTCGTGAGACCGAACATGAACGATCACCACCCGAACCGCCTCGCGCTCGTGCTCCCGGTCGCCACCGGAGCCCTCGCCACCGCCGCGGTCATGTGGTCGATCGGATTCCTTACCCACCTCCCGGGCCTTCAGGCACCGGCTGTCGTCACCGGCCTGCTCCTCGCCGTCGCGCATCTTGCCGGCGGATTCCTGATGGCCCGTTCCGCGCCGACCAGACCGGTCGCCACCGCGGTCGCCAGCGGGTTCTTCGCCGGCCTCATCAACCTGCTCGTGCTCGGGATGTTCCTCGCCGAGGACCCCTCCGGCGACCAGCCCGATACCACCACTGCCGTTGCCGGCTACCTCGTCTTCACCCTCTTCGTTTCCGGCATCGGCGGACTGCTCGGTGCCGCCAAGCGCCCCGACGCATCACCCGAGACCGACCCGTCCGCGTGGCGCTTCCGCCTCGCGCTCGCGAGCGTCCTCGCCTGCACGCCCGTCGTCCTCACCGGCGGCCTCGTCACCTCGCACGAAGCCGGGCTCGCCGTCCCCGACTGGCCGACCAGCTTCGGCGCCAACATGTTCCTCATGCCCGTTCGCCTCATGACCGGCGGCATCTACTACGAACACGCCCACCGCCTCTTCGGCACGCTCGCAGGGCTCGGCACACTCATCCTCACGCTCGGCATCCTCTTCACCGAGCCGCGCAAACACATGAAGGTCCTCGCCGTCGCGGCGTTCGTCTTCGTCTGCGTGCAAGGCGTTCTTGGCGGCCTCCGTGTCGAGACCGCGGAAGAACCCGGCGGCGACTGGCAGACCGCCGTGCAGGTCGAATCGCTCGTCACCCAGCAAGATGTCCCCAACAACTTCGCCCCCACCATCGATGTCGGCACGTCCGTGGCGCTCGCCATGGTCCACGGCATCACCGCGCAGCTCTTCTACGCATCCCTGATCTGCATCGCCGCGATGCTCTCCGCCCGATGGCTCCGCGGGCGCTCCGAGGGCGCGCTCGCCGACCGATTCCTGCGGACAGCGTCGCTCGCGCTTGTCGCCGTGCTCACGCTGCAGCTCGTGCTCGGCGCCGGCACACGCCACTTCGACATGCACCCCGCCTTTATGCACACGCACATCAGCATCGGGGCGCTCGCCGCGCTCGTGCTTACGCTGCTCGTCGGCGGGCGCGCCGCCGCGAAACACGCGCACGAGCCCGTGCTCAAGCGCCTGGGCAAAGGCATCACACACGCGGTCTTCTTGCAGGTCGTGCTCGGCGTTGTCGTCTGGGTCGTCCTCCTGCTCAACAAGGATGTCGAGGGCGAACGCCCCGTCTTCGAGGTGCTCCTCGCCAGCGCGCACCAAGCCGTCGGTGTCGCGCTGCTCTCGCTCGCGTCGCTCATCACGCTCTGGACGCACCGGCTCACACCGGCGTCGTGATCAGATCGCCTGCGCCAGGGTCTTGCCCACGACTGGGATCCGGTCGCGTCGCAGCAGCGCCACGCTCGCGCCGAGCAGCAGCGTCACCACCGCCGCCGGCATGAGCGCCGCGAGCCTGGTGGTCTCGCCGTCAACCGTGACCTCGGGCACGATCCCGAGCGGGCCGAGGTGCGAGGCGATCGCGCCGAACATCAGCCCGACCGCGAAGACGCCACCGATCGGCGCGGTGATCGGCACGAGCAGCAGCACCACGCCGACAAGTTCGCTGACGCCCACGAGCAGGCGCACAGGATCCCCGCCAATCTTCTCGGAGAGCGCGACCGAAAGCGGATCACCCGTGAGCTTCGGGAGCCAGCCCATCGCGGTGAGGATGCCGGCAGCGATGATCTGCGCAGTCCACGCTGTCATGTTGATCTTCTTCGACGACGTCGCAAGCGGCAGCGCCATGACGGTCTCCTTTCGATGCGAGCCCAGAACGAAACACGCCGGGCTCGACGTCCGAACCCGGCGTGCGCGCCGCTTGTTCCAATCCATCCGAGCGATTACTCGGGCGCGCCGCCCGACATGTCGTACACCCACCGATCGATCGGACGCTCGTACTCGAGCACCTCGCCCGCTTCGAAGAAGAGCCCGATCTCACGCTCCGCCGCTTCCGGGCTGTCCGAACCGTGCACCAGATTGAACGAGTTGCTCACACCGAAGTCGCCGCGGATCGTCCCCGCGTCGGCCTTCGAACCGAACGTCGCGCCCATCAGGTTGCGGCAGATGGTGATCGCGCCCACGCCACGGATCGCCATCACCAGCACCGGCGACGACGTCATGAACCCGACAAGCCCGTCATAGAACGGCTTGCCCTTGTGGTCTTGGTAATGCGTCTCGGCGAGCGAGTTGGGGATCTGCATCAGCTTGCAGCCGACGATCTGCAGACCCTTCTCCTCGAAGCGGGTGATGATCTTGCCCATGAGCCCGCGCTGGACGGCGTCGGGCTTCAGGATGATGAGCGTGGTCTCCATCGCGGGTTCTCCTCGTGGGGTTCGTGGTGCGTGGCGCGGAGCATAGCCGCGTCAGCGTGCGAGGCAACGTGCCATAAAAATGAACGCGGGCGACCCAACCGGGCCGCCCGCGCGGGCATCTCTCGATCTTCTCTCTCAACTCGAGCGGGGCTCACACGCTCGCGCAGCAACGCGGCGTTCATCCCGCGAGCGATCAGGCGCGGCGGCGACGCGACGCGAGACCCGCGATGGCTGCGAGCGCGATCGCACCCGGAGCCGGAACGGCAGGGTAGTTCGCGACGAGCGGATTGTTGGGAGCGCCGTTGCCAAAGTCGGTCAGCGTGAACGCGCCGGCGGCGTCGGTGCGATAGTAACCGGGGGCGAGGAAGGTGCCGTCGGGACCGAAGGTCGTCGTGGGAACGACGGGGTTGCCGTCGATGTTGGCCTGCGCGGCACCCTCACCCGGATCCACAGTGAAGAGGATCTCGAGGATATTGCTCGAAGCATCGCGGAAGACAGCGGTGTACGAGTCGTTCTCGATGGAATCGTTGCCGATGCCAAAGGTGCTCAGGGGGATACCGGGGAACACGCTGCGGGCCTGGGGCGACACGGCAAGAAAGATGTCGCCGGGAGCGAGCACCGTGCCCGCCGGGATATCGAGCTGGAAGTCGATGGTGCCGAAGTCAGCATCGGTCGTGTCCGAATCGTAGAACGCGAGGCTCCAGTTCGAGATGTCGATCGGCGCGTTGCCGGCGGTGCCATCGTTGTAGATCTCGATGTACTCGGCGTCGGTGCCGGCGGTGCTGCCATGAATCTCGGACACCACGACGTTCGCGTTGGCGGCACCCGCGAACGCAGCGATCGCTGCCACAGTCAGGACGTTCTTCATCTCTGTCTCCATATCTCTCTCAATGACGCTCTCAGAACACTCTGCCCCGCCGATCAACCCAAAGCGTTTCGCCTGTAGTTTGACCGCGCGGGAACAATCCTTCGCTCACAGGGTACTGCAGTCCGGGCGTTGTGCCACCGTCGCATGCCCGGCTTTGCGCAACCTTCGCGCGACGAAGGACTCCCCAAGAACCGATCCAACAAACCCCCCATTTTGACATCAGAACACAGCGATCCAAAACCAGAAGCGGGCGACCCAACCGGGCTGCCCGCTCGCGATTCAGTCGATCAGCCCGATGGAATCAGGCCCGGCGACGACGGGTGCTCGCGAAGCCGGCGATCCCGGCCAGAGCGACCGCACCGGGCGTCGGCGTCACGGTCACGGAGTTGATGGTGAACCCGTCACCACCGCCGTTGATGTTCGCGCGGAAGCCAACCACGAGGCTCGACGCGGCCGACGTGTCGATGGTCTCGGTGAAGTTCAGCGAGCCGTCGCTGGTGGTGAAGAAGGCCTGCACCTCGGTGCCGCCGTCGAGGCTGTAGAACCCCTCGAAGAACTCGGAGCCGGCGTTGAACACGCTCGACCCGTCGGTGGCCCCATCGAGGATGAAGTCAACCGAGCTGAACGACGACACGTCGATCGAGAAGCTCTCGAACTGGTGCTCGCCGCCGAAGTCGCCCGACTCCAGCGCCCCGCCGTTGGTACGGAAGAAGTTGTCGGTCGTGTCGGTCGAGGGAGTGTTGACGTACGACAGCGTGAAGTTCGGGCCGTTCACGCTCTGCGGACCCGTAGCGGGGGCGTTCGCGGTCGTGTGCGTGAACCCGACGCCATCGATCGAGAAATCGGCCGAGTACTGGCCGAAAGCGGCCCCGGTGAGCGCGGCAACAGCCACGGCTGCAAAGACAGTCTTCATCTCTTTCCTCCTGGAAATCTCTCTCAGACACATACAGTGAACACTCATCCGCTCCCGGTCGCCGGTGTTGGCAGCACACCGTCGGGGCAACCGCGCACGGAACCATCCTTCAACCGCACCATACCCACTCTCAGGACAGGTGCGAGGAGGCTTTGACGACTTCACGCAAGCTTGACGCGGCGCGAACCCGTGCCCGCCCCCACGCCGGCTGATATGGTCTTGGATCGCCGGCCCCGCCACGCTCGGGCCGCGCACACCAAGGAGGGTGTCCCGTTGGCGAAGTCAGGATCCGCCCGGAGGGCGACGGCCGAGACCATGGCCGCCAAACAACGCGAAATCTCCGTCTCGGAGTTCTTCGCCAAGAACCGCCACCTGCTCGGCTTCGACAACCCACGCAAGGCTCTGCTCACCGCCGTCAAAGAGGCCGTGGACAACGCCCTCGATGCCTGCGAAGAGGGCGGCATCCTTCCCGACATCGCCGTCGAGCTCCGTCACCTGCCCAAGATCGCCGAAGACCGCTTCCTCGTCATCGTCCACGACAACGGGCCCGGCATCGTCCGCAAGCAGATCGAATCCATCTTCGGAAAGCTGCTCTACGGCTCCAAGTTCCACCGCCTCAAAATGAGCCGCGGGCAACAGGGCATCGGCATCTCTGCCGCCGGCATGTACGGGCTCATCACCACCGGCAAGCCCGTCAAGATCATCTCCAAGACCGCGCACAACAAACCCGCGCACGAGGTCGTCCTCAAGATGGACACATCCAAGAACCGCGCCGATGTCGTCTCGGACACCGAACGCCCCGAAGACGACGCCCTCTTCCCCGACGGTCACGGCACGCGCGTCGAAATCGAGATGCAGGGCAAGTACCTCAAGGGTGACCGATCCGTCGATCAGTACGTCCAGCTCAGCGCCATCGCCAACCCGCACGCGCGCTTCGCATACGTCAGCCCCCCCACCGCCGCCGAGCCCACGGGCGCGCGCGTCGTCTTCGAACGCAGCGTCCACGAACTCCCCGAACAGCCCGAAGAGATCAAGCCGCACCCCCACGGCGTCGAGCTCGGGACGCTCATCGGCATGCTCGAGCGCACCGACGAGAATCAACTCGGCGGCTTCTTCTCGCGCGAGTTCTGCCGCGTCGGACCCAAGGTCGCCCAGAGCGTCGCCGAGAAAGCCGGGCTCACCACGCGCACGTGGGTCTCCAAGATCGATCACGCCGGCGCCGAGAAGCTCTACAAGGGTTTGCAAGACGCGAGGGTCATGGGCCCGCCCACCAACTGCCTCAGCCCCATCGGCGTCAAGACCATGCTCAAGGGCCTCGAGAGCGGGCTCGCGCCGGACTTCATCACCGCGTCCTCGCGTCCACCCGCCGTCTACCGCGGCAGGCCCTTCATCATCGAGGTCGGGCTCGCCTTCGGCGGCAACATCGGCGCCGACCAGGCCGCACGCGTCTACCGCTTCGCCAACCGTGTGCCTCTGCAATACCAGCAGTCAGCGTGCGCATCGTTCAAGAGCGTGCTCGACGTCAACTGGCGCCAGTACGGCATCGAGCAGCCGCGCGGCTCGCTCCCCGTGGGCTCGCTCGTCATCATGGTCCACATGGCCAGCGTGTGGGTGCCGTTCACGAGCGAATCCAAAGAAGCGATCGCCGACTACGACGACATCCGCGCCGAGATGCTGCTTGCGCTCAAAGACTGCGGGCGCAAGCTGCGCGCGTACGTCAACCGCCGCAAGCGCATGAAGATGCAGGGCGAACGCCGAGGCGTCTTCCAGCGCTACATCGGCGTCATCGCCGAGTCCTGCGCCGCGCTCACCGACGTCGATGCCGACGCGCTCTACCAGGCGCTGCTCGCGACCGCCGAGAGCAAGACCGCGGAACACGACGACGAACTCGACGAAGAAGGGCGCGTTGTCAAGCCCACCGACCGCCTCGACAGGGACGAGAGCGTGTACATCCGAGACGACGACGTGCCCGCGACCGTCGAGCCAAAGACCGGGCCATCCGTCGGCGATGACGACGACGCACCGACCGGCGATACGCTCTTCGGCGACGACGACGCGCACGCCGCCGCCAACCGCCAGAAGAAGAAGGTCGTCCGCAAGAAGACCAAGAAGAAGGTGCGTAAGCGCGCCGCCCGCTAAGGAACCGACGTGGCCAAGAAACGCCCCACCAAGAAGCGCACCACGAAAAAGACCGCGTCAACCGGCGCCGCCCCCGCGCGCCGGGCGACCGACGCGCAGACCAAGCAGAACCTCGCCGCGCTCGCGCAGCGTGTTGCGCGCACCGGGCTCGCCGGCGCCGACCCCGCCGTGGACATCCCCTCACGCACGCTCAGCAACACCAACTACAACAAGAAGAAGCGCACGCTCGAAATGGGCAAAGCCAGGCAGACGCGCGAGCTCTTCAACCTCAACCAGGCCAAGAAGTTCATGCAGATGCTCGTGCTCAGCAAGAATGTCGATGACCTCATCGATCAGGGCAAAACCACCTCGCTCCGCGGCATGTTCTACGCCGCCACCGGCAAAATCCCCGGCACCAAGAGCGAACGCAAGTTCGACGATCAGTCCGAGTCCGACGCCATCCTCGAAGACCTCGAGGTCACACTCGGGTCCCTCCGCGAAGAACTCCACCTCTTCGCCAAGAAACGCGGCACCATGGTCGGCAACATCACCGTCATCGACAACGGCGACGAGATCGACTGCCGACGCATGGGCACCGGCGGCTACGCCATCCCCTCCATCTGCGAACCCAGCGTCATCCAGTTCAAGAAGATCGAGGCCGACTTCGTCCTCCACGTCGAGAAGGACACCGTCTGGCAACGCTTCAACGAGGATCGTTTTTGGGAAACGCACAACTGCATTCTCACCGAGGGCTCCGGACAGCCGCCCCGCGGCGTGCGCAGGCTCCTGCACAGACTGCACTTCGAGCACAAACTCCCCGTCTACTGCCTCCTCGACTGCGATCCCTGGGGACACTACATCTACAGCGTCATCAAACAGGGCTCGATCAACCTCGCCTTCGAATCACAGCGCATGGCGATCCCCGACGCCAAGTTCCTCGGCATCCGCGCCAAAGACTACGACGAGTGCGACCTCAGCGAAGATGTTCAACTCCCATTGAACGATCGAGACAAGACTCGCACCAAACAGATATCCGAGTATCCCTGGTTCAAAGACAACAAGCCCTGGCAAATCGAGATGAAGCGCATGCTCAAGAACGGCTTCAAGATGGAAGTCGAGTCGCTCATCACCAAGGACATCTCGTACGTGACCGAGGAATACGTCCCCCAGCGCTTGGCGCAGAAGGACTGGCTCGATTAGGCTTTTTTATCTGCCACGGCCGCAGACCTGATGTGTTTCCCGAGGAGGTTTGTGTACGTGAGCACCCTTATGAGCGAAGCAAAGCTGGCGCTCCCGACGACGGCCATCGTCGTTGATGACGAGCATCTCGTGGCGCAAGGGATCGCGAGCGCCGTGCGTTCGCTGGGTATCGACGTGCTGGGCGTCGAACCGGACAGCGAACGCGCCCTGCAATCCATCGAAGACACCGCCCCGGCGATCGCGCTGCTCGACATCCGGATGCCCGGCGAAGACGGGCTCGAACTCGCCAAGCGCCTGTGGATGTCCAACGCCATTCCGTCCGTGATCATCACCGCCTACGCCGCCGCGGAGTACCTCGAACGCGCGCAGCAGCCCGGCGTCTTCGGCTACGCGCTCAAGCCCGTCGTCGAAGAGCAGCTGCTCGTCTCGCTCTCCATCGCCTGGTCGCGGTACGCCGCGACGCTGGACGACGCGAACCGCGTGATCCAGCTCGAGACGTCGCTCGCCAACCGCCGGATCGTCGAATCGGCGAAGTGGCTCCTCGTCGCCGAGCACGCCATGTCCGAGCCGAGCGCCCATTCCTGGCTCCAGCAGCGGGCCCGCAGCACACGCCGCCCGATCGCCGAGGTCGCGGAGGACGTCATCGAGAAGCGCGAGATCCCCGAGACCATGGCCCGGGACACCTGACAGCGCGGTTTTTGCCGGTTTCTCCTGACAACCGCTGTTGATCCACCCGGCGCTGTGGTACATTCCGCAAGCGTCAGGCAGGGCACACCGCCTCCACTGGCGATCCACATGCGGCCCCACGACCGGGCCCGGTGCACGGAACGCACATCCATCACGATGTCGTGATTGCACGAAAGACCGAGCCGGCTCTGGCGGACTCGGAAGCGACCGGAGGAGGCGCTTCCACCCGATCAGGGCCGGCTTGTCTCTTGCGCCCGCAGCACCGCCCGCGGCACCGAGACGTCCGAATCACCGCGAATCCCTCAGGTATCGGGCCTGCCGTGCCGATCCCGATTCTCGGTCGCACGGGTTTCTCTTGGAGCCCGCCGCACCACCCGTCCGATAAGCCAACCGCGGCGAGCGGAGCCTCCCGCATCTCGAACGCACTCATCAGCGTGCGCGAGCCCATCCGCGGAGCGGATCGTGCCCTCGCCGTCGGGAACACCCCGGCTTCTGCGTGGTCGCCGAACCAAACCTCTGGAACCCTCGGAGCACCCGAAGATGCCCGCATCCTCCGTCAACGGACGCATCGCCTCCGCCCTCTCGACGGCGATCGCCACGTGCTCGATCGCCCTCCTCGTCGGCGGCTGCGCAAGCAGCAACACCTCTTCCTCGCGCGCCGAGGCCGCCCCCCGTCAGGACGCCGGCTCTATGCCCGCCAAGCGCTCCATGCTCAGCGGCGCCCGCCAGGACAGCACCGCGATCCTCGCGTCGTCCCATTCGTCCCGCACCGGGCGATCGGAACCGAGCAACTCGCCCCAGTTCTCCATGTTCGGCGAGATCCCCGCCTCCCACGCCGGCTCGCACCAGTCGCGCTTCCCCTTCGAGGGCACCGAGAACATCCGCCAGGTCACCGTCTCCGCCTACGGGCGCGACTTCGACCCCGTCGCCGGCCCCGACGGCTCGCACATCTTCTTCGCCTCCACGCGTCATCGCCCCACCGCCGACATTTACAGCGCCCGCATCGGCAGCGAGTCGGTCACCCAGCTCACCTCCGATCCGGCGCACGATGTCATGCCCAGCGTCTCGCGCGACGGGCAGCGCATCGCCTTCGCCTCCAACCGCAACGGCTCGTGGGACATCTATCTCATGAACGCCACCGGCGGGCAGGCCGTCCAAATCACCGACGATCCCGCGCAGGAACTCCATCCCTCTTGGTCCGCCGACGGCAGCAAGCTCGCCTTCTGCCGCCTCGGCATCGCCTCCGACCGCTGGGAAGTGTGGGTCGTGGACCTCAACCGTCAGGACGCCCCGCAGTTCCTCACCTACGGGCTCTTCCCCGAGTGGCACCCCTCCGAGGACACCCTCCTGTTCCAACGCTCCCGCGATCGCGAAGACCGCTTCTTCACCATCTGGACCGTGGACTACACCAACGGCGGCGCGAGCTCGCCCACCGAGATCGCCTCCTCCGCCTCCGCCGCGTTCATCAACCCGACGTGGTCCACCGACGGGCGTTTCATCTCGTACGCCTCCGTCCTGAACCCGCCCAACGCCGTTCCGGGAACCCGCCCCGAGACCGCCGACGTCTGGATCCAGTCCGCCGACGGCGGGATGGCCACGAACATCACCGGAGGGTGGTTCGTGAACCTCATGCCGACGTGGGGTCCGCGCGGCGACCTCTTCTTCGTCTCCGATCGTGACGGCTTCGACAACATCTGGTCGATCAATCCCAGGCAGGCGATCCTCGCCGCCGGCGCCGAGCCCCCCACCGGCACAGACATCGCGAACGTCAACGTCAACGAGTGACTCGCGCCACCGAACGCACCACGCGGGCCACGCGGAAACGCGACGCCCGCGATTAGCCAAGGACGGCGGCCCCCTCGCCGCGCACGGATGCGCACCAACCGCGAAGGGACCACCCACCAACCACCGGCGAGCGGAGCTCCCGACGTGAGGCAGGACGCCATGACAACCGTACAGACCCTGCTCTTTCTATCCTGCTTCTCCCTCGCGCTCGTCGCGTGCAGCAAGCCCTATCAGCAGGAGACACGCCACCTCGCGCCGGGCGATCCCACGCGCCAAGCCACCTGGGCCGTCGCGCCGCTTCGCAACGAGTCCGGCGTCAGCCTCGTGGACCCGCTCCGCGTCTCGGACGAACTCTTCGAAGCCGTCGCGCAGGTCAACGGCGTCACCGCCGTCCCGATCAACCGATCGATCGCCGCGATGCGCTCGCTCGGGATGACCGATGTGGCGACCCCCGAAGACGCGATCGAGCTCGCGCGCCTCCTCGATGCCGACGCCATCATCGTCGGGACGATCACCGCCTACGACCCCTACGACCCCCCGCAGCTCGGGATGAGCCTCGCGCTCATCACGATCAACGACGGCCGCGCCACGGCAGCCCCCGTCTCCAACGACTTCGACCCCTACCTGCTCAGCACCGCCTCGACCGATTCGATGCTGCGCACGGATGCCGGCACCCGTGCCGGGCAGCCCTTCGTCGCCGCCGGCGGACACTTCGACGCTTCCGACGGGATCACCCGCGACCGCGTCCGCGCCTTCGCCACCGGACGCCACCTGCCCGACGGCCCCCTGGGCTGGCAGCGATACATCAAGAGCATGGGCCTGTACACGCGGTACGTGTGCTTCGAGCTCGTTGGACGACTGATCGCAGCAGAGCGGTCAAGACGGCCCCCTTTGGAGCCGACAAAGGACGCATAACCCCGCCCGATCGGACCCGGCCCGTGCCGACCGAAGGCGCGGACCGACAAGGACGATCGACGTGGACACCCCCGCGCAGACCAAGACCGCCCGAGCCGGAAACACCCGGCCCGCTGTCTCCGCGCTCCCCGCCGACCGGTTCACCCATCCGACCGCCCGCGCACACGCGTGAGGAGCAACACCCGATGCTGCCCATCGTCAACGAGTTCCTGAGCTACCTCACCGACGAGCGCCACTTCAGCCCGTACACCGCGCGGTGCTACGGTGCCGACTTGCGCCAGTTCGCCGAGTGGATCCGCGACGAGCTGTCCATCGAGCCCACCGAAGAGGCCGAGCAGGACGCGCTCGCCTCGTTCAACAACAGCGCAACGCCCGAAGACGTCGCCGGCTCGATCCGACCGATCACCGTCACGGCGAACATCTGCGCCGCCGAGCCCGACTTCATCCGCAAGTACCTCGCCTTCCTCGCGGACCAGAACTATTCGAGCGCGACGATGGCGCGCAAGATCGCCACGCTCCGCTCGTTCTACAAGTGGGCGCTCAAGCGCACGCTCGTCGCGTCGAACCCGATGACCGTCATCCGCACGCCCCGCCAGGGCAAGCGCCTGCCCAAGGCGATCACCGTCGAGCAGGTCGAGCAGCTCCTCTCCGCGCCGGACGACGCCGAGGTCCTCGGCGCACGCGACCGCGCCATGCTCGAAACCCTTTACTCCACCGGCATCCGCGTCTCCGAACTCGTTGACCTCTCGTTGCAGGATCTCGACGAGCCCGGCGAAGCCATGCGCGTCCGAGGCAAAGGCAAGAAAGAACGCCTCGTCCCCCTCGGATCGCACGCGCTCCACGCCATCCGCCACTACAAGGAACTCGTCCTCGCCGACGACCGCTACGCGCCCATGTGGAGCAACGGCGACACCAACGCCCCGCTCTTCATGAACAAGCACGGCGGGCGCCTCTCCTCGCGCTCCGTCCGCCGAAAGCTCGACAAGTACCTGCGCCAGGTCGGGCTCGATCCCTCGATCAGCCCGCACACGCTGCGCCACTCATTCGCGACGCACCTGCTCGACAACGGCGCCGACCTCCGCTCCGTGCAGGAACTGCTCGGGCACCAGTCGCTCTCAACAACGCAGGCCTACACGCACCTCTCCGCCAAGAGTCTGCGCGCGGCGTACGACGGCGCGCATCCACGCGCCGAAGCAGGCTGAGGTTCAGCGAACAACCGCGCGATCAGTCGCTGTCCGCCCCTCCGCCGAGCGTCTCTTCCACCGCACGGGCGAACGAGCGGTTCCCCTGCCAGCGGTCCTTCGCGCGCGAGAACTGGTAGAACGCGATCGGTGCCCACACCGCGGTGAGCCCGATGTAGATCCACCACATCGTGATCATCGCGTGGATGAACAGCGACAGCCCCACAAGCGCCCCGGCAAGCCAGAGCAGCATCTCGTTCGTGCGCGACAGGCCCAGATCGCCGCGTTCGAAGGCGGAGTGCTTCCGCGCTCGCGGGATCGCCGGCGCAGGAAAGTCCTGGAACTGCGACGTGTCCAGCACCACCGCGTCGTCTTCGAACGAACCGAACGCGCTCATCGTGTCCGCGCCCACCACGTCCGCCTCTTCCGGCACCGGACGCGGCACACGCGTGCGCGACAGACCATCGCCCTCGACCAGGTCGATCCGCATCGCCGAACGCGCTCGCGCGTCGGATCGCCCGTTCATCGACGAGCCGCTGCGCGAGTCATCGCCCGCGTCCACAGCCACCCGGCGGACGTGCACACCCGCGCTGGTTGAATCCGCCTTGCCCGGGCATGTCAGCGTCGTGCCGCACCGGCACGACACGCTTTGCCCGACGGCGTCGCTGTTCCACTGGTGTCGTCGCCCACAGCTGTGGCACTGATACCACTCGGTCGCATGAGACACATTGGCCCTCACCATGCAGTCCTCGACTCCGAACCACGCCGCCCCCTGTGCATGTGGGTGGTTCTATCTGTGTCGAGCGTACGATCTGTCAGGGCGAAGAAAAGCCGGAATTACCGAGTTTCACACGACTTCCATCGAAAAGCCCGGATAGACACCTATCGGACTAGGCCAGTTCTGGGAACAGCCCCGTCACCACACCGACCAATTCCTTGACGTGCGAGATCGACTCGTCCATTAGCGCCCGCTCACCGCCGTCGAGCTCGCACTCCACGATCTTCTCCACCCCGCCAGCGCCGAGCACGCACGGCACGCCGACGAAGTACCCGCCCACGCCGAACTCGCTCTCGCAGAACGCGGCGCAGGGCAGGATCCGCTTCTTGTCCTTGATGATCGCCTCGGCCATCTGCACCGAGCCCGACGCCGGCGCGTAGTACGCGCTCGTGCCCATGAGCTTGACGACCTCGCCCCCGCCCATCTTGGCCCGCTCGACGCACGAGTCGATGACCTCCGCCGGCAGCAGCTGGCTCACCGGGATCCCGTGCACGCTCGTGTAGCGAGGCAGCGGGACCATGTCGTCGCCGTGACCGCCCAGCAGCAGCGCGACGACGTCCTCGATCGAGCACCCGATCTTCTCGGCGATGAAGGCGCGGAACCGCGCCACGTCCAGGCAGCCCGCCTGCCCGACGATCCGGTTCGTCGGGAAGCCGCTCGCCTTCCACGCGGTGTAGACCATCGCGTCGAGCGGGTTTGACACCAGAATCATGATCGATTCCGGCGCGTGCTTGGCGACCTGCTCCGACACGCTCTTGACGATCTTCACGTTCGTCTGGATCAGATCGTCCCGGCTCATCCCGGGCTTGCGCGGCAGGCCCGCCGTCACGATCACAACGTCCGAGCCCGCAACGTCCGCATAGTCACTCGTCCCGATGATGCGCGAGTCGAACCGCTCGATCGGCGCGCTGCACCAAAGATCCAGCGCCTTCCCCTTCGCCACGCCCTCCTTGTCGGGGATGTCCACGAGCACGATGTCGCCCAGCTCTTTCGCCGCGGCCCAGTGCGCACAGGTCGCGCCCACGTTGCCCGCACCGATCACCGAAATCTTCGCCCGTCCCAGCCCCATCGCAGCCTCCTTCGCCCGTGCCTTACCGTCTCCCGTGCGCACGCGTGCGCGCGAACCGTACCGGGATAGGCATGCTAGCAAACGCGCAAAACGAGCAGCGCCCGCCGAACTTCGACGGGCGCTGCGGAAATCAGCAATCGTGTCGTCTGCCTCGAAGAATCAGCGACGGCGACGGGTCGCGGCGAGCCCGGCAACCCCCAGCACGAGCGCCGCGCCGGGCGTCGGCACCAGCGCGATCGTGCTGTTGAGCGTCGCCTGATCGCCCGCGCTCAGCGTGAACTCGTTGCGGATCCCGAAGCCCGTCAGGACGCCCGCAAGCCCGCTCACGCTGTCGTTTCCGGGGCCGAAGGGCGCGGTCGCGCCGAGCGTGTTGACGGTCTGGCTGAACGGGTCATCAAGCGCCGACAGCACGTCGATGCCGTCCACGAACCCGTTGTAGACCGACGACCCCGCCGGCGCGCTGACCGAGGCATCACCGTCGAAGTCCGCGTCGCCGACCGAGCCCGACACCGAGCCGAACGCCCCGGTGACCGACCCATCGCTCAGCAGCGCGGACGTCGTCACCGTGTAGGACTGATCCGAGCCGCTGTTGTTGGTCACCGCGAGTGCGCTCGCGAGCGAGGCGATCACCGCCAGGCCGCTGCGAGACGGCTCGATGCCCGTTGACCCCGGCAGCACGAACGTCCAGTCAAAGACGCTCTCGAACGCCTCGCTCACGCCGGACACTTCAATCGAACCGTTCTCGAGATCGGTGACGCTCTCGACGTCGTCCAGGTTGTTCCCGAGCGAGTAGGTCTGACCGTTGGACACGATCTCGAACTCGAAACCCTCGGGAAGCAGTCCGGCAAAGACCGGTGCCCCGACTCCGACCGCCGCCGCAAACGCAACCAGTGGTGCGCAGATACGCATGGAATTCCTCTCCCTGAATTGTGACTCAGCCCGCTCGTGTGTACGGCACGCGCGAGCGCTGACTCGTATGGGAAAAGATTGCCACCTCAACGCCGCCGGTCAACGAGTTTCTCGGACGCGAACAGCCCGCACGTGTCTTCGAAACCAGCAAAAGTGACAGCACCCGCCACGGAGGGCGAGTGCTGCGGAGATGAATCTTGTTGCGTCAGCCGACGCGATCAGCGGCGACGACGGGTCGCGGCGAGCCCGGCGATCCCGAGCATCGCGACCGAGCCGGGCGTCGGCACGAAGAAGAGCGTGCTGTTCGCCGTGGCCTGGTCACCGGCGGTGAGGTCGAAGTTGTTGCGGATCCCGATCGACGCGGTGATGCCGCCCGTCGGAGTGTTGAGGAAGCTGTCGGGCCCGAACGGCGCCGTCAGCCCGCCCGTTGCGGTCGTCGAGAAGGGCGCGTCGAGGAGCGTCTCGAAGGTGGTGCCGTCGAGGAGCGCCTCGTACCCGGGAGCGCCCGCGGTGTCCGAGATCGTTCCGCTGCCGCTGAAGTCGCTGTCACCGACCGAGCCCGAGATCGAGCCGGTCGCGCTCAGCGGACCCGCCACGGTGAAGCCTTGCGTCACGGTGAAGATGTACGACTGTGTCGTGCCAGTGTTGTTCGTGATCGCGATGTTGCTCGCGACCGACGCCACGGGCGGGAGCGGCCCACGGGCGATGCTCTGCGACAGCCCGGTCAGTTCGAACGACCACTCGATCGTCGCGGCACCGTCGTAGGGGTTGCTCATCCCGCTGACGATCACGGTGCCGCCATCGGTGGCCATCTCTTGGATGTCCTCCGCGGGAAGCGTCCAGTCTTGCCCGGCTCCGTTCTGGAGCGTGACGGAGAAGCCCTCGGGCAACACCATACCCGCCGAGACTCCGCCCGCCAGGCACGCAACGCCCGCGGCTGCAATCAATGTCTTGTTCATGATGCGACTCATCTCTCTGCTCTACGTGTCTCTCGCGGGTGGCAGCCCACGACCGGAACCACCATACAGGTGGGGCCGGATATCTCCAATGACAGTCTGGGGCGAGTTTGCGGACCTGTCAAACCTGAACGTCCGTATTTGCGCCAGCTTGACGAGCCAAAGCCTGGCCTGGTCAGGCACCACCTGACAAAAACAAACCGAGCCCCGCACGAGGCGGGGCCCGGGTGGTGTACTCCGTACTGCGTACCGATCGGCCTGCCGGGGTCAGGCGCCGCGTCGGCGACGCGCCACCGACAGACCCGCCACGCCCGCCAGCGCCACCGCGCCGGGTGTTGGGACCTGCTCGAACGTCTGACGGATGAACGAGGTCGTCGCCGAACCGCCATCGCCGGCAAAGAGCTCGAACTCCTTCGTCACGTTCAGCGTCGTAAAGCCCGGAGCGCCTTGCAGGAATGAGTCCTGGAACTGCGTCCCCTGCCCCGCCACGTTGAAGACGCTCAACTCATCGACCGTCATCGTGGACATCGGATCGACGATCGTCTCGGTGACCTGAGCGAACGAACCGGGCACGCTGGTCGAGCCGTTGAACCCGAGTTCGATGCCCGTGATCGAGAAGCCCGGCTCGAGGACGGTGACGTTGTACTCAAACGTGAAACCAGAAGAATCCTGATCATTGGGCGCATCGATGAACTGCCCGAGCAGATCGAAGCCGATGGCCTGCAGCCCGAAGTTCACGGGGACGACGGTGACGCTGGTGGCGTCGAACGTGCCCGAGAAGCTCTTGACCGAGATCTCCTTGTCGCCCACGACGAAGGTGCCGTTGTACGGGCCCTGCGCGTCGAGGATGACGTCCAGCGTCTCACCCCCGCTGGGCAGCATGACGCCGCCGAGCGTGGACGACGCGCACGCGATGACCGCACCCAGGGCGGCAAATGCAGAAACAGAACGCATTGTGGTTGTCCCTTCCCTACTCTGATGCCGCCCGGGCCCTCACCCGAGTGCGGACGTGTTCCCATGCCGACCCGTCGGCTCCCACCGCAAGGCCATAGGGAACAGGTACACCGCGGGCAGCCGCGTGCAACGACCACCCGCCCCGGCGCGCAAAGTTCGTCCTGCAAACGAGATATAACCACCCACCGGACCCATCTATCGGTCCATGGCGCATGAGAAAACGCCCGCCGCACAAGGCGACGGGCGTTAGAGACGCTGACGGATTCGACCAGACAGAATCCGGTCTTATCGGCGGCGACGGGCCGCGGCGAGACCGGCAACACCGAACGCGGCGAACGCGCCCGGCGCGGGGATCTGCTCGAAGGTCTGGCGGATGAAGGACGTCGTGGCGGTGCCGCCATCGACCGCGAAGAGCGTGAAGTCCTTCGTGATGTTGAGCTCACGGAAGCCCGGGGCGTCGGCCGTGAAAAAGTCCTGGAAGACGTCGTCGCCCGAGTTCATGTTGCCCAGCGCCTGCACCTCGAGGTTGTCGAGGAAGTCGCTGGAGTTCGGATCGACGATGGTCTCGGTGACCTTCGCGAACGAGCCGGCCACGCTGGTCGAACCGTTGAAACCGAGCTCGACGCCCACGATCGAACGATCCGGGTCGAGGACGCGGATGTTGTACTGGAAGCCGAAGCCGGTGGGGCTGCCATCGCCGGGCACGTCGATGAACTGCCCGAGCAGATCGAAGCCGATGGCCTGATCGCCGAAGTTCACCGGCACGACCGTGACGTCGACGGCATCGATGCCGAGCGCCGCGAAGGCCTTCACCGTGATTTCCTTGTCACCGACCACGAACGTGCCGTCGTACGGCCCGTTGGGGTCCTGAATCTCGCTGAGCAGCGCCCCGCCGCTGGGGAGCATGATGCCGCCCAGAGCAGATGTCGCACCCACAGGCCCACGGCAGCAGCCGCGAACCACGTCGCACGCACTTGCATGTGATGTCCCTCCTGTGCCGTCGCCCGTCGATCAGTCCCCTGACGAACGCGGCCCGTGTTCCCAAGTACCTCCCATGCCCGCGCTGCTCCCACACAACGCGGACCCGTACATCCATCACTATGTCCCCAAACCCTACCGCCGGCAAGATGAGAACATCCGGAATTTTGGGACTCGATCGGCTATCGGAACGTGAACTCCTGCCAGGCAAGCACTTAGGCAACGATGGCAATTTAGTGAAGATCGCGCGATCTCCCACTGCCCGGGACATGTGAGCCCCCTTGTGCCCGCCGTGCTCGCCCGTCACGATGCCCCGATGAGCGTCGCCGACCGACTCGCCCCGTTTGGAACCACCGTCTTCAGCCGGATCACTCGGCTCGCGATCGAGCACGACGCCGTCAACCTCGGGCAGGGCTTCCCCGACTTCGACGGCCCCCCCGACGTCCTCCGCGCCGCCAGCGACGCACTCATCGCCGGCCCCAACCAGTACGTCCGCTCGCACGGGCTCCCCGCGCTCAACCAGGCCATCGCGGAGCACGCCTCGCCCGCGCTCGCCGGCGCGTTCCCGCAGGGCATCGACCCGGACGCGCACGTGACCGTGACGGCGGGCTGCACCGAGGCCATCGCCGCCTCACTCCTCGGGCTGCTCAACCCAGGCGACGAGGTGATTCTGTTCGAGCCCACGTATGACTCGTACCTCGCGAGCGTCGCGCTCGCCGGCGCGAAGGCCAACATCGTCACGCTCCGTGCGCACGAGGGCGGGTTCACGTTCGACGCCGATGAACTGCGGAGCGCGGTCACCGAACGGACGCGTGCGATCGTCGTCAACTCGCCGCACAACCCGACGGGCAAGGTCTTCTCGCCCTCCGAACTCGACGACATCGCGCACGTGTGCATCGAGCACGATCTGGTCGCGATCAGCGACGAGGTCTACGAGCACCTCGTCTACGACGGCGCGCCCTTCCCACGCCTCGCCAACGTGCCGGGCATGGGCGCGCGCACGATCTCGTGTTCATCGATCGGCAAGACCTTCTCCCTCACCGGCTGGAAGATCGGCTGGGCCATCGCGCCGCCCGAGCTCTCGGCGAGCGTGCGAGCCGCGCACCAGTTCACCACGTTCTGCGCACCCGGCGCGCTGCAGGCCGGCAGCGCCGCCGCGCTCAAGAGCCCTCCGTCGTTCTACGAGTCGCTCGCGCGGGACTTCCAGCGCAAGCGCGACACGCTCTGCGAGGCGCTCGATGACATCGGCTTCCGCTGTGTCGTACCCGCCGCCGGGTACTTCGTCATGGCGGATCACCGCGCGCTTTGGGACGGGGACGATGTCTCCCTCGTCACGCACCTCATCGAGAACGCCGGCGTCGCGGCGATCCCGCCCAGCGCCTTCTATGCCAGCAGCGACGAGGGCTCGCGCTTCGTGCGGTTCGCCTTCTGCAAGCGCGACGAAACACTCCGCACGGCGATCGAGCGGCTGCGGGCGTGGCGTGACGCGCGCCGACGCACAAAAACAAAAGAGCCCGGCGGGAACTCCCGCCGGGCGTGATTGCCTGGGTTACGAAGGTAGCCACAGGGCTTTGCGTATGCGGGCAGCGCTGCGCCACCCCGTCGGGTTGACGCTTACCAGCGCAGCCCCTTCGTACAGTCACAAGTGTTCGTCACTGGATCACCTCCTTCAACAAGGGTTGCCGGCCGGCGGGGCGTGACATGCCGCTCGAACCGGATGGATCCTCCCGGATGCCGTCGCTCCCGGGCTCAACGCGCGGGCTATCCCGCTCGTCGCGTTCGCTCGCCGGCGTGGATCGAGTGTTTCGCTCGCCGCGCCCGGGTCGCTCCCGCGATGACAATCAGTATCGATCCGCACGCGCCCGGGTCAACAGACTTTTGTGCGCCGATTCGCGCACGAACGACGTCGATCGGCGCAGGCGCTGCGCCGCCGAAGGATCGTCGGCGAAACCGGGCGAACCCCTTATGCAACGCTCATTCCTCGAACTCGTCGAACACGCCGCGCTCGATCTGCTCATCGACGTACGCCTGGAAGTCGCCGTGCTTGTAGGAAACAAAGCAGAAGACGTGGTGCAGCGTGAGCCACTCGATGTCGGTGGGGTCCTTGTCGATGTCCTGCCGCAAACGGTTCAGCTCCGCCAGCAGCTTCTCGGCGTTCATCGCCATCGCTGATCTCCTCAGTTCTCGCGCGCGCTGCGCGGCGTCATCACGAAGGTCGCGCCCAGCATCGACGCGAGCACAAGCACGATGCTCGCGCCGGGCGGCGCATCGAACTCGAACGATACAAACAGCCCAAGCAGCGCGGCGCCCGCGGAGCTGCCTACCGACAGCATCGCCACCGCCCACAGCCGCTCGCTCACGCGCAGCGCGATCGCCCCGGGCAGCACGAGCAGCGCGCTGGCGAGCACCACGCCAGTCACGCGCACCGCGACAACGACGACCACGCCGATCGCCGCGAGCAGCGCCGTGCGCACGAGCGCCGTCGGCACACCCGCGGCGCGCGCGCCGACGTCGTCGATCGCCCACGAGAGCAGCGGGCGGCGCGCGAACCACGCCAGCAGCGCGACAAGCAACGCCACACCGAGCGACGCGTTGCGTTCCGCGGGCCCCACTTCGACCAGCGAGCCAAAGAGGATCGATTCGAATCCCGGGACGACGCTCGGGACGTCGTCGGGCCGCCCGACACCGAAGCGCGTGTGCGCGTGCAGGCACACCGCGCCGATCGCCATGCTCGAGACGAGCAGCACACCGATCGCGGTGTCATCGCCGATGCCCCGTCGATCGCCGAGCCACGACACGAGGATCGCCGTCGCGACGCAACAGACGCCGGTGACGAGCGTCAGCCCGAGCCCGCTGCCCGCGACCCCGAGGACCGCCGCGAGCCCGAGCCCCGCGAAGGCGGCGTGGCTCACGCCCTGCCCGATCGCCGCGAGCTTGCGCGAGACCACGAGCACGCTCAGCACGCCCGACGCGATCGAAACGCCCAGCGCCGCGAGGACAACGGTCCACGCCCACGCCGCGTCCGCGCCGGTGAAGTACGAGAGCGCGCGCACGTCAGTCTCCCCCCGTCGTCTCGTCGTGCCGGTCCTCGCAGTCGGCGCGCTCGCCGTCAAGCGCGTGCATGTGCACGCCGCCGAACACACCGGCGAGCTCGTGCTCGAAGAGGTGCGCGAGGATGTCGGGCGTCAACCCGCGGGGCGCGTCGTGGAAGTGCACCGTCTCGCGCAGGCACATCACGCGATCGCACACGTCGGCGCCCGCGGCGATCGCGCGCACGTCGTGGCTCACCAGCAGGATCGTCACGTTGAGACTCTCGTTGATCGTGCGCAGCAACTCCGCGAAGGCCGCCTGCCCCGCGACATCCACCCCCACCGTCGGCTCGTCCAGCGCCAGGATCTCCGGCTCGCTGGCGATCGCCCGCGCGATCAGCACACGCTGACGCTCCCCGCCGCTCAGCGAGCCCACGCAACGGTCGGCGAGGCGCGTGGCCCCGACAAGTTCGAGCGCTCGGTGTGCGCGCTCGCGCGTCTCCTTTGCGATGCCGGCAAACCCGAATCGACGCGCCTCGATGCCGAGTTCCACGAGCTGCCGCGACGAGACGGGGAAGCGGCGCAGCGCGCCGTCGCCCGAAGACTGCAGCTGCGAGACGTACCCGATGCGTCCGGAGCGCCGGGCGTCACCGGGCTCGCCCCCGAGCACGCGGACGGTGCCCGCGCTCGGTGATTCGAGGCCCAGCACGAGCTTGAGCAGCGTCGTCTTCCCGCCGCCGTTGGGCCCGATGACCGCGAGCACCTCGCCGGCGCCGACGCGCACATCGATCCCGCGCAGCACCTCACGCCCGCCGGGGTAGGCGAAGCGCACGTTCTCGAACGCGAGCGCCGGTTCGTCGGTCGGAGCGATCACCGCAAGACTCTACAGCGCCTCGCGTGAGAGCCCGCGTTCGAGGGCCTCGAGGTTCGCGCGCATCATCGCGGGCCAGTCCTCGCCGCCCACCGGGTCGAGCATCATCAGTTCGATGCCCAGCGCCTCGGCGAGCCGCTTGGGCCCGGCGATCGCGAACTGCGGCTCCGCGTAGATCGCGCGCACGCCGTTCGCCTCCGCGTGCGCACGCGCCGACGCGATCGCGCCGGGCGTCACCTCCGCATGGTCGTTCGTGCGCAGGACCATCGGCATCGCGAGCCCGTAGCGGTGCACCCAGAGGCGGTACGCGTCGTGGTAGACGATCATCTGCCGATCGCCGAGCGCGCCGAGCCGCTCGTGGAAGGCGGCGTCGATCACCGCGATCTCTTCGACGATCGCGAGCGCCCGCGCGCGCGCCGTCGGTTCGTCGAGCAGCCCAAGGGCCACGAGTTCGTCGGCGAGCGCGATCGCGCCGTCGGCCATATAGTGCGGGTCGAGCCACAGGTGCGGGTCCATCGCGTCGGGCTCGCGGATCTCGTGGGTACAGACGTGCGCACGCGGGCCGTCGGTCGCCCGCCGCGTCGCCACGTCGTGCATCGAGACGTGCCCGCCCTCGACGCGCGCGTCGATCACCCGGCGCGCCGCGTCATCGATGAACGGCCCCACCGACATCACCACACGCGCGCTCCGAAGATCGGACGCATCGCGGGGCGTCAATTGGTAGGCGTGCGGCGAGACGCCCACCGGGACCAGCGTCCGCACCTCCAACTCCGGCGCGAGCCGCTGCGCGAGCCACGCGAGCGGCGGGATGGTGACGACGATGTCGGGCCGCGGCGGCGCTTGGCGGGCGGGCAGCAGGAACGCCGCGCACACGACTCCCAGCACGATGCCTGCGAGGGCGACGCCGACGAGCCGGGAACGGGATGCCTTGGGTGAAGCCGACACGCCTGAATGATATACCTTTCTCAACAAGAAGTGAAGCGCTCGATTGCCTGTCCGCGGCAGACCGATACACTCTCGGATCGCGGTGCACGCCGCGCACATCTTGGGGCGGTAGCTCAATTGGGAGAGCGCCTCGGTCGCATCGAGGAGGTTGAGGGTTCGACCCCCTTCCGCTCCACTTCGCCCGCGCCCCGCCGATCGGCGGGGCGTCGTGCGTTTTGCACCGTTCGGGTTGCGTGCGGATCGTGCGCACGTCTCTACACTCGCGTGATGCCAGGCAACGGCGACACCCCGGCGATGCGTCAGTACACGCGCTTCAAGGAGCGTTACCCGGATTGCCTCCTGCTCTTCCGGATGGGCGACTTTTACGAACTCTTTCGAGAGGACGCCGTCAGCGCGCACAAGACGCTCGGCATCACGCTCACCGAACGCACCGGCGGCGTGCCGATGGCGGGCGTCCCGCATCACTCCGTTGATGCCTACATCCGCAGGCTGATCGAGGCGGGGTTTCGTGTCGCGGTGTGCGACCAGATTCAGGACGCGCGCGAAGCCAAGGGTGTGGTTGAGCGCGCGGTGACGCGCGTGCTCACGCCGGGCACGCTCGTTGACGACGCGCTGCTCGACGAGTCGCAGACCAATCACCTCGCATCTGTCTACTGCGAAACGAAGACCTCGCGGGCGCTCGTCGCGACGGTCGAGCTTTCGACGGGCGCGTTCACGCTCTTCGACGTGCCGGCCTCTTCGCTGCTCGACGAGCTCACGCGGCGCAGCGTCGGCGAGGTGATCTTCCCCGACGACGCCGAGGATCTGCGGGTGATGCTCGAAGCCTTCCCCGCCCCCGCGACGGCGAGGCCAACGTGGCACGTCCGCCACGCCGAATCGATCGAAGCGCTGCACGAGTGCTTCGGCGTCGTGACGCTCGAGGGCTTCGGGCTCGATGATGACGATCCCGTGCTCGACCCCGCCGGCGCCGCCGTCCGGTACCTGCGAGAAACACAGGCGATGGACGAGCCCACGGGCGATGCCCCGAGCGGCAACGGCGCGTCCGCGGCGACCGCGATGCTCGTGCGCCCGCGTACGCTCGCGCACCTCTCGCCGCCCAAGCGCGAGCGGGTCGAGACCTCGCTGGTCATCGACGCGACAGGCCTTCGCGCACTGGAGATCGAGCGCACCGTTCGCGGCAACGCGCATGAGGGCTCACTCGTACACGCGATGACCATCGGCGGCTGCGGCCCGCGCACCGCGATGGGCAGGCGACTGCTGCGAGACTGGCTGTGCAGGCCGCTCGCGGAACTCGACGCGATTCGTGCGCGCCAGCGCCGTGTCGCGACGCTCGTCGCGGACCGGCGTACCGCCGACGCGCTGCTCGACGCGCTCGAAGGCGTGCAGGACGTCTCGCGGATCGCCGGCAGGCTCGGGCTCGGTCGCGCGACGCCGAGGGATCTGGTGGCGCTCGGGCGTTCGCTCAACACGCTCAACGCGATCGCGATGGTGCTCCACGGGTGCCCGGCGTTCGAGGAGACCGAGCGTGCGCTCGACGACCTGCGATCGACGCTCGAACCCGTGTCGCGCGCGATCCTGAAGTCCTGCGTTGAGGATGCGCCGGGTCATCTCCGCGAGGGCGGGCTGATCCGCGACGGTGTGGACCCGGACCTCGACGACGCGCGCACGCTGCACAGCGAGTCCTCCGCGTGGCTCGCGGAGTACCAGACGCGGCTCGCCGAGACGCACGACCTGCCCAACCTCAAAGTTGGATATAATCGTGTCTTCAGGTATTACATCGAGCTTCCCAAGGCGCAGGCGACGCGTGCGCCGGATGTGTTTACGCGCCGGCAGACGCTGAAGAACGCCGAGCGTTTCATCACGCCCGAGCTCAAGGAGTTCGAGGACAAGGTGCTCACCGCCGGGGAGCGGGCGGTCTCGATCGAGCAGCGGATCTTTCTGGACCTGTGCGAGCGTGCGTCGCGCTGCGTGCGCGCGATCAGCGCCTTCGCGGATCGCGTCGCGGAGGTCGATGTGCTGGGGTGCTTCGCCGCCCGCGCGCACAAGAAGGGCTGGGTGAAGCCCGAGTTGGTCGAAGAGCCCGTGATGGACCTCGCCGGCGGACGCCACCCGGTGCTCGAAGAGGTGCTCGGCAGCGACTTCGTGCCAAACGCGTGCGCGCTGGGGTGCGCCGACGAGGCTGCACGGCTCGCGCTCATCACGGGCCCGAACATGAGCGGCAAGAGCACCTATATCCGCCAGGTTGCGCTGCTCACGCTGCTGGCGCACGCGGGGTCGTTCGTGCCGGCGTCGAGCGCGCGCATCGGGCTGTGCGACCGGATCTTCACGCGCGTCGGTGCAGACGATGCGCTCCACGCCGGGCAGAGCACGTTCATGGTCGAGATGGTGGAAACAGCGTCGATCCTTCACCACGCGAGCGAACGCTCGCTGGTGATCCTCGACGAGATCGGGCGGGGCACCTCGACGCTCGACGGTTTGGCGCTGGCGTGGGCGATCGCCGAGCGCCTGTGCACTGCCGGCGCGCGCACGCTCTTCGCGACGCACTATCACGAGCTGACGGGGCTCGCCGAGTCGATGCCCGAGCGCGTGTCGAACCGCCACGTCGCGGTGCGCGAATGGTCGAACGAGCGCGGCGAACGCGAAGTGATCTTCCTGCACGAGATCCGCGCCGGGCGCGCCAGCGGGTCGTTCGGTGTGCACGTCGCGCGCATGGCGGGACTGCCCGCGGACGTCGTGCAGCGCGCGGGCGAACTCCTCGAATCGCTCCGCGTCTCGCACGCGGGCGAGACGGAGCGCACGCACACGCCGCCGTCTCGGCGCGACCAGATGTCTCTGTTTACCGAGTATGTTGAGCACCCTGTGCTCACGGAACTGAAGTCTTTCGAGCTCGATCGGATGAGCCCGATGGACGCGTTCGATGCGCTGCGGGCGCTCCAACGAACCGCGACGAACCCTGGAGAATCACAATGAACGCGCGCACGGAAGAGGTCATCGCGACGGCGCACTTCGAGAACGCGACGAAGTACTTCGTGGTTTCCAACGCGGTCGTGCTCGCATGCACGATCGTGGGGATCCCCCTCATGCTGATCGTGCTCCCGATCGTCTGGATCGCCAAGACGATCGAGTACAAGCACATCTCGTGCGAGCTGCACACGCGCTCGCTCAAGGTCAAGCGCGGCTGGATCAACAAGAGCGAGAGCAGCGTCCCGCTCGACAAGATCACCGACCTCGCCGTCAAGCAGGGGCCGATCATGCGGTGGTGCGGGGTGGAGGCCCTGAGCGTGGAGACCGCCGGCCAGACCAGCGGCGGGATGGGCGCGCTCGTGCAGCTCGTGGGCGTGCGCGACGCCCGCACGTTCCGCGACACGGTGCTGGCGCGCCGGGACGCGCTCGCCGAGGGCGCGGGCACGGCGCAGATTTCACAAGGCACGCCGGCGGGACCCGCCGGGTCGGAGGCGGGCGTGCTGCACGAGATCCGCGACGCGCTGCTGCGGATCGAGGCGCGGATCGGCCAAGACTCGTAGCATCGACAGTGACCGCAAGTCAGGAGTGCCGAGCATGAGCGACGTGAACCACTACGTGACCCTGGGCCGATCGGGCCTCCGCGTCTCGCCGCTATGCCTCGGCGCGATGACGTTCGGCGAGGAATGGGGCTTCGGGTCGGACGTCGAGACGTCCTACAAGGTCATCGACGCGTACATGGACCGCGGCGGGAACTTCATCGACACCGCGAACATGTACACCAAGGGGCACTCCGAAGCGATCCTCGGCGACCACCTCGGCAAGAACCCGCGCAAACGCGACAGCGTCGTCCTCGCGACCAAGTGGCTCGGGAACATGTACCGCGACGACCCAAACGGCGGGGGAGCGCACCGCAAAGCCATGTTCGAGTCGGTCGATCAATCGCTCCGCCGGCTCCAGACCGACTACATCGACCTGCTGTGGATGCATTTCTGGGATTCGCACACACCGATCGAAGAGACGATGCGCGGGCTTGACGATCTGGTCTCGTCGGGGAAGGTGCGGTACATCGGGTTCAGCGACACGCCCGCGTGGAAGTGCGCACAGGCACAGCTGATCGCGCACTTCCGCGGCTGGTCTCCGCTGATCGCGCTGCAGATCGAATATTCGCTCATCGAGCGCACGCCCGAGGGCGAGCTGTTCCCGATGGCGGAGGAACTCGGGCTGGGGATCACGCCGTGGTCGCCGCTCAAGGGCGGGCTGCTGACGGGGAAGTACTCGCGCGACAAGAAGCCGAGCGAGGACGAGGCGAAGCGCATCGGCGGGAACATGAAACACCTCGAAGACGAGCGGGCGCTGGGCATCATCGATGCGTTGCTGGATGTCGCGAAGAAGGCGGAGCGCACGCCGGCGGAGGTCGCGCTCGCGTGGTGCCGGCAGCGACAAGGCGTGGACTCGGTCATCATCGGCGCGCGCACGCTGGAGCAGCTCGAGAAGAACCTCGCCTCCGCATCGCTGACGCTGAGCGACGAGTTCGTTGCGCGCCTCGACGAGGCGAGCAAGCCCGCGCTGAACTTCCCGCATGACTTCTTGCAGTTCGTGCGCACCGCGATCCACAACGGGACCACGATCAACCATGATTCCCGCGAACAGTGGGACGCCTCGCCCAAGGACGCGAGCGAATCCTGGTGAACCGGAATACCCCGCGTGGGGAAGCCGTTCGCAACCGACCAAACCACTGGAGCACCCACATGACCACGATCGCGGCGGACACGGCATCGGCGGCGTACCTCAAGAGCAAGTTCGAAGCCGGGAAGGCGTACGACGACTACGTCGCGACGGGCAACGAGTCCCAGCGCGACGGCTGGCGCGGGGTCTACGAGCGCGCAGCGCTGACCGATGCGCAGCGTGCGCTGGTCGAGGGCTTCACGCGCGAGATCAACGTGATCGTGGTGACGGGCGTGTGGTGCGGCGACTGCGTGCAGCAGCTCCCGCTGCTCGAGCGCATCGCCGAGGCGTCGAACGGCAAGGTCAGCGTTCGCTACCTCGACCGCGACGAGCACATGGACCTCGCCGAGCAGCTCAAGGTCAACGAAGGCGTGCGCGTGCCCGTGGCGATCTTCGCGGCGGAAGACTTCGAGCGAGTTTCCATCTTTGGCGATCGAACGCTCGCACGATATCGAGCGATGGCGGCCCGCCAGCTAGGGCCCTCGTGCCCGCTGCCCGGCGCGCCGATCGACGGCGACGAGCTCGACGCGACCCTTCAGGACTGGCTCGGCGAGGCCGAACGCGTACACCTCTTGCTTCGGCTGAGCGCTCGCCTGCGTCAGAAACACGGCGACTGAGCACGCGAGCCAGCGGTAGCATCCCGGCATGAGCGAAGAACGCGAGTACGTCCTCGGGACCGATGAAGCCGAACTGAACCGGCTGGGGCTGCAGCACCGGTTGTGGGCGGATGCCGCGGGCAACCAGTGGCGGCGCGCGCGCTTCGGTCCCGGCATGCGTTTGCTCGACCTCGGCTGCGGCCCAGGGTTCGCCACGCGCGACCTGTGCGAACTCGCCGGGCGCACGGGCGCGGTCGTCGCGGCGGATCTCTCACAGCGATTCATCGACTTCGTGCGCGCGCACCCGACGACGCCCGGCAGCGCGCCGATCGAGGCGCACTGCATCGATGCGCACGACCTGCACACCGCCATCGACGAGTCGTCGCTCGACGGCGTGTACCTGCGCTGGGTGCTGCACTTCACGCCAGAACCGCCAATGGTCATCGAACAGGCGGCCCGTGCGCTGAAACCGGGCGGCAGGCTCGCGGTGCAGGACTATTCCAACTGGCAGGGCCTGCATTGGGGCCCGCTGAACCACACACTCCCGATCCTGCGCCACGGCATCTTGACTTCTTATAAAGAGGTGCGTGCCGACAGCAACGTCGGCAGCATCGTGCCGGCGCTGTGCGAGCGACACGGCTTGCGCGTGATCGAGGTGACGCCGCTGACGCGGGTCTTTACGCCCGCGGATCCGCTCTGGATGTGGCCGGACTCGTACTTCCGCAGTTATCTGCCGCGGATCGCCGAGCGCGGGCACCTGTCAGCGGACGAGCTCGACGCGATCATGGCGGAATGGCAGGCGCTGGGCGAAGAGCCCGGTGCGATGTTTTTTGGGCCGATCCAGATCGAGGTGATCGCAGAGAAGATGTAAGTTCTTAGCATCTTGTTCGCATGACCCGCGTAGATCGCGGGCATGCCCACACAACACGACGCGCGTGAACACAAGAAGTTCCGGATCCGATTCCTCACCCGCAGCGGCGCCATTCGGATCGCCACGCTCCTCGGATCGCTCGCGATACTCGGTGCCGTGATCTATGCGCAGTGCATCAACATGCCCGGCGAGTCGCACCGGGGCCTGCTCCCGCCTGCAACCGATGCCCAGACTCAACTGGCGCGCGCGCTCCGCGCCGATGTCGAGATGCTCGCGGGCGAGTTTGCGGAAAGGCACACGTTCAACCAGCCGGTGATGACCCGTTCCAGCGAATGGCTCGAATCGCGGCTGCGGGGCATCGGCTACGAGACCGTCGAACACGTCTTTGTTCCAGACACGGATGCACCGAACCTGATCGTCGAGGTGCGGGGCACCTCGCAACCGAACGAAGTCGTTCTCGTCGGCGCGCACTTTGATTCCGAACTGCACACGCCCGGCGCGGATGACAACGCGAGCGGCGTCGCCGGCGTCCTCGCGCTCGCGCAGCACTTCCACGATCGCCCGCAGGCGCGCACGCTGCGCTTCGCGTGCTTCGTCAACGAGGAACCGCCCCACTTCATGCAGCCGACGATGGGCTCGCTCGTCTACGCGAAGACGTGCGCCGATCGCGGCGACCGCATCACCGCGATGATCGCGTTCGAGATGCTGGGATACTTCGATGATGCGCCGGGCAGTCAGCAGTACCCGCCGCCGTTGAGCTCGTTCTACCCGTCAACGGGAGACTTCATCGCGTTCGTGGGCGACCTGGGCTCGCGCGACCTCGTGCGTGAAGCCATCGCGTCGTTCCGTACGCACGCGCAGTTCCCATCGGAAGGCGTCGCGCTTCCAGAGAGCATCGAGGGCATCGGCTGGTCCGACCACTGGGCGTTCTGGCAGGCGGGGTACCCCGCGATCATGGTCACGGATACCGCGCACTTCCGGAACCCCCACTACCACCGATCGAGCGACACGCCCGGCACGCTCGACTACGACCGCATGAGCCGCGTGGTCGAGGGGATGATCCGCGTCGTCGAGGACCTCGCCCGCTAAACTCCCAGCGGTCCAACTTCACACCGAGAGATTGAGAGACTCGCAGCCATGACGACCGCGCAGGGCGAAGCCATTACCATGACCCCCGAGGGGCTCAACGTCCCCAACTTCCCGATCATCCCCTTCATCGAGGGCGACGGCACCGGGCCCGACATCTGGCGCGCCAGCCAGCTCGTCTTCGACGCCGCCGTTGAAAAGGCCTATGGGGGCGAACGCAAGATCGTCTGGCACGAGGTCGCCGCGGGCGAGAAGTCCTACAACGCCACCGGCGACTGGCTGCCCGACAAGACGCTCGACGACTTCCGCACGTACCTCGTCGGCATCAAGGGACCGCTCACCACGCCCACCGGCGGCGGCATCCGCTCGCTCAACGTTGCGCTCCGCCAGATCCTCGACCTCTACACCTGCCTGCGCCCGGTGCGCTACTTCGCCGGCGTGCCCAGCCCCGTCAAGCACCCCGAGAAGACCGACATGGTCATCTTCCGCGAGAACTCCGAAGACATCTACGCCGGCATCGAATTCGAAGCCGGCACCGATGACAACGCAAAGTTCCGCGAAGTCATGGCGCAGCACTTCCCGGATCGCTTCGCCAAGGTCCGCTTCGGCACCGAAGCGCGCATGGCGGCGTTCGAGCAACAACTCGGCATGGGCGAGATGTACGAAACGCGTCCGAGCGTCGGCTTCGGCATCAAGCCCATCAGCGAACCGGGCACCGACCGCCTCGTCTTCGCGGCGATCGCCTATGCCCTCAGGCACGGACGCGACTCCGTCACGCTCGTGCACAAGGGCAACATCATGAAGTTCACCGAGGGTGCCTTCATGAAGTGGGGGTACGAAATCGCGGCGGGCGCCTTCAAGGCCGAGCCGCTCGACGGCGGACCCTGGCACATCATCCGCAAGGGCACCACGTTCGAGCCGCGCGTCGCGGCGGACGTCGGAATGGAATCCGCCCCGCACGACATCATCATCAAGGACGTCATCGCCGACGCGTTCTTGCAGCAGATCCTCACGCGACCCGCCGAGTACAGCGTCATCGCCACCATGAACCTCAACGGCGACTACATCTCCGACGCGCTGGCCGCGTGCGTGGGCGGCATCGGCATCGCGCCGGGCGCCAACATCAACTACGTCACCGGGCACGCGATCTTCGAGGCGACGCACGGCACGGCGCCCAAGTACGCCGGGCAAGACAAGGTCAACCCCGGCTCCGTCATCCTCTCGGGCGTGCTGATGCTCGAGCACCTGGGGTGGCAGGAGGCGGCCGACCTGATCGTGAAGGGCATCGAGGGCGCGATCACCGCGAAGATGGTGACCTACGACTTCGAACGCCTGATGGAGGGCGCGACGCTGCTCAAGTGCTCTGAGTTCGGCGAGGCGATCGTGAAGCACATGGGGTGAGCAACCTATCGATTGAGTATCATCAGTTCACCACACCGTCGAGCGACACTATGCCCCAAAAGACACCACGCACAGCTCTTGCACGCAAGTACATGGTGAAGACTGTCGCAGATTCCAAGTCAATCACGAAAGAATGGCTTGACGCCCAGGGATTGTCCCAGTCGGTTTCACTCGGACTGCCCGAGATTGACGACCGTTACCACGTATGGCGAGTACCGCTGAAGCGCAAGCGTGGTGAAAAGGTCGGCGAACTAGTGATCGACGCGCAGACAAGCGAACTCCTTCTGGACAAGTCCACGGATGTCCCAATTATTGAGGCGAGGCGTTCTTGAAGGTGTGTTTAAAGGTTTCTTTAGCAGCCTCGCC
>JBCDCB010000023.1:0-49190 GCA_039182735.1 Planctomycetota bacterium
ATCTCTAAGGACGAGCACGCGATGTTGTACCGGGAGCCGCTCGCGGTGTTCGTGCTGGCGTTTCTCGTGTGGGAAGCCGCCGCGGCGCGCGCAGCGCGCGCGCTGGCCCGGATCCTGCAGAAGACGGTGAATCTCAACGAGTTTCGGGCGATGGCACCGGAGGACGCGATCGCGGTGATCGGCAAGACGTATCCGCGCGTGCGAGAGCGTGCGGAGCGTTTGCTGCTCGCGCTCAACGCCATCTTCAAGCGCGAGGACGCGCTCACGCTCGAGCCCTGCCTCACGATGCCGAAGCGTGAATCGCGGAAGTATCTCGAGTCGCTCGAGGGCTGCCCGGGGTTCGTGGCGGCGCGCGTCACGCTGCTCTGCGCCGACGGGCACGCGATCCCGATCGACGAGCGGCTCGCCGGCATGCTCGAAGCGGCGGGCGTCGCGGAAGCGGGCGAGTCTCCCGAACGGGTGGCGTCGTTCCTCGAGCGGCAGGTGAAGTCGGGCGACGGGCTGCACGCCTACCTCGCGCTGCGGGCGTGGTCGGAACGGGGCGGGAAAGTGCCCCGCGGCGTGCGTTCGAAGCGATCCGACAGCGCCCCGGCGGCGAAGAAGAAGACGCGACGCAAGACCAGCAAGGCGACGTGATGTCGCGGGCGGAGGAGCGATGAGCAACCCATCGCGGAGAGCACGATCGCGAACGTTCGGAGGGGCACGATCGCTCTCCCTGCTTGTGCTGTTCGCGTCCGCCGCGGGCGTGTGGAGCTGCGCCGGCACGGTGCGCACCAGCGAGGGTGTGCTCTCGACCGAAGGCGTGCCGCAGGGGATTGTGCAGCTGACGCGCCTCGCCGAGCGGCAGCGTCGGCGCCCGGACCAGACGTCGATGGACGCACCGCCCCCGCCGGGCGTCCCGATCGAAGCGATCGCGTTGATCGACGAGAGCGCGCCGAGCGAGGCAGGAATGCCGCTCGCAGCCGCGGTCGATCGATTCGCCGGTGAACCGATCGGGATCGACCCCTTCGAGCCATTCGAGGTTTCGCAGGAAGACCGCTTGCGCGCGCTGCGTTCGTATGCCGTCGGTCGGGCGAGCTTGTTGAGCGGCGATGCGCGATCGGCGCGGACGGCGCTCGAGGCCGCGGCACGCGCCGATCCGAACGCCTCCGAACCGTGGCGCGAGCTCGGGCAGCTTGCGCTGGCGCAGCAGAACGCGCCGCTGGCGGCGACCATGTTCCGGCGCGCGGCGTCGCGCGATCCGGACGATGTGCTGGCGCTCGCGGCGCTGGCTGGGCAGTCGATCGACTCTCGCGAGTTCGATGCGGCGCTGCCGATCCTCGCGAGGCTGCGTGCGATGGATCTCGCGGGCATCGACGCGGCGCTGCCGGCGATCGCGAACGCGTGGCTCGGGCGTGCGCTGCTGACCTCGGGATATGTGCGAGCGGGCGCCGACGCACTCGAGGATGGGCTCGCGCTGCCGGACACGTTCTCCAGCGGGACACGATTCGGTCGCGAGCTACAGGCGCTGTACCGCGATCGTGGTTCGCTGTGGCGTGACGTCGGCGACGCGCACATGCGATTGGGAGACGCGGACGCGGCGCTCGAAGCGTACGAGCGTGCCGAACAACTGCCGCTGGCGAACCCGGACTCGATCGCACCGCGCAAGGTCGCGTCGATGATGCGTGTCGGGCGCCCCGCGGCGGCTGGTGCACGGATCGTCTCGGAGATCGTGGACAGCGGCGGCCTGGCGACGGACCGGCAGGCCGAGTCGCTCGCGTACCTCGCGCAGAACAGCGGCGTCGGGGACGCGCTGTACTCGGCACTGACGGACCTGCCCGGTGCGCTGCCGAGCGAACAGCGCCGCGCGGCGCGCCGGTCGCTGATCCGCGTACGCGCCGCGGTGATCTCGGATAGCCGAGCGCGTTCGCTGCTGCGGAGCGCGCTGGCGGAGCGTCCGCGAGACGAGATCGCGCTGCGCGACCTGCTCGGGCGGTACGACGAAGCCGACCGCGCGGGGATCGTGCGCGAGGTCGAGGGCCTGATCGATGCCGTGCCCACGGCGACGCCTGCGTTCACCGATGCGCTCGTGCGCCGGTTCGGCGGCGTCCGCACGGCGCGTGAGGGGCACGCGGAGACGACGCCAACGTTCGAGCGCGCGCACACACTGCTCGGCGCGCGGCTGAGCCTCGCGGCGGGATTCGCGGGCGACGCGTTGCGCTCGCTGCAGGCAATCGAGCCGAGCGACGCGGTGCTGCTGGGGATCACCGAGGCGCACCACATGCTGGGTGAAGATGCGCAGGCGTTCGACGTGCTCGACCGCGTGACGCGCGACGATCCCGCGTCGCGGTCGGAGCGAGCGCGTTTGCTGGCGGTGATCGGCGAGCAGGACTCGGCGCTCGCGGAGTACGAGTCGCTCGCGCAAGACGAGGCGAACGCGGAGCACCCGGCGCTCGCAGAATGGTGGGCCCGCGCGGGCGAGCTGGCGCTGCTCGCGGGCGACCTCGACCGCGCCGAGCGTGCGTTCCGGTCGGCGATCGAGGCAGAGCCCGGCTCGATCGGCGGGTATAGCGGGCTGCTGACGATCCAGCTGAGCCGGCGCGACGTGGCAGCGCGGGAGACGGCGTCACGACTCCGTGAGGAAGACCCATCGAGCCCTGTGCTCCGATGGCTGCGCGCGCAGGAGGCGACCGCATCGGAGCGGTTCCAACTCGCCGAGCGCGAGCTGCTTGATTTGTGCGAGGAGTACCCGGAGGACGATCGCTACGTGCGTCTGCTCGGTGAGGTGTGGCGACGCACGAACGCGGACGCGAAGGCCGAGTCGTGGCTGCGTGACCGGATCGAGCGGTACCCCTCCGAATCGATCTACACGCTGGAACTCGCGCAACTGCTCGTGCGTGTCGAGCGGGCGGATGAAGCGGCGACGAGCCTGCGCGCACACCTCGATCGGTTCCCGGGCGACGCGGGCGTCTCGCGTCGGCTTGAGTCGGTTCTGCGAGCTCGGCTCGGTCGGGCCGACGAAGCGGACGCGTTGACACTCGAGCGGCTCGAGCGCGCGCGTCCGACGGCGCAGACGCGGCTCGAACGAGTGGAACTCGCCGCGCGCGCACGCGATGTCAACAAGCTGACGGTGTGGTTCGAGGAACTGATGGACGAGCACGCGCCGCTGACGCGGAACGAGCTGATCCGTCTCGATCAGGCGTTCAGCGCGATCGGCGCCGAGCCGTTCGAGACCCAGCGCGAGAACCGGGCGGCGGTCGCGCTCTTCGATCGCATCCTCGAAGAGCGGACGGGCGTGGAACTGTCTACCTACCACGCGCACGGGATGCTGGAAGTGGCGGCGTGGGTCGAGCCCGCGCGGGCCGCGTCGTCGGTTCTGAACGCGGTCCGCGATCTGGAGGGCGACGACCGGCTCCGGCTCGTGCTCGCACGATTACAGCAGTATGGGCAAGAGTCGATCGATGCGGGGTTCTCCGAGCGGAGCAACGAGGCACGCCGAGCGATCGATGCGATCGGGCAGCGGCTGTCCGCGAGCCCGGAGATGCGCAGCGACGTCACGCTGCTGGCGTTCCGGGTCCGGCTCGGTGCGGACGCGGTCAACCGCGTGCGGTCCACGCTGCTTTCGGCGGTGCCGGGCGAGCTCGCGGCGGACCCGAGGGCGAACCTTGATGTGGCCCGGTCGGTGCTGGAGCAAGCCGTGCGCGACACGATCGCGGCTGAACAGCTCGGTCCGGTCGTCGAGCGGTTGACATCGGCGCTCGGGCAGCGCGCCGAGCCCGCAGACGGTGCGGTCTTTCTGGCGCGATTGCTCGCGGCGGTGCGCGTGCGCGATGTATCCGAATCGCTGTACCGCTTCGCGATCGAGGCGCGTCCGCGTGACCCGGACCCGCGGAACAGCCTCGGGTACGCGCTGCTCCTGCAGGAGCGTGTGAGCGAGGCGGCGCCGCTCCTGGACGCCGTGTACGAGCTCGACGGCGTGCAGAACGCCGCGTATACCGATTCAATCGGGCTGCTGCGTTTGATGCAGTCGCGCCTCGATGACGAGTTCGACGAGAACGGCGACCTGGTCAGCCCCGGCGCATTGACGCTGCTCGAGCGCGCGGCGGAGCTCACGCTCGAAGAGATGCGCAACCAGCGAAACTTCATCGGTGCGCTCAAGCAGCAGGCCGTGGTGATCAACGCGCACCTTGGGGATGCGCTCTGGGTCGCCGGTCGGAGTGACGAAGCGATCGCGGCGTGGGACTTTGCGGCGGCGACGTACCTGGAGATCGACGATCAGGTCGAAGGCCCGCTGGAACGCATCGACGATCCGAATCTGGAAGAGGTCCGCTGGAAGGGCCGGAGCGCCGCGGAGTCGGCGGCGGACGCGCGGGCGGGGCGAGAACCGCGTCTGCGTCACGGCCCGATCGACCCGGACGATGAATCACCCGAGCGCCGCGGTGCGGTGCCGCAAGGAGGTTGATGAACGATGGCCGGTCACAGCAAGTGGGCGAACATCAAGCACAAGAAGGCTCGCATGGACGCCGCGCGCGGCAAGCTATGGAGCAAGTGCGCACGCGCGATCATCGTCGCGGCAAAGAACGGCGGCGGTGACCCCGACGCGAACCTCACGCTGCGGTACGCGATCGAAGAGGCGAAAGCCGCGAACATGCCGAAGGACACGATCCAGCGTGCCGTCGAAAAGGGCGCGGGGACCGGGGACGGCGCCGCGGACTACGAGGCGGTTCGGTACGAGGGCTACGGTCCCGGCGGTGTCGCGGTGATGGTCGATGTGCTCACCGACAACCGCAACCGTACGGCGCCGGAGATGCGCACGATCTTCTCGAAGGTCGGCGGGAACCTCGGGGCGACGGGGTGCGTGGGCTATAACTTCGAGCAGAAGGGCGTGCTGTCGATCGAGGAGCCCAACGCGAGCGAAGAGCGGCTCATGGACCTCGCGATCGAAGCCGGCGCGGAAGACGTGGCGCTGGAGGACGGGGCGTGGACCGTGACCACGGGCTACGCGGACTTCATCGCAGTGAAGGAAGCGATCGACGCGGCGGGCATCGAGACCCTCTCCGCGGAGATCACGATGGTGCCCAATAACACCCAGATCCTTGAGGGCGCCGACGTCGCGAAGGCGATCCGCCTGATTGATGCGCTGGAAGATCACGACGACGTGCAGAAGGTGTACACGAACATGGATGCGTCGGCCGAAGACCTGGAGGCGGCGACGGCCTGACGCGAACGAGAGCGAGCCGAGCGATGATCGATCGAATCCGACTGTGCGGCATCGGGCTGATCGGCGCGACCACGGCCGCGGCGATCGGGCAGGTGGGCGCACCGGGTGTGGATCTGCATTTGATCCGTCCGGTGCTGGAGGGCGACGCGAGGATGATCGCGTTGGGCGATTCGTTTTCGACACCGACGTTCACGATCGCGCGTGTGTTCCCGCAGGCGGGTCTGATCTGGCCGCACGCGGGGCTGACCGCGTTCAGCACGGGCATCAACACGCTGAGCGGTCTCGCGACGTTCGACGCGGGTACGACGGGGATCGAGTACGTCAGCGCGGGCCCGTTCGACTACAGCATCCTGCGTGACTCTCCGGGCTTGCCGAGGTTCTACGCGTTGCCTGTGAACGACATCGCGGAGTGGTACTTCGATGGTGACGTCGTGTACTCGGACGGGATCCCGACGCTCGGTTCGCTTCGGGTAAACGCCGGCACGATCAACCCGCTGCTGGGCGGGGCGTTTTCGCAGGCCGGGGAGCGTGTGCGGTTCCGTCCGCTCTTTTGGTCGGCGCCGCCCGACCAGCCGACCGTTGACCTGATCCGCGTGCAGGGCGCGCCCGGCGAAGTCGCGGCGTGGGATCCGAGTTCCGAAGCCCGGCCCAAGTGGTACTTCTGCGAGGATCCGAACATCGATCCGCCACGCGCCCCCGACGCCCTGCACGTCAACGCGGCGCCGTTCGACATCGACCTCGACGCGGACGATCCGACGGTGTCGTTCAACGGGGGGAAGCAGGCCATCCTCGGGACGGAGTCGTATTACCATGCCGCGGGCGGCGTGTTCTATAAGGCGGACCCGACCACCGGCGAGCGCGTGCCCGGCTTGTACTACCAGTTCCTCGCCGACAACAGTTGGTCGTACGAGGGGTTCGGATCGACGCTGCTGCCTTCGAACGCGAACGACAAGCGGTACACGTGCGAGCAGCTCGCGCACTGGCTGGATGTCACGACGCTCGACCGCGATCAGCCGACCTTCTTCTTCTACTACTTGGCAGCTGAGATGGGAACGGTGGAAGAGCTCGCGGGTTTCATGCGGGCGATGGTTGAGCAATCGCAGACCGCCGCCGACGACGTTGGGCTGACGGATGTGCGCCACTGCATCGTCGTGCCGCATCTGCACTTGGTCACAGGGCTGCCGTTCGGGGAGGCGGTCGCGGCGCTCGAGCGCAACCGCGACGCGGCGTTCATAGTCGCCCAGGAACGGCCCGACACCGCGGCGTTGTCCATCTATGACGCGACGGAAGGCGTCTTCTTCAGTTCGCCCTCTTCCGGCGCACAGTGGTTGATCGACAATCACTACGACGTCATCACGTACGGCACGCAGACGGTTGACCTGATCAACCGTCCAGGCGGTGCGCGGCTGCTCGACATGTCGCTTCTGCACCCGCTCGATCAGGCGTCGGCGGCGCTCTTCACGACCGTCGCGGGGGACGTCCTTGCCGCCGCGCCGCTTGCCGCGCGATCGGCGCAAGATCCGTGCCCGGGAGACGCGAACGGCGACGGGGTTGTGGATACCGCCGACATCACCTTCGTGGTTTCGAACCTGGGCGCCGATGCGTTGTGCGGGATCAGCCCGCCCGGCGACGCCGACGGTTCGCTCGAGACGAGCACGGCGGACGTCACGTTCGTCGTGAGCAACCTCGGGAACGTGTGCCCGTAGGCGTGCGCGTCACGCGTAGCCGAGGCGTTCGAGGTCGTCCTCTTTGAGCCCGAAGTGGTGACCGATCTCGTGGAGCAGGGTGATCGCGATTTCTTCGTACACCGCGTCGTCCGCGTCTGGCTGATCCCAACCGTTCGCCGCGGCGATGATGCCGATGCGGAAGAGCATGATGTCTTCGGGCACGGCGGGCGCGTCTTCCACCGATCGCTCGGGCAGCCCGAGCCCTGTGTGCAACCCGCAGAGCTCGTCGCGCAGCCGGTCGATCTCTTCCGATGTCGTCGGCTCCCCCCACTCCCGCAGCAGGGACTCTGCCAGGTCGCGCGAGGGCGCGTCTTCGACGACAACGGGAACCTCGTCGAGCAGCCTCCGCACGCCATCGGGCAGCTCGGCGATGGCTTCTTCAAGCAGCGCATCGAATCGTTCGCGTTCACGCTCGTTCATGCCGGGTTTTCTCGTGCGAATCGGGTCATCCGCCTAGAGTACGCGCCCCGCGCACGATGCGCCGAAGCCGGAGGCACGCCCATGGATACCGAGCAGCGGATCGCCCAGTTCGAGCAGATGGTCAAGGACGATCCGATGGACGACATGGCCTACTTCTCGCTCGGTACGGCGTACGGTCAGGCGGGACGCGATGGTGACGCCGCGACCGCGTTCGAACGCTGCATCGCGGTGAATCCGAACATGTCGAAGGCGTACCAACTCGCGGCGACGCACTACATCGCGCTCGAGCAGCACGACAAGGCCAAGCCGCTGCTCGACAAGGGGTACGAGGTCTCGACGTTGCTTGGCGACATGAAGCCGAAGAACGCGATCGAAGATCTCTACAAGCAGATCGGCCTCGAGCCGCCGGTGATCGAACAGCCGGTGGAAGAGGAGATCCCCGAGGGCGCGTTCGTCTGCGCGAAGTCGGGCCGCGCGGGCACCGAGATGACGCGGGCACCTTTCAAGGGGCCGGTGGGCGAATGGATCCGTACGCACATCTCGCAGGAGACGTGGCGCGAGTGGATCGGCCAAGGCACCAAGGTCATCAATGAACTGCGGCTCGATCTGTCGCGCGACGAGGACTCGGACACGTATGACAAGTACATGCACGACTACCTGGGCGTGCCCGAGGACGTGACCTCGCAGGCCGCCGCGAACTGACGCCTGTTATCCGAGCAGCCCGCGTTTGCGGAACGTCTCCATGAGCAGGCGTTCCTGATCGGTGTCGGTGCGCACGAGCATGTGTGTCATCTCGCGCGACCGGCAGAAGGAGCCGAGGTCGGTGCAGTAGGCTTCGAGGCGGCGCTTGTACGCCTTGATGAGTTCCGCCGAGACGGTGACCTCGCGTGCGTCGCCGGTCTCGATGTCGGTGAGCCTGAGATCGCCCGCGACGCCGTCTTCCGCGGCACGCTCGGGTTCGATCTCGGCGGGCGCGAGCAGTTGCAGGCAGTAGGTGTCGTACCCGCCGGCGGCGGCGAGGGAGCGCAGCCCGGTCTCGTAGCCCTCGGGCACGAGGAAGTCGCTGAGCACCACCATGACGCCCTTCCCAACGCGCTGGCGCGCGATGGCGGTGAGCGCGCCGTTGAAGTCGGCCCGGTCGGAGGCTCGCCCCTGTGCAACGGGCGCGGCGTCGCTGTCGGGAAAGGCCGACGCGAGGATGAAGTCGGCGAGCCGGCGCACGTTGCGGCGTCCGCGCGCGTCGGGCAGGTGCTCGAGCCGAGTCTGGTTGGGCTTGCCGAAGACGCTGATACCGACACGGTTCTGGCGGACGAGCCCGACGTACCCGAGGGCCATCGCGAGGCGTGCGGCGTAGCGGAGTTTGTTGGGCGCGCCGGCGTCCATGGAGGCGCTCGCGTCGATCGCGACATGGACCGCGAGGTCCTCGTCTTCGAGGAAGAGCTTGACGAACAGGCGATCGAGGCGCGCGTAGACGTTCCAGTCGATGAAGCGGAGGTCGTCACCCGGGACGTAGTTGCGGTAGTCGTCGAACTCGACGGACTGACCTCGCTTTTTGCTCCGTCGCTCCCCCGGGAGCTTGCCTGGGAACATCTTTCGCGTTCGGAGATCAAGGCGATCGAGTCGCGCCATGAGGGCGGAATCGATGAGGTCATCCATGGAGGCCGGCCTGTTGCCGGTGGACGAGACGAGCATGCGCATCTCCGGGGTTGTTGCAGCGGATGGTCGCCGCGTCCGTATCGTATGGTGGATGCTCACCCACGGAGGTTCCCGATGCAGTTCAAGACGCTCCGCCGGCTTGCCTGGCTCGTCCCGTTGATCGCGTTCGCCGTTTCGGCGCCCTCGCCGGGGCAGGTCTCGATCGAGAGCCTGCGCCAGGAGAATCAGGAGCTCAAGCGTGAGCTCACGAAACTCCGGGCGCAGCTGCGCACGGCGGAATCCCGCACGAAGTCGCTTGAGCAGCAGAACATGCGCCTGCGCGACGAACTGCTCTCGAACGGGATCACCCCTCCATCGATGCGCACGAGCGGCGGCGATGCGGGCGACGTGCCCGAGGAGCCCGGCGCGTCCTTCGATTCGATGTTCAACGCGGTGGTCGCGGCGTGGAACGAGGAGTTCGCCGACGTCCCGCTCGAGACGCGGCGCGACGAAGACCGCTATCTGCGCGAGCTCCGCCCGTGGACGTCGCGCTTGCAGCGCGATCTGCGATCAAACGTGCAGTGGACGGTCGCGATCGAATCGGTCGAGGAGATCGACCGAACGACGTCAGACGTGCGCATGCTCGTGCTCGATCCGGAGACCGGCGAGCCGATCGGTCGAGCGGGCTGGGTGCGGATGAACAAGCGGTTCGCGGATCGATTCGCGTCGGCAGCACCGGACGTTCGATGGGACCTCGTCGGCACGCTGACTCCCGAAGTGGCGATCAACGAAGACCGTTTCTCGGAGGGTATCGGCGGCCAGTGGCCGCTCTTCGTTGGGCCCTTCGCGGAGTTTGATATCGAACTGAACATCCGCTCGCTGAAGGAAGCGGAAGGCGACGAATCGCCGTGACCGCGGTCAGCCGCCGAGCGCGGGCTGGTCGTCTTCTTCCACGAACTCCCAGACGGTGACCGGGAGCTTCTGCACGCCCCAGACGCGGGCTTCGCTGTGGGTCGCGTAGAGCACGTCGAGTCTCGCGCCCTTGATGGCCCCGCCGCGATCGAGCACGGGAACGATCTTCTCGTTCGCGTAGCCCGGCACGCTGAGCATTGATCCGAAAGGCAGCAGCCGCGTGTCGGCGGCGACGAGTTCCATCCCGTGGCGCCACACCGAGGTGTTGGTCGCGGTGCGCCCGTCGGCCCAGTGACCGCACGAGCGATGGTCCGGGCTGTAGGCGGTGACGGTCATCCAGATGGTGCGGGCGGGACGGACTTTGCGGCCATCGAACCAGCGGATGTCGAGGTCGGTGGTTTCGAGTTCTTCGACCTCGTAGGTGACCTCGGGTGATGCGAGATGTTGCTCGGCGGCCACAGCCTGTTGTGTGGCGGCGCGCGGCGCCGGGGCTGTGCGGTTCTCGGCCACGGGCTCGACGCTGGCCGCGAGCGGGAGCGTGAACTCCCCTCGCTTCGCGGACGATGCGACGTGAATCACGAGCGCCGCAACCACGACGAAGAGCGCGGCTTCGCAGACGAACTGGGTCACCAGCTTGTGACGACGGATCTTCTCGATACCGGACGACATGCGTTCCTCTCCGCCGCGAACAGCAGCGGCGTTGAGCGAGGGCCGTCCTTGGCCGAGGGATCTTCGCGGCCTCCCGACCGCGTTCAATGTTAGCCCCCGATAGCCTCCACGGTGGTGGCGGCCCAGAATTCGGAGACGTCCTGCGTGTCCACAAACCCGGGCTCGCTGCCGACGGCGTTGGCGGTCGCGACCGCGGCCCCCCGTCTGATGGCCGACGCCCAGTCTCGTGTCCGCCCCCACTCGTGCAAGAGCCCTGCCAACAGGGCGTCGCCGCAGCCCACAGTGCTGACGATTCTCCCAGGGTGGACCATGGTTCGAGCCCAGTGCGAGGTCCCATCACGCGTGACGAGGACCGCGCCCGCGGGCCCACGGGTCACCACCACGACGTCCGCCCCTTGCTTGCCGCCGTCCTGACGGAGCAGCCCGCGGCAGGTCTCGACGAGGGCGTGCTCCTCGTCCTTGACCTCGCCCGCGATCTCGGCGAGTTCGCTCAGGTTGAGCTTGAGCATCCAGACGCGTTCGCGCCGGACGATCTGGAGGGCGGGCCCGGAGGTATCGACGACGCTGTAGGCCCCCTGCTCGTTGACGCGGTGGAGCATCGATCGGATGTCGCCCGGGATGACCCCGGGGGGCGCGGAGCCGCCGAAGATCACGACGTTGTCTTCGCGCGCGAGGAGTCCGACCTTACTGAGCATGCGCCGAACGTCAGCGCGAGCGACATTGAAGCCGCGGTCGCGGATGTGCGTCTCGGTGTCGAGGACGGGGTCGGTGATGGTCATGTTCTCGCGCGTCTTGCCGTGGACGGAGAGCAGTTGAGTCACAACGCGCCCGCGTCCGGCGCGATCGAGGACACGCTCGAAGGCTTCGAGCTCATTGCGTCCGACAAAACCGGTGGCGACGCAGCGATCGCCGATCGCTCCGAAGGCCTTGGCGGCGTTGATGCCCTTGCCGGCGGGGAAGGAGCCAATGAGCTTCGCGCGGACGGCGGAGCCGACCTGGAACTTGGGCGCGGACCAGACGCGATCGATCGCGGGGTTCAGCGTGACGGTGACGAATCTCGGTGCGCTCACGCCGAGATCATCGAGTGTGGCGCGTCCGGTGACAAACCGCGCGTCGCGGTAGGCTGGCCCGGTGGACCTGACGCATCTCGACATGCTGGTGCTGCTGGGGATCGGCGCGGGCGCGGGCCTGCTCGGCGGGATGCTGGGCATCGGGGGCTCGATCATCATGATCCCGGCGATGGCCGCGATCTTCGACGGGCGTCACGGCGAGCACCAGCACCTCTACCAGGCGGCGGCGATGGTGGTGAACGTCTTCGTCGCGGCGCCCGCCGCACGCCGACATGCCAAGCACGGTGCTGTCCAGAAACGGGTGTTCCGCATCCTGCTCCCGGCGACGGCGATCGCCATCGTGTTCGGCGTGCTGCTGTCGAATCAGCTGAGCGGCGAGAGCCTTCGGCTCGTTTTCGCGGTCTTCCTGCTGTGGGTCGTCTCGAACAACCTGCGCAAGGCGATCGTGCCGCCCGACGAGAGCGATCCGGCGCGGCAGAAGGCGACGCCGCTGCGGCTGTCATTCGTCGGCGGCGTGACGGGCGGCGCGGCGGGGCTGCTGGGCATCGGCGGCGGAGGGATCTGTGTGCCGCTGGCGCACGTTGTGTGCAAGCTGCCCATGCGTCAGGCGATCGGTGCGAGCGCCGCGGTGATGATCGTCAGCGCGGCGATCGGATCGACGTTCAAGCTCGTGACGCTCTCGGAAACGGGCGAATCGTGGCGGACCGCGCTGCTCATCGCGCTGTGCCTGGCGCCGACGGCGCTGGTGACGAGCGGGATCGGTGCCGAGCTCACGCACCGCCTGCCGATCCGTGTTGTGCGATTCGTGTTCGCGGCGGTGATGCTCCTCGCAGCGCTGCGCATGGGCGGGCTGCTCTAGATCGGCCTGTAGCGGTTGTGTCGGTTGCGCGAGTGTGCGGTCATCGGGGAGGCTCCGGCGGGGCCCGCGTTGCTCGCCGCGGCGCGACGTGACGTCGATGATCGACGCATGAAGAAGCCCCACACCCCCAGCGCGTCCCGCGACGACGATCAGCGTGCGCCCGTCGAACGTGCGCGCCTGCTCGTGCACGAGTTCGCGAACCTTGTTGACGGATCGATCCGATCCATGGAAGTGGCGCGTCGGCGCATCGGAGAGGGCGTGCGCGACACCGAGGCGCTGCGCCATCTCGGGAGCGTGGAGCGCGCGCTGCGGCACATGTCATCGCTCGTGCAGGACGCATCGCCGCTGCCGAAGCGCAATGCGGAATCGCCGGCGAGCGCCGAGCTCGACGCGCTGCTGGACGACGCGATCGCGATGGTTCGCTCCGCTGTCGAGGCCGAGGGTCACACGATCGACTCGGCGGACGTTGGCGCGTGGGACGTGCCCACGACGCTCTTCCCCGTCTTCGTCAATGCGCTGCGGAACGCGGTCGAGGCGATGGAAACGCCCGGCACGATCAGCGTGCGCGCCGCGATCGAGGGCGATTCGCTCTCGCTCGAGTTTCTCGACACGGGCTCGCCGACCGAACTCGCGGATCCGTTTTGCGACGGCGAAACGACCAAGTCGAACGGCAGCGGTGTGGGGCTCGCGCTGTGCCGGGACATCGTGCAGGGGCTCGGCGGCACGATCGAACTCGGCGCTCGCATCGACGGCGTGCGCGGATCACGTCTGCGGATCGCGCTGCCGATCGGTTCACAGGGGAACGGCGCGTGAGCGAACGCGCGCGCATGCTGGTGGTCGATGACGACCCGGTGGTCGCCGACTCGCTCGTAGCGTTCTTGCGCGAAGAGGGCTATCGCGCACAGGGGGTGTACCACCCGGACGAAGCGCTCGCGCTGCTCCAGACGGCGAACGGCGAGAAGGGCGTGCCGGAAGACCGGTTCGGCGTCGTGATCACCGATGCCTCGATGCCGAAGACCGACGGGCTCGCGCTGCTGCGCACGGTGCGCGAGCGGTACGAAGACGTGGCGGTCGTGATGCTGACGGGCTACGGCACGATCGAATCCGCGGTGGACGCGATCCGCGCCGGCGCGGTGGACTATCTCGCCAAGCCCGTGGTGGACGCCGAACTGCGCATGGCGCTCGAGCGCGCGCTGCGTCACCAGGCGCTACTCGCGGAGAATACGTCGCTGCGCTCACGCCTCGATGCGAGCAGCGGGCTGCGCGGCGTTGTCGGATCCGACTACCGCATGCTCAAAGCCTTCGAGATGGTGGATTCCGTCTCGACCTCCAACGTGACCGTGCTGATCAACGGCGAGTCCGGCACGGGCAAGTCGCTGTTTGCGCGCGCGATCCATCAGGCGTCGGAGCGCGCCGACGGGCCGCTCGTCGAGGTGCACTGCGGCTCGATTCCGGAAGCGCTGCTTGAGTCCGAACTCTTCGGGCACGTGCAGGGCGCGTTCACGGGCGCGACGACGGACAAGCCCGGTCGATTTCTCGCAGCGGACAAGGGGACGATCTTCATCGACGAGATCAACAGCGCCTCGCAGGCGATGCAGCTCAAGCTGCTGCGCGTGCTGCAGGACCGCACGTTCGAGCCCGTCGGTTCGACCGACACGATCGAGATCGATGTGCGCGTGGTGCTCGCGACGAACGAGCCCCTCGAGAAGCTCGTCGCGGAGGGCCGGTTCCGACAAGATCTCTACTACCGCATCAACGTGGTGGCGATCGAACTGCCGGCGCTGCGCGAGCGCCCGGGGGACATCCCGCGCCTCGTCGAGCACTTTGTCGAGAAGCACGCGGCGCGCCACGGGCGCACCATCACGGGTGTGGACGATGAGGTCGTCGCCGCGCTCACTCGGTATCGATTCCCCGGCAACGTGCGTGAACTCGAGAACGCGATCGAGCGCGCCGTTGTGCTGACATCCACGCCGACGCTGACGTTCGAAGACCTCCCGGAGCATGTGCGGTCGGGCGGGGTCGGCCCGCTCGATGCGGGCGACGACGGTAAGGATTGGTCGCCGATCCCGCTCAGCGAGGCGATGCTGGAACCGGAGAAGCGGATCATCCTCAAGGCGCTGCGCGCGAACGACTGGAACCGCCAGCGCACGGCGGATGATCTCGCGATCAACCGGACGACGCTGTACAAGAAGATCCGCCAGTTCGGACTGGACAAACTCGCCGGCTGATCACTCTTCGCGCGCTGCGTCGTGCGGCACGCCGAGGTACTCGAGTGTTTCGCGCGTGATGCGCATGAGCAGCGGTCCGGCGGTCGCGCTGCCGAAGTGCCTGCGATTCGCGACGAGTTCGGGCCCCGGGTCGTCCACGATGACGAGGACGACGATGCGAGGGCTATCGATCGGTGCTGCCGCGACGAAGCTGGAGCGGTGCTGTTTGTCGAGGTAGCCGCGACCGGCCTTCCACCACGACGGGACGGCGAGTTCCGCGGTGCCCGACTTGCCGAAGAGCGTGTACGGGAAGTCGCGGAGGTCTTCGTGGTTGCGCTCGGCGCGTTCGGACATGCGCTCGGCGACGCGCTGCATGGCGCTCCGCGCCGCGGTGGCGACAGCGGGCGCGAGCACGCGCACGCGAACGTCGAAGGAACTGCCGGTGAACTCGTCGGCGAGGAGCTTGAGCGATGGGAGCGTGCCGAGCGTTTCGCCCGGGCGGGCGAAGACGCTGAAAGCGCGCGCCATCTGCACGGGCGTGACGGCGATGTTGTAGCCGAACGAAACACTGGTCTGCGTGAAGTCGTTCCAGCGTTTGATCGGCGCGACCATGCCCGGGGTTTCGTGCGGGAGTCCGAGGCTGGTGGAATCGCCGAAGCCGAAGGCGCGGACGGCGTCGCGCAGCGCGGGGTGCGAGATCCGCTCGACGCCCTTGGCCATCCCGATGTTCGAGGAGTAGACGAGCACGTCGTGCCACGAAAGCGCGTCGTGCGGGTGGACGTCGGTGATCGTGCGCCGCCCCTTCTGCCACACGCCCTGCTCGGTATCGAGTTCGGTCCCGGCGTCGATCGCCCCGGCCTGCAGCACGGCGGCCCACGCGAAGGGCTTGAACGTGGAACCCGGCTCGTAGACCTCGCTCACGAATCGGTTGCGGCGGAGCGACGGGATCGCGCGCTGCGCTTCGGTCCAGGGTTCGATGACGCGGTAGCGCTGGTCAGGGTCGTACGTCGCGACATCCGAATCGGGATCGGGCTGCCACGCGATGGCGTCGGGCGGGTCGCGCCGGGCGTCGGCCATCGCCAGCACCTCGCCGGTGCGCGGATCGACGACAAGGGCACGGACGCTCGCGGCGTCCATCTCGATCACACCGGCGTCGCACACACGCTGCGCGATGCCCTGGATGTGCAGGTCGATGGTGAGACGCAGCGGATCGGCAGGCTGCGGCGCGACGTGCGCTCCGGGGCGGATCCACATCGGCTTGCCGCGTGAATCGTGGACGTACGTAATGCGTCCGTGCTCGCCACGGAGACGCTCATCGGCAGAGGCTTCGACGCCGACCAGCCCGTCGTGATCGATCCCGACCACGCCGACGATTTCCGCGAGTGCGGTTCCCGCGGGCGATTCTCGCACGAATCGGCGTTCGAGGTGTACGCCCGTGATCTTCGCGGCTTCGACACGCAGCGCGGTCGAGTCATCGAGCACGCGCCCGATGGAGACGTAGCGCGAAGGTCCCTTGCCCTCGGGCGGAGCTTCGTTGTACGCGAGTCGGCGCGCGACGCGCGGGAAGACCTCGCTCGGATCGAGCCCGGCGATCTCACAGACGCGCGTCAGCGTCTCGGCGTAGGGACGCTCGATGCCGAGCGGATCGACAAAGATGCGTCGCCCGATCCGCGACGACGCGAGCACGCGCCCTCTCCGATCGACGACGTCGGCGCGGGGCGGACGATCGCCGCGGGAGACGGTGCGGTCGTCGAGGAATTCGGCGAGCTGTTCGGGCGGATCGAGTTGGATCCACGCGACACGCACGAGGACGCACGCAAGGCAGATGCTCGCGCCGATCATCGCGATCAGCGCCACGCTCGCGACACGGAGCGGCGGCTGCTCGTTCAATGCAGCACCTCGGCGTCACGGGAGCGGTCGATCACGAGCGGCTCCCACACACCGTGCTCATCGAGCAAAGACTCGATCCTGTCGGGGCGAACGCGCTCGGCGATCGCGGCGCGCAGGCGCAGCGCCGAGTCCTGCGCGTCGCGCGAACGCTCGATGGCGCGCGTCATGTCGTGGACGGCGTTGAGCTGTTCCTGGCGGATCGCGACGACGCCGGAGGAGGTGGTGGCGGCGGCGATGATGAGCGCGACGATCTTGGCGAACATCGGCGGCGCGCCTCACTCTCCGGGAAGCCGGAGTTCCATGCCGACGCGCAGATCCTCTGGTGCGTCGAGTTGTTCGCTGTTGAGCGCGAGGATCTCGTCCCAGCGCGTAGAGGTGCCGAGCAGCCTCTGCGAAATGACGCTGAGCGTGTCACCCGGCTGGACGGTGTAGGTCCGGGGCTTGGACGTCGCGGGGACGTCGCGGGGGGACTCGGCGGGCTGCGGGCGTGCGCCCGACAGGAGCTGCCCCTTGCCGGGGACGAGGATGGTGGCGCCGACGCGGAGACCGCCGCCGGGCACGATGCGTCCGTCGTTGTACGCGGCGAGTTCGGTGTGCAGACGCCCGTCGTCGTAGAAGCGCTCCGCGATCGACCAGAGTGTGTCGCCAGGTTGCACGCGGTAGGTCTCGACGCCGGCGCGGCTTGGGGGTTGGCCCATCTCGATCACGCCCGGTGCGTCGTCAACTTCGGCGGCGGCGCGGGGAGTGCGACCGTTGCGGAGGTCGTCGAGCGCCTCGCGGACTTCGTCGGTCACCGATCGGAAGATCTCGTTCGCGCCGTCGGCGAGCGCTTCGCGCGTGGGCTCGAGCGTCTGCTGGAATCGAGGCATCGGGCGAGGCCGGTCGCGGGGCGGCTCAACGGGAGCCGGTCGCGTCTCCTCGATCGGCGGGCTGGGCAGCAGCGCGATGCTGCGCTGCGGGCTGGCGAAGACCGAGTCGGGCGTGCGGACGCTGCCCGGATCGACGCGCGCGACCTCGGCGCGTCCGGCGGCGGAGAAGTGGTCGGAGATGAGGACGCCGACCACCAGCACAAGCACGAAGCCGATGATGAGTCCGAGTCTTGATTCTCGCGTCATGAGCCGCGTCCTTGCGATCTCGTGTGCGTTGGCGGGTTAGCGTTGGCCGGCGGGCGTCGTGCCCCCGAGCCGCACGACCCGCAGTTTGGCGGAGCGTGCGCGTGGATTCTGTTGCACTTCGGTGTCGTCCCCGGTGATCGGGCTCGGGGTGAGCACGGTGCCGAGTCGGCGTTGCTTGACGGATGCGAAGGCCTGCTTGACCAGCCGATCTTCGAGGGAATGGAAAGAGATGATCCCGACGCGGGCGCCGGGCGCGAGCCAGACGCCGGCACCGGTTGCGATCTGGGCGGCTGCGCGGGTGACGGACTCGAGCAACGCCGAGAGGCTCCCGAGTTCGTCGTTGACGGCGATCCGCAGGGCCTGGAACGTGCGCGTAGCGGGATCGATCCGCTCACGAGGATTCGGACCGCCGACCGCAGCATGGACCACCCGCGCGAGCGCCATCGTGGATGTCATCGGCGAAGCCTCTCGTTCGCGTGCAATCTTCGCGGCGATCCGGTTGGCGTTGCGGTCCTCGCCGAACCGGCGGATGATCTCCGCAAGTTCGGGCTCCGGGAGGCGGTTGACGAGATCCGCCGCGGACTCCCCGCGGGTGCGGTCGTACCGCATGTCGAGCGGGCCGTCGCGTTTGAAGCTGAAGCCACGATCCGGGTCATCGACGTGGGGCGAGGCGAAGCCGAGGTCGGCGAGCACGACGTGCGCCGTGATACCGGCTTCGCGGGCCTTGCGCGGGGTCTCCGCGAAGTTCCCCTGCCATGGAACGATCGGCACGCCGGGGGCCTCGGACGCGACACGATCGCTCGCGCGTTCGAGATTCGAAGCGTCCAGATCGTTGATGATGACCCTGCCCTCAAGCCCGACGCGCTGCGCGATGGCGGCGGCGTGCCCGCCGAGCCCCGCGGTGCAGTCGATCGCGGTCTCGCCAGGCTGCGGGGCGAGCGGATCGAGCACGCGTTCGTGCAGCACCGGGATGTGTGCGTCGGGCGTGGGCACGGCGGCAGCGTAGCCGCAACGCGGGATGCCCCGATCCCTAAACTCCACCGATGCGCCGACTGACTCCCCTGCTCGCGTTGTGCCCGCTCGTGCTGAGCGGCTGTTTGCCGAACCGCGTCGTGCTGGACCTGGCGCCGGGCGATGGGGAGTTCGAGCGGTCGGTGGTGCTCACGGAACCGTCCGGGACCGGGGAATCGGATGGTCTGATCGTGCTGATCCCGCTGGACGGGTTCATCGGGCTGACGCCGAGCCCCGGGCTGTTCCAAGGCCGCGGGAACGCGGTTGACGGCGTCGTGGCCCGCCTGCGCGAGGCGGAGCGCGACCCCGACGTGCGCGCGGTCGTCCTGCGGATCAACTCCCCCGGGGGCACGGCGAGCGCGAGCGAGACGCTGGCGAGCGAGATCGAGGCTTTCCGCGCTCGGACCGGCAAACCGATCATCGCGTCGTGCGCCGAGGTGACGACGAGCGGCGGGTACTACGCGGCGCTTTCTTGCGACGCCATCGTCGCCCAGCCGAGCACGATCCTCGGATCGATCGGTGTGATCGTGCAGACATTCAACGTGAGCGAGGCGATGCGCCGCCTCGGGATCGAGGGGCGCGCGGTGACGTCGCGTTCGAACAAAGATATCGCGAACCCATTCGAATCGCCCGAGGAGGCGCATTACGAGTTGCTGCAGGAAATGGTGGACGGGCTGTACGCGCAGTTCGTGGACCACGTTCGCAAGCACCGCGACGCGATCGAGGCGTCGCGCCTCGACGAACTGACTGATGGACGGGTGCTCCTCGCGGAGACGGCGCTCGAGGCGGGGCTGATCGACGCCGTCGGCGGCGTGCACGACGCGATGCGCCGGGCGATGGGGCTCGCGGATCTCGAGTCGGCGTCGCTCGTGGCGTACCACACCGAAGGCCGCCCCGTGCGGACACCCTACGCGAGCGCGATCTCGCTCGACCCGTCGATCTCCTCGAACAGTGGTGGCACCGTGAACGAAGTGAACCTTGTCCAGTTCCGCTTCGGCGCGGGCGCACCGGACGCGCTCTCGCCGGGGTTCTACTACCTGTGGTGGCCCGGCATGCCGTGAATCGGTGCCACGCCTCCCGACCGTTGGAGTTTCTTGATGAAGCATCCCGATCGAAGTGTGTTTTCGGCAGCGCTGATCGCGGCGAGCGTGATCGTTGCCGCCGTGGTCATCCGTCCCGCGCCCGCGACCTACGCCGCCGCGTCGAACGACATCGCGGTGTGCGCGGTCTTCCGCATTGTGGACGAGTTGATGAGCTCAGAGCGCTACCTCCCGCAGCGGGAGGCGCTTGAGCGTCGGCTGCGCGACGAGAAACTCGCCCCGCTCGCGGAGGAGATGGAGGACCTCGAACTGCGCAGCCGCGAAGCGGACGAGGACGAGCGATCCGGCTTGCAGCGTGAGGCGTTCCGCCTGCGCCAGCGTGCGCAGCGCATCGAGAACGAGATCCGACAGGAGATCGAGGCGCTGCTGGTGGTGCAGCTTCGCGAGTGCTACGAACTCGTGCGTTCGTCAGCGGTCGCGGTCGCAGATGACCTGGGCTACACCTACGTGATGTCTTCGCTGGATCCCGAAGAAGAGATCAAGGCCGACACGGTGAACCGGTTTTTGCAGGGCGGTCTCGGTCGCCCCATGCTGATGAGCCCGGAAGACGCCGACATCACCGAGGACGTGCGCTCGGACCTGAAACTCTGAATCGTCACGCCGCGTGCGCACCGAGCAACGCGATCAGGTGTTCGGTGAACAAGGCTTTGACGACGCTCATCGGAGGCGGCTCGGCTGCCAATCGCTCGATGCTGGTGACCTCGCGACCCGCGAGCCCGCAGGGCACGATCAGGTCGAAGTGCCGCAAGTCGGTCGTCACGTTGAGCGCGAGCCCGTGCATAGAGATCCATCGGCGAACACGCACGCCGACAGCGCACACCTTGCGACCGTCCACCCACACGCCCGTCGCGCCGTCATCGCGGACGCCGCGAAGACCGAAGTCGCGCAGCGTGCGGATGGCTGACTCCTCGAGCAGGCGCATGTACGCATGGATGCGCAGCCCCGCGCGGTTCAGATCAATGATCGGGTAGGCGACGAGCTGGCCGGGCCCGTGGTACGTGATGTCGCCACCACGATCGGTTGCCTCGACCTCCACGCCCGCCTGCCGCAGGTCGGCGTCGCTGGCGAGCAGGTGCGAGCGTGCGTCGGGTCGCCGGCTGATGGTGATGACCGGCGGATCGTGCTCGAGCAGCAAGACGGTGCCGAGCAGCGGCGCGCCCGACTCACGCGCGCGCATGACCTCGGCGTGGCGCTCGAGTTGGATCTCGTAGGCGTGGCGGTACGGCAGCGAGCCAAGATCCTCGATGCGGATATCGAGACGCTGGTTGGTCGGCGACGCGGGATGCACGTGCAAGGCTAGGCCGACGTTCACCGTCGGTACGACACGCGCGGGGCGGTCGTGACGCTGAGCATGCGGATGGCGGCTTCGTATTCCTGCACGCACTTTTTCGCGGCGCCGTGCCAGGTGATATTGCGCAGCTCCATCATGCCGTGCTCGCTGAGCGTCTGGCTGAGCGGTGGGTGGCGGAGAACGGCGACGATTTTATTGGCCATCTCGTCGGTGTCCCAGAAGTCCACCTTGAGCGCGTGCGTGAGCACCTCGGAGACGCCCGACTGCTTGGAGATGATCGTCGGGACGTCGTGGCTCATGGCTTCGAGCGGCGCGATGCCGAAGGGTTCGCTCACGCTGGGCATCACGTAGCAGTCCGCCATCTTGAAGACGCGTTGCACGTCGGCGCCGCGGAGGAACCCGGTGAAGAGGACCTTGTGCCCGATGCCCATTTCGGCGGCGAGTTCGATCATGCGGCGCGCCATGTCGCCGTCGCCCGCGACGAGGAACTTGACGTTCTCGATCTTCTCGAGCACGCGCTTGGCGGCGCCGATGAAGTACTCGGGCCCCTTCTGCATCGTGATGCGCCCGAGGAAGAGCACGATCTTGTCGCGCGGGCGGATGACGTCTTCGCCGTCCACGCGCATGGGCCCGCCCTGCTCGACGCCGTTGTAGACGACGCGGATCTTGTCGCTCGGCACGCCGTAGCGGAACGTGCAGATCGACTTGGTGAGCATGCTGACGGCGATGACGCGGACGGCGCCGTGCATCCCGCGTCGTTCGAGGTCGTAGATGCGCTGGTTGACGTGTACGCCCGAGCGATCAAACTCGGTGCTGTGGATGTGCGCGACGAGCGGCTTGCCGGTGACGCTCGCGAGCGCGAGCCCGGCGGGGTAGGTCATCCAGTCGTGCGCATGGATCACGTCGAACGACATGTCGCGGCAGAGACGCACGGCGAGCCTCGCGTAGCGCTGCGCATCGCCCACGACATCACCCGCGTAGTCGCTGCCGGCGGCGCGGGGGCCCATGTCTTCGGCCTCTCCGACCAGCCCGGCGTCGAGCGCGGCGAAGGCCTCGTCGGGCACCCACACACCCGCTCGCTGCAGCGCTACGAGTTCGGCGCGTTTCGCTTCGATCGCGGTACGCGTCACCTTGCCGCCTTCGGTGGTTTCGAAGGCTCGCAGGACCTTGTCCATGCCCGGGTAGACGCTGCCGAAGTCGGCATCGAGCCCGAGGAACTTGGTGTGCGGGAAGCCCTCGACGCTGAAGGACTCGGTGCGTGTTTCGCGCGGGGGTCGCGGGTCCTCGGCGCTCGACACGGGCAGCGTGCTGGCCTCGGACGCGCCAGTCGGCGGGGGCAGCGGACCGGAGACGCCGGGCTCGCCGCCGACGCTCGGGGGCAGCTCTTCGCTGGGCGCAATGAGGCTGACGTGGGAGGAGTGCGTGGGGTCAACGGGGCGCGGCAGAACGAACAGCACCTCGTGACCGAGGTCGTCGAGGGCCTTGGTCAGCCCGTGGCAGGCCGTGCCCAGTCCGCCGCTGATGAACGGCGGGAATTCCCATCCCAGCATCAAAATGCGCATGCGCCGCGCGTCCGGTCTTCGAGGGGGTGATGCCGGGAATCCGGCTTCGAAACGCCTTTACAAATACGTGGCGGCAGTCTAACGCCCCGTTGGGCGCGTGCCACCGGAATCAGTCCTCTTCAGGCGCCATGTCGCCGCGTTCGCGGAAGACGGCGTCGAAGGCGAGGACGCAGGCGGCGAGTCGTTTGCCGTCGTGCTCGCCGAGCGCCCCCGGCTCGACCGGGAGCGCCTGCCGGAAGACGTAGAGCATGCGCTGGTCGCGGAAGTGCTCCATAGGCCCGAGCTGCCCGCCCGACCAGCCGAGATCCACGAGTTCTTCGTCGATCATGTCGGCGAGATCGTCCTTCGTCCACATGAGATCGGCCTCGATGGACTGGCTCAGGTAGCGGTCCTCGGTGGTCCACGACGCCCACAGGCGGTCGCCCTCGAGCTCGATCCGGTAATCGACCGGCGACGGCGCCTCCTTGGCGCGGCACACCAGCGACGACTCGTCCGCACGCACCGACTCGAAGACGCTCGAAGCCTCGGCGTGCGTGGCGGCGCTCGAAAGGGCGGCGGTCAGGTTCGTCGCTGTCGTCATGCTCACTCCTCCGGATGCGGGGCGATCGGGCAAATGTAGGCCGCTCGCCTATGCTGCGCGAGAAGGGAGCCTCGGTGCCCGACACAACTTCCACCTCTCAGCGCGGCGGCGCGTGGACCACACGCAGGCTCCTCGCGTGGATGGGCGAGGCGTTCACCGAGCGCGGCCTCGACTCGCCGCGATTGTGCGCCGAGATGCTGCTCGCGCACGTGCTCGGGTGCAAGCGGCTCTCGCTCTATGTAGACGCCGACCGCCCGGCGACACCGATCGAACGGGAGACCCTGCGCGGCCTGGTCTCGCGAGCGCTCAAGCACGAGCCGATCCAGTACCTGATCGGCGAGGGCTGGTTCTTCGGGCTGCCCTTCTCGGTGGACCGTCGCGTGCTGATCCCGCGACCGTCGAGCGAGGGGATCGTGGAGCACGTGCTGCAGCACGCGCGGGTCTCGCCGGGCTTCGAACGCGGGCTGATCGCCGACGTCTGCACGGGGTCAGGCTGCCTGGGGATCGCGATCGCGCGCAACCTGAAGGGCGCGCGCGTCGTGCTGACGGATCTCTCTCGCGACGCGTTGGAGGTCGCGGCGCACAACGCGGATCGCCACGGCGTGCGCGAGCGCGTGTCGCTGCTGGAGGGCGACTTGCTCGACCCGCTGCGCGCGCACAACGAGGTGCGGGCCTCGGGCGGGCTGCACGCGCTGATCGCGAACCCGCCCTACATCCCCGATCACGAGTGGGCGTCGGTCGAGGCGAACGTGAAGGATCACGAGCCCGAATCGGCGCTGCGTGGGGGTGAGGACGGGATGCGATTCGTTGCGGCTCTCATCGAGGGCGGGCCCGAACTGCTGCGCGGGGGCGGGCAGCTGCTCATCGAGTTCGCGGCGTGCACGCGCGACGAGGTGCTCCGGCGCGCACGCGGGCACGAGTTGCTTACCGATGCGCGTGTGATGGACGATCTCGACGGGTTGCCGCGGGTCCTGGTGGCGACGCGCCGCTAGCGATCAGGCCTGGTCGCCGGCGATCGCGCCGCGGACCTCGTCCACCAGCTTGGTCGCCTGGAAGGGTTTGAAGAGGACGGAGCGGAGGCCTTCCTGGCTCGCGCGGACGATGGTGTGGTTGGGGTCGTAGCCGAACCCGGTGACGAGGATGACAGGGACGCTTTCGCTCGCGCGTTTGGCCGCGGAGAAGACGTCGTACCCGGTCGTGCCGTCGCCGAGATTGATGTCGGAAATGATGACGTGGAATCCCTCGTCGGCGTCGTGGGTCAGGGCCCACTGTTCGAGCAGCGCGAGGGCGGAGGCACCGGAATCGCACGCGACAACGGACGCGCCGCGCTTTTCGAGCACGTCACGCATCGTCGAGCGGATAGCGTGCTCGTCGTCCACGACGAGGATGCGCCGCGATTCGAGGATCGGGTCCACCGAGGCGCCGGCGATGGCTTCTTCGACGCCGAGCAGGGTCTGCGGCCCCGCCCCGACGCGTTCGATGCGCCGCCGGATCGATTCCGTATCGCGGAGGATCTGATCGAGGTGGTCCTGAGCGCGGTCGTCGCCGGCGCTCTCGCGTTTCATCGCCTGGACTTCTTCGATGAGGTGCTCGATGGGCTTGCTGACCTCGCCGGCGATGGTGCCGCTCGCGCGAGCGGAAGTGCTGGTGCGTTCGGCGAGCAGGAGCTGGAGCATGTGCAGCGCGAGCGCGACGTAGTGCCCGAAGAGCTCAGCGAACTGGAGATCGGGTTCGCTGAAAGCGTTTGGCTCAGCGCGTTCGATGTCGAAGACGCCGACGACCTCGTCGAAGAGCTTGAGCGGGACGGTGATCGAGGAGCCCGCGTTCTCCATCCCAACGACGTAGCGTTCCTCGCTGCTGGTGTCGGGGCAGAGGTAGCTCTCGCCGGTGACGGCGACGAACCCGCTGATGCCGTTTTTCTCGGCGAGGGCGTAGAGTTCGATATCGCGGGCGGCGTCGGGCATGCCGTGCGACATGACGAGCTCGAGCGCATTCGTCGAGCGGTTCAGCAGGCGGATCGCGAAGTGATCGAACTCGAGCAGTTCGTGCGCCGAGGCGACGACGCGCTGTTCGAGCAACTCGAGACGCTGCGCGGCGTTCAGCTCGGCAACCGACTTCGCATCGAAGTGCAAAAGCTCGTCGCCCGCGGCGTTCAGCGCGTTGATCTTCGCGGAGAACCCCTCGCGTTCGCTGACGTCGCGCACGATCGACGCGAAGTGCGTTGCGAGCCCGGTCTCGCTCACCCGGAGCGGCGCGTAGCCGATTTCATACGCGCGCTCGTCTTCTGTCCGTCGGATCTCGTTCGGCGGGAGCGTGCGCTTCGGGCGGACGCGGTCCGCGCACCCCTTGAACACGCGTTCCTGGATCCGCTCGGGCAGGGCGTCGAAGGCGTTGTTCGACCACAGGCGGCTGCCGGCGTCGTCGCAGACACACAGCCCGTCACGCAGCCCGTGCAACAGTTCGCTGCTGAGCAGCGAGACCAACGCGCGTTCGAGCGGGAGGAATGACCCTGACGAAATCAGCACGGCGTCGGCCGGCCCGGCGCCGAGGCGCTGCACCGCCTCGCTCGAGACCACCTGTTCGACCTCGACCTCGCCGCCGAGCGCTTCGATGATGGGCGCGGGGATCCCCTCGACGTCCACGATCAACAGCCTGGGTGTACGCGGGTCCATGAGCCGGCGTATCTTGGACCGGCGCGGAGCCCCATTCAACCCGGCTCGTTTGCCCTGCCGATGTTTGAGTTGCCGTCGGGAACCGCTCGGGCCTGAGAGGGAACCAACAGGACGTGATCTCGCTCGTCGATCTCAGCAAGTCGTTCGGTCGCTTCGAGGCGGTGCGCGGGGTCTCCGCGGAGATCGCGCGAGGCGAAGTGGTCGGGCTGCTGGGTCCCAACGGTGCCGGCAAGACGACCACGATCCGCATGATCACCGGGACGCTGCCGCCGACGCGCGGGGCGGTCCGCGTTGATGGGCTGGACTCGCTCGATGGTTCGATCGAGGTCCGCCGGCGGCTCGGCTATCTGCCGGAAGGCTCGCCGCTACACGCCGAGATGCGGGTCGAGCAGTACCTCGCGTTCCGCGCGGGGCTTTTCGCCGTCAGCCGGAAGGAGCGGCGCGCCGCGATCGCGCGCTCGATGGACCGGTGCGAACTGGCGGACGTCGCGCGCACGCGCTGCGGCAACCTGTCGAAGGGCTACCGTCAGCGCGTCGGGCTCGCCGCGGCGTTGCTGCACGACCCGGACGTGCTCATCCTTGATGAACCCACCAGCGGGCTCGACCCGGCGCAGGTCGTCGCGCTTCGTTCGCTGATCGGTGATCTTTCGGATACCCGCACGACGCTCCTCGTCTCGCACATCCTGCCTGAGGTCGAGCGGACCTGCGATCGGATCATGGTCTTCGCTCGCGGGCGAGTGCGCGCCGATGGCGCGCCGAAGTCGCTCATCGAGCGGCACGCGCGCGCCGGGCGCCTGCACCTGGAAGCCGAAACCTCGCCAGACGCGTTGCGCGAGACGCTGGGGCGGGCGCTGCCGAAGGCATCGGCGATGTGCGAGGCGGTCGGCGACGGCTGGACGCGCGCCACACTCGACGCGGAGGGCCCGATCTCCGACGCCCAGCGCGCCTCGATCGCGCGGACGCTGCGCGACGCGGGCGTGCTCGCGCGCGAGCTGAGCGTTGAGCGCCCCGGGCTCGAGCGCGTCTACTTGGATCTGGTTGAAGGGGAGGCGTCGTGAGTGCGCTGCTTGCGATCGCGTCGCGCGAGGTTGCGAGCGCCTTCCGCACGCCGGTGGGCTGGGTGGTCATCGCGCTCTTCTCGCTGCTCGGCGGGATCGTCTTCGTCGCGGGGCTGACCCCCGGCGAGCCGGCATCGATGCGCACGTTCTTCTCGCTGAGCGAGTGGCTGCTGCTGCCGATCGCGCCGGCGATTTCCATGCGGCTGATCGCCGACGAGCGTCGCGTCGGAACGCTCGAGACGCTCGTCACCGCACCGGTGAGCGACTGGCAGGTCGCGGTCGGGAAGTACCTCGGCGCGCTCGTCTTTCTCGCGTTGATGCTCGCGCCGTCGCTCATCTACACAGGCGTGCTGGAGTGGCTCTCGGATCCGGACCTCGGCCCGATCCTCGCGGGGTACCTCGGGCTGCTGCTCGTGGGGATGCTGTACCTCGCGGTCGGGCTGCTCGCATCGACGCTGACCGAGAGCCAAGTGGTCGCGTTCCTCGGGACGCTCTTCTTTTTCCTGATCGTCTGGCTCGGCGGCTCGCAGCTCGCGCCGCGTGTGCCCGACGCCGTTGCCGAGGTGCTGTACGCGCTGAGCGTCTTCGGGCGCCTCGGTGACTTCGCCAAAGGCATCATCGACACCGAGCACATCGTCTTCTTTGTCGTCACGTCGTGCTGGTTCGTCGCGCTGTCGGCGGTCGCCCTGGAGATCCGACGGTGGGCGTGAACAACAACCGTCTTCGGCGCGTGCGCTACGGCGTGCTGACCACCGTGCTCCTGACCGCGATCACCGCGGCGAGCGTCGTGATCATCGCTCTCGGCACGAGGTTCAAGGAACGGGTGGACGTCACCGCGACCCGCCAGCACGAGCTGAGCGATCGCACCCAACGCGCGATCGACCGTCTCGATGAGGACCTCACCATCCTCGTGAGCGCGAACACGTCGTCGCTCGACCTGCGTGTTCGACAGCGCATCGGGGACGTGCTCGCAGAGTTCGATGCCGCTTCGCCGCGAGTCTCGGTCGAAGAGATCGACTCGGGGTCGGGCAATGCGGGCGCGCGCCTCGGCGAGTTCCTCGGGTCGCTCACCAGCGCACAAGAGGACGAAGTCGCGCGACATCGCGAGGCAATCGAATCCGTTCGCCAAGCGGCCACTGCGATCGCGGCGCGCACGGACGAGGTCGTAGCGCAGCTGGAGTCCATGCGTGATGCCATCGACGCCGCGGACCCGAGACGCGAGCAGCTGACCCGCGCGGTCGGACTGGTGCGTTCGCTGGGCGTGCGTGCCGCCGCGCTCGACGAGCCTCTCGAACTTGCCGGCACATCCTCATCGTTTGGCGTGCAACTCCCGGAGTCTGACACTGCGTCCACAGCCGCGAGCCCCCTGCTGCTCGAATCGGCGAACACCTTCAACGTGCTCGCAACCTTCGCGGACGCGGTCCTGCAGGAAGAGACGGGAGACGACGCGATCGAACCGCTCGGTGCCGCGGCGGCGCGACTCTCGTCGTCCGCATCTTCGCTGCGCGACATCGCAGCGAGGGCGAACGATCGGCTCGCGGTGCTCACGCCGCTGGAGCCGCTGCTGGTCGCGCGGGTGCTGCGCGACCGCAACGCGGTCTTCGTGACAATCGGCGGGCGCGTGAGCGCAATCGACTTCGCGCAGCTCTTCCCGCCCGCGCTCGAGTCGGATCCCGACGGCGGCTCGATCGCGCGCCTGCGATTCGTGGGCGAGGAACTCATCGGCGGCGCTATTGCCTCGATGCAAGTCGAGAACCCGCCGATCCTCGTGCTCGTGCATGCGGAAGCCTTCCGCGTCTTTGATCCTCCAGCACCCGATGCGCCCAACGCTCGTCGCCTCTCACCAACCGGGCAGCGGCTCTTTGCGCGCACGCTCGGCAGGCTCGCCCTCCGACAGATCGACACGCTCGAATGGGCAACGGGGCTCGGCGATCCGGCACCGTCACTCGGCGATCTCGACCCGGATCAGACGAGGCCGCTCGTCTACCTCCTCATGGGCCCACCGCTCGCCAACGCGCGCGATCCGAACCTCTCCGATGAGGACGTCCCCGCGCGCGGCGTGCGCCTCGGACGGCTCGTGGAGACCGCGTCCCAGATCGTCGAGTCTCGCGGCAACGTGCTGCTCTGCATCGGGCCGTCGGACCTCGTCGCGACCGGTACGCAGGATCCGTTCGCGGACATCGCGCGAGCGCTCGGCGTGAACGCGGATACCGGGCGTTTGCTCGTGACACCCGTCGAACGCGCCGTCGGCTCACCGCTGATCCTGACCGAACAGCGCGTTCGGGACGCGGCCTCGGACCACCCCATCGCGCGCGCGATCGACTCGCTTCGCGTTGCGCTGCCGGGCAGCGTGGCGCTGCGCGCGATCGAAGACGCGGACAGCGCGTGGCTGGCGACGCCGATCCTCGCCTTCGATGAACCGGAGGGGTGGGCGGAGAACGAGTGGTACGCCATTCCGTACCTCCGCCAGGAGCAGCCGATCGAGTTCATCGAGCCTCCGACCGCCGACGGCGAGCAGGATCGAAACGCACGCGACGCCCTGCTCACGATCGCGACACAACGTCTGGGCGATCGCGGCGACGCACAGCGCGCGGTCGTCGTCGGGTCACAACTCTTCATGAGCGACCTCTACGCGTGGCGCGGTGAGAACATCGAAGGTCGCCCCGTCGCGAGCAACCCCGGGAACATGGAACTGCTCGAAGCCAGCGTGCTATGGCTCGCGAATATGGACGAAATGATCGCGCCCGCACCGAGCCCACGCGACGTCCCGCGCATCGCCGCGATCAGCGAAGGCCAACTGCTCGCGCTGCGCTGGCTGCTGATCGCGGGCGTGCCCGTCGGTGTGCTGGCGCTCGGCATCGGAAAGCGGCTCATCCTCGGCTAGCGCTTTCGGTAGAACGATTGGAGCCTCATGTCTTCACGAGCCGTTGTCATCGCGTGTGTCCTGGCCGGCGTGCTGATCGTCGTCGCGTATGTCTTGACCGCGAAGCCGGGCAGCAACGCGTCGCCGAGTGGGCCGCAGGCATCGACGCCGGCGGAGTCTCGGCCCATCACGTTCGGGTTTGAGCAGGGGGATGTTGCCGCGTTTGAGATCTTTCGCCCGGGCGCTCGCGCCGAGCGCATCGAACGGAACGATCGCGGCGTGTGGCGCTGGCCTGTCACGAACGAGATCGATTGGCCGGTGAGCCTGCCGCTCATCGCGCAGCGGGTGATGGCGTCTTGGGGAACGCTCGACGCGACGGCGCTGCGTGCGCCGGAAGCAACGGTGCCGGAAGACACGCTCGCGATCCGTTTCGAACTCTCAGACGGCACCGTCCACGAGGTGCGCGCCTCGCCCGACCAGGTCGGCGGACGGGTCGCGGTGACGCTGGACGGATCGGACCCGGTGCTCGTGGACGACGCTTGGATCGGCGCGGTCACCGACCCGGGCCCGAGCGCGTGGCGCACGCCGCTCGCGATCCCGGGCGCGCGCAACGCGTCACGCATCCGGATCGAGTCTGAACTCGGCGTGCTCGCGCTCGCGAGTGTCGGAGGCGAGTGGACGATGCGCGAGCCGATCGCTGCGCGAGCCGAACCGAACGCCGTGGCGCAGCTCATCGACGCACTCACCGGGCTCGGCGTGCACCGGTTCGCCGACGACGTGCGCGGCACACCCGAGTCCTTTGGGCTCGACTCGCCGCGATTGCGATTCACAATCGAAACCGATCAACGCGTCGCAATGCCGGACGGAGAAACACGAGTCGTCACGCGCGAACGTCGTCTGCTGGTCGGCGAAATCGCGGACGCCGCCGGCGAGCGCCTCTACGCCGCCCCCGACGAGGACGCCAGCCTCCTTCTCGAAGTCCCGACCGTGCTGCTCAACGAGACGCTCATCCCCACGCTGGCGTTCGCGGCGAACACCGCCGTGCAGACACGTCCGCTCGATGTATCAATGCTCATCATCAAGGGCGGCGAAGCGCTCGACGACTCGTTCGAATCGCGCGGGTTCCGCCGCGGCACGAGCGGCTGGCAGACGATGAGCGGTGAGCAGACACCGGGTGCGCCGCTCGACGCGCTGCTCGACTTTCTCTTCCAAACACCGGGTGAAGTGGACCCCGTTTCGCTCCGGGCTCCCGGCGCGGTCGAGGCGCGGTTCGTCCCGGCGCGCCGCGTGGAACTGCTCGGCGCGGGCGGCGAGCCGCTCGAGCGCGTGTCACTCGGCTACCTCCGCAGCGGCGCCCTCGCGCTGCGGAGCGGGCCACTCCTCATCACGTACCCGAACACCGATCCACCGCCGATCATCGCTCTGCCACCCGCGGAAGAGGTGATCGGCTCCGCCGCGCGTGAATCTCTCCCGACCGGGGCGCCCGTCGAGAGCAAGTGATCAGCGCGGCCTGCGGTAGAGACACGCGATATCATCGTCAAACCGCTTGTGCATCACGAGCCGCCACGCGCTGGCGTCGGTGAGTGCGCGCGGCACCGCGCTGCGCACCGGAGCGACGCCGCGAGCATCGCCCAGCAGCTTGGGTGTGACGAAGACGAGCAGTTCATCGACGAGGTCTGCAGTGAGGAGACGCGTCGCGACGCCGCCACCGGCCTCGACGAGCACACTCGACATCTCATGCTCTGAATACATTTGGCGCCACACCCCACCTAGCGTGTCTGGATCGGACCACATCGCGTTGCGCTCGAGCACGCGCGCCCCCCGCTCGCGCACGCGTCGAATACGAACGGCCTCCGCCCGATCCGTCACGAACATCAACGGAGCCTGGCTCCGGTCATCAAAGATCCTTGCGTCTTCCGGCGTGTCGAGCCATGGATCCAGCACGATCCGTGCGGCGGTACGACGCGGACGAACCGATCGCGCCGTGAGCCGCGGGTCGTCAGCGAGCACGGTGCCGATGCCCGTGACAACCGCGTCCACCCGCCCGCGCCACGCATGCACAAACCAGCGCGAACGCGCGTTCGAGAGCCACTGTGACGCGCCCGCGTGATCGGCGATCGCGCCGTCGAGCGTCTGGGCCCACTTCAGCGTTGTCCACGGTCGCCCGGCCGTTCTGGACGCATGCCACGGCTCCGCAAGATCCCACGCGTTCGAAGACGGAACGAACTCGCACGAGACACCGTGCGCGCGCAGCTGCCCGCACCCGCCGCCCGCGGCTTCGCTCGTGTCCGGGCGCGCGCATACGACCCGCGCGATCCCTGCATCCAGCAGCGCTCGTGCGCACGGCGGGGTCTTGCCGGTGTGACTGCACGGCTCCAGCGTGACCCATGCCGTCGCACCCTTCGAAGAATGACCGCTTTCATGCGCAGCACGTAAGGCTTCGACCTCGGCGTGCGCACCGCCAAACATGCGGTGGTGCCCGATACCCAGAACCGCGCCGGTCTGCGTGCCGATCACGCACCCGACCATCGGGTTCGGCGACACGCGGCCCCACCCGCGCAACCCGACGCGCGCGGCGATCTCAAGCATGCGCCGGTCGAGGCGAAGATCGAATGAACCCGTCATGCGCGCCGCACCAGTCGCGCGCGATCGAACCCGGGCGGCGCGATCGCTTCGAGTTCGGCCAGCCAACGGTTCGCGTCCGCGCCGTACCCGGCAGTCGGCTTGAGCTCCGGAACGATCGAAGACCAATGGTCGTTGAAGCGGAGCATGGCGAGCTCGCGCGCATACTTCGCGATCATCGACGCGTGCGCGACCGTGAACTCGTGCGCATCGGCCTGCACCCGAAACTCGATGCCGATCGTCACCCGGCCCGGCATGGAGAGTTCATACGCACTGCGCGCGTGCGACTCGTCGATCACGCGAATCTGAGCATCACCGAAGTGCCGCACGAGGACCGACGCGTAACGCGTGCGTCCGCCCTGGCGATCGACAACAACCCGCAGCGGGCGCCGCAGCGCCGAGGCGTGCGCCCACACCGATTCGATGTGCCGGGCGACGAGCGAAAACGACACCTCGGCCTTGCTCCGCGCACGGATCACACGTTCGTTGAAGTCCTCTTCGCTGAGCACCGCGAGTCGAGCATCTTCGATCGATACCCCATGGGAGTTCGCCAGCCCGGCGACACGGTTGGCGCCGATCCGGATCGCAGGCCCATCACTCGCGACCGGGATGGTGCGTGGCACCAAGCCGGGATCAATGATCGTGAGATCTATCGGCGTATCGCTGCCCTGGTCGGGATCGATCGAATCACCGCGACGTACCAATTCCAATGCAAGCACGGAGCGTTCGAGGAGCGCGAGCCGCGCTCTGCCGAACTTCGAGCCGGCTCGGAGCACACGTTTGGAGTCTGCAACGCACACGCCGGTCGGGTCGGCATCCTTCGGCTCCGACACGATCGCGGGCGCGAGCAACGACCACAGATTGCGGTCGCGCGCCGGGCGCTCGTCGCGCCACACAGCGCACGCGACGGTGAGAGGCCCGAGCTTCGGTCCGTACCCGGCCTCGTCGATTCCTGCGGTCAGCATCGATCGTCCATACTGAGATCATCTCACCGACCCAAGCGCAAAAGCAACACGAGCCGCCCGAAGGTGGCCCGTGCGTTATCAGTCAGGTTGGTCGGCTGAGCCGATCGACGACGGCTGCATTAGCGGAGGTCGCGTCCCTTGATACCGCCGTGCGTGAGCAGGAAGGGCAAATCGATCCCGACCTCACGGATGTAGCCTGCGCTCTGCTCGGCGTCAGCGCGAGCGACGTCGTCCTGCACGACGGCCTTGGCGCTGCCGTCCTGCGAGGCGGCGGCAACCTTCACCACGCCGGGGGGTTCCGACGAGCCGAAGTTCAGCGAGCCGGAAGTCGTGACCAGCGAGTTCCACGCGACGCGGTCCGAAAGATCGGCGAAGCCGAAGAACATGACCTTGAGGTCGGGGAAGGAGACGTTGGCGGCGGAGTTGTACGTGATGTACTGCGTCGCGAGGTTGCGATCCGAGAACGCATCTTCAAGACTCAGGAACGCGTCGTTGGAATCGTTAACCTGGAAGCACCGCGGCGAGAGCATGCCGGTGAGCGAGTATCGGTAGCTGCCGACGTTGAACATGTCGGCATCGTCGTCGCCGCCGTTGACGATGGAGGGGAGCTGCCCGCTGTTCTCACGGACGCTGTCCTGCCACGCCTCCCAGCCATCGGCACTGCCGCGATCGGTCGCGGAGATGTAAACGTCCTGCAGCATCTGCATGCCCTCGCCCTCGACCATGAACTCGCCGAGGACCGGGATGTAAAAGTCCCAGAGCTGCGCATCGGAGAGGTTGGAGTTGTAGCCGCCTGATGAGTCATTAAACTGGAGGAAGGTGTTCATGCCCTGCGGGAACGCCCAACCGTTGGTCGGGAAGAGGTCTTGGTACGCGATGGCGATCGCAGGCGACCCTTGGGTCCCGAGCAGGCCGGCGACGAGGGGGTCACCGGCGGGGGCGGGCGGCGCGTTCAGGAGGCGGTCACGGTTGGTGGAACTGTACGAAGCGCCTCCGACGGCGTGCTGACGCAGGTCGGAGAGGTCGGCCTGCTCGTTCGCCTTGTCGCGGACGCCGCTGAGCGCCGGCAGCAGCAGTGAGATGAGCAGCGCGATGATGCTCACGACGACCAAGAGTTCGATGAGCGTGAATCCCGATGTTCTTCGTGCCGTCGCTTGCATATTGAGAGTTCTCCGTCGTCCCACGTGTTTGACTACCTGACGCGCTCGCCAAATGCGGCTGAGAGGGATCGAACCTCCACGGGATTTTACTCCCACTAGGACCTGAACCTAGCGCGTCTGCCAATTCCGCCACAGCCGCGAGCGTGAACCGGGGAGGATACCCGACACCCCGCCCGGGGCAAGTCTGCCGGGGATGCCGGGAGCACGCACGAACCACCGCGTGACCCCACGAGTCGGCACCCGCCGCTGGCGATACGGGTGGCGCGCCCGAGCGGTTCCCACTTGAACCGATCAATGGCGACGAGCGACCAGATTATTCGGACCCGTCCGCCTCGGGCTTGGCTTCGACGGTGGCGAAGGCGGGCATCCGAGCCCGGAGGATTTTCTCTCGGAGTTCGGCGAAAAGGTCCGGGCTCTCCCGGAGCAGTTCCTTGACGTTCTCGCGCCCTTGGCCAAGACGCATCTCGCCGTAGGAGAACCAGGAACCGGACTTCTGGACGAGCTTCTCGGCGAGCGCAAGGTCGAGGAGGTCGCCGGAGGCGGAGATGCCCTCGTTGAACATGATGTCGAACTCCGCGTCGCGGAAGGGCGGCGCGATCTTGTTCTTGACGATGCGTGCGCGGACGCGGTTGCCGATGGCCTGGTCGGCGTCCTTGATGGAGGAGATACGGCGGATGTCGATGCGTACGGAAGCGTAGAACTTGAGCGCGCGCCCGCCGGAGGTGGTTTCGGGTGAGCCGAACATGACGCCGATCTTCTCGCGAATCTGGTTGATGAAGATGAGCGTGCAGTGGCTCTGGGCGATGGCGCCGGTGAGCTTGCGCATCGCGTGGCTCATGAGTCGGGCCTGGAGACCGACGGGCGTTTCGCCCATTTCCCCCTCGATTTCGGCGCGCGGGACGAGGGCGGCAACGGAGTCCACCACGATGACATCGACCGCGTTGGAGCGGACGAGGAGCTCGCAGATTTCGAGCGCCTGCTCACCGGTATCGGGCTGCGAGACGAGGAGTTCATCGACGTTGACACCGATGCGGCGGGCCCATGAGGGATCGAGCGCGTGTTCGGCATCGATGAATGCCGCGACACCGCCCTTCTTCTGACTGCCAGCGATGACGGAGAGGGCGAGGGTGGTTTTGCCTGAAGACTCCGGGCCGTAGATCTCGACGATGCGCCCGGTGGGGATGCCCTTGCCGCCCAGGGCGAGGTCGAGCGAGATGGTGCCGGTGGGGATGCCCGGGACGGCGGCGTAGGCGTTCTCGTCCATCTTCATGATGGAGCCCTTGCCGAAGGAACGCTCGATCTGGGTGACGGCGCGTTCGACGGCCTCGTCCTTGGCCTTGCGGGCCTTGAGAACGGCGGGATCGGTCTCGGGCTTCGCGTTCTCTGCGGGCTTTTTGGTGGTGGTGCTCACGCGCGCCTCCGTGCGGTTGGGAGCGTCGCTCGGCTCGCTGGCTTTGCCGTTGGGACTGCTCTTGGACTTCGCGCCCGCGGAGGGCGCATCGGGTGCTTTGGTGACCATATCCCAGGTGTCCTTTCGCCGCAGAGGTTTGGGTCAGATCAGGGTAGCACATCGCACGGATGTTTCAAGCATGTTTGGATACTTATTCGTATTCTTTTTGGGTGCGCGCCCTTTGGGTGCGCGCCCCGAGCAGTCGGTTGAGGCACGCCTCGAAACGTGCGCCGCGTTCCTCGTAGTTGCTGAACTGGTCCCACGAGGCGCAGCCGGGGGAGAGGAGGACGGCATCGCCCGGTTGGAGGCGGTCTGCGATCGCGGCGAGCGCAAGGTCGAGCGTGCCTGCTTCGACGCAGGCCTCGCCAACGAGGTTGGCGATCGCGGTCGCGGTCGCGCCGATGGCGTACACCGTTGCTTCGTGTTGCTTCGCGGCGTGAGTCATGGGCGAGAGGTCCACGCCTTTGTCGTGGCCGCCGGCGATGAGGTGGATCGTGCCGGCGGTGGTCTCGCGGATCGCCTCGATCGCGAGCGCGGCGGCTTCGGGCGTCGTGCACTTGGAGTCGTCAAAGGCGCGTACGCCATTGGGCCATGCACCGATGAATCGCAGGCGGTGCGGCAAGCCGGGGAACATCGCGATCGCGTGGGCGAGTCGATCGCGATCGTCATGAAGTTCGAGCGCGGCGAGCAGCGCGGTCGCGCCGTTGATCCGGTTGTGCGCACCGGGCGTACGCAGACGGGGCAGCGACTCGATGTCCTCAACACTCACGCGCTTCGTGTCCGCACCGGTTGCCCATGGCTGCGCGTCGGGCCCGAGCACGAGCGTTCGTGTTGCATGTCCGGCGATGCGTTGCTTCGACTCGACGTAGTGCTGAACGCTGCCGTGCCAGTCGAGGTGGTTGGACGCGATGTTCGTGAGCACCGCCACGTCGGGTGACCATGGCGAGTCGCGGAGCCAGTACAGCATGGCGCTCGAAAGTTCCAGCACGACGACGTGCGTGTCACTGACGTCACCGAGCGAATCGAGGAGCGAACCGCCGATGTTGCCACCGAGGTGAACCGGGGTGTTTGCAACTTGCTCCAGCGCGTGATGGATCATGGCGCTGGTTGTGGACTTGCCGGCGGTGCCTGTGACGCCGATGGTGCGCGCGGCTTGCGGCAAGTTGGTGACGAGCAGTTCGATCTCGGTCGTGATCGGGACGCCGGCGGCTTGGGCCGAGCGGAGGAAACGGTTGTCCCAGGGCTTTGGTACCGCGGGGTTCGCGATGACGAGATCGCACGACGTGAAGTCGCTGACGTTGTGCTCGCCGAGGCGGAGGGTGATGCGCCCGTCATCGATGAGGTGTTGAAGTTCCGCCAGCGGGTCCGCGAGGTCGTGCTCGCTTGCGAGGTCGGTGAGCAGGACGTCGGCTCCCTGCTTCGCGAGCCACCGCGTGACACCGAGCCCGCCGCCGAAGCGCCCGAGGCCCATGACGGTGACGCGAGCGCCGGCGAGATCGCGGAGGTCTTTCTCCATATGTGTGCATCATCTGCGAAGTGCGGGTGCATCGCTAGCATCTCGTGATGCGAGCGATCGTGCAGCGTGTTCGGGAGGCGAGCGTGACGGTCGATGGGGCCGTCGTCGGTGCCATCGGCCCCGGGCTGCTCGCGCTCGTGGGCGCGGAGGTCGGCGACGGTGATCGCGCCCGCGACTGGATGGCCGAGAAGCTCGTGAACCTTCGGATCTTCGAGGACGACGCGGGCAAGATGAACCGTTCGCTGCTCGACGTGGGCGGGTCGATCCTGCTGGTCTCGAACTTCACGGTCGCGGGCGATGCGCAGAAGGGCAGACGCCCGAGTTTCACGAACGCGATGGCGCCGGAAGAGGCGGAAGCATCCTTCGGATCGTTTGTGGAATCGGTGCGCGCGCTGGGGGTCCCGGTCGAGACGGGGCGGTTCCGCGCGCAGATGAACGTCGCGCTGGTGAACGACGGGCCGGTGACGATCGTGCTGCAGTCGCCCTGACGGTCAGAGTTCCGGCGCGAAGCCTCGGCGCATGGTGTTCTCGCAGCAGGCGCGCGGTTCGACGAACTGGTGAAGGTAGGCGTCGCCGCCGGCTTTGGAGCCGACGCCCGACATGCCGAAGCCGCCGAAGGGTTGGCGCCCGACGAGCGCACCGGTGTTGCCGCGGTTGAGGTAGAGGTTGCCGACGCGGAACTCGCGCCGGGCCTTCTCGAGGTGTGCGGGCTTGCGCGAGAAGACGCCGCCAGTGAGCTTGTAGGGCGAGTCGTTGGCGATCTCAAGCGCCTCGTCGAAGGAGTGGGCGTGCATGACGGCGAGCACGGGGCCGAAGATCTCTTCGCGCGCGATCTCGTGCTCACGCGTGACGCCTGTAAAGATGTGCGGCGGGACGACGTTCTTCGCAAGCGTCGGCGAATCATCGGGCAAACGCCACGCGTCGGCGCCGACAGCGCAGGTGAGCCCCTGCCGCTTGGCGCGTTCGATGAAGCCCATGATCTTGTCGCGCGCCTCGTCATCGATGACGGTCGCGACGTCCGTACCGGGGTTCATGGGATCACCGACAACGAGCGACTTGGTGGACTCGACGAGCCGTTCGACGAAACCCGAGATGTGCTGGCCGTTGGGGCCGTCCGGATCGACGACGATGACGCGCGAGCACGCGGAACACTTCTGTCCTTGGAAGCCGAAAGCGCTGTAGCGCACACCGAGCACGGCTTCGTCGAAGTCCGCCGAAACATCGATGATGACGGCGTTCTTGCCGCCCATCTCGCAGACGACCTTCTTGACGTGCAGCTGTTCGCTGGGCGTGACGCCGGCGGCTTGCAGGATGTCGAGCCCGACCGCTTTCGAGCCCGTGAAGGCGATGAGCGAGACACGCGGATCGCGGACGAGATGCGCACCGACCGTCTCTCCGGGCGCCGCGATGAAGTGAAGCGCCTCGCGCGGGACGCCGGCGTCCCAGAGGATCTGCGCGAGAATCGACGCGATGCCGGGCGTCTGCTCGGCGGGCTTGAGCACCGTCGTGTTGCCCGTCACGAGCGCCGCGGCGGTCATGCCGCAACAAATCGCGAGCGGGAAGTTCCACGGAGAGATCACCACGGCAACACCACGCGGCTGATGCCACTGCTCATCGAGCTCGCCGATGTACTTGCCCAGGCGGCGCGGCTCGAAGAGCCCCACGGCGTGACGCGCGTAGTAATCGAGGAAGTCGATCGCCTCCGTCACATCGGCATCCGCTTCGCGCCACGGCTTGCCCGACACCTTGATGATGACACCCGAGAGTTCGTCTCGGCGTGCGCGCATCGCATCGGCAGCGCGAATCATCATGCTCGCACGCTCACGCGGATCGGCGTCGCGCCACGTCGGGAAGTACGCGTGCGCGGCCGCGAGCGCGGCGTCTGCGTGTTCGACCGTACCATCGTTCGCGACGCTCGGGACCACGGACCTCGCGATCGCTTCGGCGAAGGTCTCGCGGACCGGCTTCTTTGAGAAGTCGCGCATCGGCTCGGTCGCGAAGGGACGGCCGTCGCCCACGCCCTCCACCGCCGGCGAGAGCGCGTGGCGCTCCGGCGCAACGAGATACAGGTCCTGCTTCGCGTGGCCGTCCGAGACGTGCGGTGACGCGAGCAAGCGCTCTTCGCTCGCACCATCGAGGAAGCCCGCGCGCAGCCAGGATTCGTTGCTCGTGTTCTCGAGCAGGCGGCGCACGAGGTACGCCATGCCCGGGATCATCTCGCCGACGGGCACGTACTCGCGCACGCGCCAGCCGAGCTCGCCCGCGGCGCCCTTGAGCTGGTCGGCCATGCCGTGGAGCATCTGGAACTCGATGGCCTCGACGGGGAGTTCTCGTCGTTCGAGACCCTCGACCGCCGCGGCGATGGATCGTGCGTTGTGCGATCCGAGCGCGAGCCTGACGCCGCCCTCGCCCTTCGAGCGCGGCGTGGAATCGAGGAATGTCTCGCTCATCCGCTCGAAGCACGCGTCGGTCTCTTGCTTCGTGTTCCACACCTTGCAGGGCCAGTGCATCTGCTCGGCGTGGATCGTCTCGTAGTCCCAGTACGCGCCCTTCACGAGGCGAACCGTCACGTCGCGCCCGGTCTTCTTGCTCCATTCGACGATCCGACGGGCATCCTCGTCGCCCGACTTGAGGTACGCCTGCATCGCGAGCCCGGCCTCGAACTCGACCGCCTCGCAGCAACGCATGAACAGTTCGAGCGTCAGGTCCTTGAGCTCGGCCTGCTCCATATCGAAGTTGATGAAGACGCCGCGTTCCTTTGCCCGCTCAAGGATCGGCACGATGCGCGACATGAGATCGCTGATCGCGCCGTCGGTGTCGATCGGGTCGGCTTTCGCCGAGAGCGCACTGATCTTGATCGAAACGTTCGTGCGTGGGACCGGGCCGAGGTGGTCGCGTTCGAGGCGCTCGTTGGGTTTCCACGCCGAGACCGCGTCGGGCAGGTTTGTGACGAGGTCCATGTACTTCTCGACGTACATGTCGGCCTCGGCGTCGGAGACGCACGCCTCGCCCAGCAGGTCAACGCTGAAGGCGATGCCGCGATCCCAGAGCGACTTGAGCCCGGGCAGCGCGGACTTGGCGTCTTCGCCCGCGATGAACTGCTTGGCCATCGATTCGATCTGGCCGCTGGTCGTCTTGGTGAAGGTGCCCTTGGCGAGCCCGCCGGCGCGCATCGCCATCGCCATGCCCGGCGGGAGGTTCACGTCGGGCTGGCTGAGATAATCAACGAGATGGTCGTGCACGGCGTCGGCATCGTGACGCAGCACCGGGAACGTGTCCACGAATCGAAAGAGCTGCACCTTGAAGGCGTGATCCTTCATGGACCAGTCCATCAACTTGTCGGACCAGAACTGCTTGCTGAGCACGCCGGCGCGGTGTCGGTTCGCGGCCTCGAGGAACTCGTGCCCGATCTCGTACACGCGCGCGTCGCTGTGCTGGCTGAGACCAACAGGATGGCCCTCGTCGCCGCGCACCACCGCACGTGCCCGGCTCGACGCACGGCGAGTGACCTGCTTGCTCTTCGAGGCTCGGCGAGAGAACAGCGCCATCGATCCCGTCTCCTTCGCGACGCGAGACCCCTCGCGGTCGGACGCGATTGTACGGCTGGACGGGTCCCCGTTGACTCCTACAGTCACCCCGAGATGGCGACGTCAAAGGGCAAGGTGCTGCTGGCGATGTCGGGCGGGGTGGACAGCTCCGTCGCGGCGGCCCTGTTGCTGCGCGAAGGCTATGACGTCGTCGGCGTCTTCATGCGCCTGGGTTCGCCCGGTGAAACGTTTGACCAGCTCGCCCCCTACGACACCGCCGGCGTCTCCTGCGACCCCACCAAGATCAAGATCGGGCATCAGGGCTGCTGCTCGATCAACGATGCCGCCGACGCGCGCGCGGTCGCCGCCGAACTCGATATCCCCTTCTACGTCGCCAACTTCAAGAAGGACTTCGGCAGGATCATCGACTACTTCGTGGGCGAGTACCTCGACGGGCGCACGCCCAATCCCTGCGTCCGCTGCAACGACTGGCTCAAGTTCGGCAAACTGCACGACTACGCCAAGCAGATCGACGCCGACTTCGTCGCCAGCGGGCACTACGCGCGGGTCCAAAACGGGCGGCTGCTGCGCGGTGTCGATCACGGGAAGGATCAGTCATACGTGCTCTTCGGTGTGCCGCGTGATCGCCTGGGGTCGATGCTGCTGCCGATCGGCGGGTACGAGAAGCCCGCGGTGCGCGAGCTGGCGCACGAACTCGGTCTGCCCGTCTTCGACAAGCCGGATTCCCAGGAGATCTGCTTCGTTCCCGATAACGACTACGCGGGCCTTGTCGAACGCCGGTCGCCGGACTCAGCTGCGAGCGGCGCGATCCTCGACACCAATGGCAACGAAGTCGGCACCCACGACGGGCAGCACCGCTTCACCGTCGGGCAGCGACGCGGCGTCGGCGTTGCGCTCGGGTATCCGATCTATGTCGTCAGCAAGAGCCCCGAGACGAACACCGTCACCGTCGGATCGCGTGACGATCTCCTGTCGTCATCGTGTGCGGTGGGCGAGGCGAACTGGCTGATCGATTCACCGCAGACCGAGTGGGCCCCCTGCTTCGCGCAACACCGGTACAACTCGCAGCCCGCGCGCGGTGCCTTCCGCGTCGTCGAAGCCGCGGCGGGCGAGACGCACAGCGGACGAACGGGTCGATTCGAAGTTCGATTCGACGAGCCACAGTTCGCGGTCGCGCCGGGGCAGGCGCTCGTGCTGTACGACGAACGCCAGCCGGATGCCGTGCTGGGCGGCGGCTGGATCGCGTCGGCTCAGCGCGACGGCGAATAGAGAAACTCGAGCGCCCGCGGGAACCGACCGGCCCACGCGCCCTCGTTGTGCACCGCGCCGTCCTGCACTTCGAGCATGAGACCGTCTTCCGAGCCCTGCGCACTACGGATGGCATCCGCGAGCGTATTCGTGAGCGAAACGAGGCGCGCGTCGTTGCCCGGCTCGCCGTACTCCTTCGTGCCCATCGCGAGAAAGACGCGCTCGGGCCACGCGTCGGCTTGCCCGAGCATGTCCATCAGGCGTCCGTCGCCGACCCAGAGCGAGGGGGATTCGATCAACGCCCGCCCGAAGAGTTCGGGGCGCGAGGTGACGGCGTACGAGGTGATGACCCCGCCGAAGGAACTCCCGCCGATGCCGGTGTGCGCCGGGTCCGGGTCCACGCGGTAGTGCTCGGCGATGTGCGGCATCAACTCGTTCTGCAGGAAGTTGAGGTAATCGTCCGCGCCGCCGCCACGCATCGTCGGTGCCCGCACGCCCGGCGCCATCGGCAGGTAATCGAGCGAGCGATCGACACCGCTGTTGTCGATCCCGACGATGATGATCGGCTCGATCGCGCCATCGTTGATCAGCGCGGTCGCGGCCTCATCAACCTGCCATTCCACACCAATAAACGACGTGCTGCGGTCGAAGCAGTTCTGCCCGTCGTGCATGTAGAAAACGGGGTAGCGCGCATCGGGGTTCTGGTCGTAGCCCGGCGGGAGCCACACGCGCACGGTCCGCTCACGATCGAAAACCTCCGACGCGATGCTGACGATGTCGAGACGCCCAACGACAGATGAATCGTTCTGATCCTGCATGTTCCACCTCGAGCCGCGCTGGTCGGCAAACCCGGCCAGCTCGAGCGATACGACGGGCACGCCGCCCCCGGTTGCACGCGCATCGGCACGTGTGATCGAACGGTTCGCAATATCCAAACCGCCGGATCCTACCTCGACCGTTTGCCAGCGCCCGCGTGTGAACTTGAACTCGAAGCCGGGTGCGAAGGCCTCACGCTCGGGCAGCTCGAACCACCAGCCGGTCTCGGTCGCACCGCTCGACGGCGTGCCGGAGGAGTTCCAGCCGTTCGCGCTCGACGCGATGAAGAGCGTCGGGCGATCCGCTTCGAACATGCCCGAACGATCCACAACGTCGAAGCGCACCGTCCCCGCAGGCGCGGTGGTCGCGACCAAAAACGCAAACAGACAGAGCAGCCAGCGATGCCGCATGGTCATCACTTCGCGGCGGCGTACCGCTCCGCGACGGCGTCCCAGTTCACCACGTTCCACCACGCGCTCACGTAGTCGGGGCGGCGGTTCTGGTAATTCAGGTAGTACGCGTGCTCCCACACGTCGATCCCGAGGATGGGCGTTCCGCCGCACCCGGCGGCGTCGCCGATCGCATCTTTCATCAGCGGCGAGTCCTGGTTCGCGGTCGAGCAGACATCGACCTTCCCGCCGGGATGGACGCAGAGCCAGGCCCAGCCGGAACCGAAACGCGTCGCGGCAGCCGCCGCAAACTTCTCCTTGAACGCGTCGAACGATCCGAACGCGCTGTCGATCGCGCCGGCGAGATCCCCGCTCGGGTCGCCGCCGGCGTTGGGGCCCATGACGGACCAGAAAAGCGCGTGGTTGGCCGCGCCACCGGCGTTGTTGCGCACCGCGCCCATCTTGTCCGCCGGCACCTCTTTCAGCCGCCGGCATACCTCCCCGGGATCCGAGAGATCACCGAGCGGGGTGCCCGCGAGGGCGTCGTTGGCCTTGCTGACGTAGGCGGCGTGGTGCTTGCCGTGGTGAATTTCCATCGTCCGAGCATCGATGTGCGGCTCAAGGGCGTTGTGGGGGTACGAGAGATCGGGGAGCGCGAGGGGCATGGGTTCCTCCGTGATTGCGATTTGATCGTATTCCGTTCGGTATTTCGCTGCCGGACCGGCTCGATCCGGTGGCTCAGCAGAGGCTATGGCGGCGTCGCAGGGCCGACAACCCGGGAAAGCTGAACCGACTACGCCCGAAATCCCGGATTAGGCAATCGGAAGTTGACAGGAATACAAGATCTTTTAGAATCGTTCTACGTCGGAGCGTCGAACCTGAACGGTGTTATGTCCGTAACGGAAATTGCCGTTTGTTTCGACGGCGATGCGAACTGGAGTTTGTGGAATCTTCGGAACCCGGTGCGGCCCGGGAACGGATGACTGGCTGCCGCATGCTGAACTGAGGGGCTTCGCCTTGCGTTGGCCCCCCGGCGGAACCGCGGATCGCTGAATCGCGGGTAGACGAAAGATGACCCCATCGAGGGGGCTCACGCACGAGCCCTCGATGTGATGACTGATCAGAAAGAAGTGTTCGATGCCCACCACCCGATTCCAGACCAACTCGCCGCTGCACCGCATGCAGCGCCGCCGCAGCGTCGCGATTACCAGCGCCGCACGCGATGCCGGCGCAACGCAGCGGTCGTTCAGTGAAGCGGAGCAGCGTCTGCTGCAGCAAATCTTCGCGAAGCGCCAGGACTACATCGACAGCGAGGCGTTTTACGAGGAAGACGCGGAGCGCAAGATCTACGACGACGCCCCGGATGTCCGCAAGCCGGACGCCTCGTGGTATCACCCCGTCATGGACGACCTCGGATCGAAGTCTCGTTCGAGCAAGTCGTCGGACCAGGTGATCCTCACGGCCGCCGAGGAGCGCATCCTCTTCCTGCAGTTCAACTATGCGCGTCACTGCATCGCGAACATCCAGGAAGAGGTCGATGAGTCGGTTTCGAAGCAGCCCACCGAGGAGCAGGCACGCGCCGTGCTCCGTTGGTACCGCATCGCGGATCAGCTGCGCGAGCAGATCGCGGAGACCAACCTCGCGTTGGTGCTCGCGATGGCCAAGCGCACGCGTATGAGCGAGGTGGACTTCGCCGACCTCGTGAGCGAGGGCAACATGGCCCTGCTCCGCGCGGTTGACAAGTTCGACTGCGGGCGTGGGTTCAAGTTCTCGACGTACGCGTGCCGCGCGATCCTCAAGGCCTTCTCGCGTCAGGGGATGAAGCTGAGCAAGTACCGCCAGCGTTTCCCGACCGACTTCGATCCGAAGCTCGAGCGCTCGAACTGGCTCGAGGAGAAGCGTGAAGAGTTCCGGCTCGACACGGCCGACGAGGTCCGCCGCATCGTTGACGAGAACCGCTGCGAGCTCTCGGCGATCGAGCGAACGGTCATCGAGCACCGCTTCCGCCTCGAAGCGCCGGACACCGACGAGAAGCCGCTGACCCTCGAACAGGTCGGGCAGATCATCGGCGTTACAAAGGAGCGTGTGCGGCAGATCCAGAACAAGGCTCTGGAGAAGATCCGCACCGAGCTCGAAGATAACTTCCTCCGCGCCGAGCGCAAGGAAGACGAAGAGCAGCGGAGCGACGAGCCCGAGTACATCGCGGGCTTCGGGCTCAACTGACCCCATCGTCCGCGAAGCATGCACCCCCCGAGGCCCCGGCACCGTCCGGGGCCTCGTTCGTTTTTGTGCGCCGCACCCGCACCCGGTGGTGATCGATCTCGACGCGTACGCCGAACGCCCACTCGAACACCGCGGGCCGATCGGGCCCTTCGATCACGCATCGCGCGGCTTTCGCGGATTCTTCGAATGAGAATCGATCGCCGAGCGAGTCCCGCGCGATGTGAATCGCCGCCGCACGGATCACGGCGCTGACCATCAGGTCGGGCATCGCCGCGAGCGAAGCGCGCTCCCACTGAAACTCGTCAGAACCGTCGGACGCTGCATCGAGCAACTCGCGTACGCGCTGATCGAGCGTATCTGACGCGAGCTGCACGATCGTCGCGCTGCGCGACGCGCGCTGCGACGCATCGCTCTGGAGCGCGCGCAGCGCGGGGAGCACACGCTCGCGCAGCGCCGATCGTGTTCGGTCGGTCTCACGGTTCGTCGGATCCTCGATCCACGGCCATTCCGCGAGTTCGCACAGCCGGCAGGCGTCCGCGTGAGTGACGTCGAGCATCGGGCGGATCAGCGCGCAGCCGGGCGTGAGCTCGCGTCGCCGGCGCATCCCGCCGAGGCCACGTGCGCCCGCGCCGCGGAGCATCGCCATCAGCATCGTCTCGAGTTGATCGTCGGCATGGTGCCCCGTCGCGACCGCCGACGCGCCGCGCTCCGAAGCCACGCGAGCAAGCAGCTCATAGCGTTCCACCCGCTGCGCGCCCTCGGAGGCTTGGGTTGCGGGATCGATCGCACGCGCTTCGAACGCGAGACCGATCGCCGCCGCGAGTTCGCGCACGTGCGCCGAATCCTGCTTCGTCTCGGGTTCTGCGCGCATCGTGTGCCGAACGTGCGCGATCGTGCAGCCATCGGCGAGCCCGGAGGCCGCGAGGGCGAGGGCGAGAGCGCCAGAATCGGCTCCACCTGAAACCGCGAGGATCGCCCTGCGCTCGTTCGCTCGCAGGTATTGCCAGGCCCGAGCGATGGCCCGCGTCGCCGGGTCCTTCCTGATGGCTCGGAGATTGGGGCGCATCGATCGATCCTACCGATACTCTGTGCGTCGGGCGCGGAGACGCCGAGGAGACCCATGGACGGGACCGGACTGACATCACTGGTGCATGCGTGCGTCGAGGTGCTCGTCGGTGCCGTGCCCGTCGGCGACACGGGGCCGAGCGACTGGCTTGTCGGCGCGCTCTCCGGTGCGGGGGTGACGCTGGTCTCCGTCACGCTGCTGCTCCGCTGGCTGCGCAGGCGCCAGCAGCCCAGCGAAGACAGCCGGACGGAGCGCGACCCGTACGCAAAGCACCGCGCGGAGATCGAACGGTTGATGGTCGATGCGCAGGAGCTGACGCGCGTCTGCTCGGCCCAGCTCGACAACCGCCTCGATCGTCTCGAACGCCTGCTCGAGCGCGCCGACCGGATCACCGAGCCCAAGCCGCAGCAGCGCCCCGTCGCGCCTTCGGCGTCACGCCCGGCCGAAGTCTCCTCGCCTTCGACGCCGCGCCTCCGCACGACGCACGCGTTCGCGGCGACCGAGGTCGATCCGCTCTCGTCGCAGGTCTACGCGCTCTCCGACGAGGGGTTTCCCGCGGTCGAAATCGCGCAGCGCCTCGACGAACAGGTCGGGAAGGTCGAGCTCATCCTCGCGCTGCGCGAGTCCTGAGCCCGCTGACGCACAGGATCTCGAACATCACATGCGCCGCGAGCAACGCCGTACACCCGGCGACATCACGCTGCGGCAGCACCTCGACCACATCGGCACCCACAATATTTGGCGGCGCGCTGCCCTCGCGAACCAGACCCCGCAGCAGTTCCAACGCCTCGCTCGAAGTGAACCCCCCCACCGCCGGCGTGCCGGTGCCCGGCGCAAAGACCGGGTCCACGCAGTCGATGTCGAACGTCAAGTAGCACGGCGCATCACCGAGGCGATCGAGGAACGCATCGATCGGCGCACGCCCTTCGCGCAGCCAGCGCCCGTGCGTCACGAGTTCGATGCCCTCGGTCCGCGCGTATTCGAGATCCGCCGGCGAGTTGAGCGGGCCTTTGATGCCGACCGAGATCATCCGCTTCGGGTCGAGGATGCCCTCTTCGATCGCACGGATGAAGGGCGAGGCGTGCGAGTAGCGCTCGCCCATGATCGAATCGACCGTATCGAGGTGCGAGTCGAAGTGGATCATCGCCAGCCCACCCGTCGGCTCCTTCTCGCGGATGTACGTCGCGCGCAGGTTCGCGAGCGTGTTGCTGTGATCGCCGCCCACCATGAAGAGCTTCGCCCTCCCCACGTCCGGCAGCGCCGTGGCGAAGTCGGTGACGGTGTCGGCGTTCTCCGTCGGGTTGTAGGCCGACACCGGCGCATCGCCGGCGTCGCAGATCGACATCGCCGCGGTGAGCATGAACTCGTGCTCGAGGTGATAGGGCTTGACGTACTGCGACTCTTCGCGGACCGCGCGCGGGCCGAAGCGCGCCCCCGGGCGGTACGTCACGCCGCTGTCGTACGGCGCCCCGTAGATGATCCAGTCGAGCGGGCGGTTCTCATCGCTCACATCGTCCAGCCGCGGGTACCGGCAGAACGTCGAGATCCCCGCGTACCGTGGTGTCATCCGAGCGTTCGGGAGCGCTGTGCGCGGCGTTCGTTTCATGCACCGAGTGTACCCGCGGGCGCGCACGACCCGCGGCGATCAGAACGGACCACACCCATGCACCGCTCGCACCTCACGCTCGCCGGCACGCTCCTCGCGGGAACTCTGCTCGGCGCCATCGGGATCCACGCGTTCGCCCAGCCCATCGAGATGGACACCAACACGGTGCAGGACACCACGGAGAACGTCTTCACGGCGCGCGGCGATCTGATCCTCGAGATCCGCACCGCCGGGCGCGGGCCATCCGGTGAGTTCCGCGATGTGCGCGACGTCACGCTGACGCCCGACTACGTGATCTTCAGCGCGAAGGACGGCGCTCGCCTGCGCGTGTGGTCGGTGCCGCGCGAGCACGTGGACTTCGTGCAGTACTACGCGAAGTGAGGCTCAGTCGAGCCACGCGTCGTCGAAGGTCATGCCGGTGAGCAGCGCCACCTCGTCGCCCGACTCGATCATCGAGGCGACGGGGTAGGCGCAATAATCGAGGCTAAACGAGCCCGCGGGGCGGTGGTTGCCCGACCACCCGAGCCCGCCGAAGGGCAGCTTGCCCGACGCGCCGGCCGTGCCCGTGTTCACGTTCACGCAGCCGGCGTGCGCCTCGTGCAGGAAGCGGTCGAGGGCCCCCACCGAGCCGGGGGAGAACCAGGCGGCGGGCCCCGAACCCCGCGCCGTTGACGGCAGCAAAGCGCCCGCGAGCCAGGCCACAGTGGTGGGGCGCCACGGGCGGGCGGAGAGGGAGACAA
>JBCDCB010000024.1:0-9970 GCA_039182735.1 Planctomycetota bacterium
ATGGGCCGCCAAGCGCGCCGACCTCGGGCTCGACGCCTGACCGGCGCTCAGGGGTCGTCGTTCGTGATGATCTTCGCCGGCCCGCGCGGCGTCGATCGACGTGCCGACGCCCGCCGCGACGGTCGCTCACGCTTGAGCAGTTCGGGATCGATGCCGAGCGAGGCGGCGTACTCGTCGGCGTTCTTGAGTGATGGCGGCGCGGTGACTTGGGACGTCGGACCGAACATCTGCACGGTGCCGGTGGTGGCGTCCACCTGCTCGAGCAGCGGGGGGATCCGCCACAGGGCCAGGCAAAGTGCGCACATGAAAAGCGTGATACGGACCAAGGGGAGGCGTCGTCGCATGCCAGGAGCCTGCGATCCGACCGGGCGGCAGGCGAACGTTCGAAGCGGGCGCAACAGCGCGCGCGACGACCCAGTTCCACCACCCGTCAGGACCGGACCCTCGGCGGAGCGCTACCGGCCCCGCACGAGTTGTTCCCGGGCCTCGACCGCCATCGCATCGCAACGCTCGTTCTCCGGGTGCTCGCTGTGCCCCTTGATCCAGTGGAACCTCAGGTCGTGCGTCGAGCGGAGTTCATCGAGCGCTTCCCACAGGTCTCGGTTCTTGACGGGCTGCTTGGACGCGGTCTTCCAGCCGCGGCGTTTCCAGTTCTCGAGCCACGACTCGAGCCCGTCGAGCACGTACCGGCTGTCGCTGTAGATATCCACGCTGCTCGCACGCTTGATGCCGCGCAGACCCTCGATGACCGCGATCAGTTCCATGCGGTTATTGGTGGTATCGAGCTCCGCGCCCGCGGCCTCGCGCTCCGTCCCGCTTTGCGGGTGTTTGAGGATGTACGCCCATCCGCCCGGACCCGGGTTCCCGGAGCACGCGCCGTCTGTGTAGAGCTCGACTTCCGCGACTCGATCGTTCATGCGCCCGAGTTTACGCCCGCGCAAAACGAAACCGCCCGCGCCGTGTGTTGGCGCGGGCGGTCGGGTCTTCGAGGGAACGCGTCTCAGGACGCGCGCGACGGGATCAGGCGCGGCGGCGACGCGCCACGGCGAGGCCCGCGAGCCCCAGCACGCCGATCGCGCCGGGCGCGGGGATCTCGAAAGCGAGCGCAGAGACGTTCTCACCGGTTGAGCCGAGGAGCGTGCCGACAGCACCGGTTGACGTGTTGACTTCCCAGAGATCGCCGGAAGAGTTCGTCGAAAGCACAACGCGTCCGTCGGGGGTGGCGTCCAACGAGCCGACGGCGGCGGCGTTGATGCCCAAGGCGCCGACAACGGTGCCGGTCAGCGTGTTGGGGTCGATGGTGATGATGTCGTCGGCGGTCGAGCGATAGCCGATGAGTGCGCCGGTCGCGGGGTCGAGGGTCAACCCGGGGATGGTGCCGGCATCCTGACCGTCCACCTGGATCGTGCCGAGCAGTGTGCCGGAGCCATCGAAGCCGATCTGCCAGAGATCGTCACCGGAGGTGGCGTACAGGAACGAGCCGGTGGAGTCGAAGGTCAGGTCGCCGCCGGCGGCGAGGTCCTGGCCGAAGGGGTCGGCGAGGAAAGCAACGCTGCCATCCGTGGGGTTGAACTTGTAGAGCCCGCGCGTGTCGGGATTGCTCAGAGCGTTGCTCGTCTGCAGGATGAACCCGTTGGTCGGCGAGTTGATGTCCATGCCGCGGTTGAAGTTGCCCGCGGCGGACCCGATCTGGGTCAGGCTCGAGGGGTTCTCGAGGTCAAACGTGAAAATCGGATCGGGGTTCCCGCCCGTGGGGATGATGTAGCCTTGGACGCTCGCGCTCGCGGCACCAGCGACGGACAGCACAGCAACAGCAGCAACAGCGTTGCGGATCATGACGGTTTCCTCCCTTGTCGCGCGGCCCCTCCCAGAGCCGCGACGGTTCCTGGCGGGCCCGGTTCCCGGACCCTCTCCCACTGAGTACAGTGCCCCAGTGACAGCGAAACGAAAGGACGCCGACCAAAAATGTTCGACCCGCGTCGTGAGAATCGACGTCCGCCCGACCGAGCGGGCCGGAGATCCGATCGCCCGGGCGCTCGTTGAGAACGCCCGTGAGTTGGGGTGGGATCTGGAAACGGCGGCGAGCGCGGCTGTCTACCTCATCGAATCGGACCTCGATGACGAGACGATCGATCGCGTGACGCGGGAGCTGCTGGTTGACCCGGTGCTGGAGCGCCTCGCGGATGCCGCCGGGCTGCCCGGATCGCAGGTCGTCGAGATCCACCCGTTGCCTGGCGTGATGGACCCTCCGGCGCTCACGATCGAACGCGCGATCCGCGACCTCCTCGAACTCGACGACCGCGTGGCGATCCGCGTGGCGACGGCGCGCCGGTACGACCTTGTCGGTACATCGCGCGACGATGCCAACGCCATCGCGCGCCGGCTGCTCGCGAACACGGTGGTGCAGGGCGTGCATGTTGAGCCGTGGGCGCCGACGTCGTTCCCGTCGCTTCCGCCGGCTGATCAGTCGCTGCGCCACGTCGAGATCGGAACGCTTGATGACGCCGGTCTCGAACGCCTCTCGCGTGACGGGCACCTGTTCCTGTCGCTCGACGAGATGCGCGCCATCCGATCCTTCTATCAAGAAGCCGGGCGCGAACCGACCGACATCGAGCTCGAGACGCTCGCGCAGACCTGGTCCGAGCACTGCGTGCACAAAACGCTCAAGAGCACGATCACGATCACACCGCCCGCCGACGACGCGATCGATTGGTCGGACCGTCCCGGGCACACGCGTCACGCAGACGGTTCGATCACGATCGACAACCTGTTGAAGTCCACCGTGGCCGCGGCCACGTTCGAGCTCATCGAAGAGGGCGTCGATTGGACGCGGTCCGTCTTCGTCGATAACGCGGGCATCATCGCGTTCGACGACGCGCACTGCGTCTGTGTCAAGGTCGAGACGCACAACCACCCGTCCGCGATCGAGCCGTACGGCGGTGCGGCGACCGGCATCGGCGGCTGCATCCGAGACATCATCGGCACCGGGCTCGGCGCCAAACCCATCGCCTCCACCGACGTTTTCTGCGTCGCGCCCTTCGATGCGGACGTGCCCGCAGGTTGCCTCCCGCCCAGGCGTGTCCTGCGCGAGGTCGTCCGCGGTGTGCGTGACTACGGCAACCGCATGGGCATCCCGACCGTCAACGGCGCCGTCTTTTTCGACGAACGTTACATCGGCAACCCGCTCGTCTACTGCGGTTGTGTGGGCGTTATGCCGAACGACGCCACGCACGGCGACGCGAAGCCCGGCGATCGCATCATCGCGCTCGGCGGACGCACCGGACGCGACGGCATCCACGGTGCCACGTTCAGTTCTGCCGAGCTTACCGACTCGCACGCCGACGAGTTCTCCCACGCCGTGCAGATCGGCAACGCCATCGAAGAGAAGCGAACGCTCGACGCGATCCTCCACGCACGCGATCACGGATCGGGTTGCCTGTTCAGCGCGATCACCGATTGCGGCGCGGGCGGGTTCTCATCGGCGGTCGGCGAGATGGGCGAGGCCCTCGGCGCGGAGGTCTATCTCGATCGCGCGCCGCTCAAGTACGACGGGCTGCGCTACGACGAAGTTTGGATCAGCGAGTCGCAGGAACGCATGGTGCTCGCGGTGCCCGAGGCGAACCTCGAAGCGCTGCGCGCGATCTGTGACGAAGAGCACGTTGAGATGGCCGACCTCGGCACGTTCGGAACGCCCGAGCGCGAACTCGTGCTGCACTTCGATGGGACGGAAGTCGGTCGATTGCCGATGGCGTTTCTGCACGACGGCATCCCCATGCCGACGCGTCACGCGACGTGGACGCCGGCCGAAGCCGTGCGCGCCGAACCGGACGCGAAGGGCCTCATCAAGTTGCGTCTGTTCAGGCTGCTCACGCACCCGGACATCGCTTCCAAGCGATCGATCATCCGTCAGTACGACCACGAGGTGCAGGGCAACACGGTGGTCAAGCCTCTCGTTGGTCGAATGGGCGAGGGGCCGGGCGACGCCGCGGTCATCCAGCCCGTGCCCGGCAGCAGCAGGGGGCTCGCGATCGGTTGCGGGATGGCGACGCGCCTCGGCCACCCCGACGAGCCGGGCAGCGATCCGTACAAGATGGCGCTCGCCGCGATCGATGAATGCGTGCGCAACCTGGTGTGCGTCGGTGCGGATCCGTCGCGCATCGCGATCCTCGACAACTTCTGCTGGCCGTCGTGCGCGAAGCCGGAGAATCTCGGCTCGCTCGTCCGCGCCGCCGAGGGCTGCTACGACGGCGCGAAGGCGTACCGCACGCCCTTCGTCAGCGGGAAGGACTCGCTCAACAATCAGTTCCGTACCGAGGACGGGCGCACTATCGAGATCCCGCCGACGCTGCTGATCACGGGCATCGGCATCGTGGAAGACGTCGATCGCTGCGTCACGATGGACGCGAAGCCGGTCAAGGGCTCGCGGTTCGTGCTGGTCGAGCCGAGCGGTGACACGCTGACCGATCGCGTGCGCACGGCGAGGTACGTCGCGGATCAGATTGCGGACGGGCGCGTCCTCGCGGCGCACGATGCCTCCGAGGGCGGCGTACTCGTGGCGCTCGCGGAGATGCTTCTCGCGAGTGCCGGCATCGGCGCGCGCTGCAACAGTTTCGAGCAATGGTTTGACGAGCGCGAGGCGCGCTACGTGCTGCAGGTCACGTCCGACACGCCCGAACATGCGTCGGTGCGCATCACGACGCTCGCCGAACCAACAACCGACGAGCACATGTACGTCGGCGGTGAGTCCATCGACGTGCGTTCGCTGCATCAGGCGTTCACCACGGCGCTGGCGCTGTGATGCGAAGGGGGGGCGTATGAGCGAACGACCGCTTGCGATTGTGCTGCGAACGGCGGGGACGAACTGCGACGCGGAGCTCTGCCGGGCGTTCGAACTCGCCGGGGCGACGCCGAGACTCGTGCATGTGGACCGGCTGATCGCAGAGCCGGGCGTGCTGGATCGTGCGCACATTATCGCGGTGCCGGGTGGGTTCAGCTACGGCGACGACATCGCCGCGGGTCGGGTGCTGGCGACGAGACTGCGGACGACCCTTTATCCCGCCCTGCGCGACGCGGTCTCGCGGGGTGTGCCGATCATCGGCGTGTGCAACGGCTTTCAGGTGCTGGTGCAGTCGGGTCTGCTTCCCGGGCCGACATCGGGTGAAACGTGGCCGGAGTCACCCGCGCCGGCATCGATCGCGCTCGCCGCGAACAAGGATCCCTGCTTCATCGATCGGTGGTGCCGGGTCACGGTGGATCCGAGCTCGCCCTGCGTGTGGACGCGGGGGATCGCTGACGCGTCGCCCGACACGCTCATGCTCCCGATCGCGCACGGCGAGGGACGCGTCGTTGTTTCTGATGACGCCACGCTCGAAGAACTCCGGGCGAACCACCAGATCCCGATGCGCTATGCCGAGGGCGAGAACCCGAACGGCTCGGCGGACGGCATCGTGGGCGTGTGCGACGCGAGCGGGCTGGTCTTCGGGCTCATGCCGCATCCGGAACGCTACTTGGCGTGGTCGCATCATCCGTTCTGGACGCAACTGCCCGCGGGCGTGCGCGCGGGTGAGACCCCGGGGCTGACAATGTTCCGCGGCGCGGTGGAATCGCTCGGCATCGGGGCCTGATCGAACATCGCATCGAACCGCGGGCCCGTGGGTATCGGATACCTTCAAGACGTTCGAGGGGCGGCGATGAGCGACCACACCATGCAACCCGAACGAGCCGCGGCGATGGACGCCGAGCGACCCGTCATCACCGGCGCGCGCACGTGCGTGGGCTGCGGCTACGACCTTCGCGGGTTGCGCGAGGGCGATCAGTGCCCGGAGTGCGGTCGGGTCATCGCGCTCGACCTCGTCCGCAGGATGGGCTATCTCGGCGAGGCCTCTCGCGCGTATCTCTACACCATGCTGCTGGGCTTTGCACTCACCTTTGTCGGCATGATCGGCGTCTTCCTCCGCATGGTGACGGTGCCCAAGCTGGGCGTGCAGCACGCCATCGATCTCGGCACGTTCGTCGTGTACACCGGCTTCATCGCGGCGTGGCTGCTCGGCACCTGGATCGTGCTGCGGGACAGGCCCGAAGATCTGCGTCGCGCTGAGGGGGATGGCCAGCGCGCACCGCGAGAGCATGTGTGGCTTCGCCGCACCATCCTGCTGATGGAACTCGCGTGGGTGCCGGCGATCGTGCTCGATTACGTCAGCGGGCTTTCGGCGGCGGGGAACTCCGCCGGGCTGATCCGGATCGCGTCATTCTCGCTGTACGTCGTCGGGGCGGGCGGGCTCCTGCCGCTGTCGTTCTATCTCGGTGTGATCGCGACATGGGCAAGGGATTCGGGGATCGCGATCCGCTTGCAATCGATGGGCTGGGTGATGAGCGCCGCCGGTGTGTGCCTCGTGCTGCTCGGCGTGTGGAGCGCGATCGGCGGCCTCGCTTTTCTCTGGTTCTTCGCGATGCTCCTCGCGGGAGGTGCGTGGCTCGTTTCGGCGTTCGTGATGCTGTGGACGGTGCTCGAGATGTTCAACATGGTGCGCTGGACGCTGATCAACAAAGCCGGTGCGGAGCAGCGCGACGAGCGCCGCACCGAGCGCGCGATGCGCGAGCGCGCCCAGCATCAGGCCCACGTGGCGGCAGCCCCGCCCGAGCCGATCCCCGAGCCTGAGCAGACCCTGCTGATGAACGAACTGCTCGACCCCGAGCCCGAGTCGGGGGCGGACGAGCCAGACCGGGTGTGGCGATCCAGCGCCGAGCACTACGTTGAGCGGGGCGAAGATCAGGATCCGTACAAGATCGAGGGCGAATAGAACCCGATCAAAGACCGTTCGTTGAGACGGAATCTGGTGCCGGTGATCGCCGATCGGTGTGCGACGCGGTAGAGTCGGGGCCGCGACAGCGGGTTGCCCACCGCACCGATTCCGGAGCCGATATGTCCACGCCATCGCCTACCCGCGCCGGGACGCGCGAGCCCGTTGAGGTCAAGGTACAGACGCCGAAGGAGACGCTGCGCTGCGCGACGGTTGGCGTCGGTCGGATGGGTCGTCACCACGCGCGCAAGTACGCCGAGATGGCGGGCTGCGAACTGGTCGCGGTGGTGGACGCGGACGAGGAGCGTCGCCTGACCGCCGCCGAGACGCACGGGTGCGTCGCGCTCGCCGACGAGAAGGAACTGATCGATCTGGGCGTCGATGCCGTGTCGATCGCGGTCCCGACGACGTACCACCGCAAGTGCGCGACGCCGCTGCTGGAGGCGGGCATCGCGTGCCTGATCGAGAAGCCGCTTGCCGAGGACGTGGAAGAGGGTCGCAAGCTCGTCGAGATCGCCGAGCGAACCGGTGCGACGTTGATGGTGGGTCACATCGAACGCTTCAACCCCGCGGTGCGGGCGCTCGAGCGCGCGCAGCGAGACGACATGGGCGGCGGCGAGTCGGCGCGCGGTGTCGTGCCCCGTTTCATCGAGGTCCACCGCGTGAGCCCGATGACCTTCCGGTCCGTGGACGTCTCGGTCGTCATGGACATGATGATCCACGACCTCGACGTGATCCTCTGGCTGATGAACGGTGTCGAGCCTTCGGAAGTCGTTGCGTCGGGCGTCCCGGTCATCACCGAACACGAAGACGTCTGCAACGCCCGCCTGACGTTTGACATGCCCCAGGGTCCGTGCGTCGCGAACATCACGGCGTCACGCCTCGCGATGAAGACCGAACGCAAGGTGCGCATCGTCGGCGAGAACGGGTACGTCTCGATCGACTTCGCCGCCAAGGCCGGCGTGCTGATCCGCAAGACCGCCAACGAAATGCAGCTCGAAGAGGTCCGCGATGCGCTCCGCAACGGGACGGATCTCTCCGAGCTCAACTACATGGACCTCATCGCCTACGAGCCTCTCGAAATCGACCACCGCGATCAGCTCGAGATGGAGATCGAGGCGTTCCTGACGGCGGTCCGAACCGGCGAACGCGCGCCGATCGACGCCCGCGCCGGGTTCGCGGCGGTGCGCACGGCGCAGCGGATCATCGACGCCGCCCAATCGATGCGCCGGGACTGACCCGGGCCTGACTTTGCGCCCCGGGGTTCTATACTCCGGGGCACTTTGAGAGACGGAGACTTCACGTGGCCCGAAAGACGATCCGCTGCACGCTCGTGACGCCCGAGGCCCGCGTTCTGGACGCCGAGGTCGAATACGCCCGGGTTCCGCTGCACGACGGTGCCGCGGGTTTCCAGCACGACACCGGCGCGCTGGTCGCGAAGCTGGGCCCTGGCGAGCTGCGTCTGGACATGCCGGGCGGGACGTCGCGCCGGTGGTTCATCGGCGGCGGGTTCCTGCAGAACGTCGAGGACAACCTGACGATCCTCGCGGAGCAAGCGATCGGTCAGGAAGATCTCGACGAGGCCGAGATCAAGGCCGAGCTCGCCGAGGCCGAGGCGCGGAACACGAGTGACTTCGAAGAGATGACGAAGATCACCGAAGAGCGTCACAAGGCCCGTGCGAAGCTCGCCGTCGCGCGAGCGCGGTGAGTCGCATCGAGTTCGACTTCGACCCATCCGATCTGATCGATGCCCCCGACGACCTGAACTGGTGCGTGATGGGGACGGGCATGATCGCGCGCAAGGTGACGCCGCTGCTCCACGCGGCGGGCGGGTGCTGCGCGACGCACGTCGCGTCGCGTGACATCGCGCGGGCCGAGGCCTTCGCGGCGGAGATCGATCCGGGTCTCACCGCGGTCACCTACGAGGATGTCGAAGCCGACGAGGACATCGAAGCGGTATACCTCACGCTGCCCAATCACCTGCACGCCGAGTGGTGCGAGCGCCTGCTGCGCGCCGGCAAGCACGTGCTGTGCGAGAAGCCGCTGGTGACGGGCGCCACCGAGGCGGAGCGACTCGCGGCAACGAGCAAGCAGACCGGTCGTCTGCTGGTCGAGGGCTTCATGTACCTGCACCACCCGCAGACGCTGCTGTTGCATGCGCTGGCGACGCAGGCTGACTCACCAATCGGACGGCTGCGCGCGATCGACGCGACGTTCTGCCACGATCTCCGTGGCAGCGACTTCGCCAAGACGCGGTTCAGCAACCGCATGCGGGGTGGTGCGCTCGCCGATCTCGGGTGCTATCCCATCTCGCTGGCGCGCACGCTCACGGGCGAGGAGCCCGCCGCGATCGAAGCGGAGGCTCTCATCGCGGAACCGATCGAGGGCGAACGCGCCGGCGTGGACGCCGAGGCCCGTGTCCGCTTTGCGTTCCCTTCGGGCGTGGAGTTGCGTGCGCGTTGTTCGATCGCCGAGGGGCCAGACATCACGCTCACGCTGACGGGCGAACTCGGGAACGTTTCGACCGGTTTGCCGTGGGCACCGGATCCGGCGCGGAGCGAGCTCACGCTCGTGCGATTCGATGGACACCCCGAGGGCGCTGGCGAGAGCACGCTCGTCATCGAGGGCGGCGGCGAGAAGTTCACCAACCAGTTTGCGCACTTCGCGGCGTGCGTCGCCGGAGAAGCCCAGCCCGTTCCCAACCTCCGCTGGTCGATCGACCAGGCGCGTGCGATCGAACGCACGCACGCGGCGATGGGTCTCTCGTTCGATCAGGGCTCGTAGGGCAAACGTCTTGCGATCGCACCGGCCAGGCCGCGTGGCGTGTAGACCGCCGGTTCTCGCATGAAGCGTTCGCAGCGCGTGAGGCTGCCGACGTACGCGACGAAGAACCCGGCGAAGATCGGGAGTGTCGGCGAGACGATGATGACCACCGCCGTGAACGTGTTGATGGGCAGGCCCATCTCTGCGAGCGTGTTCGCCGCGAGGATCGCGAGCAGCGTGGCGATAACCGCGAGCAGCAGGGCGATGACCGTCGCGAGCAGCGAATGCACGCCGACTTCGTAGAGCACACGCCGTTCGGTTCCCTCGGATTGTCGGCCCATGATCGCCGGGCCGATGCCGCTGGTGACGAGCGACAGCACGGCGACGCCGTGGGGGCTGTGACGGAT
>JBCDCB010000025.1:0-23134 GCA_039182735.1 Planctomycetota bacterium
GGAGCGTGTCCGCGCCGCGATCGAGACGTTCATCGAAACCCGCGCGATCGGCATGGGCAAGGTCGCCCAGCCGCTGCGTGTCGCGCTGACGGGCACCGCGGTCAGCCCGTCCATCGCCGAGACGCTCGTCGTGCTCGGCAAGGACAACGTCCTGGCGCGCATCGACCGCTGCCTCACGACGCACTCATAAGGCCGGACCAAGGAAACACTCGCATGCCTCTCGACAGACTGCTCTCGCCGATCCCGTGCGGCGACATCGAGTTCGCCCAGCGCGTCTGGATGGCGCCGCTCACACGCAGCCGAAGCCAACAGCCCGGCGACATCCCGTGGGATCTCAACGCGCAGTACTACGCGCAGCGTGCAAATCCCGAGACCGGCGCGGGCCTGATCATCGCCGAGGCCACGCAGGTCAGTCCGCAGGGCAAGGGATACGCCTTCACGCCCGGCATTCACACGGACGAACAGGTCGAGGGCTGGAAGTTGGTCACCGACGCCGTCCACGCGAAGGGCGGCAAGATCTTCCTGCAGCTGTGGCACGTGGGGCGCATCAGCCACGTCGATCTGCAGCCGGGCGGGCAGAAGCCGGTCGCGCCGTCGGCGATCCGGGCCGAGGGCATGACGTACACGAGCGCGGAATCGGGCCGCGTGCCCGTCTCGGAGCCCAGGGCGCTCGGGCTCGACGAGATCCCCGGCGTAGTCGAGCAGTTTCGGTCCGGCGCGGCAAACGCGAAGGCCGCGGGCTTCGACGGCGTCGAGATCCACGGCGCCAACGGGTACCTGCTCGATCAGTTCCTTCGCAGCCACACGAACAAGCGCACCGACGCCTACGGCGGCCCCGTCGAGCGGCGCGCACGCTTTTGTCTTGAAGTGTCCGAGGCCGTCATCGATGTCTGGGGCGCCGGGCGCGTCGGCTACCGCGTCAACCCGATGGGCACGTTCAACTCCATGGGCGATGACTCGCCCGAAGAGACGTTCGGCTACCTCGCGAGCGAGCTCGGCAAGCGGGGCGTCTGCTACATCCACGGCGTCGAGGCGTTCGCTCAGGACGAGCGCGACGACGCCACCGAACGCGTGCTCGCGGTGATCCGCGAGTCGTTCAAGACCGATCACGCGACGCCCGATCGCTCGGTCTACGTCGGCAACGGTGGCTATACCGCCGAGCTCGCGGAGCAGCGTCTTCGAGACGGGCTGTGCGACGCCGTCGCCTTCGGGAAGCTCTTCATCAGCAATCCCGATCTCACCGCGCGGTTCCGCGGCGGGTACGAGCTCAACGAGTGGAACCAGGAGACCTTCTACGGCGGAACCGCCGAGGGCTACACCGACTACCCCGCGTTGTCGTCATGAAGCGCGGGCTCGAAGAGACCCTCGCGGCGGGGCAGCGAGCCCTCGTGTTCAAGGAGCCAGCGTTTGACTTCGAGGCCCCCCGCGTAGCCGGTGAGGCTGCCGTCCGCGCCGATCACACGGTGGCAGGGCACGAGGATCGGCAGCGGGTTGGCGCCGTTGGCGGCACCGACGGCGCGCGCCGCGCCGGGCGAACCGAGGTCTTCCCCGAGTTCGCCGTACGAGCGGGTTTCACCGAAGGCGATGGTCCCGACGAGGTCCCAGACGCCTCGCTGGAACTCGGTGCCGATGTCGCCGGAGTCGAGGGGGAGGTCAAAGGCCCGCCGCGTTCGCGCGAAGTACTCGAGGAGCTGGTCCCGCGCTCGCTCGGCGATCGCGCGCGACTCGGCGCACGAATCGGGTGCTTCGGCGCGCTCCGCGAAGACGACGCGCCGCACGCTACGCCGTGTGGAGATCACGTTGATCGGGCCGATCGGGCTGGAGAGGCTCACGCACGCCACGCGCCGAGTGTACCGAGGGCGGCGGAGCGGCTAGCGTTCCCCCATGAGCCAGACGGACACCCCCGAGGTCGCGACGCGCCACTTCATCCAGCAGATCATCGACGCGCACATCGAGAGCGGCCGGTGGGGCACGCCGGGCGATCGCAGCGTCGTGCGCACGCGTTTCCCGCCCGAGCCGAACGGGTACCTGCACGTCGGGCACGCCAAGTCGATCTGGCTCAACTTCGGGATCGCCGCGGAGTACGGCGGTTCCTGCCAGCTGCGATTCGATGACACCAACCCTGAGAAGGAAGAGGACGAGTTCGTGCGCGCGATCATCGAAGACGTGCGCTGGCTCGGCTTCCGCTGGCTTGACTCTCGCGACGACGACCCGCTCGCGGGCGTGCGCTTCGCGAGCGACTACTTCCAGCAGATGTACGACTGGGCCGTCGAGCTCGTCGAGAAGGGCCTCGCGTACGTCGATGAGCAGACCCCCGAGCAGATCCGCGAACAGCGAGGATCGGTCGCGCGCCCGGGCGCGCCCTCGCCGCACCGCGATCGCCCGGCGAGCGAGTCGCTCGAACTGCTCACCAAGATGAAGGACGGCGAGGTCGAGACCGGCACGATGGTGCTGCGCGCCAAGATCGACATGACCTCGCCCAACATGAACATGCGCGATCCGGTGATGTATCGCGTGCTCCGCAAGCCGCACCATCGCACCGGTGCAGCGTGGTCGATCTACCCGATGTACGACTGGGCGCACGGGCTTGAGGATTCGATCGAGGGCATCACCAACTCGATCTGCACGCTCGAGTTCGAGGACCACCGACCGCTGTACGATTGGTTCATCAACGCGATCAACAAGGATCGCGCCGAACCGATCCACCACCCGCAGCAGACGGAGTTCTCGCGCCTCGCGCCCTCGTACGTCGTCACGAGCAAACGCAAGCTCATGGAGCTCGTGCAAGCGGGGCACGTCGGCGGGTGGGACGACCCGCGCATGCCCACGATCAGCGGGCTCCGGCGGCGCGGGTACACGCCCGAGTCCCTCCGCGCGTTCAGCGCCGAGACCGGCGTCACGAAGTTCAAAGCGGTGACCGACATCGGGCGATTGGAGAACGCGGCCCGCGATCATCTGAACGACACGGCACCGCGCCGGATGGGCGTGCTGCGCCCGCTCAAGGTCGTCATCGAGTCGTGGCCCGAGGGCGAGGTGGACTGGCTCGACGCGATCAATAACCCGGAAGACGACACCGCCGGCACACGCACCGTCCCCTTCACACGCGAACTCTACATTGAGCGGGACGACTTCATGGAAGACGCGCCGAAGAAGTTCTTCCGGCTCGCGCCCGGGCGCGAGGTCCGCCTCCGCTACGGGTACTGGATCACCTGCACCGACGTCATCAAAGACGAAGACGGCAACATCGTGGAGCTGCGCGCGACGCACGACCCGCAGACCCGCGGCGGCGACAGTCCGCCGCCCGATGCCGACGGCAAGGTCCGCAAGGTCAAAGGAACGTTGCACTGGGTCTCCGCGGCCCACGCGGTCGAAGCCGAGGTGCGTCTCGTCGATCGACTCTTCACAGTCGAGCAGCCGGACAAGGCGCCGAAGGACGCGCCGGCGGACTGGGATTGGAAGACGAATCTCAACCCCGATTCGATGACCGTGATCGAACGCGCCTTCATCGAGCCCGCCATCTGTGAACCCACGGGCGAGCCCGCGTGGGCGGACGGCATCCGTCGGTTCCAGTTCGAGCGCCTCGGCTACTTCTGCATCGATCCGGATTCGACCGACGAGGCGCTCGTCTTCAACCGCACGGTCACGCTCAAGGACTCCTGGGCCAAAGCCCGACAGAAGGGCTGAGCGCGTTCAACGCGGGCGGTACGTCGCGGCGCAGCCCGGCGCCTCGGTGACACGCACCGACGCGATGCGGATCTCGTTGGCGATGAGCGGCGACAGCCGATCATAAATCGCTCGGCATACGAGCTCCGCCGACGGGTTCGTCCCGCTCACGAACGGTTCGCACTCGTTCAGGTTCCTGTTCTCCCACGCCTCGGTGATCTGACGCAGGTGGCTCTCGATCGTGTGGAAGTCGCAGAGCAGCCCGTCCTCGTCGAGTCGCTCGCCCTCGATCACTACCGCGATGCGCCAGTTGTGGCCGTGCAGCGGCTCGGGCTCGCCCCCGATCCGGATGGCGTGCGCGGCGCAGAATTCGTGTTCGACCCGGATCTCGTACATGCCGCCATGCTATCGGACGTACGACCGCGGCTCGCTTCTGAGCGCTTCCCATCAACAGGCGGCACGAACAGGCCGATAGCCCAATCGAGTACGCCCGATGAAGAGCCTAGACATCGCCACACTGCGATCCGGGACGCGGCTCCCGCAGAACCTGTACAGCAGGCAGGGTGTGCTGCTGCTCCGGCAGGGCAGCGAACTCAGCGAGGAACTCGTCAAGACGCTCGCCGGCGCGTACGGCGGGGACCTCTTCCTCGCGCGCACGCCCATCGAACTCGATGGGCTCGAAGCCCGCGACGCGGGCAACGGCACCTACGCGCCCGGGCGCGCCGTGCAACGCGACACGCTCACGGCGGGCGGCATCGTCGTCGTCGAGGCGGGCGAGGCACCGGACGAGCTCCAGGTCGATGCGATCCGCCTGGGCGGCGTCGCCGCGACACGGCCCGCGAGCATCGCGGATGTTTCGCGCGATCGACGCGAACGCATCCGTCTGGCCGACGCGCACGTCGCGGTCATCAAACGCCGGTGGGACGACCTCCCGCTGCGGATCGAGTCGGCTCCCGCGTCGCTCGATCTCACCAACCGAGCCCGCGTCGGCTGGCCAGATGATCATGCGCTGCGGCGCTACCGGGCGTCGAGCGTGGATCGCGTGCGCACGCTGTATGCGCGCGTGCTCGCCGGCGTCGAGATCGAACTCGCCGAGGCGACGGAACTCATCGAGGATCTCATCGAGCGTCTCGTCGCCCACCCCGACCGCTTCACACGCATCGCGCTGCTCGAGTCGCGCGACCTCGACTTCCTGCCCGATCACGCGTTCACCTGCTGCTGCCTGAGCATCTGCATCGGCGCTCGCCTCGGCTGGTCGCGCACGGACGTGGCGCTCGCCGGTCTCAGCGGGCTCTTCGCCGACATCGGCATGGGTCTCGTGCCGGAGCGGATCCGTCGGTCGCCCGGGCTGCTCGATGAGGCCGAACGCAGCCGTGTCGAGCGTCACTCGGGTGCCGGCGTCATCCTGCTCGAAGTGATCCAGGGCATGCCGGAGTCGGTCCGACGCGCGGTGTATCAACACCATGAGCGGCTCAACGGGAGCGGGTACCCCGACCGATTGCGCGCTCGCCACATCTCTGACCTTGCGCGCGCGGTCTCCGTCGCCGACTCCTTCGGCGCATCACTCGCGTGGCGCAACCACCGCGCCGGCAGACTCCCGTACCACGCGATCGAGGAGGTCGTCCGCCTCGGCTCCGAGCGCGTGCTCGATCGCAAGGCGACCCGGGCGCTCGTGCAGTGCACCGGGATCTTCCCCGTCGGCTCGTGGGTGCGCCTCTCGACGGGGCTCGATGCGCTCGTTGTTGGGAACGATTCGGAGGCGCTCGACCGCCCCATGGTCCGCGTGAAGATGCACAGCGAGGTCGGGCCGCCCATCGATCAGGTCGTTCGCCTCTCCGACCATGCGCCATGGGAACTTTCGGTGATCAAGCCGATCGAGCCACCGCTGCACGCGCGGACGGTACCATCGCGCCGCGATGCAGCCTGAACACCCCAACCCGAACAACGTCGCCCCGCTCATGGTCTCCGTCAGCGGCTGCCGCGGGATCACGGGCGAGTCCTTCACCGAAGCCGTCGCGGAGCGCTTCGCGCTGGCGGCGCTGCACGAGATGCGCGAGCACGGTGGGCAGGATCCGACGACGATTGTCGTCGGGCGAGACGGGCGCCGGGGCGGCGAGCACTATCAACGGGCGTTGATGGAGGCGCTCGTGCGCGTCGGCTGCCGGGTGATCGACGTCGGGGCCGTTCCCACGCCGACGGTCGGCGCCGCGGTCCGCCATCACGACGCGAGCGGGGCCTTTGTGCTGACCGCGTCGCACAACCCGCAAGAATGGCTCGGGCTGAAGCCGATCGACGCTAACGCGGGCGCGATGTCGCCGGAGCGTTCGAAACGGCTGATCGGGCGCTACCACGCGGAGTCGTATGACTCCGCGCCGAGAAGCGGGGGAGACGTGATCGCCGATGCGCTCGCCGCGTCGCGCCACGTCGCGGGCGTGGTGGCGCACCTGGAGTCGCTGCAGCCGATCGGCGCGATCCGCGCCAAGCGGTTCGCGATCTGCGTGGACTCGGTCAGTTCCAGCGGCATCGCTCCGGCGCGTTTGCTTGCGGAGGCGCTCAACTGCTCCATCGAGCATCTTCATGCCGACGCGAGCGGAATCTTCCCGCACACGCCCGAACCCGTCGAAGCGAACCTGCAGCAGCTCTGCGCCGCGACCCGCGCGAACGGCTGCGCGGTTGGCTTTGCGCAGGATCCCGACGCCGACCGCCTCGCGATCGTCGATGAGAACGGGCGATACATCGGCGAGGAGTACACGCTCGCGCTGTGCGCCCGCGCGATGCTCGGAGCGATGGACGACCCATCGAGCGCGGTGCTCGTCGCGAATCTGTCAACCTCGCGCATGATCGACGACGTCTGCACGAGCTTCGGGGCGCGGGTCGAGCGGGCCGCCGTCGGCGAAGCCAACGTCGTCAGCGTCATGCGTGCGCACGATGCCCCGCTCGGCGGCGAGGGCAACGGCGGCGTCATCTGGCCCGACATCGTCCCCATCCGCGACTCCGTCGGGAGCATGGCGCTCGTCCTCGCGTTGCTCACGCGCGAAGACAAACCGCTCAGCGAGATCGTCGATGCGATGCCGCCCTACGCGATCGTCAAACGGAAGACGCCGCTCGAAGGGCTCGACGCGAACGCGGTGCTCGACGCGGTCCGCGCCATGGCGGGCGATGCCTTCCCCGGCGCGGCGGTCAACGATTCCGACGGCGTGCGGTTGGACTTCGACGCGCCCTCAGGCGGGCGCGCATGGGTCCACGTCCGATCCAGCAACACCGAGCCGATCATGCGGCTGATCGCCGAGGCGCCGTCACGCTCGGACGCCGATGCGATCCTCGATCGCGTCGAAACGCGCGCGTTCGTCTAACGCCCGGCGACGAGGTCCGTTGGCTCGCCCGTGCGCACGCCGTCGCGGACGATCAGGCTGTCGGCGAGGCTCGCCACACCGTCGCAATCGAGGTCGAGCGGCGTCCCCACGAAGTACGTGTAGAGGTCTTCGACGTCGGTGACGCCGTCGCCGTTGCGCTCCGCGCCGCCGGGCACGATCTGCAGCGTCGCGAGCGGGTCGCCGATCGGAACCTGTTGCCACGAGAGGGCGGGGATGGCGCTCCACGCCGCCTCGGCGAACGTCATGCCGTGCACCAGCATGTTCTCGACGAGGATGCGCGTGTCGGGCACGGAGTACGCCAGGGGTTCGCGGATGTGCCCGATCGTGAACGTCGCGCCGCCGGCGACGGCGTCGAGCACCTGGCCCTGGTTGCCACGCCCCGTCCCGTCGAAGATTGAGTCGCCGTTGAAGGATTCAAGCGAAAGAAAGATCGCGGCGGGATGAAAGGTATAGCGTCCGACGTAGTCGCCAAGGCCGCTCGGGTTCTCGCTGCCGTCAACGTCGTGGTTCTCGCCGTAGGTCGAGAAGACGAAGAGCGGCAGATCATCCGGGAGCTCGGACGGATCCACGAAGTTGCTCGTGTCGTCGTAGGTCACCGGGATGTTGAGCGACTCGAGCACATCGCGCGTGCGCTCGTAGTCGTCGAACTCGAAGTTCTCCGACGAATCACGCGGCGGGAAGATGTTCGCCTGCCCTTCGTCGTCGAGTTGGTCCACCGCCGCGTACTCGTCGAGCAGCGCGCGCCCGCTGCCGCAGGCGAACACGGCGTTCTGCGCACGGTCGAGCAGGGCCTCGATCTCCTGCACCGCGGTATTCCCGTTCGCGGGCAGCGCATCGAGCCGGCACACGACGTACATGTCGCCCGGCGTCAGCCCGATCGCCTGCCACGACTGGAACCCCGCCGTCTGGTTCACCCCGAAGATGCGCGCTGTCTGCACGCCGGCCCGCGAGAACCCGGTGATCGGCTGGTTGAACCGCGCGTGGTACGGGTTGCGGACGCTGCCGCTGTAGCGGAACTGCAGCGCCGCCGCGCCCGTTGCCGTGAGATCCTGCTGCAGCAGCGTCAGTTCGCTCTCCACGCTCGTCCACGTGGAGGCGAAGCCGAACTCATCGCCCGCGACGGTGCTGTTGATGCGCACCGGCACACCGCGCGTGGTGACGAGACACATGATCTGCTGGGACAGGTCGCTACCCGTGGTGACGCCATTGATGAAGTCGCGCAGCGGATCACGAATCAGCGCATCGAAGTTGTTGCGCGTCACGGCGTTCGAGTTCGAGAGCGGCACCGAGTCGAGATCGAACTCGAGCACCGCCGGGTACCGCGCGACATAGAGGTCGCGCACGGCCTGCGATTCGGTGTCGCGCGAGTTCCAGACGAGCAGCACGTTTTCCTGCTGGAGCTGCGCCGCCGCCGGGATCGACGCGAGGTGTACGAGCAGCACGGTGAGTAGGGGAAGGCACTTCATGCGATCTCTCCGCCGGTAACCGTTCCGTTGCCGAGGTGTTGTACGCGGGGCCACACAAGGTGATCGGCACAGAACACATCAAACATGCCCTAAGATCGGTCGCGGCACCAGCGGATTGGCGGAACCGCGTCAGGCGGGGTGCGGCATCGCGCCCCCGTCGAGCTCGCCGCCCTCACGACGCTCCTCGGCGGCGCTCCGCTTGCCGGACTCGGCGGCCTTCTTGGCCTCCGCCGCGAGCAGATCGCTCACGGTCGGCTTGTCGATCGCGTCGCCCCGCATGATGGCGTGGACCTCGTCCGCGGTGAGCGTCTCATACTTGAGCAGCGCATCGGCGACGTCCGAGACCTGGTCCCAGTGTTCTGAGAGCATGCGCTGCGCATCGGTGAACGCCTCGCCCGAGAGCCTGCGGATCTCTTCGTCGATGAGGCGCGCGGTCTCGTCGGAGTAGTCGCGTTCGCCGACGTACGCCTCGCGTGAATCGACGCCGCTGTAGCGCACAAACCCGAGCTTCTCGCTCATGCCCCACTCGAGGACCATCGCGCGCGCGAACTGCGTCATCTGCTGGATGTCCATCGAGGCGCCCGACGAGACGTCGCCGGTCTTCCGCTCCTCGGCGATGCGCCCGCCGCACAGCACCCGCATGGTCGCGTTGAGGTACTTCGCCCCGTAGCCGTACCGGTCCTGTTCCGGGAGGCTGAACGTGGCACCGCCGGCGGCACCACGCGGGATGATGGTCACCTTGTGGAGCGGGTCGGCGTCCGGGAGCAGGCACTGCAGGACGGCGTGGCCGGCTTCGTGATACGCCGTCGCCACGCGCTCCTTCTCTTCCACCACGCGGCTCTTACGCGAGCGCCCGAAGCGGATCTTGTCGCGCCCCTCTTCGAGGTCTTCGTGCTCGATGAACTCTTTGCCCGCGAGTGTCGCGATGATCGCGGCTTCGTTGATGATCGCCGCGAGCTCCGCGCCGCTGAACGCGGGGGTCCCGCGCGCGATCTTCTCGAGCTTCACGTCGATCCCGAGCTTCACCTTCTTCGCGTGGACCTTCAGGATCTCGAGACGACCCTTCACGTCCGGCGGGGGGACCTCGACCTGGCGGTCGAATCGTCCCGGGCGTGTGAGCGCCGGGTCGAGCACATCGGCCCGGTTCGTCGCCGCGATCACGATCACCTGATCGGACGATTCAAACCCGTCCATCTCGACGAGGATGGCGTTGAGCGTCTGCTCGCGTTCGTCGTGCCCGCCGGTGGTGAAGCCTCCGCCCCGGCGACGCCCGACGGCGTCGATTTCGTCGAGGAAGATGATGCAGGGGGACTGTTCCTTGGCCTGCTTGAACAGATCGCGCACGCGCGAGGCACCGACGCCGACGAACATCTCCACGAAGTCCGAGCCGGAAATCGAGAAGAACGGAACGTCGGCTTCGCCTGCGATGGCCTTGGCGAGGAGCGTCTTGCCGCAGCCGGGAGGGCCGACGAGCAACACGCCTCGCGGGATGCGAGCGCCGAGCCGCATGAACTTCTTGGGCGAGCGGAGGAACTCGACGAGCTCGGTGACCTCTTCCTTCGCTTCTTTGATGCCGGCGACCGAGTCGAAAGTGACGCCGCTGGTCTGCCCTCCGAGCACGCGATGCCGCGACTTGCCGAAGTTCCCGATGATCCCGCCCGGCCCGCCCGCGGAGCGCAGCCCGCGCGAGATCAGCAGCCAGAACAGGAAGACGAAGAGGAGCAGCCAGATGATGGGCGACATGAGGAAGTGGACCCACACGGGCGGCCCGCCGCTGGGTTTGTAGTCGCCACCGGTCAGTTCCTTGAGGTCCTGATAGACGGCGTCCTGCGTGCCGTTGTTGAACTTGAACTGGACCGACGTGGGGTTGCCGCGCGAATCGAGCTCCGAGGTGTTCTTCGCGACGATCGCGTTCTGTTTGAGCTCGATGTCGGCGAGCGACTCTTCTTCGTAGAGGGTGGCGAACTCGCTCCAGGTGAGCGCTTCGACCTTCGGGCCGAGCGACTGGAAGACGATCAGCAGCGACAGCAGCAGCAGGACGATGATGATCCAGCCGAACGGGCCCCGGCTTGGCGGGGCCTGCGCCGCGTCGCCTTCCTGCTGGGACCGGTTCGGCGTGCGCGCGCCCCCGCTCGGGTCTTGCGTCGGCTTGCCTTGTTCGCTGTTCATACGCGTCCTTCGTCCGGTTCCCGTGCGCTGCCCGCTCACTCCCATTCGGCTGAATTCGGGAGCGGGATTCCCTCAAGTGAGGATACGCACGCCGCTTACCACGCGCCGCGGAGCTCCGCGACGATATCCTTCGCCAGACGCTGCACCGCGCCCCGCTGGCCCATCGCCAGACGCTCCCGCGACCCCTGCGCCGGTGTGAAAATGTCGGACGCGCGGTAGTTCGACCGCTCGACAAGCACCTCGCCCGTTCGCGCGTCACGCCATTCGAACGAAACGGTGAGCTCGACCGCCAGTTCCTGCACCAGCCCGCTCTCGGAATCCGTCGAGACACGCACCAACTCGGCGTTCGTGATCTCGCCCGTGAGCGACGTCTCGGCGCGTTGCGACACACGCCACGGCGTCGAACGGTGCAGTTCCTTCACCAGCGCGTCGGCAAGGTTGGCCTCGATCCCGTGCTGGAACGTGTCGTTGCGAAAGACGCCCACGGAAATCGTGCGCACGCTTGTGTCGTGCGCGCTCTGCCACGCGTATCCCTCAGATGGGTCGCTCGCGCATGCACCGAGCAGTGCAGCGAACGCGAGCACGATGACGGCGGGCCAGCGATCAGCCATCGGCGTCCGCCGCCTCGTCACCGTTTTGTTCATCCTGTTCTGGCTCATCGTCAGTTCGCGGTTCGTCCGCGGGTTCGAGCCAGCCCCGTTCCTCGAGCATCTCGCGTGCGCGGGCCGCGGCGACCGAACGCGGGTGTGTCGCGAGCAGGCGCGTCATGGTGTAGCGCGCCGACGCCGGGTCGTTCGTCCGCAGGTACCAGTTCGCGGTGTCGAGCAGCTGCGCAGCGAGGGATTCGTCGATGCGCACCTGCATCGCCTCGTCCAGCCCCGCTTCCTCGGCCCGCGCGGGGTATCTTGACATGAAGTTCTCGATCTGGACCTGCGCGTTGAGCAGCCCGGAGGCGTCGTAGCGGGGACCCTTGAACCGCGAGATGTCCGCGAGGATGCGCCGCTCCGACGCGATGTCGCGGTGCTGCCCACGGGGGAAGTTCAGCAGGTACAGGTCGTACGCTTCACGCGCGAGCCCCATGTCGCGCTTGCGGAAGTAGTAATCGGCCAGTTCGATCGACGCACGCTCGGCAAGCTCGCTGCCGGGCAGCCGCTCCTGCACGCGGATCAGGATCTCGACCAGCAGGTCTTCCGGGTCGAAGACCCGCAGCCCCAGCACCTTGCGACGCATGCCGTTGGCGTAGGCGATCGCGATGTCGAGCTCACGCTCGATCGCGAGCGGGAACCACTCGGTCTGCGGGGCCGACCGGATCACGGCCTCGTAGTCGTAGAGCGCGTTGAACTCGCGCCCGATCGCCGTGAGCGCATCGCCCCGCACGAGGTAGGCCTCGGGCAGGCGGGGGTGCTCGTCGAGCTCGTGCTCGCGGATCCACGCGTCCATGAGCCGACGTGCGTCCTGCGGGCGGTCTTCGGCTAGCGCGCGCCGGGCCTCGTCGATCGGGCCGGTCGGTGCCGTCGCCACCGATTCCGATTCCCACGAGCCGGACCCGTCGAGCGTGAAGGTCTGCGACTGCGCGAACGCGGGGCACGCGACGGCGAGGAGCGTGGGCAGCGCGAAGACCAAGCGGTAGCGGTGCCGGCGATGTGAGGGCCGATGTGTTGCGTCCATCGGCGGTATCATAGGGATTCCGACGCACGCGCCGAGGAGCAAGCATGCGACCGCTGATTGTGTTCAACCCGCGTTCCGGTCGAGGACGTGCCGCCGACGCCGCGGGCGTACTGACCTCGGCACTGCAGCGCGCCGGGCACCAGCCCGAGCGCTACGGGCTGCCGGCGCACACGCGAGACCCTGGCGCGTATGTCTTCCTGCAGGAGGCGCTCCGCCGCTGCGACCTTCTGGTCGTGCTGGGCGGCGACGGGACGATGAACTCGCTCGCCGGTCTCGCCGCCGGCGCCGACGTCCCGGTCTACCACGTCCCCCTCGGAACGGAGAACCTCTTCGCGCGGGAGTTCGGCATGAGCCGGCGTCCGGAGGTGCTGCTCGGTGCGCTCGAAGAGCCGAACGTCGAACGCGTGGACCTCGCGAGCGTGAACGACCGCGCGTTCCTGTTGATGTGCAGCGTCGGGCCCGACGCGGGCACGATCCACCGCCTCGACCGTGCGCGCACCGGGAGCATCTCGCACCTCAGCTACGTGATGCCGGCGATCCACGAGGCGCTGCGTCCGTCGCTGCGCCCGCTGACGATCCGGGTAGACGGCACGCCCGTGGTCGAACGCCGATGCGGGCAGGTTGTGGTCGCGAACAGCCGCCAGTACGCCGTGCGCCTCGACCCGGGCAAGCACGCCGATATGCACGACGGCTTACTCGATGTGGTCTTCATGCCGGCGACGACGAGCGCGCGGCTGGTCCTGTGGGGGCTGTCCAGCAGATTGCGCCGTCATACCACCAACCGCCTTTGTGTGTACGAGCAGGGCTCACGCGTGTCGATCGAATCGCACAGCGACGAAGCCCCGCCGATGCAGCTCGACGGCGAGGCCGTGCCCGGAGAGCGTTCGCTCGAGATGACCGTCCGCCCGGGAGCGCTGAGCGTGCTCGTTCCGCCCTCGATGCGCACGGCTCGCGCGCGTCGGTCACCCTCGACGCGGATTGCGTGGCGAAGCGCCCGCGCTGCGAGTCGGCCTGACGACGCGGCGCTCGACGTCGCGCGTCGCTGACCCCGCGGCCCGTTCGGGCTCGGCACTCGAGACGTCCGCCGCGTCGGTGGTTTCGGTCTCCGGTTCCGCGTGAACCTCCTCAGAGGGCGGCTCTGTAGGTGTCGGCTGCTGCTGCGTGGGTTCCGCGCCGATGCGCGCAAAGAAAAGCCTGCCGTTGGCTGTCTGCACCTGGCTCGCCAGAAGCACCTCGGCGTGCGAGCCGATGGCCTCGGCGCCGTCCTGCACCACGACCATCGAGCCGTCTTCGAGGAATCCCACACCCTGCCCCGGCTGCTCTCCGCCGCGCACGATCTCGATGCGGACGCGATCGCCCGGCGTCACGCTGGGCCGCAGCGCTTGCGCGAGATCGTTCAGGTCGATCACCGACACGTCCTGCACGCGCGCGACGCGCTTCAGGCCCGTGTCGGTGGTCAGGAGCGTCGCCGGCATGGCCTTCGCACGCTCCAGCAGAGCCTTATCGACCGCAACGCTCGGCACACGCGTTTCATCGATACGCACGTCCGCCAGCGGCTCGCGCTGAATCCGCGCGAGCAGGTCCAGCCCCCGACGCCCACGCTCCCGCTTCGATTGGTCGCTCGAATCGCTCAGCGCGTGCAGTTCGTCCACCACGACGCGCGGCACGATCATCGGAGACTGCACGAACCCCGCGCGCACCACGCCGAGCACACGACCGTCCACGAGCGTCGAGGTATCGACCAGGTATGGGCGCACGCCGCGGAACTGCTTGGCGAACTCGACATACGGGATCACCAGGCGGAAGTCGTCTTGCGTCTGCAGCACGGTGGAAACGCCCAGGTAGCAGAGCCCCAGCCCCAGCATCAGCTTGATCGTGAAGATCTCTTCCGCGAGCGACTCGGCGAACTCATATGTCACCGCGAAGTAGTCGATGATCACGCCCGCGAGCACCGTCGCGAGCAGCCCGGCGATGGAGCCGAAGAGGATCGCGCTGATCGTCGAGAGTTTGCGCGTGGGCGTGACAAGGTCGATCGCGATCACGAGCCCGACGAAGACCAGCGTCACGATCGCCGTCAGCCACCACTGGCTTCCGAAGAGTTCGTTGAGCACGCGCCCGCTCTCGCTCTCGCTCTCGCCGGCGGAGCCGCTGGCGAGCCCGAGCCCGAAGACCACCGACGCGAGCACCAGAAACGCCCCGCGCAGCACTTGGACGACGCGCGTCCGCTGCGCGCGTTCCTCGCGGATCTCCTCGGCGAAGACGTGTTCGGTATCGCTCACGGGGAGAGGATAGGGAGCCCGCCGCCCTCTTCGCCTACAATCCCCACTCGCGAGCGAGCGCTCGCGTCGGTTGACGACCGGGCCCGGTGCGGGGCTGTCCCGCGAACCTGGTCAGGGCTTGACGGCAGCAGCCATAAGCGTCCGGCAGTCGGTGCGTCGGTAACCTGGTCGTCAACCGGCGTGAGCAACTCGCGGGCCCCGCGCACCGCTACCATCGGGCCATGGCCTACACCGTTCTCGCCAGGCGATACCGCTCACGCTCCTTCGACGAACTCGTCGGGCAGCAGGCCATCGCCCGCACACTCTCCAACGCGATCGAGCAGGACCGCGTCGCCCACGCCTACCTCTTCGTCGGCACGCGTGGGGTCGGCAAGACCTCCGCCGCCCGCATCTTCGCCAAGGCCATCAACGGTGGGAGCGAAGACGTGGACGAGGCGATCATGACCGGTCGCGACACGGACGTCATCGAGATCGACGCCGCGTCGAACTCGAAAGTCGAAGAGGCGCGCGAGCTGATCTCGAACGCGATCTACCGCCCGCTCCGCGGCAGCAAGAAGGTCTACATCATCGATGAGGTCCACATGCTCTCGAGCCATGCGTTCAACGCGCTGCTCAAGACGCTGGAAGAGCCGCCCGACCACGTCATCTTCATCCTGTGTACCACCGAGACGCACAAGGTCCCCGCGACGATCCAATCTCGCTGCCAGCGCTTCGACTTCCGCAACCTCTCGCCCGACGAGGTGCTCGAACATCTCCGGGCTGTTTGCGAGCAGGAGAAGATCGCCGCCGAAGACGACGCGCTCATGCGCATCGCGCGCCTCGCCAACGGCTCGATGCGCGACGGGCTCAGCCTTCTCGACCGCGTGATCGCCGCCTCCGCGTCGAAGCAAGGCGTGACCAGCGATGTGCTCGACGCGCTGCTGGGCGTGCCCGAGCGTCAGGAGATCGCGCGTGTGATCGACGCCGTCGCGGAAGGCGACGCCTCGACCGCGCTCAGCGCCGCCGGCGACCTGCTCGCGCGCGGCACGCCGATCGAGCAGTGCTTCACCACCATGGTCGAGTCGCTGCGTGATCTCATGCTGGTCGTCACCTGCGGGCCCGAGACCGACCTGCTGCAAGAGCTCGGCGACGCCCGCCAACAAACGACCGACCGGGCCGCGAAGTTCGACGCGCCGCAGTTGATCCACATGATCGCGCTGTGCGAGAGCGGGCAGCGCTTGTGCCGGAGTTCGAGCACCCCGCGCGCGCTGTTTGATGCGATCATCGCGAGGCTCGCGATGACGGACCGGATCGCGGAAGCCGCGGCGATCGCCGGGGGCGCCCCACCGGGAAAAGCCTGACGGGGGCGACGCGCCGGCCCGTCGCGCCCGCGCCCGTTCCCGAACCCGCACGACCCGAGACACCCGCGCCCGCTTCTCGACCAACGGAGCCGGTGCCCGAGCCCGCGCCGGTCGGCGTCGAGGCGAAGCCCGCGCTACACGCGCCCGCGTCGCCCGGGGCGCTGATGAGCGCCATGCTCGCGCGTGCCGAGGGCCGCCCGTCGGTGCGCTCGCTGCTCGCCTCGATCGAACTCGATTCGATGAACGAGCGCACCGCGACGTTCCGCATCACCGACGCCGAGCGCACGGGCTACGCGCGGATGCACGCGAGCGTGCTGGCCGACCTCATCGAGCAGTGCGGCGGCGGGAAGCGGGCGATCGAGTTCCTCGAATCCGCCGAGCCCGCGCCGCGACCGGCTCGCCCGAACGACACCGAAGTCTCGCCCGAGATGCGCGAGAAGGCCATGCAGCACCCCGTCGTCCGCAAGGCGACCGAACTCTTTGACGCGCGCGTCATCGACGTGCGACCGGAGAACGACTGACCATGTTCGGCAACCTCGATCAGATGAAGGCCCTCGGGCAGGTCGCCTCGCTCCTCGGCAACAAGGAGAAGATGCGGCAGGTCGCCGACGACCTCAAGGCGCGCATCGAACGCCTCTCCGCCGAGGGCAGCGCGGGCGGCGGCGCGGTCCGCGTCCGCGTGACCGGCAAGCTCAAGGTCGAGGACATCACCCTCGACCCCGCGCTCGTGCAGGGCATGGCAGCGGGCGGCGAGCAGGGGCTCGTCGAGCAGGCCATCCAAGGCGCGACGAATGAGGCGATCCAGAAGATGCAAGAGATGATCAAGGACGAGACGAACAAGTCCGCGCGCGAGCTCGGGCTCCCCGAGGTACCGGGGCTCGGGAACTTCCTCTCGTGAACGACACCCGCGGCTACCCCGAGCCGGTCCAGCGCCTGATCGACTGCTTCGCCAAGCTGCCGGGCATCGGACGCCGGTCCGCCGAGCGCCTCGCGTTCCACGTGCTCAAGTCGGAGGTGGACGAAGCGCGCGAGCTCGCCGGCGCGATCGGCGACGTCAAGACGCAGGTCCGCCACTGCGCGGTGTGCTTCAACTTCGCCGACGACGAGCGCTGCGCGGTCTGCAACGATCCTCGCCGGGAGCGCTCGAGCGTGCTCGTGGTCGAGCAGCCCAAGGACGCGCTCGCGATCGAGCAGACGGGCATGTACCGGGGTCTGTACCACGTGCTGCTCGGGCGGATCAGCCCACTCGACGGCGTGAACGCGGAGGATCTCACGGTCGCCGACCTGCTCGCGCGCCTCGATGATCCCGAGAGAAACGCGGGCGAGATGCGCGTCGAAGAGGTCATCCTCGGGCTCAACCCCACGCTCGAAGGCGACGGCACGGGGCTCTACCTCGCCGACCAGATCGAACGCCGGGGTGTGCGGATCACGCAGCTTGCGCGGGGTCTGCCGAGCGGCGCGACGCTGGAGTTCGCGAGCAAGGCGGTCCTCGCCGACGCCATCGCCGGGCGACGCGCCTTCGATCACCAGTGAACAGGTTCGATCGGTTTGCGCCGATATAGTCCGGCGGGCACGCGTGCCCGCACGGAGCGACGTGATGCGTCTGGACACATCCCAGCAAATGAAGCTCGGCCAGCACATGAAGCTGGCCCCGCGGATGATCCAGTCGATGGAGATCCTCCAGCTCGCGCTTCCCGCGCTCGAAGAGCGCATCGAGCAGGAGCTCGAGTCCAATGTCGCGCTCGAGACCTTCGAGCCGGAGGGCGACGAGGTGAACGTCCGCGAGCAGATCGAGGAGACCGAACGCGACGCCCGCGAGAACGAACGCGAACTCCTCGTGGACGAGAACGGCTCCGCCGAGGACTTCGAGCGCCTCGCCTCTTTCGAGAACTCCTACGGCGACGCCCTCGACGACTCCATCCACCCGAACGCACGCGAACGCGAGTACGAGCCCGGGTCTTACTCGCCGTCCCGCATGGAGGGCGAACGCGACTCGAAGATGGACGCGATGGCCAACGCGCCCGCGCGCGGCGCGTCGCTCGTCGATCAGCTGCTCGAACAGTGGATGTTCGCGGAAATCGATGAGACCCTCCGCGAACCCGGCAAGCTTGTCATCGAGAACATCGATGACGACGGCTACATCCGCGCGGAACTCGAGCGTGTTGCGCAGGCCGCTCCCCCCGGGTCCGGAGGCGACAACGGCCAGCGGGCAAGTGTGGAGCAACTCGAACGCGCGCTGCAAGCGATCCAGCTCTTCCTCGAGCCGCCCGGCATCGGCGCGCGCGACGTGCGCGAGTGCCTGCTGCTGCAGGCCGACGCGGCGTGCGACGAGTTCCCGGGCGACGACGGCTGGCGCCACGCACGATTGCTCATCGACGAGCACTTCGACGACCTGCTCCACAACCGGTTGCCGCGCATCGCCGAGCGATCGGGGCTCCCGATGGAGTCGATCAACGACGCGGTCGAGCGGATGCGCCGGCTCGATCTGCACCCCGGTCGCCAGGTGGTGAGCGAGGCGCCGAGCGTCATCGTGCCCGACGCGATCGTCGAGTACGACGAGGACGCGGACACCTACGTCGCGTCGCTCACCGACGGGCGCTTCCCGCGTCTGCGGGTGAACGACGAGATCGCGGCGCTCTCGAAAGATCGCAGCGTGGAACGCAAGGACCGCGCCTTCATCCGAACGAACATCGCCAACGCGCAGTGGCTGATCGACGCCGTCGGGCAACGCCGCCAGACCATGCTCCGCGTGATCAACGTCGTCGTCGGCGCCCAGCGCGACTTCTTCGACCTCGGGCCGCAGGCGCTCAAGCCGCTGCCCATGACCCAGGTCGCCGAGCAGCTCGGCGTGCACGTCGCCACGGTTTCTCGCGCCGTCTCCGGCAAGTTCCTGCAGACCCCGCGCGGCGTCTTCCCGCTCCGCCAGTTCTTCTCCGGCGGCACGCAGACCGAATCGGGCGAGGAGATGTCCTGGGAAGCCGTCCGCGCGGCGCTGCACGACATCATCGACGCCGAGGACAAGGCCAAGCCCCTCAGCGATGAGGCGCTCGCCAAGGCCCTCAAAGAGCGCGGGATCGACATCGCGCGACGCACCGTCGCCAAGTACCGCGCACAGATGGACATCCCGCCGGCGCGGATGCGCAAGAAGTTCTAGCGGCTCAGCGGGTGCCCGCGAGCTTGCGCACGGTCATGTCGAAGTTCTTCGTCATGCTTGCGCGCAGGCCGAGCACCACGAGCACGTACACGACCGCGGCGCTCACCGACCCGAGCAGCAGCCCGAACCGGGCGTTGCCCGTCGCGCCCTGTGCCTGCACGGTCGCTTCGAGCCGTGTCGCCGGATCGATCGCCGCGTGCACGAGTGTCAGCGGGTTGAACGCGGCGACGACGGGTCCGACCACCTCAATCTGCCCGCCCATCTGCACGCCACAGAGCCCGAGCGTTCCGCCGATCGCGCCGGCAACGAGCACCGTCATCACCGTCGAGGAGAGCGTGCCCTTCGAGCGCAGCGACCATTGCAGACCGATCATCACGCACATCGCCACAAACGGCACCGTGACCAGCGGCGCCATGAACGCGACCTCGGGCAGCACGATCGGCACGTTGATGGTCGCGCCGTTCTGACCGCTGACCTGGAACGAATCGCTCGTGACGATCGCGAAAAGCCCCGCCACCGCGACTGTTCCGAGCGGGACCGCCAGCAGGGGGGTGAGGAACGAGATCAGCCCGCGCAGCTTCCCGGTGAGATACGCCGAGGGCGTGAGCGGCGTCGTGAGCAGCAGATCCAGCGTGCCGTCTTCGCGCTCGCGCGTGATCGATGTCGCCGAGGCCTGCAGCGCCACGAGCAGCACGACAAGCAGTTCGACGTACACCGTCGCGATGAGCGCGAGGTGGAACTCGTCAGTCGTCATCCCGCCGTTCTGGTAGTAGATGACGAGCCCGAGTCCCCACAGCGAGCCGGTCGCGATGAAGAGCCAGCGTGCGACGGTCTTTGGGAGCGTGGCCTGCCTTGCCGCCGCCTCGCGCCACGCGATGGGGTTGGACCAGACCTGCCGCGGCGCACGGGTTTTTTCGCCGATCACGCCTCGGCTGCCGCGCGAGCCGCCCTCCAGCCCGAAGCGCCGCACACCGAACGCCGAGACAACGGTCAGCACGAGCGTGACGAGCAGCGAAAGCGAGACGAACGCGAGCACAGGCGACCCGAACCAGAAGGCGCGAACGGGCGACATCGCCGCGAGTTCCACCGTGTCCGGGCGCGGGAACCCGCTCGGGTTGATCAGCGCACGGAGCGTGAGGAAGGGGTTCACCGGGGTCATCCACGTCACGCCCAGCGAGGACCCCGCGCGGAGCCACGCGTCGATCGCGATCGTGATCCCGAGGTAGCTCACCACCGCGACGTAGAACGCGAACTCCGCCCGCCGACCGGCGATCCGGCTGACCGAGAGCATCACCGCGATCGCGCCGACCGCGAGCGCCGCCGACCCCGCGACGAAGTACGACGCCGCGATCGCCGTGCCCGGCACGCCCCCGAAGTACTGCGTCATCGCGAACAGCGGCAGCGACGCAAGCAGCAGCGCGAACACAAAGAACAGACGCCCGTACATCATCCCCAGCACGATCTGCAGCGGAGACATCGGCGTCGTGAGCAAAATCTCCCACGTCCGCGGGTTCGCCTCCTGGCGGATCGCGCCCGCCATGAACGCCGGCGTCAGGATGCAGATCGCGATGATCTGAAGGAAGGCGATCGCCTCGAATGCCGACGCGCCCGCCAGCGCCAGGTCCTGGAACTCAAGCGTCCCGCTCGAAGACTTGGTCAGCATCAGCCCGACCAGCGCCACCAGCAGCACGAACAAGTAGGTGCTGCGCAAGTACATATGACGATCGCGACGCGACCCGCCTTCGATCAGGCGGACCGCGATCGGGTTCAACGGCACCAGGCTCAGCAACCAGCGAACAATCGGCGGCATGGGCGGCATGCTACGCCCATCCCCGGGCACCGCACACGCCACCCGCGATCGACGTATCCTGTCAACTTCAACAACACGAATACAGACCGCCCGGCTCCAACCGAGCAAGGCGGCTGTCTGGGCAATCTCACGACGCTCGGCAAACGCCCTGTAGCGGCTCCGCCGGCGACACCAACTCGGAGCGACTCAAACCGGAAACCGGTCCGATCCGACGCATTCCATCATTCGATTCTTCCCGTTGTACGCGTCGTCTCGAAGCAGGTTCCGAACACGCTCCCAGCTCGATCCCGCTCCGTGCGGAGCGCACCCGGCACGCGACCCGTGCCCGGTGTGCCGATGGATCCGTGAGCCCACGACAGCTCGCCCGGGTACCGCGTCCGCGTTCTCGCGCGACGCGTTCGAAGGGACCGACCGATGCGCTCGCCGCTCGAACTCATCTCGTTGCTCGCACAATCCGCCCCCGCCCAGACCGATCCCGGCAGCATCCCCGGGCTCGCGTGGGGCTTCATGGTCATGGGCTTCGTTGTCGGTGGCGTCGGTGTCGTTGTCGTCATCCGATTGCTGGGCAACCAGCTGGTCAACCGCGCCACCAGCGAGGCCGAACGCATCCTCAGGCACGCCGAGGAAGACGCCGCGACCAAGCGCAAAGAGGTCGAGCTCGAGGCCAAGAACTTCGCGCTCGCCGAGCGGGAGCGCCTGGAAGAGGAACTCAAGGCCCGACGCGACGAGCAGCGCGAGACCGAGAAACGCATCTCCAAGCGCGAGGACCAGATCGAGCGTCAGTCCGCCAAGCTCGCCGAACGCGAGGAACGCCTCGACACCAAGACGGCGGACGTCGAGCAGCGCGAGGCGAGCAACAAGCAGAAGTCCGACGAGCTCGACAAGCTCATCGATCGCCAGAAGAGCGAGTTGCAGGCGATCACCGGGCTCTCGAAAGACGAAGCCGAGAGGAAGCTCCTCTCGATCATCGAGGACGACGTGCGGGACGAGTCCGCGCGCCTCACGCGTACCCTGCTCGAGCAGGCCGAGACAAAGGCCGTCGAGGAGGCCCGCGAGATCACGATCACCGCGATGCAGCGCTACGCCTCGGAGTTCGTCGCCGAGTCCACGACGCGCAGCGTCGCGATCCCCAGCGACGACGTGAAGGGGCGGATCATCGGTCGCGAGGGCCGCAACATCCGCGCGATTGAGAAGGCCACCGGTGCCGACATCATCGTGGACGACACGCCCGGCGTCATCGTCGTCTCCTGCTTCGACAAGGTCCGCCAGGCGATCGCCGTCAACGCGCTCGAAAAGCTCGTCAGCGACGGGCGCATCCACCCGACGCGCGTGGAAGAGGTCGTCGAGAAGTGCCGCGCCGAGATCGAAGAGAAGGTCGAGAAAGCCGGCAAGGACGCGGTCCTCGAAGCCAAGCTCCGCAACGTCAGTCCCAAAATCGTCGAGGCGATGGGCAAGCTCAGCTTCCGGACTTCGTACGGGCAGAACGTGCTCAAGCACTCGCTCGAAGTCGCCTACATCAGCCAGATCATCGCCGAGATGCTCGGTATGGACGGGCGCGTCGCGCGCCGCTGCGGGTTCCTCCACGACATCGGCAAGGCGATGGACCACGAGATGGAGGGCGGGCACCCGCACATCGGCGCCGTCTTCGCCAAGCAGCACGGCGAGTCCGAACCCGTCCTCAACGTCATCGCCGGTCACCACGGCGACGTCCCGGCAACATCGTTCTACACGCCCATCATCATGACCGCCGACGCGCTCAGCGGCGCACGACCCGGCGCCCGGCGCGAGTCCTACGAGCGCTACGTCCAGCGCCTCGAACAGCTCCAGGGCATCGCCCTCGAACACCGCGGCGTCGAAGAAGCGCACGCCATTCAGGCCGGTCGCGAGGTCCGCGTGATGGTCAACGCCCAGCGCGTCAACGACGACGAGGCCTACCTCATCGCCAAGCAGATCGCGAGCAAGGTCGCCGACGAAATGACATTCCCGGGCGAGATCAAGGTCACGGTCCTGCGCGAAACCCGCGCCGTCGAAATCGCCCGCTAGTCAGGAGAGCCAGCCATGCGTGTCGCGCTCACGGGCGTCTCGGGATTTCTCGGCTCATACATCGCGCGCGACCTCGCGGCGTCCGGGCACACCGTCGTCGGTGCCGTCCGCGCGAGCTCGCGGCGCGATCACATCGAGCGGTATGTCGAGACGTTCGTCGAGGTCGAA
>JBCDCB010000026.1:0-7450 GCA_039182735.1 Planctomycetota bacterium
ACCGGCTTCCTGTTGTTGTCGTCAAGGAGAATTCCGAAGTAGCTCCGAACATCTCGGGCGTGGACACGGCTTGGATCGACGACGTCCCGCACGATTGCCTTGATGATGAAGAAACCCTCCAGTTCTTCCATCGTGGTGGCGACGTCATCCTCATCCGGCGAATCGGGCTGCTCAAGGTGCGGAGTGGTTTCCTCGCCAGCAAGCTCAGCGCGGTTCTTTTCGAGTGCTTTACTGAGGCGTTCATCCACGCGGGCCGTGACGAGTTGTTGCGCTGCTCGAGCAATGATTGGTCGGAAACGTTCGATGACGTTTGAGGTGATCCGGCCGTCGTAGATCTGATCCACGACGAAGCGAACAAATCTATCGCTCGGGCTCTCGAATTCTGCCGCGAGGAAACGCCGAGCCTCTCGCCCGTAGCGCATCCCGCTCGCTGATTCGATGACGCGTTCGAGATCGAACGTGGCCTTCGAGAGCCTTGCCAGCTCTATTGCGTCTTGCTCGCGAAGCCGCGCAAGATTGATCTCCATGAACGGGGTCGTATCCATGATGTTCTGTTGGCGAAGGTCAGAAAAGAAGCGGTAGTACTGGCCGTCGGTCAGCACTCCGATCTTCGCACTCGTCGCGGTGAAGTACCGGTACAGCTGGGAGCCGTGGGCATCTAGTTGCGAGCCGATGTCTTGCATTCGATGAGCACCATTGGGCGGCCTTCGCGCAGGAGCGCGTAGTCGACCTTCTCGCCCTTCTTGATTCCGACATCCGCAGTGAACTCCGGAACGACTTCGTTCGGATTGAAGACGTCGTACCCCATCGCTTGCAGAAACGGGAGGACCAATGCTGTCTTTGTCGCTTCTTCTGTCCCGAGTTGATCTCGGACGAGCGGAATCTTGTCAGCGATGTTGGTGAGCTTCTCTGTGAATTCCATAGACGATCTCCAAGCCGAAACTATACCTAACTCGCATGCGTCATCGACATCGGGTCGAGCAGTTCGTTGAGCTGTTCGGCGCTGAGTGTGCCCTCTTCGAGCGCGAGTTCGCGGACGGTCTTGCCCTCGGCGTACGCGCGCTTGGCGAGGGCCGCCGACGCGTCGTATCCGATCACCGGCACGAGCGAAGTGCACATCGCGAGCGAGCCCTCGATGAGTTCGGCGCAGCGTTCGCGGTCGGGCTCGAGCCCGTCGAGCAGTTTCTCGCGGAAGACGTTGGTGGACGTGGCAAGGAGCGTGATCGAGTCGAGCAGGGCCTCGGCAATCACGGGCATCGCGACGTTGAGGTCGAGCAGCGACCCCACGCCGCCGAGCCCGCCCGCGGTGACGGTCGCGTCGTTCCCGATGACCCGGCAGGCGGCCATCATCACGGCTTCGCAGATCACGGGGTTGACCTTGCCGGGCATGATCGACGACCCGGGCTGTACGGCGGGCAGTTTCAGTTCGCCGATCCCGCAGCGCGGGCCCGACCCGAGCCATCGGATGTCGTTGGCGATCGTGGTCAGCGAGACCGCGATGGTCTTCGTGTGCGCGCTCGCCTCGACGACCGCGTCCTTGGCGTGCTGCGATTCGAAGTGGTTGTCGGCTTCGCGGAAGGCGAGCCCGAGCTTGCCGCTCAGCCATGCGCAGACGTGTTTGGAGAAGTCTGGGTGCGTGTTGATGCCGGTGCCGACCGCGGTGCCCCCGATGGGGAGCTCCAGCAACACATCGCGCGCGCGCTCGGCGCGTTCGACGGCTTTGCGCATCTGCGCCGCATAACCGCTGAACTCCTGCCCCAGCCGGATAGGCGTGGCGTCCTGCAGGTGCGTGCGCCCGATCTTGACGACGTCATCCCACGTGGTTGCCTGCGCATCGAGCGTCTTGTGCGCAGCGGTCAGAGCGGGGATGAGGTGCTTGTCGATGTCGTACGCCGCGGCGATGTGCATCGCGGTCGGAAAGGTGTCGTTGGAAGACTGCCCCATGTTGACGTGATCGTTGGGGTGGACGCCGGCGCCGGTGTCCTTGTCGCCGATGTACGCGGCGTCTTTGGACGAGCCGATCGGCGCACCGTTGGCGACGCAGATGAGGTTCGCGATGACCTCGTTGGCGTTCATGTTGGTTGAGGTGCCCGACCCGGTCTGGAAGACGTCCACGGGGAAGTGCTCGAAGTGCTTGCCCTCACCCAGTTCGCTCGCCGCTTTGACGATGGCGTCGGCACGCTCGGGATTCAGCCTCCCGAGGGCCTTGTTTGTGTCGGCGCAGGCGGCTTTGAGCCAGCCGTAGGCATGGATGATCGCGCCGGGAACGGGCCTGCCCGAGATGGGGAAGTTCTCGACGGCGCGCTGGGTGGAGGCGCCGTAGAGGGCGGATTCGGGGACGGTCATCGCGCCCATGCTGTCCTGCTCGATGCGCGTGGCGGACATCGTTCTCTCCGTAAGAAAGTGCGTTGGTCGGACATGCCAGACTAGCATGATGCGATGAGCGAACGGACGCAGATCGAACGGGATGTCTTCGCGTGGGGCGCGGTCCTGACCGGCGACCGCGCCGGCGCGATCGACGTCTTCACGTCTGTCTTCTCGAAGGCCCGCGATCCGCGCCGCCTCGCCGAGTCCCGAGCGTTGCAGCTCACGGCACTCGCGTCGCGGAGCCGTGCGTCGAAGGGCGATCATCCGCTCCGCCCCTCAGACGAGCGCGCCGGTGCGTTGTGGGACGCGGCCCGCGCGCTCGATCCGCTCCAGCGCGAGCCGTGGCTGCTCACGACGATCTGCGGTCTCGACGCCGACGACTACGCGCGGTCTTGTCTGAACAACCAGTATGCAGCACTTGATTGTGCTGCTGTGCCCTTGTTGACATCTGGCCATTGCTGTGTCCATTGTGAGCCACCATAGTTACATTGGCAGGCCCTAAAACATAACCAATCAATGTAGGCCAACAGTAGAGAGACCCCATCTATGCTTTCCAATGCTAGACCCTTCTGGGCTGACTGGTAGCCTAGGCTATGAACACCCAGTGATAGCTTAATCAATTACAGTTACACGTATAGAAAAAGGATGAGTGGTACTGTAACTATAGTGTATCAACTGTAAGCCATCACTTGTAGCAGTGATATGCTGCTTATAAAACAAGCATATGGAAGGAAAATATACATCTGCATTCAACATGCTGATTGCATTTTATATTCCAGAAGTGGTAGATATGAGAACAACACAGGTATTACAATGTAGTACTATGGCCTAAGTATAGAATATGATACCTAAGCTTCAGTTTGGGTCTTAGTACAGGCATGTAGTAGTAGCCAGTGGCTAGTAATGGGAAATATGTTTCACTATTATTAGATGACGCATGTAGGAATTTTGTAAGACCTTGGATTCACTTATCAGAGTAACAAAAACATCACATTTATGTGTAGAAAAAAGCGCAAATTACAGAAGACAAAGTGCATGGCCCCGGGAGTCATGACCTCGTGATCGCCAGCTGAGAATCGACAGACAGGTGGGAGAGGTTATGAATGAACGGGCTAGAAGGGCCTCGTATTTCAACCAGCGGGAGTCCGACTGAAGGCTATACGCGTACATAGAACGATAAAAAGTATACACAGCAGGCAGACGACCAGATGAAACGAATGAATGGTGTTGACCACAAATATGTAGCCCTACACCGGCAAACTCACACCACAAGTATGCAGCACGAGTAAACTACGACTAGATTACACTGGCACTGCAATCAAACATTTGTAGCCAAAAGTAATGGAACTGATAGAAATAATCGGGTGATGGTCTTATGAGCAGATAACTGTAGGGAAGGTGGCAGTTGGTAGAGAAAGGATAGACTGGCTCGCTGGTGGATGAGCTGGCTGAATGGCCACTCGCACAGCATTGAATACACTGCAGACTATTGAGTGATAAGAGAAATGTGTAACAGCAGCAGAGGTAGGTGCACACACATAGCGCCGTCATACAGTACACATAGAAAATATAGCAGTTAAAACTGCTACTGCCCCTATGGGTTAAATGAGGGAAGAGACGAGAGAATGAGAAGCAAGGGAAGTGTATGAAGATGTTGAGACTAAAGAGTGATGGGGGGGGGGGAGGGTGAGACAGAGATTGAAGAGCGAGGAGGCAGCAGTTGTAGAATATAATGATATAAAGCTCTGTTGCTAGTACAGAGGCTGTGCTGTATACAGACACCAAATCCCATAAACAGCAGTTGAATGTAGTCTGGTGTTTAGAACTCGATATAGAGTGAGCAGACAGGCAGCTTACTGGTATGTGGCATGAAGTGTAGGTTATAGTTATAGCTGTGATAACAGATCAACACTGACAACAGTAGGCCCGTGATGGTAATATGATAAAAAATGGAGAAGAAAGCTGGCTCTGTGTGCGCTGAATGAAGAGTAGAGAAAACAAGAGGGAGCGCTATAAATAAGATTGACAGCGATTAGACTGTACTGCCAGTAATTACAGAGTCATCAAGCCCAAATGCGATCTTGGTCAGCACCCACCGACTGATCATACGGCCAGACAGTACAATTTCGTGGCAAGAGGTCACGCAGTAAAAAAATGTGTGGAAAAGTGAGTCACATTCCAACAGAAATTGACCTCCACTGTCGCCCAACCAGAGGGTGCGCGATGTGACCACCTGCAGTAGCAGGTTTCTTAGTACCCACAGCCTGCTAGTACCCTACCACTATCGTACTGATATACAAGCCACCAGACAAGTCGTAACTACACTACGATGAAGACAGACCGTACCAATAAAGTGAAGAGAAGCAGTGCAGTGAGGTGAGTGAGTGAATGAAGGCTGACCTCGGCTGTGGTAGGACGTATCAGGTGAGTTGGTAATCCACTTCATAGTGCCGCTATTGCGCCGCGACGGGTTGCGCTTTACTCCAGGCATATAGCCCAAACTGTGTAACCACAATACCACTGCCTATCACTAGCTGACTGCCTGACTGACCAGCTTAGAGCGAGTTTATGAAGCTTACAACAGCATGCGACAAGCAGGTAATGGCATAACAACGACGTAGATGCAAAAATTTATATATCAACACATCTTCTGTTTCACTGACAAGAGTAGCAGTGGTAGTAGACCGTACAAGCAGCTTCAACCGTGAACAGAATGTTTGTCTCTATTCAGCAGCAGAATGAGCATAGAACGGTCATATGCTAAGGTCATGACCCCTACGAATATTATCGGGAGGCGGTTCCATCGAGGCAGACGCATAACGGAAACAGCAGAAACAATGCCTCAAGCCAGATCGTATAGTATAATTTTTGGGCAGATCAGATCACACATTCACGTTGTTCCATAGAGAGCCTAGATGTAGGAGCGTGATCGCTAAAGCAGAATAGAGCTGTGAAACAACTAGTTGAGTATGGATGTGACAGCATAAAAAAATAATCAGACTGTTTGACAGATAACTGGCTACATAGGGAGGCTTATAATTACTTCTATTCAGACAGGCCTAGAAACTGGACAGACAGAGACAAACAGACAGAGTTACCAGCTACATGTGACAGGCAAATTTTCTGTCACTGGGTGTGGTTTGAGATGTGTAGTAAAATAGTGTAGGAGAGATGTAGATGGTGGGCAGACAGCAGCTACTATCACATGGGAGGGGAACAATAGGCCGACTCCTCAAACACAATAATAGAATTGTTAGAATGGGTCAGTCAAGAGACGTTGAGAAAATTGGTAGCATATGCCCACGAAAATGGATTCCTTATGTGTGAGCATTAGTTCACAGGTTAGGAAGTAGACAGAGTGTGTACGGAGCTGTAGTAATAGACTGGTTACAGTGTAGTAAGCTAGCCAATAGAGGTCAGAGTTTACAAAGCAGGGACTAGAAAGCGCTGAACAGGGACAGAATGTTATTATGAAGTGAGAGATGAGGGATGAATGAAATGAGGGAACAGGGGAGACTGGAAGGGAGAGAGGGGATGGTTGAGTTGTATATATGTGTGCATACAGTGTACAATGCACGTACACAATCTGTTCACATATTGTAAATTTGGCACCTGGTAAATATCAGCAAATGTCAGAATATAATTAATCTAGCCTGCTCTTCCCACCATGTAACTGTTATACAGTATAAATTTACAGCTACTATCTCGGTCATTCTGGAAGAACGGACAGATACATGGAGAAGGAGAATGGCACTGGTAAGTAGTTCATATGCCACCTGCTCAGTCTATATCCAAGTGCCTGCCCACTGTATAGCATTATGTATGTCGACAGTATCGTGTAATTACAGGAGTAAGAGAGGACAACTATGGGTATGATATTAGTTGATTCTGTCTCATAGAAGACTGACTTGTAGCGATGATGTTGCTCAATACTGGCTATTTGATTTCCAATAGCTAGTTACCCCTTATCATACCTTACTAATATTTAATATGACACAAACAATACTTTCTGTCACTTACTAGCTTGGCGGATGATTTGCACTACAGAGCCAGACAAGGAAATGACAAGCTGTCACTGGCAGAGGTGAAGATGATAAATTATGCGTGAATATATATTACAGGTCTAAAGAGTGACCTGGCCGCTGTAGATGGGTAGGCTCTCTACTCATAGCACTTATGGTGGCGCTAAAACTAATGTTGTCAATGTAGGCTGCTCAACAAATGAGCAATGGTTCTATATTATTTAATGATGCACACTGATTCATCAAGCAGCCTACGCCCATAATTGCATAACTACTTATTCGGAGTTGTGTGATCATGCTTTGTCTACTTACCTTCTATCTGACGCACAGTGTCACCTATTTTAATATTTAGTACAGCGTTGGGCATTATTGTCACTTTCTGTTCGAATCGTTCGTCAGGAGAGACTGGTGAAGGGGTATTATGGTCATCAGTAAGATCATTGATGCCACTGTCTGGAGATGAACGACCATTGCAGTCAGTACGCGTTTCAGCTGTTTCCTCAACGATCCCTACAGAAGCTTCCTCGACAATCTCTACAGAAGCTGTGAGACTGTCATCACCAAAATCGGAATTTTCCATGTGTTTTTCTGTGTCTACACATGGAGGTGTCCTATCCTCCATGATTGCGTCTGAAAAAAATTAGCCTAAGCTTATATTTTGTGTGACGATAGTATGAAGCATATTTATTGTTGAATTGACTGTGTGATGGCAAACAGACTTCAAATCGGAAATAGATAGAAGCATAAACACATATCTAACAAATGCATATATCAATACATGCTTATAAGAGAGAATGTTAACTCATTGCTTCATTCTGGTTTTAGCGATTTCAGTGCTGTGTCACAAGTATGTACGCAATATAAATGATTATCAACAGACAGACTAGAATATCGATTCATATGTGGTTATTGACTAATTACTATAGTAGATTGGACCAAAACACGTTGAAAAACAATTTTTTGTGTCATGATTCCATTTCAGTTTTCCATCAGACTACTGGTAGGTTATTCTAATGAATTTCAAGCCATCAGCTCTAGTCTTTATAACCATTGAAAGCTAG
>JBCDCB010000027.1:0-47632 GCA_039182735.1 Planctomycetota bacterium
ATGGGGCGGCGGCGGCGGTGGTGGTGGCCGCGGCGGCGGCGGCGGCTGGTAAACAACCAACCCCCACCTCACACGCACACGCACACGCTGAACCGAACATTCAGACTTCTTCCGACCGCCCGGACGCACACCGTTCGGGCGGTTTTCAATTTCGCCTGCTATTCTTCAAGGAACCCCGCAGGATTCAGCCATGACCACCCTCAACGCCGCCACAACCGAGTTCGAAAAAACCGACCGCTGCGCCGACCTCACCCATCGCCCGCGCGTCCTGCTCGGCAAAATGGGCCTCGACGGGCACGATCGCGGCGTCAAGGTCATCGCCCGCGCCCTCCGCGACTCGGGCGTCCACGTGATCTACTCCGGGCTCTGGCAGACGCCGCGTTCCCTCGCCGTCAGCGCACGCGATGAGGACGTCGATGTCATCGCCGCCTCGATGATGAGCAACTCGCACCTCGTGCTCGGACCGCGCCTGCTCGACGCGCTCAAGGAGTTCGGCAGGCCCGACATCCCCGTGCACATGGGCGGCATCCTCCCGCAGAACGACATCCCGCAGCTGCGCGAAGCCGGGATCGCCGAGTGCTTCACGACAGGCACGGGACTGCTCGAGATCGTCGAAGCAGTCCGCAAGACCGTCCACGAGCGCTCGGAGGTTGTTGATCCGCCGCACCCGAGCGCCCAGCTCGCGCGCGACCTCTCGCGCTTGCATGAGGGCGCCGGCATGCGCAGCGGCGCGGTTCGCAAGCGACCCAAGCGCGTCATCGGGTTCACCGGCTCGCCCGGCGCGGGCAAGAGCACCATCGTCGCCGCCCTCGCCGGCGAGCACGCACGCCGCGCCGAGAGCGCCCCCTCGCTCGGACGGGTCGCGGTTGTGGCCTTCGACCCGCAGTCGCCGATCACCAGCGGTGCATTGCTTGGCGATCGACTCCGCGTGGACTTCAACAAGCTCGAAGAGAAAGTCTTCTACCGCTCGCTCGCGATCCGCGGTGAGGACTACGCGCACCTCGACGAGACCATCGAGCTCATCGGCGGCTGCGAGACGGGCGACCAGCCCGCGTACGACCTGGTCTTTGTCGAGACCGTCGGCGCCGGTCAGAACGAGACGCGCATCCGCGACCACGTGGACACGACCGCCGTTGTGCTTGTGCCCGGGATGGGCGATGCCGTGCAGATGGACAAGGCGGGCCTGCTCGAGATCGCCGACCTGTTCGTGTGCAACAAGGCGGACCACGCGGGTCAGGACGCGCTCATGCGCGACCTGCGCGATATCTCCGGCAAGCGCAGCGTGGTCGAGACCGTCGCCACCCACGGCACCGGGATCAGCGAGCTGTACGACCTGCTGATGTCCTGAGCGAACGGTCTAGCGACGACGACGTGATGCGGTGAGACCGCCAAGCATCGCGAGCGATGCTGCGCCGGGTGCTGGTACGAGCGTGAAGTCGTAGGTTCCGAACGCCGAACCAGTATCACCCGGAATCCCGATAGAGGTCGAACGCATTCGAAGCGTGTAATCACCGGGGAGCAGTCGACCGGTGAGCGTGCCGGTGCTTCCACTACCACTAATGTCGGTGCTCTCACTAAAGATGGTCTGGTCGCCGAAAATGTTCGTGCCCACGAGCTGCGCGAAACCGAAGGCACCGTTTCCTGCGGTGCTGGGGGTAGTGAAGTCGAATTCGAAGTCCATCTCGGACACGATCGTGAACGTCAAAGTCGTTTCGGCTTCCGCTCGTGGAAAGGGGCTGGAATCTACGCGGCTGAAGGCATCGGCAAAGAGATCGGCAGAGATGTTGAGACCGAATCCGTTATCCGCGACCGAGCCGGTCGTTGTGTTCGTGGCGGTCGTGGACTGATCGACATCGTCTACATCGAACATGAAGTACACCCGACCCTCGGCCGTGTGATCGAAGTTGAAGCCGTTCAGTTGGCCTTCGACTTCGCTCGATTGATTCCCGAGGTTCTCACTCAGGGTGACGAAGTTGCCGTCCTTGTCGAATCCCGCGAACGTGACTTCAAAAAAGTCGATGTTCGAGAACGAAGAGGCGACAACGTCCGTACTCGTCACCTGAGCCGACGCGACACCTGCGATCAGAACCGAACCAACGAACGCGGCGAACTGCTTTGTGGCCATAGATCTCTCCTTCGTTACCCCTGTCCATGTACCCTATACGCCCCGGCACGGTCCGCAAGGACGTTGGCGAAACGTTCACGAGAATTGAAGCTCATCGGCTTCCGGACCAAAAACAGGCCTCGCGGCATACAGTGAAGTTCTCGCATGACTCCCAGGATCCTCGAACACAACCCCCTCGCGCCGGATGCGCCCGATCTGCCGATCGGCGATGCGCACGCCATCGTCTGCTGGTCGGGCACGCTCGCGGACCGCTTGTTCGATCGCGACCCGCGCACGTGGCTGCCCAGCGGCAAGGCCGCGCTCGACGCGTGGCTCGATCGCGTCGAGCCGACGCTGCGCGAATCGAACACCCGGCTCCTGCTGCGCCCCCACGCGCGCCACGTGATCGCCGACGGCCCGCGCGCCGTCACCTTCCACAAGGAGCGGTGCGGCGAGGGCTCGCCCGTCGGCCTCGCGCTCGATCTTGCGGCACTCTTCGAGGCCGACATGATCGCCAAGCAGGACGAGCACCTCGAACGCTTCGCGAGCCAGATCGGGCCGATCGCGAGCCTGATGCTGCTCACCGATTGCGAGCGTCCGCGCTCGGCAGGCGTGGGGTTCGAGGAGACCCCGTCGCCGCGGATCGTCCCGCTCGGCGAGGGTGATCTCGACGCGGCGCTCGTGGAATCGGCGCTGTCGAGCCATGTGCCCGCGGGCACGCCCCGCCTCTCGCTCGCGTGATGGCGCGCTCGTCTACCATGGGCCTCACGGAGAACGCCGCATGCCAGTCGACACGAAGCCCAACCTCGATCACCCAACGCTCAAGCGCGTGAAAGACGCCTTCCCCGGCAAGCGTTTCCGCGCGACAGAGTACCGCGGTCAGACAACGCTGATCGTCGAGCCGAGCGACGCGCACGAGGTGCTCGCGTTCCTCAAGAACGACGAGGCGTGCGACTACAACTTTCTGTCGGATGTCTTCGGCGTTGATTACCTCGACTACCCGAGCGAGACGATCGGGCGCTTCGCGGTTGTCTACAACCTGTGCTCGTACGCGCGCACGGACCGGTTCTTTGTCAAGACCTTTGTCGATCCTTCGCTGCCCACTACCGGCACCGAGGAGGATCCCGCGCTCTTCGTCGATTCCGTCTGCGATATCTGGCCGGGCGCGGAATGGAACGAACGCGAGATCTTCGACATGTTCGGCATCCGCTTCCGCAACCACCCCGACATGCGCCGCATCCTCCTGTGGGAGGATTACCCCGGGCATCCGCTCCGCAAGGACTACCCGCTCCGCGGGCAGGGCGAGCGCGAGCACTTCAATATCGTCGGGCGCACCGACGCGTGATCACCGGCAAGAGCGAGCCATTCGAGACCGAGCGTTCGTTCGACGGTGACGCGGGCGCCCTGCTCGACTTCCTCGCAACCACGCTGACGGCGCAAGGCTTCCACGTCGGCGATCGCACCGACGACTCGCTCCGCGCCGCCGGCCCGAGCATGCGCTCGTCCAATCAGGGCCCCGTCCTCGGCGCAGGCGTGATCGACATCGCGTGCGACGGATCGCGCGTGCGCATGACCGCCGATCGCAGCGGCACCGCCTTTCTCAAAGGCTTCCTGTTCATGATGACCATGGGCAGCATCGTCATCACGTTCCTTATCTTCGGCGTGCTCGCGTATCTCGGGCACGTGCCCTGGCCCGTGATCTTTGTGCCGATCCTGCTCGGCGTGCTCGATCCCATCGTCGTCAGTGTGATGGCCAAGGGCTTCGATCGCCGGACCGACGAGGCGCTCGAGAACCTTCTCGACAGCGCGATCAACACCGTCAGGCCGTAGGCGAGCCGACGCCTCGCAGCCGTCCGACACACTCCGTGACCGCTTCGATCGCGTCCCGAACGTCTTGGTCGGTCGTCTCGTGCGAGAGCGAGAAGCGCAGGGAGCCGTGCGCGATCGTCTCCGGCACGCCCATCGCGAGCAGGACCGGCGACGGGTCGAGCGATCCCGACGAGCACGCCGCCCCCGCCGACGCCTGCACCCCGCGTTCCGAGAGCATCAACAGCAGCGCCTCGGCTTCGAACGACGGGAAGCCGATGTTCGTCGTGTTGGGCAGGCGCGCGCCGGATCCCGTCGGGCCGTTGACGACGGCGTCGGGCACGCGTTCCAGAACACCCCGCTCAAACTTGTCTCGCAGCGACTCGATCTGTGCACGCAGATGTTCGTCCGCGAGCCGTTCCAGCGCATGCTCGGCAGCGACGCCGAACCCCACGATGCCCGGCACGTTCTCGGTTCCGCCGCGGCGCTCGCGCTCCTGCGTCCCGAGCAGCTGCGCGCGCAGGCGCACACGCCGCGATACCCACAGTGCGCCGACGCCTTTCGGCCCGTGCATCTTGTGCGCGCTGAACGAGAGCAGATCGACGGGCGTTGTGCGCACGTCGGTCGGGAGTTTGCCGACCCACTGCGTCGCGTCGCTGTGCAACGGCACGCGATGCTCCCGGCAGATCTCGCTCAGCGCCTCGATCGGCTGGATTGCCCCCGTCTCGTTGTTCGCCCATTGCACGCTCACCAGCGCAACACGCGCATCGAGCAGATCGCGGAGCGATTCCGCGATCACGACGCCCCGATCGTCGAGCGCGAGCGTGCGCACCTCAATGCCGCTCGATTCGAGATCTTTGCACAGGTCGCGCACGGCCTCGTGCTCGATCGAGGTCGTGACGATCACGTCGCGCTCGGGTGGTGACGCATCGAGCACACCGCGGATCGCGAGGTCGATCGATTCCGTCGCGCCGCTCGTGAAGGTGACCTCTCGCGCCTCCGCGTTGATGAGCTTCGCGACGCTGCTCCGGGCGAGTTCGACAATGCGTCGAGCCGATTGGCCCGCGCGGTGCACGGAAGACGGGTTCGCCCAGTCTTCCCGCATCGCGCGCGTCATCGCCTCGATCACGCTCGGATCGGGGCGTGTGGTCGCGTTGTTGTCGAGGTACGCGGGCATCGGGCGATGCTACGCGCTCGCGGGCGGCTCGCCATGCGGGTCGTGGCCCGCCTGGTGCCCGAGCTTGCGCATCAGCTCGTGCTGCACCTGGCGCGCGCGCTCGCCGAGCATCATCGCCTCGACGACATCGCGCACGCGCACGCCGCGCTCGTCCACGGCGTGGTGATCGATGTTCAGCGGTGCGAGCATCCCGAAGCCGAGCCCGAGGTGCAGCAGTGTCCACGCGGTGATCTCGGGCGAGAAGAGCTTGGAGACCTGCCCCTCTTCCTGAGCCTTGGTGACCTCTTGCGTGACGAACTCGTGCAGGCGCCCGACGTGGCGCTGCAGCGCTTCGAGGATGTCCGGGTCGCCGATCTCGGTCATCGCCTGCACGACGACGCGGTAGATCCCGCGCCCGCGGTCCATGACCATCGGGTTGGCGGTGATGAGCCGGCGCAGGCGCTTCGCGGGGTCTTCGGTGCTGCGCAGCGCGTTGCTCCACGCGTCGATCGTGAGTTCCCCCGCGCGATCGATGACCGCGATGAAGAGGTCCTTCTTGCTCTTGAAGTGGCGGTAGATGATCGGCTCGGTCACGCCCGCGGCACGGGCGAGCTCCGCCGTCGTCGCACCCCCGAACCCGCGCTCGGCAAAGAGCGACACCGCGGTGTCGAGGAGTTGGGCCTTGCGTTGGGCGGCCGGCAGTCGCGTCATGGGCGGCAAGTCCCCGGTGGGCGGCGAGGGCGAGACGATCCCCCACGCCCCGTCCCCCGAGGCGTGTCAGTCTATACTAACATCGGTCGCCCGAGCCTGCTTCTCCAGCGGCGGGACCGGATCGAAGCCCGATCCGCCCCACGGCTGGCAGCGGAGCATGCGGCGGAGCGTCAGCCACGTACCGCCGATGACCCCATGGACGCGATACGCCTCGAGCCCGTAGTGCGAGCACGTCGGCTGGAATCGGCACTGACCGCCCATAAACGGGGAAAGGGTGAGCTGATAGAGGCGGATCAGCCACTCAAACGGCAGCGTGAGCGGTGTGCGGCGGGGCATGCGCGACATGACCCAACCCTACGCCGACGGGGTACTGGGACGCGGGGTACACGCTCGAGCATGACGTGAACATGGACGGCGTGCTGGACGCGGACGACGCGGCGGAGCTGCTGAACCAGGCCTTCGACCAGCGTGACTTGGGCACGCTGAGCCTGATCGGGAACACGGCCGGGTACACGGGTCACCAGTACAGCGCGTCTTCTGGTCTGCACTTGGCGCGTCACCGGTGGCTGGACCCCTCGGCTGGTCGTTGGGTGAACCGGGACCCTTCGGGGTACGTGGACGGGAACAGCCTGTACGCGTACGCGATGGGCGACCCGATCACGTATGTGGATCCGTACGGGAATACGGCAATTGTGACTGCAGGCGCGTCGGCAGGTCGCGAGGGCCGGAAGATGGTGCGATGAGCTTCACCGCATCACCTTCTCGTGCGCGTGTTTCACGCCCGATCCCATCCAGCGGAGGTAGTCGCCGGTCTTCGCGATCGTGTGCGGTCGGGTGGTCACGACGATGTCGTAACTCACCGGCAGCTCATGCTGCAGTTGGCGGAACGCCTCGCGTAATCGACGCTTGAGCGCGTTGCGCGTCACGGCGTTGCCCGCCTTGCGCCCGATCGTCAGCCCGAGGCGATGGTGCCCGAGATCGTTCTCGCGCAGGTGCAGCGTGATCGGGCCGCGCGTGGCGCGGAGACGCCGATCGAAGACCGCGCTGTAGTCACGATCGTGCGAGAGGCGGTGGCGCGCACGGAAGTGGAGGGATGGCGTCCTCTGCGAGTCGGGCATCGCGCGATCGTATGCCCAACGAAAAAGCGGGGCCGCGTCCTGCCAGAAGCGGTCCCGCTGGATGGTTCCCGCGGTTCTCACGCGGGAGAGAAGAGAACCGATCAGCGCTTGCGACGGGTCGCGAGCGGGGCGAGCCCGAGCAGCGCGAGCGAGCCGGGCGCGGGGATCTGCGCGACGATGATCCCGGCGCCGAGGAGCGTCTGCCCGTTGTTGAGCTGTGCGTTGAAGACGATCTCGCCGAGGTCGTTGATGGAGATCCCGCCGCCGAAGGAGGGCCCGGTATCGATGAGACGGCCGATGAAGAGCGACTCGCCATTGCCCCCGGTGATCGCGGTGCCTTCGGTGGCGACCTTGACGAGGTCGGTCCCGTCGCCGACGAAGATCGAGCGGTTGCCCGAGGCATCGAAGGCGCGGAAAGCGACGAGCCCGTTGTTGTTGACGACGGGCGAGAAGAACTCGATGTCGGAGACGTCGCCGACACCCTCGGTGGCGATGGTGGTTTCCGTCGTGCCGTCGGTCAGCACGATGGTGCGGTCGCCGCTGGCTGCGAGGGTCGCCGCGAGCGCGACCTGCCCGTGGTCGTTGAACCCGAGCGAGTTCCCGAACGACGAGTAGGGGGACATCGGATCGATGTCGTTGTTCTGCGCGATGGTCGTGCGCGCGCCCGAAGCGTCGATCGTGACGACCTCTTCCTCGTTGAACCCCGCATCACGCGTGAGCTTAGTCGCGACCTCGGTGTTGTTATTGAAGCGGGGCGTGAAGAGGAACGAGAGCCCCGGCATCTCCTGCGCGAAGATCGTCGGCGGGACATCGAGGAAGGGGTTGACCGACGCGTGGAACCGCGGGCCGAACCCGGCACGGCCACGGAAGCCCACCGTGTCGTCATCGAGGATCTGCGGCGAGCCGAAGGTGCTCGTACCGAAGGGGTCGTTCGTGTAGAGCGCCGCGGGGCTGCCGGCGGCATCGACGGAGTAGACGCCCGGGACGTCGTCCTGCGACCACACCACGCGCCCGGCGTTGTTGATCGTTGGGTCGCTCACCGAGACAAAGCCGGCGGCCTGCGAGATTTCCGCGACGCTCCCGCCCATCGCGTTCCCGCCGCGCCAGATCTGCGTCGCGCTCGGCACAGTCACTTCGAACGTCACCTGTCCGCTGTTGTTGATGTCGGGCGTGGCGTTGCTGATCGACGCGCCCGCCGGCAGGTTGAACGTGATGTTCCCGGTCGAGGCCTGCACTTGGAACCCGGCGTAGGTCGGGATGCTCGCGCCCGCGATCGCGAGCGGGGCGGAGCACAGCGACGCGATTGACGCAGCGACAAAGGAACGGTTCATGAGTTTCTCCCTCGCGCCCATCGCGCGCGACAGCCAACGCCATTTCGGCGTGGCGGATGCTCGATTCACGCGGTGCGCGTCGCGTTCCGCCGAGCGGCGGCCTCCCTCGCGACGACGTTTCCCTCCCGCGCGCACGGAAACCCCGCGCACCTTCAACGTATCACGGGAACGCCGCGAAACAAGCGCGGCGTACGCGGAATCAGTTCTCGCCCTGGGCCTTGCTGTATGCCGCCGCGCCGTCGATGATCTCGAGCTTCTCGATGTGCATCCAACGGTGCTTGGGTCCGACGCGGTTGAGCGTGTCGATGATGTGCCCGTCGCTCAGCGTGGCGTTTTCGTCACGCAGGACGAATCGGCAGCGCCAGTGATCGACGCAGTCCGTGCGCTGGTCGGCGGTCGCGGGGTACACCTGCGTGCCGCGGTTGGAGATCATCTTGAGGCGCACAGGCGAGCCCTCGACGAGCGCGTCGAGCGAGCCCCCGATCTCTTCGGGCGTGCAGTCCTCTTCGATAAAAAGATCGAAGCCCATCTCGCGCCGCTCCTTGACCGCGACGACCCCGGTGCCGGGTTCACTCGGCGGGATGTGCAGCGGCTTGTATGCGCGCGGCTGCCAGTTGTGCGGCGCTTTACCGAGGTTGTTGATGACCTCGTCGGTGTACTCATCGGTCGAGGCGGGGTTCACGTCGCCGACAAGATCGACGGTCAGCTTCTGCCCGTGTTCGAGCGTGTACATGATCGCAAGCTCGATCTGCTGCGCCTGCTCGAAGTGCCCGAGGTGGCGGAGCATCATGACGCCCGAGAGCAGCATCGCGGTGGGGTTGGCGATGTTCTTGCCGGCGATTGTCGGCGCGGAGCCGTGGACGGCTTCGAACATCACGACGTCGCTGCCCATGTTGGCCGACGGCGCGAGCCCCAGCCCGCCGGTGAGCCCGGAGGTCAGGTCGCTGATGATGTCCCCGTTCATGTTCGTTGTGACGATGACGTCGAACGACTCGGGCACGCGCACGAGCTGGTGCGCGCAGTTATCGATGATGATGTGCTCGGCCTGGATCTCCGAGTACTCCGGCGCGATGTCCTCGAACGTCCGCTTCAGCAGGCCCTCGGTGAACTTCATGATGTTCGCTTTGGTCGCGCAGTGGACGGTCTTACGACCCTCGGCCCGCGCGAGCTCGAAGGCGAGGCGGACGATTTTCTCGCAGCCCTTGCGAGAGATGAGTTTGAGGCACTGCGCGACGCCGGGCGTCTGCATGTGCTCGATGCCGGCGTAGAGGTCCTCGACGTTCTCTCGCACGACGACGAGGTCGATGTTTCGCCCGGCGAAGACGGCGTTGACGCCGGGCAGTTCGCGCGTCGGGCGGATGTTGCCGTAGAGCTCAAAGAGCTTGCGGAGCGTGACGTTCGCGGACTTCTCGCCGTAGCCGACGGGTGTTTCGAGCGGCGCCTTGAGGGCGACGCCGTTGCGCGCGATGGACTCGATTGTGTCGTCGGGTACCCCGCTGGGCACGCCCTTCTTGAAGACCTCGGCGCCGGCGAGCTGGGGCTCCCAGTCGATCGGGCAGCCGGCGGCTTCGAAGACGCGCCTCACCGCGCCCGTCACCTCGGGCCCGATGCCATCGCCTTCCATCAACGTCACGGTGGTTCGCTTGTCGCTCATGGGGCCGATGGTAGCAGCGCGCGGGCGGCGGTCGAGCCGGTGTCGTCAGCTCTCGCTGAGCGCCTGCTGGTAGCGGCGCATCAACCGGCTGCGTGTGAGCAGCCCCAGCACCTTGTGCGGGTGAGAACTGGTCTGATCGACCAGCGCGAGCGACGAGACATCGTGCTTCGAGAACTTGCCGAGCACCGTGTCGAGCCCTTCGTCCACGTCGATCGTCGGGAGGTCACGCCGGAGCAGCTCTTCGACGAGCAGGTACGGGATCGCTTCGCGCTCGATCAACGCCGTGCGCAGGTCCTGGTTCGTGACGAGCCCGATGTAGTGGTCGCGATCGTCCACCACGACAAAGTCCACGATCTTGTACGCGTCGCGCAGGTCCAGCAGCTTGCTCAGCGGGTCTTCCGGGTGCACCGCCACGTGCGGCACGGGGTTCACGTCGCGCGCCGTGAGACGACGAAGCAGCGAGAGGTCGTTCGCCGAGCCGACCAGGACGCCGCGCCGGCGCAGCTTGAGCGAGTAGACCGAGTCGCGCATGAGCACCTGCGCCGCAACGGTGGACATCACCGCCGCGAGCATGATCGGCAGCAGCACGTAGATATCACGCGTCAGCTCAAACAGAATGAGGATCGCCGTGAGCGGCGCGTGCGTGGTCCCGGCGACGACCGCGGCCATCCCGACCAGCGCGTACGCCGCGGGCGAGCCGTCGGGCGGGAGCAGGCCGAGCGATTCCAGCGCGACACCCACGCACGCGCCGAAGGCGGCGCCGATGAAGAGCGAGGGCGCGAACACGCCGCCCGACCCGCCGGAGCCCAGCGTGAGGCACGTCGCCAGCGCCTTGCAGGCCGTCAGCACGAGCAGCATGAAAATGCCCGTCGAGAGCATCGCGCCCGCGTGCGAACCGTGCGACTCGACCGACGCGCCGGCGTTGGCGGTGGGCTCGAGCGCCGCGGCGGCCGCAGCATTCTCGATCGGCTCACCGCTCGAGAACGACAACGGGTCCAGCAACGCGCGGATCGTCTCGTACCCGTTGCCGAAGAAGTGCGGCACGTCCGGCGCGGGACCGCGTTCGCCCATCGCGGTGATGTACGCGATCCCGAGCAGCCCGAGGAACGCCGCGCCGATCACCGGCTTGATGATCGGGTGCAGCTTGACCTTCTCGGCGAGGTCCTCGCTCGCGTAGAGCATCTTGATAAACCCCACCGCAACGAACCCGCACAGGATCCCGAGGATGAGGTACGAGGGCAGTTCCGCGATGGTGAACTGGTAGACCGCGAGCTCGCCCGACACCGCGAAGATCGCGACGTTCTCACCCAGGATCGCTTGCGTCGTCGCGGTCGAGAGCACAGACGCGACGACGATCGGCGTGAACGTGCGCAGCGAGAAGTCGCGCAGCAGGATCTCGAGTACGAAGAAGACGCCCGCGATCGGCGCGTTGAAGACGCTGGCAATCCCCGCCGCCGCGCCGCAGCCGAGCAGCGTCGCCACCTGATCGCGCGGCACACGCAGCACCTGCGCGATGCCCGACCCGATCGCCGACCCGATCTGCACGATCGGGCCCTCCGCGCCGGCAGAGCCGCCCGAGCCGATCGTGCAGGCGCTGGCGATCGACTTCACGATCGCAACCCGCGGGCGGATCTTGCCCTTCTTGCGGTAGAGCGCGTCCATGACCTCCGGCACGCCGTGACCCTTGGCTTCGCGCGCGAACAAATGCACAAGGATGCCCGTCGCGAGCGCACCGAGCATGGGCAGCGCGGGCAGGGCCCAGAGGTGCAAGTCCTTCTGGATCTCGATGCCCAGATGCTCGCCCTCGTCGAGCAGCCACTTGAAACCGATCGCCGCGGCGGCGGTGACCGTCCCGATGCCAGCCGCCAGCACAATGAGATACCAGTCGCGGCGCAGCCCCAGCGCATCACCCAGCCTGCGCGAGATGGACTTGAAGCCTTCGACCATGCGCGGCCCGATCCTAGCGTCCCGCGCGCGACCGTCAGGCCACGTCGGCCTCATCGATCTCGTCCGGGTCGCGGATCAACAGATCGTCAACCGTCGGCGCGTCCGCCAGCGGCTGCCCACGTTCATCGGTCAGTGCCTTGCCGTCGAGCGTCCGGATGATCGGCACCGGGTTCGCCTTCAGCAGATTCTTCAGCTGCGTCTCGAGCGACTTCTTCTTCTCGTCTTCGAGCTCGGCCCACTTCCCGCGCCCGCGACACTTCGGAAATGCCGAGCACCCGAGCCACGGCCCGCGCACGCCGTCTCGCAGGTTCATCGGCGACGAACACTTCGGGCACGGCAGGTCCGTCTCCAGCGGCGGCGGCGACGGCGCCTTGACCTTCCCCTTCTTGTCGAGGTTCAGGATCAGCGCATCGCTCAGCGACTCGCCCTCTTCGACCTCCGTCGTGATGAACGGTCCGAACCGCCCCGTCTTCTTGATCATCGGCTTGCCCGATTGCGGGCAGCGCACGTTCACGTACTCCGCTCCCATCGGGTTGCCCTCGCGGTCAACCGGCGCCGCGTAGTTGCACTTGGGGTACGTGGAGCACGACAGGAACACACCGTTCTTCCCGAAGCGGTACACCGTTGGCGAGCCGCACTGCACGCACACGTGCGGAGCGGGACGCGTCTCCGCCTTCGCGTGGCTCAGGTTCTCGTGCGCGTGATCGAGCTTCAGCACGAACGGGTCGTAGAAGTCGCGCAGCACGTCCCGCCACGGCTTCGACTCCGACTCGATCTCGTCGAGCTTCGATTCCATGTCGCGCGTGTACCCGACCTCGAAAATGTCCGGGAAGGCCTCGAGCAGCTTGTCCGTCACGACCTCGCCGAGGTCCGACGCGTGGAACCGGCGGTCGATCAGCTCAACGTACTTCCGCTGCTGGATCACCTCGACGATCGACGCGTACGTGGACGGGCGACCGATCCCCTCGCTCTCCATCACCTTGATGAGCGACGCCTCCGTGTACCGCGGCGGCGGGGAGCCGAACTTCTGCTCCGGGTCGATCGAGAACGGGTGCAGCTCGCGCCCCTCGTCGAGATCGGGCAGCGTCTGCTCGTCCGATGCCGTCGGCACGCCCGACACGCGGTAGTGCCCGTCGAAGACCAGCGTCCGACCGCTCGCTTTGAACGTCACGGGCGTCTTCGGGTCCGTCCCGCCCTCGAGCAGCACGCTCGTCGAGTCCCACTTCGCCGGCGTCATCTGGCACGCGACGTACCGCTCCCAAATCGCCGTGTACAGCTTGAACTGATCGACCGTCAGCGCGCTCTTGAGGCTCTGCGGCGTGCGGCGCACATCCGTCGGGCGGATCGCCTCGTGCGCCTCCTGCGCCGCTTTGTTCGACGAGCCGAAGAAGTTCGGCTTCTCCGGCAGGTAGTCGTCGCCGAACTCGTGGTCGATGTAGTTCCGCGCCATCTCGATCGCCTGACCCGACAGGTGCGTCGAGTCGGTACGCATGTACGTGATCAGCCCGACCTGACCCTCGCCCTTGACTTCGATGCCCTCGTACAGACGCTGCGCCGTACGCATGGTGCGCTGCGCCCCGAAGCCGAAGCGCGTGCTCGCGGCCTGCTGCATCGTCGAAGTGATGAACGGGCCCGCCGGTCGCGACGACGTGCGCTTCGTCTCGATCGACTTCACGCGGTAGACCGTCGTCGGATCGATGACGCCGGTGACGGATCGCAACCACCGATCCGGGCCCTTGCCCTTCTCATTCTCGGTGACGGCGACGTCCACGTCGGTCAGCCCGGCGAGCTCCGCCACGCGCACGACCTCGGGCGTCAGATCTTTCTTGTCCGGGTCGTCGAACTCGGGGCTCTTCTTCGGCGCGGGGTGCAGCGGATCGTCGTCGAGCTCGAGGTTCGGCGCGGGCATCGAGATATCGAAGGGCTTGCCGCCGACCTCGACCAACTCGGCCTTCACACCGGAATGCTCCGCGAGCCAGGCGTTCTGCTTCTTGACCGTCGGGCCCTTGCCCTTCTCGTCGGTCGTCGCGAGGAAGGCCGGCCACGCCTGGGCAAGCTCGCGGGCGCTCGCAACGTCCAGCGCGAACCGACCGGTCATCTTCCACGATTCGTCCGGCACGAACGCCCGGATCTCTCGCTCACGCTCCACGACGAGCCGCACCGCGACCGACTGCACCCGGCCCGCCGACAGACCGCGGGCTACTTTTTTCCACAGCAGCGGCGAGACCTGGTAGCCCACGATGCGGTCAAGGATCCGTCGCGCCTGCTGCGCGTCCACCTTCGACATGTTGATCGTGTGCGGCGTCGAGAAGGCCCGCTCGATCTCGGTCCGCGTGATCGCGTTGAAGACCACACGCTTCGCGTTCGTCGGCTCGACACCAAGCAGCTCCGCGAGATGCCACGCGATCGCTTCCCCTTCTCGGTCGAGGTCGGTCGCGAACCACACTTCGCTCGCCTGCTTGGCAGCGCGCTTGAGGGTGGTGACGGTCTTGTTCTTGCCGTCGAGCACGGTGTAGGTGGGCTCGAAGTCCTGCTCCAGGTCCACGCCGGGCACGGGGGACTTGTCGCCCTTGGGGGACTTGCTGGGCAGGTCGCGGACGTGCCCGACCGAGGCCTCGACGATGTACTCGGGCCCGAGGTAGCGGTTGATGGTCTTGGCCTTAGCCGGGCTCTCGACGATCACGAGGCGCTTGCCGGAGGCATCGACCGCCGCCCGCGAAGCGGCTTTCTTGCGCGTGGTCTTCTTCTTCGTCGTCTTTTTGCTGGTCTTCTTCTTGGCCATGTGCCTGCCGTGCTGCCCCGTGCGTGGGCGTGTGCCGGGGTGTTGTCGGCCCGAAGTGGGGGCCTTCTTGATCCGTCGTCTCGGGGCGGGAGTTGAGACGCCCACCCCCCGGTATGTCAAGGGCGGTCCCGAGAATCGACGGGACGCGTGCTCAACGCCGTCACGGTATTCGCGTGCGCGCGCGAGCCACCCGGTGAGGCCATATTCCGGTTTGATCGTTTTTTGAGCGGGTATTGCAAAGCCGACGTGAAGATCGCGTCGTCACGCGTCTGCCTCCGCCGTTGCGGTTGACGCGTCCCGATGCGCGGCCACGCTACAGATGCCGGGCGTTGGGAGGCGCCCGAGTTTGGAGGCCCGCCGCCATGCGGCGTGGGCATTAGGAAACACGCTTCGCGCACGCCCACAACGGGCGCGAGCACAGAGGGAACACAAATATGATCCGCTCGATAACCGCCGCCGCGGTGATCGTTGCCGCGCAGACGGCAGCGCACGCCGGGAGCCTGCAGGTCTTCACCGACCGCGCCGCGTTCGACGCCGCCGCGAGCGCCGTGACGGGGGCCTTCGCCTTCACCGACAGATTCGAGACATACCCGGCCGACGACAGCGACTTCTTCAGCACGCTCTTCGCCAACGGATTCGACGTCATCGGCGAAGACATCGACAACGACTTCCTCGATCCGCTCACGATTCAGGACGCGCCGGCCAACGGGCTCTTCCCGACCGACGGCGACCAGTTCCTCAGCGTCTCCTCCTTCGGGCGGACCGAGGTCCTGCTCGGGTTCGAGCTCGAATCGTTCGCCGTGGGCTTCGACCTCACCGACTTCGGCGACTTCGCCAACCAGACGGCCACCATCGGCCTGCTGCTCAGCGACGGACGCACCGTCGAACTGCTGAGCGGGCAGGGCACCGACGGCAACTCCGCCTTCGTCGGGATCATCGATCTCGACTCGCCGATCACCGGCGTCACGATCCGCAACAACTTCAGCGGCGACCAGTACGGCATCGACAACGTCTCGATCTACGTCCCGACCCCCGACGCCGTCGCGCTGCTGGGAGCCGCGGGGATCGCCGGCGTGCGCTGCCGTCGCCGTCGCTGATCGCGCAGGAACGGCATTCGAGAGATGCAGCCGACGCGACGCGCTCCAACGGGCGCGTCACGTCTTCTCGCCACGACACGCTCCCAGCACGCGCTCCACCGCGTCGTCGGTGGACGTCTCGGGCATCGCCAGCCACACGCTGGCCGGCGTGCTGCGGAGCCGGCGGAGCCACGTCCGCTGGTTCTTTGCGAACCGGCGCGTCTCGATCTTCACACGCTCGATCGCCTCGTCCAGCGTGCAGTGCCCCTCAAGGTGCGCGACGAGTTGCTTGTAGCCGATCGCCTCACGCGCTTGCGGCCCGAGCACGCCCCGCGTCCACAGCCCGCGCACCTCTTCGACGAGGCCGTCGCGCACCATCTGCTTCACCCGCGCGTTGATGCGTCCGTTCACCTGCCCGTGCCCCCAGTCGAGCCCGACGAGCAGGCGGTCGGTGCGCGCGCGCCCGCTGTCCCACTCGGTCTGCCACTGAGAGATCGCCTTGCCGGTCAAACGAAACACTTCGAGCGCACGGATGGTTCGCCGATCGTCGTTGGGGTGGATCCGCGTCGCGGCGTGCGGATCGACGCGTTCCAGTTCCGCGCGCCGCTCCGATCTGGGCAGCGCGGCGAGCTCGGCGCGCAGGCCTTCGTCCGCACCCGGTCCGTCGAACATCCCCTCGAGGAGGGCTTTGGCGTAGAGGTGCGTCCCGCCGACGACGATGGGCAGGCCGCCGCGGGCGCGGATGTCGTCGATGATCGGTTCCGCGACGCGCAGCCACCGCTCGACGTTGTACGACTCGCGGGGCTCTTCCACGTCGATCAGATGGTGCGGGACGCGCGCGCGCTCCTCCGCACTCGGCTTCGCCGTCCCGATGTCCATGCCTCGAAAGACCTGCATCGAGTCGGCGCTCACGATCTCGGCGAGCGCACCGACGCGCTCCGCCAGCGCCATCGCCAGCGCCGACTTCCCGCCCCCCGTCGGGCCCACGATGATCGGGAACCTCTGTAGCATGCACGCCGGCGAGCCCCAGGGTCCAGGCGCTCGCGAGAGACCCGGAAACCCTACCCACCCGCGCGGGGCGATGCCCGCGCCGACGGAGCCCGACGGTGCCCAAGCTCACGATCGACAAGGTCGATGTCGCCTCGATGCGTGTCCTCATGCGCGTGGACTTCAACGTCCCGATCAAGGACGGCGTCATCACCGACGACCGGCGCATCCGTGCCGCGCTCCCCTCGATCATCAGCGTGCTCGAACGCGGCGGGCGCGTCGTCCTCATGTCCCACCTCGGAAGGCCCGCCGGCGAAGGCCACGAGCCCGAGTTCTCCCTCGAGCCCGTCGCCAAACGCCTCACCGAACTGCTCGGCGACACGCTGCGCGGCGATGTCTCCTTCCCCTCGCACGACTGCGTGGACGGCGCCACCACCGCCGCCGTCAACATGCTCGCCGACGGCGAGGCGCTGCTGCTCGAAAACCTCCGCTTCCACAAAGCCGAGAAGAAGGGCGACGACGCCTTCGCCGCCCACCTCGCGAGCTACGGCGATGTGTACTGCAACGACGCCTTCGGGACGTGCCACCGTCCGCACGCGTCGATGGTCGGCGTGCCCCACGCGATGAAGGGCAAGCCGCGCTGCTGCGGGTTCCTCGTCGCGAAGGAAATCGAGTATCTCAGCGAGACCCTCCGCGAGCCACGCAAGCCCTTCGTGGTCGTGCTCGGCGGCGCCAAAGTCTCCGACAAGCTCCCCGCGATCGAGTTCCTCGTCCCGCGCGCCGACGCGATCCTTGTCGGCGGCGCGATGGCGTACACCTTCCTCAAAGCGCAGGGCGTGAACGTCGGCGCGAGCCGCGTCGAGGAAGACCGCCTCGAAGACGCTCGGCGCGCGATCGAACTCGCCAGCGACAAGGGGTGCGACCTGCTCCTGCCGAGCGATCACCTCTGCTCGACGAAGTTCCACGAGACCGACGGCGACCACAAGACCTGCACCGGCTCGATCGACGACGGGTTCATGGGCCTCGACATCGGGCCCGACACGCGACTCAAGTATCAGAGCGTCCTCCGCGATGCCAAGACCATCGTCTGGAACGGGCCCATGGGCGTCTTCGAGTGGGAGATGTTCGCCGGCGGCACCAAAGACGTTGGCATCGCGATCGTCGAAGCCACCACGAACCACGCAACCTCCATCGTCGGCGGAGGAGACTCAGCCGCGGCTGCCGAGCAGTTCGGCATCGCCTCCGAGCTCTCGCACGTCTCCACCGGCGGCGGCGCCTCGCTCGAAATGCTCTCGGGCAAGGCCTTCGAAAGCGTGGACCTGCTCGACGACGCCACCTCGTGACCGAGCCGCCCGACGCGGAACGAACCGCCCTCGCGCGACACGCGCTCATCGTCACCGCGGTGTGCGCGCTCGCTTTCGGGTGGGGGCTCACCACGCACGGGCTCACCAATTGGCAAGAGGCGATCCGCGTGGTCGTCGCGCGATCGATGCAGGCCGCCGGCGACTGGATCGTGCCCATCGTGGACGGGCAGCCCTACCTCGCCAAGCCGCCGCTGATTTATTGGGCGCAGCTCGTGAGCGCCTCCATCCGCGGCGCGGAGGTTTCCATCTTCGATCTCCGCCTCGTCGTCGCGCTGAGCGGATGGATCGCAGCGCTGCTCACGCTCGTCGCCGCGCGCACAGTTCTCTTTGATGCACGTGCGCTCGATCCCGGCACCGCGCGGGCCCGGGCGCACAGCGCCGCGTTGTGGGCGGCGGTGCTGCTCGCGACGGGCGTGCTGCACGTGCGCTCCAGCCGCATCGGCGAACTCGACATCCTGCTCACGCCCTTCACCGTGCTCGGTGTGTGGGGGGTGTTCCGCGCGTGGCGCGCATCGCTGGGCGGCGCGCGGGTGGATTGGCTGGGTATCGCGCTCGCCTGCGTTGGCAGCGCCGGCGCCGCCCTGACCAAGGGCCCGCCGGGGGTGCTCACGCTGCTGCTCGCGGGGTACGGGGGGATCGCGCTGCACGCCGCCTTCGGCTCGCACATCGCATCGCCGCGCGGGGCGTTCAAGTGGGTGCCGCTCGTGTGCGCACTCGCCGGCGCGCTGGCGGGCGGGTATGCGGCGTCGCGCGACGCGGACGACCTCCGCGCCTGGATCGGCGCGCTGCTTATCGCGTGCTGCACCGGGTCCGCGGCGTGGCTCGTCGCCCGCTTTGTGCAGCCGCAACGCCTGAAAGAGCTGCTCCGTGCCTGGTGGCGCACGGGGCTGCCGCTGGCGATCCTCGCGAGCGTGGGCGTGCTGGCGGTGTGGTCCGCGGGCGTGGCGCGTTCGATCGGCGCCGAGGCGATCGAGCAATCGCTCAACGCCGAGGTCAGCGAGAACGTGCGCGTGCTGCGCGCGACCGCGCCGATCCGGAACTTCGAAGGCATGCTCTACGCGGTCGGCCTCGGCTCGGGCGCGATGCTCGCCGCGCTGGTCTGGATCCTGAAAGACCGCCCGCGCCTGCCGCTCGGCGCGTGGACGCTCGCAGGGTGGGTCGGGCTCACCTTCGTGGCGTTCTCGACGCTCGGGACGGGCTCGAGCCGGTACCTCACGCCGGTGTGGTCGGGCGTCGCGATGCTCGGCGCGCTGTGGCTCGTCGAACTCTTCCACGATCGACCGGGCCTCGCAAGGCGACTTCGTCCGGCGCTCGCGGTGCTGGTCGCGCTGCTCGCGCTGGGGCAGGGCGTGTGGTACGCGATCGGGCGCGAGGTCTATGCCGCCCATCGATCGCCGCGCGACTTCATCGCGGCATTGCAAGAGGCGTCGGTCCCGCTGACGCCGGAGCGTGTGAAGTCGATCGACTTCTGGACGGCGGCGGTGGAGTATTACGTCGGCGGGTACGTCGAGCCGCTCCGGCTGGAGGGGTACGGGTTCGATTCGCCGCTGCCGGCGGAGCACGCGGCGGACGCCGCGCAGCGCGCCACGGGCGACGACCCCTACGTGCTGCTCGTGCGCGCGCTGCCGACCAACGAGGCGGGCGAGCCCCGAGCGCTCGACGCGCTGCGTGACGCGGGCTGGCGGATCGGCGAGCGCCTGCCCGCGGAGGCCTCCTCGTTCCGCATCGAGGGGGGCGATATCCCGATCTCGGCCTACTCGGCCTTCCCGGCAGAGCGGCGCTCCGAACCCCAATAGACTGCTGAAGAACCGGAGGTCCCCGCCATGTCCCAACGCATCACGATGAAGTCCCTGCTCTACAACATGTCCAAGACCGACGCCTCCGACCTGCACCTCAAGGTGGGGCTCGCGCCGACCTACCGCATTGCGGGCGAACTGCGTCAGCCCGCCGGGCTCCCCGAGCTCACGGCGGAGGACACCGAACGCCTGCTCATGGAAATCATCCCCGACGGTCGGCGGGCCGACTTCGACCGCCAAGGCGACCTCGACTTCTCGACGTTCGTCATGGTCGAGAAGGAAGAGGACCACGACCCCGCCGATGGCCCGAGGCGACCCGACCGGTTCCGCTGCAACGTCTTCCGCGCCGGCGGCGCGATGCACGCCGCGATCCGACGGGTGAAGCCGGACATCCCGACGTTCGAATCGCTCAACCTCCCGAAGGCGTACTCGAAGGTCTCGGAGAACGTACACGAGGGGCTCGTGCTTGTGATCGGCGTGACCGGGTCGGGCAAGTCCACCACGCTCGCCTGCATGCTCGAGCACATCAACCAGATCCGCGCCGTGAACATCGTGACGATCGAGGACCCGGTCGAGTACCAGCTGCACCCGGCCAAGTCGGTCATCAGCCAGCGCGAGATCGGGACCGATGTGCCGACCTATGCCGACGCGCTCAAATACGCGGTGCGCCAAGACCCCGACGTCATCTTCATCGGCGAGCTGCGCGACCACGACACGGTGCTCGCGGCGGTGCAGGCGGCGGAGACGGGGCACCTTGTCTTCGGGTCGCTCCACGCCGCCGACACCATGCAGTGCTTCAGCCGCGTCGTCGAGTTCTTCCCCCAGCACGAGCACGACTTCATACGTGCGGCGCTCTCGTCGTCGTTCCAAGCCGGGCTTGCGCAGCGTCTGCTGCCGGCGAACAAGGACACCGCCGGCACCGGCGTCGTCCCGGCGTGCGAGGTCCTGCTCGCCAACCCGACGGTGCGCGAGCTGATCCGCGACGGCGAGGACGCCTCGCTTCCCGCCGTCATCAACGCCTCGACCACCGACGGCATGCAGTCGTTCACGCACGCGTTGGCCGAACTGGTCGATCGCGAGTACGTCTCGCTGCAGACGGCGCTGGAGTACGCCCCGAGCCGCGAGGCGCTCGAGAGCCGGCTCAAGGGCGTGGAGGTCCGCGCCTCGACCCTTGTTGGCAAGATGCGCTAACCATCTGTCAGTGCTTGTGTTGTGTGGTTTTGATGGCCGTGGCGCGCCCGTGCGGTGGCGAGAACCGCCCGCGTTCGTCGATGAACCGGGTACGATGCCGACCCGCGCGCACCGGTCTGCCCCCTGCGACGCTCCCGTGAGCGGCGCCCCGGCGCGTCTGCGAAAGGACCGCGATTGACCACCGCTGACGCACGAGCCGTTCCACTCCGCTTGGGACGTTGGATCCTCGATCGGAGGCTCGAAGAAGCGCCCCTCGGCGAGTGCTGGCTCGCGCGACACATCGATTGCTTTGAGCCCGTTGCGGCGGTCCGCCTCGACGAGCCCACGCCCGAGAACATCGATCTCGACGAGCGTCTGGGCCGGCTCGCGTCCGTCGAACTCGCCCACACGCAGCACGTGATCGCGCTGGAACGCGATGAGGACGACCGTCCCTGGGTCATCGCGGAGTACACCGGGCATCACGCCGGCGTCGTCCGGTTGCCCGATGTGCTCGCCGAGCGCGAGGGCGGCAGGCTCTCGCCGAATGAAGCGCTCCAAGCGACGCTGCAACTGCTCGAAGCCTTCGCCGACGCCGAGGCGTCCGGGGTGGAGCACGGTGCCCCATCGATCGAAGAGGTGCTGATCGACCGTCTCGGCAAGGTCCGCGTCGAGCTGTTCGGCGTGCGATCGTGCCTGCAGAACAGCCGATCGGTGTCGAACGACGTGGGCGACCTCGTCGCGCAGATCGCCCGGATCGGCTACCGATCGCTCACCGGCATGGACGCGGGCGACGGCGCGATCGCCCCTGCCCGCCTCGTCAAGCAGACCCCGAGGCACTTCGATCGCTGGCTGCGGCTGGCGCTCGACCCGATCGAGGGGTTCCGAAGCGTGCGTGAGGCGCACGCGGCCCTCGCGGACGAAGCCGGCGCGGCTGGTCCGGAAACCGGTGTCCGCCCCGTGAGGCTGGTCCAGCGGGTGATGAGCCGATCCGCCGGGCGACGCTGAGCCCCGAACAACGTTCCGAGAAGCGGGCCGATCGTCGCGGTCTCGAAAAAGAAGTCGAGAAAGGCGCGCGTGTTGGGCGCGCGCCGGGTGCGTCGCCCCGCACCGCCGTTATGATTCCCCCAGTCCCCGTGCGGGCCGGTCCGCGCGGTGGGGAGCCCGCAACCCCGCGCTTGGGTCTTCGAGCGATGAGCGACTGGTTCGAAGCCGAACACCATGTGGAACGCGCGCACGAGGCGTACGAAGCCGGGTTATGGGACCGCGCCGAGAGCGAGCTGCGCCAGGCACTGGCGCTGAACCCGTATCAGGCGGAGTGGTACTTCAACCTCGGGCTGACGCTCGATGCCGCGGGGCGGTGCGCCGAGGCGCTCGACGCATTCCAGCACGCGCTGGATCTGGATCCGGACGACGTCCAGACGCTGGCTTCGCTCGGGGCGACGGCCCTTCGTGCCGACAAGCCCGAGCTCGCGCTCGAGTGGCTCACGCGCGCCCGCGAGAAGGAGCCCACGCGGGTCGAGACGCTCGCGTTCTTGATCGATGCGTACGCACGGCTCGACCGTCACGAAGACGCCGAGGCGGTGTACTACGAGGGCCTGCACCTCGATGCCGACCATCCGCTGCTCTACGCGAACATGGCCGAGTCGCTCATCGATCGCAACGAGCTGCCAAAGGCGGTGCACTGCCTGCGCGAGGCGGCGGCGCGCGACCCCGGGATGGCGCGCATCCACGCTCGGCTCGCCGACGCCTACGCCGACATGGGCCGGCTCGAGCGTGCCCGCCAGCTCTACCTGTGCGAACTGCGCACGAACCCGGGCGATCTGGAGACACTGCTCGACCTCGGGTCGCTGCTCGTCGAGATGAACCGCCTCGCGGAAGCGGGGGAGAAGTTCCGGCGTGTGCTCGAACTCGACAGCGCCAACGTCGATGCGCACTTCTCGCTCGGCGATCTCGCGCTGCGTCAGGCGCGTCACCACGACGCGGAGCGCTCGCTCGGGCTCGTGATGCGCCTCGACCCGGAGTACCCGCATGTCCGCCGGCGTCTCGCGCGCCTGTGGCTCGATCGCGGGGAACTGCTCGAAGCGCGGCGGTTGCTCCGCCGAGAGATGCGCGACGTGCGGGCGACGCCCGCCGACTTCGCGGTCGAGGACCTGATCGAACTCGGTGAACTTCTGCTCGATGCGCGATTGGCGCGAGATTCGATCGCGGTTTGGACGATCGTTGCCGAGCGCCGCCCGCGCGACGCCGAGGCGTGGCACCACCTCTCGGTCGCGTGCTTCCAGACGGGCGAGCTCAACCGTGGGCTTGCGGCGGGTCGGCGCGCCGTGCGCCTGCGTCCGCGCTCGCCGCGCACGCTGCACAACCTGGCGCTTGCGAGCGTGCAGCAGGGTCAGCTCGACCGCGCCGCGTCGTACATCCGCAAGGCGAGCCGCATCGAGCCGGACGACCACGCGCTGCGTCGCCTGCGCCTGACGCTCTGGCTGCACCGATTCGCGGGTTTGATCGGGTCGCTGCCCGTCGGCTCGCGCCGCCGGCGCTGAGGCGCTCAGTCCTCTTTCGAGAGATCGATCAGGCGGGCGGCTTCGTCCACGTCCTTGTCGCCGCGCCCCGACAGGTTCACGAGCACGTGTGCGCTCGCCGGCAGGCGCGAGGCGCGCCCGATCGCGTCGGCGATCGCGTGTGAGGTCTCGAGCGCCGGCAGGATGCCCTCGGCCCGCCCCAGCACCTGCATCGCCTCGAGCGCCGTCGCGTCGTCGATCGCGGTGTACGTCACGCGCCCGCTGTCTTTCCAGTAGGCGTGCTCGGGCCCGACGCCGGGGTAATCGAGCCCCGCGCTGCACGAATGCACGTCGCGCGTCTGGCCCTGGTCGTCCTGCAGCACGTACGAAAGCGATCCGTGCAGCACGCCGGGCTCGCCGAACGAGAGCGGCGCGGCGTGGTCCCCGGCGTTCGATCCGCGACCGCCTGCTTCGACGCCCACGAGCTCGACACCAGCATCGTCAACAAACGGGTAGAAGATCCCCGCAGCGTTCGATCCGCCGCCCACGCAGGCGACAACGCAGTCTGGCAGCGCGCCGAATGTCTCGAGGCACTGCGCGCGTGCTTCGACGCCGATCACCTTCTGAAAGTCACGCACGATCATCGGGAAAGGGTGCGGCCCGACGACCGACCCGATGATGTAGTGCGTGCGATCGACCGAGCCCATCCAGTCGCGCATCGCCTCGTTGGTTGCGTCCTTCAGCGTGCGCGTCCCGCCCTCGACCGGCACGACCCGTGCGCCGAGCAGTTCCATACGCACGACGTTGAGGTGCTGGCGGCGCACGTCCTCGGCGCCCATGTAGACGTCGCATTCGAGCCCGAGGTGGGCCGCGGCGGTCGCCGACGCAACGCCGTGCTGCCCCGCGCCGGTCTCCGCGATGATGCGCGGCTTGCCCATGCGCTTGGTGAGCAGCGCCTGCCCGATGGTGTTGTTGATCTTGTGTGCGCCGGTGTGCGCGAGGTCCTCGCGCTTGAGCCAGATCGTCGCGCCGTGCTCTGCGCTCGCGCGCTCGCGTGCGAGCTGGGTCAATCGCTCGGCACGGTAGAGGGGCGTCGGTCGCCCGACGAACGTGCGGAGCAGCTCGTTGACGTCGTCGAGGAACGACGGGTCGCGCATCGCGTCGTGGTACGCCGATTCGAGCTGTCGCAGCGCCGCGACGAGCGTCTCGGGGACGTACGTCCCGCCGAAGCGGCCGAACCGCCCGCGTGCGTCGGGGACACTCGATGTTGCCGGCTGGACCATGCCCCCATCGTAGAAGGGTCGCGCGCTGTTCAATCGGGGGTGATGGGTGGGAGATCGTCCTTGCCGAGGGGCTCGGAGCGGGCCTCGGCGGCGAGATCATCGAGGTCGGTCTCGCGGGCGTGCGCGCGCTCGGAGTCATCGGCGGCCCGTTCGCCGGCGGCTTGGTTCACGAAGAGCAGGATGATCGCGCCGCTCAGGAAGAACGCCGCGAGCAGCAGCAGGGAAGCGACACGCCCGGAGGTCGCCGCGGTGAGCCCGAACGAGAGCACCCCGATGCACCCGGCGAGTTTGTAGACGAGGCCCCAGAGCCCGAAGAACTCGGCGGTGCGGTGCGCGGGCGTGAGCGCGCCGACCATCGATCGGCTCGCGGTCCCGATGCCGCCCAGCCCGAGCCCGATGCCGTTGCCGACCATCCACACGGGCCACTCGGGCAGCGCGCTCGGATCCGGCGCGTTGGCGTGGATCGACGCCAGCCACGCGAGCCCGAGCGCGTTGGCCAGCCAGATCACGAGGTACGCGAGGATGGTGCGCTTGTGCCCGAAGCGGTCCTGGAACATCGCCGTCACGATGGCGGCGACGCCGGCGAGCACCGTCAGCTGCAGCGTGAAGCCCACGAGCTTGATGTTCTCGAACCCGAAGTCTTTGGCGAGCACACCGGCGAAGAAGACGATCACCTGCACGCCGAACCCGTAGACAAGGAACGCGGAGAAGAACGTCGCGAGCTGCCGGAAGTGGCTCGCTTCGCGGGCGGTTTCGCGGAGTCTCGTGAAGCCGATGCCGACGAGCGACGCGCCCGGGGGCAGCGGCGTGGGTTTGGCCTTCTCGCGCAGCACGATCGCGGTGGGCGTGGCCATCGCGAGGAACCACAAGCCCGCGAAGATGAAGATCGGGCGCCACTCGGGGACCTCATCGATGTTCAGCACGAACATCGCGCCGGCGACGATCGCCAGCAGCAGGAGCGCGCCCAGGTAGCCCATCGACCAGCCGATGCCGGAGACGCGCCCCATGTTCTGCCGCGTCGCGATCTCCGGCAGGAAGGAGGCGAGGAAGTTCTCACCGAGCTGGTACGCGACGTTCGCGGGGATGTAGAGCAGCATCGCCAGGGCGACGGCGCCCGCGGCGACGCCGGGCGTCGCGCGTCCATCGGGCACAAGCGCGAGCGCGCAGGTGCAGGCGACACACGCCATCCCGAGCCCGAGGAGCATGGGCTTCTTGATCGCGCGGACGTCCCCGATGGCGCCGGCGAGGGGGCTGAGCAGCACGACGATCGCGAGGGAGATCGCGACGGTGATCGACCAGAGCATGTCGCCGGTGCCCTGATCGACGCCCGGTAAGCCGTCGCCGACGACGACCTCCTTGAAGAAGATCGGGAAGAGCAGGGTGTTGATGAGGAGTGTGAAGGACTGGTTCGCGAGGTCGAACATGCCCCAGGCGGTCACCTGAGCGGGGTTGGGGACGCCTCGGAGGGGGTTGAGCACGCGGTGGCCTTTCGGCGGGAAGGAAAGGGGTAGACTAGTGATTGGCGAAGGAGTCGCCCGAGTGTTGGCCGGCGCGTGCCGATGAGGCTCGGAGAGTCTTGACCGAACGCTTGCGAGTTCTTGGCGTTCCGGTTTCGTGACGAGGAGCGAGCACGGTGTCCGAAGATCCGCCGCATCCCCAGCCGCCCGCCTCAGGCACCGACCCCCAAGCCGACCACGCGCTGGACGAAGACGACACCGTCCTCATCATGCCGACCGACGACGCCCCCAAGAAGCCCGCGACCCCGTCGCGAGACCCCGGCAACGACACGGACCAGTTGCTCGGGCTCGATGTCTGCTCGATCTGGGACGACGAGCGCATCGTGGATGCCGACCGGATCGTTGCCTCGCTCGTCGTCGAGCGGGCGCTGTGCACACGGGAAGAGGTCGCGCGCTGCCAAGGCATCATGGACCGCGGCGTCGCCAAGTCGCTCGCCGAGGTGCTCATCAAAGAGGGGTTCGCGACGCGGACGCAGATCGACCGCCTCGCGCCCGCGATCGACGCGGCGAACGCGGGCGATCGCATCCCGGGTTTCCGCCTGATCGAGAAGATCGGGAAGGGCGCCGCCGCGACCGTGTTCAAGGCGGAGCAGCGTTCGCTGGACCGGATGGTCGCGGTGAAGGTGATGCCCAAGAAGTGGTCGAGCGACTCGTTCTTTATTGAGCGGTTCTACGCGGAGGGGCGCGCCGCGGCGAAGTTGAACCATCCGAACATCGTGCAGGCGATCGACGTGGGGTTTGCGTCGGGCTTCCACTTCTTCGTGATGGAATACGTGCCGGGACAGACGGTGTACGACCTGACGATGAGCACCGGCACGGTGGAAGAAGAGGAGGCGTTGGGGATCATCGCCTCGGTCGCCGACGGGCTGCGTCATGCGCATGAGCGCGGGCTGGTCCACCGCGACGTGAAGCCCAAGAACATCATCATGGCCGAGCGCGGTCTGCCCAAGCTGGCCGACCTCGGGCTCGCGCGCCACGTGGAGGATCACGAGGCGGCGGCGGCGGAAGCCGGGCAGGCGTACGGCACGCCGTACTACATGTCACCCGAGCAGACCCTCGGCGAGAAGGAGATCGGGCCCGCGAGCGACATCTACTCGCTCGGCGCGACCTGCTACCACATGCTCACCGGGCGCGTGCCTTTCGACGGCACCAGCGCCGAAGAGGTCTTCCACAAGCACCGCGAGCACGACCTCACGCCGCCGCACCGCGCAAACCCGAACGTGACCGAGGGCGTGAGCGAAGTCGTGACGAAGATGATGGCCAAGCGCGCGCACGAACGCTTCACCGACTGCAACGAGCTGCTCGGTGAGCTCCGCGCCTGGCAGTCGTACCACGTGCTCCGTCGCGGCGAGAGCGACTCGCACCCCAGGCAGCAGCCGACCAACTCGGAGAGGACCGCGTGAGCATCGTCCGCACCTTCCGCAAGCTGCTCCGCGGCGAAGACGGCGTCCACGCCCGCGCCGCCTGGCCCAGCACCGCCGGCGAGACGCGGCTGCGCGTCATGTCCTCGCTGATTGCCCAACTCGATCGCTACGGGACCGCGTCGTGGGCGACGTTCACGGTCGAGCAGCCCGGCGATAATCAGGCGACGCTGCAGGTGCAGTCGCGCGCGGTCAACACGCTGCTCGAAGAGATCGACGTGAAGCGCGTGCTGCGCGATACGGGCCACACGCCCCTCGCGGACGCGTGCGTCACGGTGGACGAGGGGCTGCACCTCTTCGACGACGCCTCGGCGGACGAACTCGCGATCGTGGTGGACACGCTCTTCCAGCGCCACTTCAAGGTGCCGAGCGATTACGGGTTCAGCGGCTGGGTCGAGAGCTGACGCCTACGCCGGTGCCTCGGCGCGGAGGTGCTGCGCGAGGAACTCGGTCTGCATGTTCTTCGCTTCGTTGGACTTGCTGCCGAACCCGTCGTGCTCGTACGGCGCACCGGTGCGCTCCCACGTGTGAAACCTGATGGAATCCGGGTCGGCGTTGTGCGCCGCATAGTGCGCGCGCAGCGGCTCGATGAAGGTCCGCATCGCCTCGACGGGCACGGACTCATCTGCCTCCGAATGCACCGCGAGCAGCGGAACCGGACGCCAGTCGTCGAGGTGCTTGACCGGGCTCAGCCGTTCGGCTTTCTCTTCGCTGAACAGCGGCGTGCCGCGCATCGCCTCGAAGTTGCCCGCCGTCGCCTCGAGCGACGTGCAGGTGAATCCGTGCGCGCGCGTGAGCCTGTTGAGGGCGACCATGCCGCCGGCGGACATGCCACCGATCGCGACGCGTTCGAGGTCGAAGGCGTTGTTGAACTTCGCGTCGCGGAGGGCGTCGAGCACCGTGTCGATCTCGCGCGACGCCTGCTCGACGACTTCGATCGTGTTCTCGGTTCGATCCCAGCCGGGCTTCTGGCGCGCGCCGTGGCCTGGCAGGTCGATCGAGCACGCGCCGATGCCGGCTCGCACCCATCGCAGGTAGCGCCCGGGGTCGAGCTCTTTGAACGCCGTGCGCCCGTGCATCCACAGGCAGAGCGGCGCGGGGGCGGGCGTCGCGCCGGGTTCCCACCACGATTCTTCGGGGTGGGCGAGCAGCGTGGGCACCGGCTCGACGGGGCCGGGCAGGTCGGTGATCAGCGTGCGCGCGCGCAGGTGCGTCGGCAGTCGTGCGAAGCGTTCTTCCATGATGCAAGCCTATCGGCGATCGATCGCGCTCAGTCCTTCAGCACGAGGATGAGCGCATGGATCATCCCCGGGACAGCGAACAACAGGCACAGCAGAATGTTGATGAAGAAGTGCTTGCCGATGCCTTCTTTGAGAAAGACCGCCACGGGCGGGAGGAAGATGGCCAGCAGGATCATCACGAGCGTTCCCATGTCGGTCTCCTTGTGTGGATGATTCGGGATCCGCTGGGCAATCTATCAGGCGCGCACAAAGGGGTTGCTCGACTTCTCGCGCCCGATGGTCGTGGTGGGCCCGTGCCCGGGGCAGACGATGGTGTCATCCGACAGTGCATAGAGCACGTCGCGGATCGATGCGTGCAGCGCGGCTTCGTCCGAGGTCGGGAAGTCGCTGCGACCGATCGAGCCGGCGAAGAGCGTGTCGCCGACGATCGCGACACCCGCGTGCGCGCAGTGCAGCGAGACGCTGCCCGGCGAGTGCCCGGGCGTGTGGTGTACGTCCCACGAGAGATCGCCCAGCGTGAGTGTGTCGCCCGGGTTGATCGTTTCTTCCGCGTCGCGAACAACAACGTGCTCGGCGTGATTGATGCTCAGGTTGAGCCGCGGATCACCGAGCCACGACGACTCTTCGGGGTGCAGCCACGTGCGCACGCCGGGGAATGCGGCGCGGAGGACGTCGAGCCCGGCGATGTGATCGAGGTGCGCATGAGTCAGGATGATCATCTCGGGCTCGAGCCCGCGCGAGCGGACGTGCTCGATCATCGGCTCAGGTTGCCAGCTGGCATCGACGAGCCAGCACGCATCGGTGCCCGGCGCGGTGACGACGAAGCAGTTCGTCGGGTACGGGCCGAGTTCGAAACCGGCGATGACCTCGCGCGGGTCCACGTTGGGTCGGGTCGTGCTCATGCGTGCAGCGTAGAATGACGGTCGCGCGGGCGCGGCGTCCGCGCGTGGGAGAATCGATTATGGCGTTGATCCGCAACATCGATGAGGTCGCCGAGCAGACGCCTGATATGGCGGGCGTCGAGGGCGTGACGTTCGCGGTGATGGTCGGGCGCCAGGACGGCGCGCCGAACTTCGCGCTGCGCTCGTTCCGGGTCGAAGCGGGGGGGCATTCGCCGCGGCACAGCCACGATTATGAGCACGAGGTCTATATCGTCGATGGCGGCGGTGAGGTGCTGCTCGAGGGCGCGTACCGACCGATCAAGCGGGGCGATGTGGTCTTCGTGCCCGCGGACGAGGAGCACCAGTTCCGCGCGGGTGACAGCGGGATGCGGTTCCTCTGCCTCGTGCCCGTCGATCGCAACTGCGGCGAGCCGACCCCGGGTTCCTGACGAAAGGGCCAGATGTGAACGACGAGACGCCGAGAACGAAAGCCGCGAGCGATGCGCGACTGCTGGCCTACTACGCGGGCGTGCTGCTGATCGCGGGCGTGAGCGTGCTCGTCGGTGTGGCGACCGAGAGCGTGTCGGCGCAGCTGCTCGGCGGGGTCGGGTTCTTCGCGGTGCTCGCGACGCTGCCGATCGCGTGGATGCTGCATGCGCAGGTCCGTCGGGGCGATTCCAACGAGCAACTCGCCGAGGCCGTCCGCGTGATGACGAGCGAGGCGGGGCTGTCGGACGCGGCGCGTCGCGTGCTGCACCGGCGCGAGGAGCGCGAGCTGCTCACGCGTGCGATCACGCAGGACATCTCGGCGGAAGACTGGGAGGCGGCGCTGGTGCTCACGCGCGAGCTGGCCGACCGCTTCGGGTACCGCGCGGACGCCGAAGAGTTCCGGACGCGCATCGAGCGCGCCCGCGCGCAGACGCAGGACCGGCGTGTGATCGAAGCGCTGGCAACACTGGACGAGCAGATCCGCGCGCATCGCTGGGCGGACGCGTACGCCGACGCGGCGCGCATCCGCCGTCTGTACCCGGAATCGCACCGCACCGAGCACTTGCGTGCGCGTGTGGACGAGGCGCGCCGGCGGTACCGCCAGGAGCTGGAACGCACGTTCCTGCTCGCGGCGCAGCGGGAGGACGTGGACGAGGCGATGCGCCTGCTCAAGGAACTCGATCAGTACCTGACGCCCACCGAGGCCGAGCCGTTGATGGAGGTCGCGCGCGGCGTGGTGACCAAGTCGCGCGAGAACCTGGGCGTTCGGTTTCACCTGCTCATCAAGGATGGCAACTGGCAGCAGGCGGTGGAGACGGGCGAGCAGATCGTGTCGGAGTTTCCGAACACGCGCATGGCCGCCGAGGTCCGCGCGATGCTCCCGGGGATCCGCGACCGCGTCGCGGGGCTCACGCCGAAGGCGTAGCGGGTTCGCGCGCCGTGTCTTCGCGCCAGAGGACGACGAGCAGGACGCCGATGCCGATGAGCAGGAGCTTGTCGGCGACGTTGCTGACGTAGGGCCAGAGCTCATCGCTCCCGCCGGGCCAGCGCAGGCCGAAGGGCAATCGCCAGCCGGGCAGCGGGTGGATGAAGTCTCTGACGCAGGCGTAGCGGAGGCGGTCGTAGAGGTTGCCGAGCCCGCCGGCGAGCACGAGCGCGATGGCGACGTGCGCAACGCGATCGCGTGCATCGGTGCGCAGGGCGAAGAGCCAGAGCGCGAAGACGAAGGCGACGCCGGTGAAGACGACGAAGAGCCAGCGTTTGCCCTGTCCCGCACCGAAGACGGCACCGGTGTTGAGCACGAGCTTGAACGAGAGCACGCCGGGGATGACGCGGGTCTCCTCGTGCGGGGGGATGAGGGCCGCGACGGCGGGGCCACCGGTTCGGACCGCAGCTTCGACCTCGCTCTTGAGCACGTGCACGGGCGTGCCCGCGACGCGTTCGAAGGCGATGTGCTTGCTGACGAGATCCGCCGCGAGACCGATGGTCGCGAGCAGCAGGAGCATGGTCCAGGCGCGGCGCGATCGCCACGCGGGGCGGATCGTTGCGTGCGGGATGTTCACTGCTGCGAGTACGCGCCGCCCTCGAGCCGGCGCGCGGCCTCGATCGAGTGACGCGCCCACGGGTTGTACTCGAGTCGTTCGAGCCCGATCTCGCGCCCGGTGGTCTCGCAGATGCCGTACGTCCCCTCGTCGATGCGCTGCAGCGCCGCGGCGATCTCCGCGAGCAGCATGCGCTGCGACTGCGCGAGGTCGAGGTTGAGCGTCTGCTCGTAGGTATCCGAGCCCTGGTCGGCCATGTGCTGCGGGAGATGGCTCAGGCTGCCCGAGCCGCCGCCCGTGAGCGCTTCGCTCTCCATCGATTCCACGTCGCCCACGATCTCGCGCCACTTGGCGAGCAGGATCTCGCGGAACTTGGCGAGCTGCTTCTTGGTGAGCGGGGACTTCTTGAGGCGCGGCGTGTCTTCGTCGAGCAGGTCGCCGTCGTCGCGCGTCGAGGGCGGCTGCAGCCCCGCCGCGGCGGCGAGCTTCTTCGCGACGCTTTGCGCCGACTTGATGTCCTTCGAGCTCGACCAGCCGAACCGCTTGGGGGATTCTGCGCCCGACTCGGAGTTGGCGTCCGACTTCGACTTGCTGGTTGTTTTCTTCTTCGAAGAGCCCTTTGACGCGTCGGACTTGGCGGCGGTCTTCTTTGACGTCTTCTTCTTGGACGTGCCGACCTTGCTCGACGTTTTCTTGGTGGTCTGGCTCTTGGATGATGCGTCGGGCGTCTCGGCTTCGCGCTCGCTCTTTGCCGCGGGTTTCTTCTTCGTCGTCGCGGCTTTCTTGGCGGTGGACTTCTTGGTCGAGGGCTTCTTCGCCGCCGTCTTCTTGCTCGCCGCCTTCTTGGTGACCTTCTTCTTGGAAGTGGTCTTGGTGGTGCGCGAAGACGTCTTCTTCGAAGTCTTCTTCTTCGAAGCGGCGGCTTTCTTCGTGGTCTTTTTCTTGGCCAAGTGGCCCGCCTGATCGCTAAGTGTTGTAATGTTCGTGCTTTACGCTATCACAGACCAAACGGGAAGCCCGGAAGGGTAGTGTGTTGCGGGCGTGCGATCAAGCGCATGCGCCCGTCAATCGGCCTCGGCGGCGGGTTCCGGGGCCCGCTCGCGATACTCGCCGAGCTTACGGAAACGCTCGTAGCGCCTGCGGACAAGGGAGTCGGGCCGCGAGCGGCGGAGCTTCGGGAGGTGTTCCTGCAGCCACGCCGCGATCGCGCCGGCGGTGGCCTCCGGGTCGCGGTGCGCCGCGCCCAGCGGCTCGGGGATGACGTCGTCCACAATGCCGACGCGCTTGTTGTCGCTCGCGGTGAGGTTCAGCGCCGTCGCGGCGGCGAGGTTCGTTTCCGGGGTTGCGCGCTTCCAGAGGATCGCCGCGCAGCCCTCCGGGGAGATCACCGAGTACCACGCGTGCTGCAGCATCGCGACACGGTCGGCGACCGCGATGCCCAGCGCACCGCCCGACCCGCCCTCACCGATCACGACCGAGAGGATCGGCGTGCGGAGCCGACTCATTTCGCGCAGGTTGACCGCGATCGCCTCCGCCTGCCCGCGCTGTTCGGCGCCGAGCCCGGGGTAGGCGCCGGGGGTGTCCACGAAGGTGACGATCGGGAGTTTGAACTTCTCGGCGAGCTTCATCGCGCGCAGGGCTTTGCGGTACCCCTCCGGGTGCGCGCAGCCGAAGTGGCACGCGATTTTCTCGTCGGTGTCGCGTCCCTTGTGATGGCCCACGACGAGCGCCTTGACCGATCCGATGCGGGCGAACCCGGTGACGATGGCCGGGTCGTCGCCGAAGCGCCGATCGCCGTGGATCTCGGCGAAGTCCTTGCAGATCAGACCGACGTAGTCGCGGAACTGCGGGCGTTCGGGGTGGCGTGCGACGCGGACGGTGTCCCACGGGTTGAGCTTGCGATAGGCGTTTTTGAGGGCCGTATCGCGCTGCTGGCGGAGGGAGCCGATCTCCGAATCGATATCGACGCCGGTGGAGGCGACCGCGCGTTCGAGTTCGCCGATCTTGCGCTCGATCTCGGTGACGGGTTTCTCGAATTCGAGGACGTAGGGGATCGCCATGCGCAGCGTGTCTCCGGGCCCGCATGATATCCCGCCGCTCGCCCGCGGCGCGCACAATGGCGGGATGAGCACGCCAACCACCATCGTAAGCGTCGGCGGGGGCAACATGGCACGCGCCATCATCGAGGGCGCGGTCGCCTCGAAGCGGTTCCCGCCCAGCGCCTTCGTCGTGATCGATCCGAATACTGAGAAATTGGATCACTTCCGATCGATCGGGTGCGCGGCGCACGAACACGTCGCGACGCTGCCTGTCGTGTCGGAAAACGCTGCGATCATGCTGGCGATCAAGCCGCAGATGCTCAGTGACGCAGCGCCATCGTTCGCGTCGCTGTGCGGAGCGCGTCGTCTCGTCATTTCGATCCTCGCGGGCGTTCAGTCGCCGACGATTCGGGTGATGCTCCGGCGTGGCGGCGCAGAGTCTGTCGGCAACGTCATCCGTGTCATGCCGAACACGCCCGCCGCCATCGGCGCAGGGTGCACAGCCTACGCGTGTTCCGGCTCTACGTTGCCCGAGGAGATCGCGCTCGTCGAATCGCTCTTCGAATCGGTCGGGCCCATCGTCGAACGCCTCGACGAACCCATGATGGACGCCTTCACCGCGCTCGCGGGCAGCGGGCCGGCGTACTTGTTCTATCTCGTTGAAGCGATGGCGAACGCCGGCGTCGAGCTGGGCTTCGAGCGCGCACAAGCCGAGCGCTTCGCGCGGCAGACGGTGATCGGCTCGTCGCGACTGCTCGCGCAATCAGATGAAAGCGCTGCGGAGTTGCGCGCGCGCGTCACGAGCAAGAAGGGAACCACACAGGCCGCGACGGACTCGCTTGATGCGTCGCATGTGATGGTTGCCTTTGCGCGCGCGCTGACCGCGGCGCGCGATCGCGGACGCTCACTCGCCAGCGAGTTCGACCGAGCGTGAGCGCGGCACGCAGACGCGCGTGACGTCCGCGACACCGTCGGGCCCGAAGGCGAAGGCGCGGTCACCGGGCGTGGGCGAGATCTTCGCCATGCCGCAGAATGATCCGAACGCCGGCAGCACGGCGTGATCGGGGCGTGCCCAGAGTGCCGGGGCACGCAGGCGTTCGGTGCCGCCGCCGCGGAGCACGATCGCCGGATGGATGTGCCCGCAGAGCGTGTACGACCCATCGGCGTCCGCTTGCTCCGGCGGGGCGTGCCGGAGCATGAAGGGGCCGAGGCTCGCGCCGTCCTCGACGACGCTGAAGCCCCATGCGTTCGGGGGATCGCCCGCGTGGCGATCGTGGTTGCCCCGGACGAGGAGGCGCTCGACAGACGCGCCGGGGCCGCGCTCGAAAAGGCGTTCGAGCGCACGCAAGGTGGACTCGTAGCGCGACGTGCGGGCGTGGAAGAAGTAGCCGAGGATCACGAGCCGTTCGCAGCGGGCGCGTTCGACGAGCGCGCCGAGGCGATCGATGTCGGACGTCGTGGTCGCGCTGGGGACGGGGATCGCGGCGGCGCGAAAGGTCGCGTCTTTGCCGAAGTGCGGGTCGCTCACGAAGAGCGTGCGCTCCCACATGAGCGCCCGATCCGTGAGCAGTTCAACGGGCTGGCTGGCGAGCTGCGTTCGCATCGCGTCATGCTAGCCCGCGGCCTCTTCAAGGCCCGCCGAGAGCCTGCGGACCTGATCCATCCACGACTCCGTGCTGACGTGCTGCGCGCGGAGGCGCTCTGCGTAGAGCGGGAAGGACATGGGCGTGAAGCGTTCGATGCCGACGATCGTGCAGCGCATCAATTCGAGGCGTTCCAGCGCCCCACGCAGACGCGAGACTTCGAGTTGCTGGTCGAGCACCTCGCGCCGCGCCTGGTCGAGCAGCAGGTTCTCCGGATCGAAGTCGCGGAAGACGTCGAAGAAGAGCTCGCTCGATGCCTGAAGGTGGCGCACGGCGCGGTTCTCGCCGGGGAAACCCGGGTTGATGAGCCCGGCGACGCGTGCGATGTCGCGGAACCTGCGGCGCGCGAGCTCGGAGGAGTTCACGCATTCGAGCAGGTCCTGCAGCAGGTTGTTCGGCGAAAGCAGGGCGCGCCAGTGCGGTTCGTCGAAGTCGAGCGGGTCTGGCGCGAGCAGCTCGACGCCGTAGTCGTTGACGGTCGCGACGATGGAGCGCGGCTCGTCGCGCGTGATGCGGTACGCGAGCAGCGAGCCGAGCCCCTCGTGCACGAGGCGACCCTCGAAGGGGTAGAGGAACGCGTGGTGCCCGTCACGCGTTTTGGTTGTTTCGATCAGCAGTTCGTTCGGCTCGGGGATCACGGATTGTGCGCGGTGCTGTTCGAGCAGCGGGGCGATCGCTTCGAGTTCGGGGTCGGTGACATCGCCCTGTCGGAACGCATCGAGCTTGCGACGCACCGCGAGCGCGAGCTGCGACGAGAGCGGCGAGCGACCGCCCTGCCAGCGCGGCGTGGTCGCCTTCTTGCCGCGACCCTTCTTGACCTCGACGGTCATCTGGCGCACGCGGACCATTTCGAGAAGATGCCCGGCGAAGACGAAGCGGTCGCCGGGTCGCAGCTTCCCGATGAAGGACTCTTCGATGGTGCCGAGCGTGCCGCCGCGCCCCGACCACTTGACGAGCATCGCGCTGTCGCTGGTGATGGTGCCGATGCCCATGCGGTGCGTGCGTTCGATGGCTTTGCTGGACGCGGTGAGCCTGCCGTCGTCGGCGCGCCGGAGTCGGGTGTACTGCGGGTAGGCGCCGAGCGCGTTGCCGCCCTTCTCGACAAAGTCCAGGCACCACGACCATTCCTGATCGCTGAGGTCGCGATAGGCGTGCGTGGTGCGCACCTCGTCGAGCAGTGTGCGTTCGTCAAAGCCGCCCCCGAGCGCGACGGTGACGAGGTGCTGCACGAGCACGTCGAGCGGCTTGCGCAAGGGGATGCGCGATTCGATCTCGCGCGCGTCGGTCGCCTCCCGCGCCGCGGCGAACTCGACGAGTTCGAACGCGTGCGCGGGCACGCACCACACGCTGCTCACCGCGCCGGGCTGGTGACCCGAGCGACCGGCACGCTGCATGAGGCGCGCGACGCCCTTGGGCGAACCGACCTGCAGGACCTGCTCGACAGGTGAGAAGTCCACGCCGAGATCGAGCGACGAGGTGCAGCAGACGACGCGGAGCGAGCCCTCGGCGAGCCTTCGCTCGACCTCGTCGCGCGAGGCGCGATCGATCGAGCCGTGGTGGATCGCGATGTCGGCTTCCCACTCGGGCTTCGCGATGCGGAGGGCGTTGTGCCAGAGCTCAGCCTGGCTGCGCGTGTTGGTGAAGAGGAGCGTCGTGCGCGCCGGTTCGAGCGTCTCGATGACCTCGTCGAGCAGGGTGAGCCCGAGGTGGCCCGCCCACGGGAAGCGCTCGACCTGCTTCGGGATGATGGTGCGGATGCGGATCTCCTTTTCGTGCCTGCCCGTGATCAGCGCGGGCTCGGGCGTGCCGGCGCGCCGCACGCCGACGAGAGCGTCGGCGGCTTCTTCGAGGTTGCCGAGCGTCGCGCTGAGGCCCCACGTGCGCACGCCGGGCGAGAGCGTGCGCAGTCGCGCGAGAGCGAGTTCCGTCTGCGTGCCGCGCTTGGAGGAGAGGAGTTCGTGCCACTCATCGACAATGATCGTGCGCACGCCCTTCAACTGCTTGACCGTGTCCGGGTACGAGAGCAGGAGTGTGATGGACTCGGGCGTGGTGACGAGGACCGTCGGCAATCGCTTGCGCTGCGCGGCTTTGATGCTTGACGAGGTATCGCCGGTGCGCATCTGCACCGACCAGTTGAGCCCGAGTTCCTCGATCGGTTCGCTGAGTGCGCGCGCGGTGTCGCTCGCGAGCGCACGCAGCGGTGTAATCCACACGGCGCGGATGGGCTCGGGCTTGGCGTTGTCTTCGGTCTTCAGTTCGCCGCTGCTGATGGCCTCGGCGATGGGGCCCATCCACACGGCGAGGGTCTTGCCGAGCCCGGTCGGCGCGTGGACCAGGCCGCTGCGACCAGCCGCGTAGGCGTCTCGGGTCTCTTGCTGGAAGGGGAACGACGACCAGCCGCGCGACTCGAAGAAGCGAGCGACGAGCGGCGCGGGGTCGGCGGACGGGGCGGGTGACGTGGGCACGCGATGAGCGTAGAACGGGATCGCCCGCAACGGCGGACGCCGAGCCGCGTATGGACGATCGATGCTGAAACTGCTCCGACACCCCGCGACGCTGTGGATCAGCCTGACGCTGCTCGTGGCGGATGTGGTTTACGTCACCTTCTTTGTTTGGCCTCCGTCGAGTCGAGCGGCCGAGGCTCTCGGCTTCTGGCGCGGCGGGATCAGAGTCACACCCGCGAGCACGCAACTCGCGTTCATCATCAGCCAATCAGACACTGAGATGCATCCCGTTGATCTTTCGTCTGCAGAGATGGTCCGGAAGTTCTGGGTCGAACAGGGAGAAGGCATCCGCTTGCACGCGATCCGATTTCCCGGGTTCGTGGCGTACGGCACGTGGGCGCCGGTGCGTTATCGCGAGTCGATCGGAGTGATCCCGGTCGCCGGTGATCCACCGATCGGCGAAGACACGATCGCGTTTGTCGGCGAAACGGCGCACCGCGTGATGCTCCACCGATACCGGACGATCTTCGATCCCACCGTCGCGACGCCGGAGTGGTTCACAGAGCGCGCACGGCGGACGTGGGATCCGGAGCGCGGCTTCCGGATCACGGCGACGAAACTCGATCCCGTCGGCGTGCTGCACAACCTCGGCGCGTTCGCGGTGCTGCTGCTGTGCCTGACGAGCCTTGTTGTGCGCCGGTTCGTCAGCCCGCGCTGACCTGTTCGAGCAGGCTGCGCAGAGTCTCGATGCGGTCGGCGTCCGCGGGCTTCTTGTCGGTGCGCCATCGGTGCATGCGTGGGAAGCGCAACGCGATGCCGCTGCCGTTGCGCTGGGAGGCCTGGATGCCCTCGAAGTGGATCTCGAAGACGAGTTCAGGCGTGACGGTGCGGACGGGGCCGAAGCGTTCGAGGGTGTTGGCGCGGACGAAGGCGTCCACCTTCTTGAACTCGTCATCGCTGAGCCCGCTGTACGCCTTGGTGACGTTGATGAGTTCGTCGCGATGCCAGACGGCGAAGGTGTAGTCGGTGAAGAGGCCGGCGCGCCGCCCGCTGCCGGGCTGCGCGGCGGTGAGGACGCAGTCGATCGAGTAGGGGTCGATCTTCCACTTCCACCAGTCGCCGCGCGGGCGCCCGCTGCGGTAGGGGGAGTCGTTGCGCTTGAGCATGACGCCCTCGACGCGGCGTTCGCGCGATTCCTCGCGCAGGCGCTCGAGCTGCTCCCAGTTCTCGGTGCTGAGGCGCGGCGAGAGGCGGATGTGCGGCTCGTCGAGCACGGAGAAGAGCGACTCGAGGCGGGCACGTCGTTCGATGAGCGAGCGTTCGCGTTGGTCTTCGCGGCGTGACTCGAGCAGGTCGTACGCCATGAAGACGATCGGTACGTCCGGCGCGAAGAGGGTTGGCTGCACGCTCTTGCGGTTGAGGCGGCGCTGCAGTTGCTGGAAGGGCAACGCTTCCTGCTTGGCCGGGTCGTAGGCGAGGATCTCGCCGTCGAGGACGGTGCCTTCGGGCAGCGACTCTGCTGCGGCGACGAGTTCTGGGTAGGCGGGGGCGACGGACTCTTCGCCGCGGGTCCAGATGACGGCGGGGCCGGCGCGTTTGATGAGCTGGGCGCGGATGCCGTCCCACTTCCACTCGGCGAGCCAGTTGTGGCGGTTGCCGAGCGAGTTGGGGAGTTCGTGCGGATCGCCCGGCGCGTCCTCGATCGGGCTGGCGAGGAAGAAGGGGTAGGGGCGGGCGTCGTCGTCGTCGAGCGTCGCGTCGGGGTCGATGAGTCGCGCGAAGTCGATCGCGGTGGGTTCCCAAGCGCCGAGCAGGCGGTGGTCCATGACGCCGGGATCGATGCCGAAGGCCTCGGCGAGCGCGCGGACGACCATCTTGCGCTGCACCCCGACGCGGAACGTGCCGCTGATGAGTTTGTGGAAGACGAAGAGCTGATCGCGCGGGAAGGTGCGCCACACGTCGAGCAGCACCGCGCGCTTGGCGTCGTCATCGGCGCGGGTCATCGGCTGGATGATGTCGCGGATGACTTGCGCGAGCCCGGGGGTGTCGGCGCTTCCGCCCGGCAGCAGGAGCGTGATGGTCTCGCCGAAGTCGCCGACGCGTTCGTGGCAGGCGGCGACGAGCCAGAGCGGGATCTTGGCTTCCTGCGCGACCCACTCGCGCAGGCGCGGGTACGAGACGGCGCGCTTGGGTCGCCTGCCGGTGAAGATCGCGAGCGTCCACGCGGCGTCCTCGGCGGGCGCTTCACGAAAGTAGTCGATGAGGGCCGCACGCTTCTCGCTGGAGCGCGTGCTGGAATCGAGGCGCGCGTAGAGAGCCGCGAAGCGCTTCATGCGCTGGCCTCCTCGGCTTCCTCGGCGGTGGATGCGAAGCGCGTTTCGATCTCGTCGGCTTTGAGCGGTCGGGTCTCGCTGAGGTAGCGTGCGACAATGTCGGTCGCGCCGTGCGTCGCGCTGATGTGCGTGGCGCCGGATTCGTCGATGACGCGGAGCAGCTCGGGCCAATCGACGTGGTCGCTGAGCGCGAAGCCTCGATCGACGGAGCGTCGCCGGCGCGAGCCACGGACGAGCATCCACCCGCTGACAAAGGCGCTGCCGGTGGGCGCGAAGCGTCGGAGCCAGCTGGAGCCGTCGGTGGAGGGTGGCGCGATGACGAGCGCGCGCCCTTTGTGTTCTTTCGCGAGTTCCTTGGTGGCGTACTGCGCGCGCGCGAGGGGGATGCCGGCGGCTTCGTAGGGCGCGAGGAGGTTGTTGACCGAGCCGTGCAGGAGGATGGGCCCGATGGAGTCGTCGAGGAAGCCGAGGAGTCGCTGCGCCTTGCCGAGCGCGTAGGCGAAGAGGACGGTGGTGCGACCATCTGCTTGGTTGGTGCGCCAGAACTCGTGGACCTCGTCGATGATGGTCTGGCGTTTGGGCCAGCGGTAGATGGGCAGCCCGAAGGTGCACTCGGTGATGAGGCGGTCGCAGCGGACGAGTTCGAAGGGCTCGCTGGTGGGGTCGTGGTCTTCGCCGGCGGGTGTGGTTTTGTAGTCGCCCGTGATCACGGTGACGTGTCCGGTGACTTCGATGCGGACCTGCGCGGAGCCGAGGATGTGCCCGGCGGGGTGGAGGGAGACGGTCGCGCCGCCGAGTTCGAGTGTCTTGCCGAAGGGCAGTGTTTGGATGTTGATGTCGCTGCCGCAGCGGAGGCGCAAGATCGGCGCGGTGGTGGGTGAGCAGAGGTAGGTGGCGTGCCCGGGGCGGGCGTGGTCGCTGTGCCCGTGGGTGATGACGGCGCGCTCGACGGGGCGCCACGGGTCGATGTGGAACGCGCCCGCGGGGCAGTAGAGCCCGTCCGGCGTCTGGATGACCGTGTGCGTTGCGTCGGGCATCTGGCAGGGTAGCGCTGGAGTTCTGCAAAAAGCCTTGCGGAATCGTCCGACGCGTCGGTACATTCCTCGTTCCAACGACTTCGAGGAGAACGTGATGCAAGAAGATCAGGTCGAACAGGGCGCCGAGGGCGCGCAGGCCGAAGAGGCGGGCACCGCCGAGAGCGCGATGGAGAACGCGCAGGCCGACGGTGCGGAGTTCATCGACTCCATTCAGGCCGGCGACTTCGAGACGGCGCTGGGCATCGCGATGCCGTACGTGATCGCGGCGGTGAAGATCCTGCTGATCGTCTTCATCGCGTTGCTGGTGGCGGCTTGGGTGAAGCGCCTCGTGCGCGGTGCGCTGACGAAGGCCAAGGTCGATGCCACGCTCTCGAAGTTCTTCGGGACAGCGGCGAAGTGGGCCGTGATGATCGTCGCGGGCATCGCGATTCTCGGCGAGTTCGGGATCGAAACGGCTTCGTTCGCCGTGCTGATCGGTTCGCTCGGTCTCGCGGTGGGCCTCGCGTTCCAGGGCACGCTCAGCAACATCGCCAGCGGCGTGATGCTGCTGATCTTCCGGCCCTTCGGCGTGGGTGACGTCATCAGCGCGGGCGGCGTGACGGGCAAGGTCGATGAGATCGAGCTCTTCACCACCACGCTCGACACGCCCGACAACCGGCGCATCATCGTGCCCAACAGTTCGATCTTCGGCTCGACGATCGAGAACATCTCGCACCACGGCAAGCGGCGCGTGGACGTCGCGGTCGGAGTCGATTACCCGGCGAGCATCGACAAGACGCGCGCGGTGCTGCAGACGGCGGCGGACTCGATCGAGCAGCGGATCCCCGAAGACGCGGCGGTCGTCTACCTGGTGGACCTCGGTGACTCGGCCGTGAACTGGGCGGTGCGCGTGTGGGTGCCCTCGGCAGAGTACTGGGGCGTGCGAGAAGAGCTCACCAAGCGCGTGAAAGAGGGCCTCGATGCCGCGGGCATCGGTATCCCCTTCCCGCAGATGGATGTTCATCTTTACAAGCAGGGCGACGGCTGATCGAAGTCGGCAGCGCGTGGCGTGGATCTGCGACCTGCGCGGTGGGTGCGCGACTATGCTCTTGGGTAAAGCGTTTTACCCAGCCGCCTGATTCTGCATGGATGACCTCGCGATGCCAAGTCTCGCCGCGCCCTCGCCCAAGACGCCTGTTCGAGTTTCCGCCACGCCCATGAGCGGCCGCGCACGCGACGGCGCGATCGTCGCGGCGGGCAACGTTCGGTTCAGCGTGCTGACCGATCGCCTCATCCGGATGGAGTGGGCGGCGGACGGCGCGTTCGAGGATCGCCCGTCGCTCGCGTTCATGAATCGCGATACGCAGACGCCGGCGTTCGAGTCGAGCGTCGAGGGTGATATCGTCGCGATCGACACGGGCATGGTTCGGCTGCGCTGCGACGTGTCGAAGTGCGCGAACGGCTTCACCCCTGAAGGCCTCACCGCGGAGATCAAGGTCGGTGGCGCGTGGGTGAGTTGGAAGGCGGGCGACGAAGACACCGGCAACCTGCGTGGCACGTGCCGAACGCTCGACGGTGTGAGCGGGTCGTGCCCGCTCGAGCCCGGATTGCTGTCGCGCGACGGCTGGGTGGTGTGGGACGACTCGGGCACGCCGGTGCTCGATGAGTCCGGCTGGGCGCAGACGCGCGCGGGCGACGATGCGCTGGCGGATTGGTACCTCTTCGGGTACGGGCGCGCGTACCTGGAGTGCATCCGCGACTTCACGCTTGTTTCCGGGAAGGTGCCGATCCCGCCTCGGTACGTGCTGGGTTCGTGGTGGTCGCGGTACTGGCCCTACACGGACGAGGATCTCAGGACGATCGTGCGCGAGTTCGACGAGCACGATGTGCCGCTGGATGTGCTGGTCATCGATATGGACTGGCACCTCGACGGATGGACGGGGTACACGTGGAACCCGGCCTACTTCGAGGACCCGGACGCGTTTCTGAAGTGGTGCCGAGAGAGCGGGCTGCGCACGACGCTCAACCTGCACCCGGCGGACGGCGTCGGGAAGCACGAGGCGGCGTTCGATGACGTCGCCCGCGACATGGGCCTCGACCCGGCGCAGACCGAGCGTGTCGAGTTCGACTGCGTCGATCACACGTACATGAAGTCGTACTTCGAGCGCTTGCACCACCCGCTGGAGAAGCAGGGCATCGACTTCTGGTGGATGGATTGGCAGCAGGGGACGAAGACGGACGTCGCGGGGCTCGACCCGCTGCCGTGGCTGAACCACCTGCACTGGCAGGACATGGTGGAGTCGGCTGGGGAGGCAGGCGGTCATCGCGCGGGGCTGCGACCGCTGGTGTTCAGCCGGTGGGGTGGGCTCGGCGGGCACCGCTACCCGATCGGGTTTTCCGGCGACACATACAACGACTGGGAATCGCTCGCGTTCCAGCCGGAGTTCACGGCGACCGCGGGCAACGTGCTCTTCGGGTGGTGGAGCCACGACATCGGTGGGCACCAGCCCGGACCGGTCGAGCCCGAGTTGTACGCGCGGTGGGTGCAGTTCGGCGTCTTCAGCCCGATCCTGCGCACGCACATGGGGCGTCACCCGCGCGCCGAGCGCAAGCTGTGGAAGTTCACGAAGGATGTCTTCGAGGTCACGCGCGACGCGTTCACGCTGCGTTACGCGCTGTGGCCCTACATCTACACGGCGGCGCGTCAGATGCACGACCGCGGCGTGCCGATCTGCCGACCCATGTACTACCAGTGGTCGGAGAGCGACGCGGCGTATGACGCGACGGACCAGTACATGTTCGGCGATCACCTGCTGGTCGCGCCGGTGACGACGCCGAGTGATTCGACGAGCGGGTGCAGCGTCGTGCGTGTGTGGCTGCCCGAGGGGGAATGGGTCGAATGGTGCAGCGGTCGCCGGCTCAAGTCGGAGGGCACCGAGGGACGCTGGGTGCAGGTACACGCGGCGATGGACGAGATCCCGATCTTCGCGCGCAGCGGCGCGATGATCCCGATGGCGCCGCCCACGGATCGCCTGGGCAACCAGACGCTCGACCCGCTGGTGGTCGAGGTTTTCCCGGGCGGTGACGACAACGTCGAGCGCACCTACAAGGTGTATCTGGACGACGGGATCAGCGACGCGTACACACGCGGTGGGTTCGCGATCATGCCCATGACGCACGGGCGGCGCGGGCGCACCCACCGCATTACGCTCGGCCCGGTGCACGGCACGTATCAGGGCATGGAGATCGATCGTGCGTGCGAGATCCGGCTGCGCGACGTCTGGCCGCCCGAGCGCGTGACGCTCGCTAACGGCGAGATCCCCGCGCGCAGCGGCGAGGCGATGACGGGCTGGTGGTACGACGAAGAAACGATGAGCGTGGTGATCCGCTTGCCGCGGCGGAGCGCGATGGAGCGGATCGAGATCGACATCGAGCTGCAGGACCTCGACGAACTGCCCCTGCGTCAGGGGCTGCGTGGTCGGCTGCGGGTCTTTGACGATGTGGAGCGGTTGCTCGGCTCGCACACGCCGCGCGCGATCCGCGACGCGCTCGCGTGGCGTGGCAACGTGAGCGAGCGTGTGGAAGATGCCGAGCGTATCGCCGACGATTGGTGGCAGTACGCGATCGCGATCCGCGACTGCGATGCCGACCAAGGTGCGCGCGATCGGGCGCTGGCGCGCCTGCTGGGCGTGAGCGCGCGCACAGAGCTGACGGGCGAAGGCGAAGACACACTGCGCGCGATCACGGACGTGGTGATCGCGCCGAGGCGGCGCGCGGGCGACGGCGTCGATGACGTCGAGGTCCAGGTGCGCGTCACGCCGACGGGTGACTGGGACCCGATCCACGAGCCGAGTGAGACGCTCGGTCGCATCGGCGGGGGCATCCGGGAGCACGTTGAATCCGCGTGGCGTGTGCGCGACGCGGTGCAGAGCACGAGCGTGCGCACGGAAGTGGTCTGCAAGCACGGCGACGAGACGATCACACTCGGGTTCGAGGACACGTTCCTGCCGTCGATCGGCGCGTGGTGGCTCATCGGTCCGTTCGAGTGCCCCTTTGAAGAGCAGATGCAGCCGGTCTTCGCGCCGGAAGAAGGCGTTGATCTCACCGGTGGGGTGGCCGACGCGAAGGGGCGTGCGCTGTCGTGGCGGCGCGTCGCGCGATCGCCGGAATCCGGCGAGCGCCTCGACGGCGAGTTCTGGGTGGACCTGATCGAGCACTTCGGACAGCACGAGGACTGCATGTGCTACGCGTACGCGGAGCTCGAGTCGGACGCGGCGCGTGATGCGTTCCTCGCGATCGGTTCGGACGACGGCGTGGTCGCGTGGGTCAACGGCGTGGAGGTGCATCGCCACCACATCGAACGCGCGTACAACGCGCGAGAAGACGTGGTGCCGATTTCGCTCAAGGAAGGGCGGAACATGTTGCTGCTGAAGATCGGGCAGCGCGCGGGCGGTTGGTCCTTCGCGGCGCACGTGCAGGACGATTGCGGCGAGCCGATCCCCGGGGTGCGCGTGCTGCCGGGGGTACCATCGGGCGGATGATTCTGCCGCTGGTGATTTCGGCACCCTTTGGGAACTACGTGCGTCCGCCCGGCGCGACGCCGACGCTCGGAACGTTCACTGCGGAGCGGCGACCGGGGCGTGTGTGGCGCATTGTCAAGACGCTGCGGTACGCGCCGAGCATGGGCGCGTGGGTCAACAAGATCGGTCTGCGGAACCCGGGCATCGATTGGCTCGCCGAGCGCGTGCGCACGGGCAAGGAAGATGTCTCGCACGCGATTGTGTCGATCCACGGGTTTGACGATGACGAGTGGTACACGCTGATCGAGAAGGCGGCGGCTCTGGAGCCGCTGGCGATCGAACTGAACGTGAGCTGTCCGAACGTGGGCGAGGTGTCGTGGCCGAGCGAACTGTTCGAGCGCGCGGTGGGGAGCGGCGTGCGCACGATCGTGAAGATCCCGCCGGTGCGGTTCCGTGCGATGGTGGACGCGGCGGTTGGCGCGGGTGTGCGCATACTGCACTGCTGCAACACGATCCCGGTGCCGGCGGGCGGGATGAGCGGGAAGCCGCTGCTGCCGGTGTGCCTCGACGTGATCGCGTCGGTGCGCGAGCGGCACGAGGGGGTCGAAATCATCGGCGGCGGGGGGATCACCCGACCGGGTGATGTGGATCTCTATGCGGACGCGGGCGTCCGCTACGCGGCGGTGGGTACGAAGGCGCTCGATCCGCGGCTTTTGTGGACTGACGGGCCGCTACGGGCGATCTGTGCACGCGCGCACGAGCGTTTGGGCGGAAAAAACTCGGTGGATGACTCGACGCAATCTTCACCCGACCTTAACGTTTCGGCATCAGCGGGGTGTCGTGGCCACCGCGGTAGGGAGTCGCGTGGAACGATCGGATGACAATCCGTCGGCGGTCGCGTCGGCTCCCGCGTTGCCCGAGCGGCGAGGGAAGTGGATCGAAGGGCTCACGCCGAGCACCCCCGCGCTGGACGCGGCGGGCGCGGTGCTTCGCTTGCGGTTCGAAGACGCGGTGGCGTGGCGAGACGCGGCGGTGCGAGACGACCTGACCGCCGAGCAATCGGTGACGACGATCCATCAGCTGCGTGTGGCGACACGCCGCGCGTCGGCGGCGATCCGCTCGTTCCGTTCGATCCTCGATGAGGGGGATGCGCGGAACGCGTCGCGTCGGCTCCGTCGGATCCGGCGAGCCGCGGGCGATGCACGCGACGCCGATGTGCAGTCGGAAGCCTTCGCGGAACTTGCTGACGAGGGATGCGCGCTGGGGGTGGGGTACCTCATTTCAGCGCTGGCGCGCGCACGCCGGTCGGCTTCGTCGCGCGTGCAGAAGCGACTGCAGAGCAAGGATGGTGATGGGCTTTCGCAGGTGTCGGAGCGGCTGCTCGATCGGATCAAGAAGGGTGACGATGCACGCGGCGGCGTGCTGCTCGACCTCGCGCGTCGAACGGTGCGCGATCTGACGGAGTCGGCGCGGATCACGGCCCGGAGTGACCTGCACCACTTGCCGAACTGTCATGCGCTGCGCATCGACGGGAAGCGCCTGCGCTATGCGATGGAGGTCTTCGCGTGCTGCTTCGAGTCGGGCGCGATCGACGACGGCGTGTATCAGCAGATCACGGCGTTGCAGGACCGGCTCGGCGCGCTCAACGACTTGCATGAGCGGCGGCTGCGGCTCGGGTCGCTGCGCGCGGAGGGCCCGATCGGTTCGCTGCCGGTTGGCGTTCGCCGAGCGCTGGAGGCGTCGTTCGATGCGCTGGACGCGCGG
>JBCDCB010000028.1:0-46547 GCA_039182735.1 Planctomycetota bacterium
CTCCGCTCGCTGGCGTGCCGGACGAAAGACGCCCTGTGGCGAGCGATGCAGTCCGTGCTCGACGCCGTCACACCTTCCGACGCCATCAACTGCTACCAACACTGCGGATACACGCTACATGCCGAGTGAGGACGCTCTAATAGACGCCATACGCGTGCGGCAAACTCAAAAGTGAGTGCTGCAATAAAACTTCTCGCAAAGCGCTGATTTGCGGGGTTCGCGTTTCGATTGTTCAAGGTTAGAACGCGCCTCCAGCCGCCTGTTCGGCGGGTGACTTGGAGGTGGGTATGCCGAGCGTCGCGAGCCTGGGCCGTTTGTGTGTTGTTGCGTTCGTGTGTGCGTTCTGCGCGCGGTCGTCCGCGGGCGCGGTTCCGACGTCTGACCTGACGGGCGACGGTGTCGCGGACTACTGGGTCTTGCAGCCGGTGCACGACGACAGCGGCCTGCTGATGGGCAGCGTGCGCGTCTTCGATGGCGCGACGCACGCGCAGCGGTTCGTGCTCGTAGGTGGTGAGGCGAACGACGGTTTCGGGATGAGCGCCGAGGCCGCGGGCGACGTGGACGGCGATGGGACTGGGGATCTCATCGTCGGTGCGCCGCGGAGCCAGCTCGACGGCGTCGATGCCGGGCGGGCGTACGTGTTTTCCGGTGTGGATGGCGCGCTCATCCAGACGATCAGCGGGACGCCCGGCGCGATGCTTGGTCGCTTTGCGACGGGTGTCGGCGACATCAACGGCGACGGGAAGAGCGATCTGGCCGTTGCGAGCACGGACGATGCCGGCAGCGGTCTGCGCGTCGGGCGTGTGCAACTGGTCGGGGGCGAGACCGGCGTCGCGATCGCGTCGATCGAGGGGCGGGTGGACGTTGCGTTCTCGATCTCCGGATCGACAACAACGGGCGCGGACGCGTCGTTCGGGCACGCGGTTTTGCCGATCGACGACATGAACGGTGACGGCGTGGTGGATCTCGCGATCACCGCCCCACTCGCGCAGAACGGCGTCGGCGAGCGCGGGCTGCTGTACGTCTTCTTCGGTGACGTGGCGCTCCCGGGGACGTTCGCGTCTGCCTCGGCGGCGGGCGCGGATCGGGAGTGGGCAACCGGTGTGCCCGGGCAAGCGTTCTTCGGGCATCGGCTCGCTGGGACAGACGACCTGGACGCGGACGGCGTGGATGATGTGATCGTCGCATCGCTCGTGGACGACGGCACCGGCGAGACGGTCTTCGCGTTCGAGGCGTTCGGGCTCGGCTTCGAGTTCGACCCGCAGATGCCGTGGGTGACCGTCGGGCGACCGACGCTGCCCGGCGATCTGAACGGCGATCTCGTGGTCGATTCGGAGGACTTGCTGCTCGCGGCAACGAACGCGGGCACGTCGGTGGACGTGGTCGATCCGTTCAGCGGTGACGCGGACGGTGACGGCGTGCTGGACGCGGACGACATCGTCTCGATCATCACGGACCTGGGTGTGCAGCACCCGCTGCGGGACGCGATGTCGATTGATCGCGGGATTTCGTTCGCGGTGCCGATGCGTTGGGTGCCGGGCGGTGCGGGGACGAGCGCCGGAAGCCCGACGGATTGTCTCGGGTACGACACGCAGCCGTGGTCGCACTTGCCGGCGCAGGTTCCGTTGACGGACTTGCCGCTCGACCGCCCCCCACTCGCGAGCAACTGCTGCCCGACGATCACGTACGACGGTCATTCCCCGTGGTCGTACCCAACCGGCGGCGGGCTTGCAGGTCTCGCGGGGAACGCAGTGATCATCGATGAATGCGGGCCGCAAGATGATCCCGGGAGTCATCCGAACGGCTTGTTTTATGAGTATACGACGTACGTGAGCCCGCTCCGTGAGGCGCCGCTCGATCGCGTCCCCGGAGACAACGGGACGTGCGAGAGCGTGTGCATCGAGCGCGACGCGAACAACGACTGCATCCGTTGGCTGACCTGCAGTCTGCCGGACGGTGTTGATCCGAATGACACCGACTACGTCCAGTGCGTTGCGACCACCGCGGATGGCTGCATTCGATGGGATTACTCACCGGTTCCCGGTCTGGTCAACAACCAGTACTTCCCTGAACGGATCACCGCGTCTTCGCCGCGACCGAGCCCACTCGGGTCGGGCGGGGCGATGGGCGCACGCGCGAGTTCCATGACGGGCAGCCTGAGCGGCGAGCAGCACGCGGAGATCGACGCCCACGCGCAGCACACAACGTGCAATCCGGTTCTCGTGTCGGACGGCATCAAGATCGACAGCGACGGCGATCTCTTCGTGCGGCTCCCCGGGCGCGACTTTTCGCTAGTGCGCGAGTATTCGGGCACGCCCGACGCCGGCAACGCGAGTTACCCGTGGCTGGTCGGCGGGGGCTGGGGATCCAACATCGACGGTTGGTTGCGGTACACCCCGCAGTCGCCCTACCCGGTGCTGTTCATCATCGGGGGGCTCAACCTCTACCCCGATTCGTTCGAGGTCGTGACGTTCCCGGCGGCGGGGTACTCAAAGTTCTTCCGGCAGGACAGCACCAACGAGTTCGTGCCTTTCTCAAGCGGGCCCGCGAGGATCACGGCGCGCACGGTCGAGGTGCGCGGCGAGCTCGTGCCGGTGTGGGTGCTGGGTGTGCCGGGACAGGAGCAGACGCTCTTTTACAACACGCGCAACGATCCGGTGCTGGGACCACTGAACTACCGCATCCTGCAGCGGATCGACGCCTTCGGGAACAAGTGGACCTACTCGTACAAGACGTTCCAGCGCGCGGGCGGCGGCTGGAGCTGGCCCTACATCGACCGGGTCTACCTGAACGGTGAGAGCGAGGCCGACTGCGCGGCGTACGTCGAGTTCGAGTGGAACACCGGTGACGAGCAGCAGCCAGGCACGGGCCTGCTCGACCGCGCGGCGGTCTACCGCCCGCACGATGGCGGCTGGTTCAAAACCCAGGAGGTTCTGTACACCTTCGCGGGCGACGACCCATCGTTTGCGCCGAGCGGGACGCTTCACAACGCGCCGGTGATCGTCGAGCGGCGGATGCGACTCGACCTGCCGATGAGCGACGCGTCCGGCCTGTCGCCGCTCGGGGCGCCGACCGTTTCGGCGGAAGGCGAGTGGTACTCGAGGGTGCTGCACTACCGGTACCTGGGTGTAGGCGGGCGGCTCTCGCACACGTTCGGGCCGGAGCAGGTCGAGTACTTTGCGGACCGCTTCGCGACCGCCATCACGGGCACGCAGGGCGAACGGCTGCGCGCCGCGGCGATCGAACTGGCGACCATGGGCGTCAACGACGCGCTGCCCGGTGATCCGGAAGGGCGATCGGTTCGCGACCTCGCCGCGAAGGAAGTGACGTACTACAGCGCGGGCGACACGTCCCGGGGATATCTGCTCAAAGAGCTGACGGGGATGGTCAAGCAGGAGATCGTGCGCGACGGCTGCGCGTGCTCGGGCGGCGCGCTCAAGATCGACTTTGAATACAAGCGCCGGCTGGTCTTCTCGGAGCAGCGTGTGCGCACGTTCCCGAGTGGGACGACGCACAAGTGGACGCCGAGACGGTGGTCGAGCGTGACGATCCGTACGGAGTCGATCGCCGACGACTCGGTGCCGGGCGGCTGGCGTCCGCACAAGCGGCTCGAGAACTTCTCCGAAGAGCGCAAGCTGTGGAACCGTGAGGTCCTGTTCGACTCGGAGTTGGGCAGCGGGCCGCTGACGGCGAATCTGAGCATCCCGGTCCCGTTTGTCATCGCCAACCGCATCAGCGAACTCGAAGCCGACGGAAGCGTTCGTCAGGTATGGCACTCGTTCCACGAGTTCGACGACACGACCCAGGTCCGCACGACGAAGTACAACAGCAGCGCGATCGAGTCGTTCGCCATCCGGCCCGATGGGTTGCTCGACTTCCCCGATAACGGCAGCGTCGAAGAGGCGATCAACTTCCGAGCGGGCGGGCTCGTCGAGTGGTGGGAGCACGAGCCACAAGAGCTCTCGGCGGCCCGGTTGCTCCGCCAGGGCGTCGCGCGGTCGGTCGGTCTCGGGAGCGGGTTGAGCGATCGCATCACGCTCGAAGAGTTCGAGTACCTCGACGCGAGCCAGTCGCAGACGACGCGCCCGGACCTCATGACGGCGCACCGTCGATACCCGCTTGGGAAAGAGCAGCAGGCCTCAGCTCCGCCGATCGAGGTCGTCCATCAGTACGACATCGTGCCTGACGGCGAATCGCTGTGGATCGACGCGGTTCACGCGATTGATACCGCGCGCCCCTTGCCGAGCACCGGCCCGTTCGGCAGCGGCGGCTTCGAAGTGACGAGCGGATACTTCGACGACGCAGGCAACCAAGCGATTGTCCAGCAACCGGACGGCGCTGTCACGGCGAGCGCGTTCGATCCGACGACGGGCGTAGTTCTCGCGACGGTGCGCAACGCGTCGCTCGCCGAGGTGTCGGCGCTCGCGCCGTGGTTCTCTGATGTCTCGGGACTGGTAGGGCGCCACGAGGATGGTGGGTCGCTCCGCTCCTACCGGTACGCGGACCTCGACGGGAAGCCGCTGGTGCTCGACAACGAGGACCACACGCTGACGGTGCTGGGCTACGACGTGACGCCTCGCCCCGGGACAGCATCGCTGCCGATCCTGCACACGTCGGCGTACACGCGATCGCCGGTCGATGCGCCGGAGGTCTCTTATCGCGGGCCGCGCGCGGAGCAGTGGTCCACCGCGGGATACAACGTGGTCGATGAGCGGTCGTTCGATCCGATCGGGGGCGGGCTCGTTGCGAAGTCTCAGCACGAGTACAGCGCCTTTGGTTCGCCGCTTCGATCGACGCGCTGGCACGACATCGCGGGTGATCGTTCGCACACCGAGACGTTCCGGTCGGACGCGCTCGGGCGCCTGATTGAGGCGACCGACGCGAACGGGAACATCACCACGAACACCTACGACGTCTTCGATCGCGTGACCTCGACGACGATGGCGCACGACTCGGTACCGAGCGACACGCGGCTGCTCGAAGAGCGCTTCTATGACGACTTCGGAAGTGACTACACCCAGCCGATCCGCAACCCGTCCGGCGCGATCGGTGGTGGCGACGGGAACCTCTCGCTCATCCGTCAGCACGTGGCACCGGGCGATGTCCGGAGCACGAACGTCGTGCACGATTGGCGCAACCGCCAGCGGCTGTCGTATCAGGTGAACGACTCGCTCGGACTGGGCTTCGCGGCGAGCGGGATGCACGAGGCCGCCATCCTCGATGCGCTCGATCGACCGGTCGAGACCGTGACGCTCGGCGGGGGCGATGTGCAGACGCTCATCGCTGGTCTGGGCGAAGACTCAATCGCAACATTCAGCACTTCGGTGTTGGAGGTTCCGTTCCTCGACCGCGTGGTGCACGAGTACGACCCGCGCGGCCTCCCGATCCGGCGTGTCCACAAGACGGGTTCCTCGGGCCTGGATCTCGAGACGCGATTCATTTACGACGCGGCGCAGCGACTGATCGCGGAGGTCCCGCCATCCGGTGCGGTGACGCGGACGCGCTACGACGGGCTCGGCCGCGCGGCGCAGATCGACGTGGTGACCGGGACGAGCATGCGCTCGAACAGTTCCTTCGCGTCGGCAATCGATCCCGAGAACGACCCGGTGCTCGAACGCACGACTTCCGCCTTCAACACACGCGGGCTCCCCGATGCCACGGTGACGGCCTTCCGCGCGCACAACGCTGTCGAGAGCGCGGGTGGTCTGGGTGCCAACCCGGTTCGCACGTCTTCGGCCACGTACTTCGACGATGTTGCGCGTCCTGTGACGGAAGTCGTTTTCGGGAGCGATGCCGAACTGGGGCCGCTCGGGTTATCGGATCGCTTCGGCGGAGGCGTGGCGCTGGCCTCGCCGCCGGAACCTGCGCCGTCGCGCATGGATCCGGTGATCCGGGTGGATACCGCGTACGACGCATCCGGGCGCGCGAGCAAGTCGATCGATCCGCTGGGGCGCACGACGCGCACGGTCTTCGATGACCTCGGCAGGACCGTCGGCATGGTGGAGAACGCCGTCGATCCGCTGGTCGCGCTCGCGTGGGACGTCCAGGCAGCAGCCTGGAGTGTCGACGGTCGCCAGCAGACCAGCCCGACCGATCAGGACCGCGTGACGTCCTACGTGCTCGACGGGCTCGGCAACACGATCAAACGCGTCGCGCACGATCACTCGTCGGGGAGTGAACGCCGCCAGATCACGGAGTACGTGTACGACCCGTCTCGCGTGAACGACCCGCAAGACCTTCCGATCCCGAACGGCTCGATCTCGCACAACATGCTCTACGAGATCCGCTACCCGAACGAGACGAGCGGCAACCCGTCTTCGCTTTCCGAAGACATCGTGCGCTACAGCTACAACCTGCTCGGCGAGCGCACGTCGATGATCAATCAACGCGGCGTGCGGAGCGTGTACGAACTCGATCACGCCGGACGCGTCACGAGGGAAACGCCGTACGTCAGCGGCACCGACGCGGACGATCGGGTGACGTCGCTCAACACGGTGTACGACGAGTTCGGCAGGCCCGACCGCATCACGTCGATGCCATCCTTGAACTTCGTGACGCACACGCGGGATCCACTCGGTCGCGTGACGCAGCTCGGGTTCTCGCCCGACGGCGGCGACACGCACACGATCGACTTCGACTTCGAAGACACGACCAACGGCGACATCTGGCTCACGCGCCTGGCGTCGATGGCGATGCCGACACCGCCGGCGGCCGTTGGTACGGATGCGGCGATCGAGCTCGTCTACGACTACGGGCAGAACGACTCGCTCGCCGACGCGATCTCGCGGGCGCGGGGGTTCGCGTTCGAGTCGCATCGACACACGAGCGCGGCGCCGGACATGGCAACCGCGACCCACGAGTACCTCGGGCTCGGGCGTCGTGTCCGTTCCACGTTCACCGACGGAGCGATGGCACTCACCCGCGATCGGATCGCGGATGCGCAGCTGAGAACAGAAGTCCCCGGGGTGTATGCCGGGCTCGACAAGTTCGGGCGGGTGCGCTCGCACACCTGGTGGCTGGACGACGACCCCCTGGACACGTCGAGCATCCCCGCGATCGCTCCCCCACTCATTGCCCTCGCCTACGCCTACGACGACAACTCCAACATCACATCACGCCTCGATGTGCGCGGCGGCGTCGTGGCCGAGGCGCGCGATCGCTTCTTCGCGTACGACGGGCTCAACCGCCTCGTGACGGTCGATCATGGCAGCGCGCTCAACCCGCGCCGCGGCAGCGAGAGGTGGGAACTCGACGCCATCGGCAACTGGACCGAGCAGGAACGTATCGACCGCGGCCTCGATCCCGACGGCGACGGGCTGCTCCTCTACGACGTGCAGGTCGATTCCGCCTTCGACGAGACCAACGAGCTGCGCTCGAGTTTCCGCTCGGAGTTCGTGGATGTCGCGGGCGTGCCGACGCTGACCACGACCATCGTCGGCGTCCCGAACACGATCCGGTATGACGAGGCCGGAAACTTCGTCCGCCAGCCGCTGCCCGACATCTACGCTGAAGACGGCACGTTCGTGGCGCACGCGCGCCGGGTCATGACGTACGACGCCTGGAACCGCCTCGTCAGTGTGGAACTCGAGCTCTGCGACGGAGGTGCCTGCGACAGCGGAGCCGGCTGGCTCAGCCGGAGACTGGCCGAGTACACGTACTACCCGGGCAATCAGCGGGCGACACGCCGCGCCCGACTCGAAGGGAACGAGCCGTACCGCCTTGTTGACAACGGGGATGGCACCTGGTCGCTCGATCTTTCCGATCCGAACGAGCTGCGCGCCGTCACGCACTACGTGTACGACGAGGCGTGGCAACTCGTCGAAGAGCGCGCGTTCGAGGACGTCAGTGCGACGGCGCTCCCCGATCTGGAACTGCGTTCGTACACGCAGTACGTGTGGGATCCGACCTCGACGGACGACCTGCGCTCCTGGCGCCGCTGGGACGCAGCGCTCGGCGACTTCGCCGAGGTGCGCTGGGTGCTCGACGACCGCAACCGGAACGTCGCGCTGACGCTCCCTGTCCGTCGGGGCGGCGTCGATGTCACGGATCCGTGCGGCGCCGACCCATCGCATGCGGATCGCGTCGAGTACTCGGCGTACGGGATCACATCGCTGCCGCCCGTCGGCGATGTTGACGGCGACGGTACAATCGACGGCGACGACCTGACGCTCCTTGGCAATCTGGCGAGCGCACACGCGACGCTCGGTGACGGTGTGTACCGGTCGGACGCGGACCTCGATGCCGACGGCGATGTCGATGCGGACGACGTCCTCATCGCCTCGGCGAACCTCGATCACGAAACACAGCGCGACAAGCTGTCGTCGGTCGGATTGAACATCGGCTTTGGAGCCGGCGTCTTCGACCCGGCGACGGGTCTGTACCTGTTCCGCAACCGCTGGTACGACCCGCACCTCGGCAGGTGGACCACACGCGACCCCGCCGGCTACGTGGACGGGATGTCGCTGTACATGTACGTCGGCGGCAGGCCGACGAAGTACTTCGACCCGTTTGGGTTGATGGGCATGTTTTCCTGGTGGGGAAGCGACACCAGGCCAACAGGCGAGATTACCTACTCTCGGAAAGGTGAAAATGTTTACAAAACAGTACATCAGGAGAAGAAAGGATGGTTTGAAACTTCATATTCTCCTGTTGATTCGTCCCCGGTGCTCCAGCCGGGACTCGAAGGGCGCTTCGTAAAGTCGGACGGGACCTATCAGCCAACTGGCCCCGGCAATATTCCCGACGGAATGGCAGTAGTTGAAGAAGGCAACAGGGAACTCGCCGAAGCGCAGCGCGCGTCAGTCCAAGAAGGTGGTAGGCAACTAGAGTCCCAAACCGAGGAAATGATGGCGGGTGGCTTAGTAACTGCCACGTCACCGATGCTTGGGCGTATCACTGCACAGGCATTCAAGCAATCAACGAAGAGCTCGCGCCGTTTATCGAAGAACCTGCAAAACGCCGGTTTTGTCAAGCCGCGCGGCTACGCAGCGCACCACATCGTCGCGGGCAATGACAGGCGGGCCGAACGGGCACGCAATGTGCTGACACAATTCGAAATCAATATCAACGATGCGTCCAATGGCATGTACCTACCTCGGAAGGGGCAGGACGGGCTGCCCGGACACAACAGCCTGCACACCAACGATTATTACAATTGGGTCAACGACCGCTTCGGCGGCATTAAGTCTCGAGAGGAGGCGATTGGAGCCCTGAGCGATATCCGCGATACGATTTCTCGTGGCGAGACCCGGTGGATGGAGTGCAATTAGATGTCCGGAGTGGCTTTCAGGATTCGGGGTATGTTAGCGGGATATTAATGGCTGTTTACATTTGAGGGGAATCTCCATGAGATGTACTTGGCATGGAAAGAGCCGGATACGTACTCAGACGTGGTGATACGGTCGTTGAGTGTGTACGCCACCGATCCTGAAAGCAATGAGGGAGATCCTCCGAAACGGCTCGCACCAGGAAAGCGGATAGCCGATACGGACTTTCCGAACCTCGCCGGATCTGGAATCCTCGTGTTTGGCCCGCGTGCCTGGGACCTTTTGTCGGCGCTCGCCGGGGACCTCCTGGAACCGATCCCGCTGGTGTTCGAGGAGGCTGACCTCCGGATCGTTCGGCCCACGTGTATTCTCGAAGACGTCTTCGACACCGAACTATCGAAGTTCAAGCGGTTCCCATCGTCGGGGCGGATCATGGCGATCGACCGCTTCGTGCTTCGGGAGCCCCCCAGCGGCTTTCCGCTCATCTTTCGCCTAGACCCAGACATCAGTGGCGAGGTCTTTGTAAACCAAGACTTTTGCGAAGCCGTCGATAGGCTCGGCCTAGTCGGTGCAGAATTTCGGTAGGCAGAACCCACCGAGTAGCACTTTTTGTGACCTGAGAAATTGCGGTGCAGTCCGGCACAGCCCACGGTCTCGATCCGGATGATGACCTACTGCTGCCGTACGACGAGACGAACAAGTTGCCGGTGCCCGAAGCGTCGATGTCACGGATCCGCGCGGCGCCGACCCATCACATGCGGATCGCGTCGAGTACTCGGCGTACGGAATCACGTCGCTGCCGCCCGTCGGCGATGTTGACGCCAACGGTACAATCGACGGCGACGATTTGACGCTCCTTGGCAACCTGGCGAGCCAGAACGCGACGCACGGCGACGGTGTGTACCGGGCGGACGCGGACTTGGACACCGATGGCGACTTGGCCGCGGATGCTTCCGCTCAAGTTCTCGCTGGTCTGATGATCCGGCCTGGAATTGAAGGCTACTTCGGTGTCCATCCCGCGTGGCGGTCTTTGAGCAGATCGAACAGCGGCCAGACGGCGCAGAAGTCGTCGCCCGGGCCGAAGGGCGAGTGGCTGATTCGGCTGACGGAGCCATCGGCGTTCTTATAAAAGGCCGACACGCCGGGGAGTTGTTTGCCGTCGCGGGTCTTGTAGCCCATGGCGTGCGCGAAGCCCGACTCGTGCCCGCTCACGCAGCGGAAGTTCCACCCGCGTGACTCGGCGTGTTTCTTCACCGTCGCGGGCGGGTCGTCGCTGCAGAGCACGAACGCGCATCGTCGCTCGATGTGCTCCGTGAACCCGCGGAAGCCGTCGGCCCAGAGCGTGCAGTAGCTGCAGAACGCGCCCATGTTGTGTACGACGAGCAAATCGCGGTGCTCGCCGAAGAGCTCGCGAAGTGTGACGGGTGCACCGTTGAGGTCGTGGAGCGTCCAGTCATCGACGGGTTCGGGCCCCCCTGCTCGGATGGCCGCGAGCAGTTCGGCCTTCGCGCTGACAACCTTCTCGTACGCGGCCTGCACTTCGGGCGTTGCCATGTGTGAGCTCCCGCTGTGAATCAAGTGAACTGATGGTACCTCGCGGGGTGGTCGGCCCGATCGCGTGCTGTTTTCCATGAACAAAGCCCCCGGCCGTGATGGCTGAGGGCCTCGGGTGCATACACGTCGAAGTGTGGTGTCTGAATCAGGCGCGGCGGCGGCGTCCGGCAGTGAAGCCGAGAGCACCGACGACTGCAATCGTTCCGGGTGCCGGGACGGTGATGCGGAAGGCGCCTTCGAGTTCATCACCGTTGTCGAGGATGACGTCGGCGGTGAAGAAGACGTCGAAACGGCCGGCAGAGTCGGTCGCGCCGAGGGCGAGTTCATCGATGCCGGTGAAGTCATCGAGGACGGCGCCCTGGTCGTTCGCGTCGATGACGCCGTCGCCGTTCCAATCGACGAGGTCGCCTTCGCTGACAACGAGCTGGCCGTTGGCCATAAGGATTTCGAGGGAGCCGCTGCCGAAGTCGGCGCCCCAGATGGCGGCCCAGTCGCCGGCTTCGTTCATCTGCGCGGCATCGATGGAGGCGTCGAGCGTGCCGCCGGCGAAGGAGTCGCCCTGACGGAGGATGATCTGCCCGTTGACGAGGAGGAACTCGTCGGTCGCGGTGTCGCCGTTGGTGTCGCCGGTGATGAGGAAGTCGCCGGCGTCGTTGATGCCGACGTTATCGAAGTTGTCCCAGGCTTCCCCGCCGATCCCACCGACCGAGGCTGGCACCGCGACGCCTTCCTGAACGAATGTGCCGCCGAGGGTGATGGCCTGGCCGTTGATCACCATGACGTTGTCGTCGGCGGACGAACCGGTATCGACGTTGACCTCGGAGATGTAGGTCTGGCCGGTGTCGGAGACCCGGGAGTCGAAGGAGATCGAGCTGCCCCCGATGAGGACGTTGGGCAGACCGGCGTCTACGGAGTCGCCGCCCTGGAGGACGATCTGGTTGCCGATGTAGAGGAAGCGGTTTTGGGTGGAGCCGCCGACGGAATCGGTGACGCCCCCGATGAACCAGGGCTGCCCGTTCGCGGTCATGCCCGGGCGGCTCCCGAAGGAGGCGAGGGTGTTGACGGGGTCGTTGCCGAAGGGCTGGCCGTCGATGAGGATCGGGTTGTCGTCAACGAAGACGGAGTCGCCCTCGTCGATCGTCGCGGAGTAGGTCAACGATCCGCTGTCGCTGATGCCGATGCGGAACTCGAAGGCGGTCTGGTTGAATCCGGCGACCATGCCCTCGGTTCGGAGGGTCTTGGCCGCGAGGCCGACGGGCTCGCCGATGGCGTGGCTCTGGGTGACGTTGCCGGCGGCGTCTTCGGAAGCCGCCTGGAAGACGTAGCCGCCGACGGCGTTGGCGTCGGGCGAGCCGATGCCCGTGATGGTCTGTGTGGCGTCGCCGGGGAGCGTGTCGCCTTCGCGGAAGAGGGCGGAAGCGGTGCTGGCGTGCGCGACCGAAGCCGCCATGCCGGAAACACCCACCACGAGCAGCATCTACTGAGTCTTGTTCATCTGCGTTCTCCCTCCGGTGCGCAGCGATACACACCGGACCGCGGCGAGGCGGATCGTCATAGACTTCGATGGGCACTGAGCGACGTGCTTCGCGTGCCCTCCCTGTGGATGCCGACCGCCTCCCGAGCGGACCGGAATCCTCCCAGCCTCAATGTGTCCCAAAAACAAGCCCACGCAAGCGCCAATCGCAGGATGTGCGTGCCGAAGCCCTCTTGTGATTGGACACGCGGCCCGAACGCGCGGATCATCGCGCCGATGTCCTCGCTCGCGCCATGCCTCGGCTCACAAAGCAAACGCGCACGTACGCTCATTTCCGTGCGCGATCTCTCTCGTGATGAGGTCGAGACGCTGCTCGATCGCGCCGCGTTCTTCCGCAGCGGCGACCACACGGGTCTCTTCCCGGATCGAAGCGTTGCGACGATGTTCTTCGAGAACTCGACCCGCACGCGATGCTCCTTTGAGCGGGCCGCCCAGCGTCTCGGCGCGCAGGTGCTCACGTTCGAGTCCTCGAGCAGCAGCACCTCGAAGGGCGAGTCGCTCGTCGATACCGCCCAGACGATCGACGCACTCGGAGTCAACGCGATCATCGTTCGGCACAAGAGCGTCGGCGCGCCCGGGCTCATCGACCGCTCGGTGCGCGCGCCGGTCATCAACGCCGGCGAGGGCTCGCGTGCGCACCCCTCGCAGGCGTTGCTCGATGCGCTGACGATTCGCGACCGTCTCGGAGGCATCGAGGGTCTGCGGATCGCGATCGTCGGCGACGTGCTGCACAGCAGGGTGGCGAGGTCGAACGTCGCGTTGCTCATGGCGCTTGGGGCGCGCGTGGTCCTGGTCGGCCCGCGGTCGCTGGTGCCGAGCCGGCTCGCGGAGGCGCTCGGCGTTCCCTGCGCGCACGACCTTCAAGAAGGGCTCGGGTGGGACGGCGGTGTGGACGTGGTGTACGTCCTGCGCATCCAACTCGAACGGATGAGCAGCGGATTCGTCACCACACGGGGCGCGTACGCACGCGGGTTCGGCGTCACGCCCGCGGCGCTCGCGAGCGCCGCCGCGTCGCGCGTGCGGCTGGTCATGCACCCCGGCCCGATGAACCGGGGCGTCGAGATCGATCCGCGCGTGCTGCTCGATGATCGCTGCGCCGTGGGCGACCAGGTCGCGAACGGTGCGCCCGTGCGCATGGCATTGCTCGAACGCGCCTTCACGGGAGGCTCAGGGCCATGAGCGGCGTCACGCACATCGCGAACGCACGAGTCGTCGATCCATCACAGAACATGGACGGGCCTGGTGAAGTGCTCGTCGCGGACGGTGTGATCGCGGGCATCGGGGAACGCGTCGATGCCCCCGGCGATGCGCAGCGCATTGATGCGCGGGGACTTGTGGTGTGTCCGGGCCTGATCGACATCCACACGCATCTGCGCGAGCCCGGGGGCGAACGGAGCGAGACCGTGGCGAGCGGTGCCCGTGCCGCGGCGATGGGCGGGTTCACCACCATCTGCTGCATGGGCAACACGTCGCCCGCGTGCGACACTCCGATGTCGGTCCGGCACACGATCGCGCAGGCGGAGCGGGCGGGGTACGCGCGTGTCCTGCCCGTCGGCACGCTCACCCGGGGGCTGGGCGGCGAAGCGCTCACGGACATCGAGGCGCTGCTCGATGCCGGCGCGGGCGCGCTCTCTGACGACGGACGCCCGTTGCTCGACAGCAACCTCATGCGTCGGGCGATGGAGCACGCGGCGCAGCGCGGGGCCGTGATTTTCGACCACTGTGAAGACCTTGCGCTCACGGGAGCCGGGGTGATTCACGAGGGCGAGGTGGCGGCGCGGCTTGGGCTGGCCGGGATCCCGCGATTGAGCGAGTCCGTCGCCGTCGCGCGCGATTGCGCGATCACACACCTCGTGGGGTGCCGGCTGCACGTGTGCCACGTCTCCACGCGCGAGTCTGTCGAGGCGATCCGCGTTGCCAAGGCATGGGACTGGCCAAACGGCGGCGGAGTGACGGCGGAGGTCTCCCCCCATCACCTGACGATGACCGAGCGGGATGTCGAACGCCTCGGCGCGAACGCGAAGATGAAGCCGCCTTTGAACACCGAAGCCGACCGCCTGGCGTTGATCGAGGCTGTGCGCGACGGGACGATCGACTGCATCGCGACGGACCACGCGCCGCACGCGGATGACCCGGAATCGACGCTGATCGAGGACGCGCCCTTCGGGATCATCGGGCTGGAATCGGCGCTGCCGGTGATCCTGACCGGCTTCGTGTCGGAAGGTGGCGCGGGCGCGTGGGACCTGTCGTTTGTTGTCGAGAAGATGTCCTGTGCTCCCGCGCGGGTCATGGGGTGGAGCGATCGCGGCACGCTGCGCCCCGGGGTGCCGGCGGACATCACACTCCTCGATCCCGATGCTCAGCACGAGTTCACGCTCGATCGCCTCGGGGGCAAGAGCGTGAACTGCCCGTGGCTCGGAGAGCGACTCCGCGGCCTGGTGCTCGGCACGATGGTGCGTGGGCGCTGGATCTGGGCGCACGAAGACGCGCGGGCGATGGGTCTTTCTGCTCGCTCGTCGCCTCGTGAAGTCGGGTGAACGCCTACACTCCGCGTTTAGATGAACAGCGCTTATGCGACGCGGAAGCCGACCGCCTGGCACGTCGCTCTTCGACGTGTAAATCTTCGGCGCTGTCCTGCTTTCCGAACTGTTTTGATGTGGCGGACCGAGCGCGCAGGAGGTGACGCGTGAGCTGTGCCGCGCTCGATCTGCTTCGCGCTTCGTGTGCGCGCACCGGCGCGATGCTGAGCGTGGGGCTGGAGCCCGACATCGCGCGATTGCCGAGCGGCTTCTCGCGTGATCTGGATGGGTGCGAGCGGATGCTGGGTGTGGTCATCGACGCAACCCATGCGCACGCCGCGGCCTTCAAGTTCAATCTCGCGTTCTTCGAGGCCTTCGGCGCTGACGGCTGGGCGATGCTCCAGCGCGTCCGGCGCACCATCCCGAAGGATGTGCTGGTGATCGCGGACGGCAAACGCGGCGACATCGGCACCACCGCCGAGCGGTACGCCGAGGCGATTTTCGGTCGCGACGGGCTCGACGCGCACGCCGCGACCGTGAATCCGCTCATGGGCCGCGACGCGATCGAGCCCTTTACCGCCCACGCGGACCGGCTGACGTATCTGCTCGCACTGACCTCGAACGCCGGCGCATCGGACTTCCTGATCGACGGCACCCCCCCGCTCTTCGAGTCGATCACGGCGCGCGCAGCGGACTCCTGGAACTCGCGTGGCAACGTCGGGATCGTGGTCGGCGCGACGCGCGGCCAGACCATCGCGCGTGTGCGCGAGGTCGGCGGCGACCTGCCCTGGCTCGTGCCCGGCGTGGGCGCTCAGGGCGGCGACCTTGCTCAAGTTGTCTCGCTCGGGGGGCTGACGAATGACGCGTCGTCGTGCGGGCTGCTCGTGCATGTGACACGCGGCGTGCTACCAACCACAAATGACACGGGTGATCCGGCGGAAGCGATCGAACGCCGCGCCAAGTCGTGGGCGGAGGCGCTCCAGGGCGCACTGGCGGCGGGGGAGGAGGCGGCATGAGCGTGACGATCGATCCGACGATCGGCGACAAGGTGACGCGCTGGCTGCGAGACGCCGGCGCCATCCGATCCGGGCACTTCAAGCTCAGCAGCGGGCTGCATAGCGATCGCTACTGCCAGTGCGCGTCCGCGCTGGAATCACCTGAGATCGCGGGCCGCCTCGCGGAGCACATGCGTCACTTGCTGCCCTCCGAGCTGCGCATCGACACCGTGCTCGCTCCCGCGCTAGGCGGCGTGGTGTGGGGGTACGAACTCGCGCGCACGCTGGCAGTGCGGTCGATCTTTGCCGAGCGGAAACCGGGTGAGACGTTCGCGTTGCGGCGCGGCTTTGCCCTGCGCCCGGGCGAACGTGTGCTGATCGCGGAGGACGTCATCACGACGGGCAAGAGCGTGCGTGAGTTGTTGCCGATCGTCGAGGCATCGAACGCCGAGTGCGTGGGGTTCGCATCGATCGTGGACCGCAGCGCCGGGGCGTTCGAGGCGATGGACTCCAACGGGTCGAATCTCCCGGCGTGGGCACTGACTCGGCTCGAGTTTCGGACGTGGGCAGAGGACGATCCGCCGAGTGACATGGCGGGTGTGCCGGTCGAATCTCCCGGTTCGCGCCACACGGCGCGGGACGGGCAGGAGGTGACGCGATGACGAGTGTGCGAGAGTCAACGCCGGCGGTTCGAGTGGAGCCACCGACGGCGCGCCCGGAAGTCCATCGCGCGCGCATCTTGCTCGAAGACGGCTCGACATACGAGGGTGTTTCGTTCGGGCGTCACGCGTCTACGTCGGGCGAGTTCGTCTTCTGCACCGGCATGATGGGCTACCCCGAGACGCTCACCGATCCGTCGTACTGCGGGCAGGTGGTGGTCTCGACGTACCCGATGGTCGGGAACTACGGCGTGCCCGCGCGCGACCACGCCGACCCCATCGACGGCACACTCGAGTCCGATCGCATCTGGGTGAAGGGGCTGGTCGTGGCCGACTATTCGCCCTGGCACAGCCACTGGACATCGCGAGGCTCGCTCGGCGAGTGGCTCGATGACGAGGGCATCACGGGCGTCACGGGCATCGACACGCGCGCCCTGACCAAACGCCTGCGCGAGCACGGCTCGATGCTCGGGAAAATCGTGGTCGATGAAGCGGACTGCGACTTCGACGATCCGAACATCGAGAACCTCGCAACGCGTGTGAGCGTGCGCGAGCCCGTGACGTACGCCCCGACCGGGAACACGCTCGCGCGGGTTGCGCTGCTCGACTGCGGCGTGAAGCTCAACATCATCCGCTCGTTGACGCGCCGGGGTGTCGAGGTGCTGCGCGTGCCGTGGGACCACCCGGTCGATGCGCTGGGTGTGGACGGGCTGATGATCTCGAATGGCCCGGGCAATCCGAGGTTTCTCCGCAGCGCCGCGCGGGTGGTCCGCACCGCGATCGACGACGACATGCCAACGTTCGGCGTGTGCATGGGCAACCAGCTCGTCGCGCTCGCGATCGGCGCGAGCACGTTCAAGCTCAAGTACGGGCATCGCGGGCAGAACCAACCGGTGCGCGAAGTCGGCACGCGGCGGTGCTACGTCACGAGCCAGAACCACGGCTTCGCGGTCGCGCCGGGCACGCTCCCCAACGGCTGGAGCCCGTGGTTCGAGAACCTGAACGATGGCACGAACGAGGGGCTCCGCCACGAATCGGGGCGGTTCTTCAGCGTGCAGTTCCACCCGGAAGCGTGCCCCGGGCCCGTCGATACCGCGTTCCTGTTCGACCGCTTCGTGGAGGTGCTCACGCGATGACCACGCTCGTAGAACCGCAGGGGGCGCTCGCGGCAAAGGCGCCGGCGCGCGTGAAGAAAGTGGTCGTGCTGGGTTCGTCGGCGTTGAAGATCGGCGAGGCCGGTGAGTTCGATTACTCGGGGAGCCAGGCGATCAAGGCGCTGGCCGAAGAGGGCATCGAGACGGTCCTGATCAATCCGAACATCGCGACGATCCAGACGAGTGAGGGCTTGGCGGATTCGGTGTACTTCCTGCCGATCGAGCCGGGATTTGTCGAACGCGTGCTCGAGAAGGAAAGGCCCGACGGGCTGCTGCTCTCCTTCGGCGGGCAGACGGCGCTCAACTGCGGCGTCGCGCTGCACGACTCGGGCGTGCTCGAACGCCTCGGCATACGTGTGCTCGGCACGCCGGTGGACACGATCAAGACGACGGAGGACCGCGACCTCTTCGTGCGCTCGCTGGACGAGATCGGCGTGCACACGCCGCGCAGTCGGGCGGCGTCCAGAGTGGACGAAGCCATCGAGTTCGCGCACGAAATCGGCTACCCGGTCATGCTGCGGATCGCGTTCGCGCTGGGCGGGCTCGGGAGCGGGCCGTGCTTCGATGAAGATGAGCTCAAGGACCGGGCGGGGCGCGCGCTGGCGCACACCGGACAGGTGCTCGTCGAGGAGTACCTCGCGGGGTGGAAGGAAGTCGAGTACGAGGTCGTCCGCGACCGCTTCGACAACTGCCTGACCGTGTGCAACATGGAGAACTTCGACCCGCTCGGGATCCACACCGGCGAGTCGATCGTCGTCGCACCGAGCCAGACGCTCGACAACCACGAGTACCACATGCTCCGCGAGATCGCCGTGCGCACCGTTCGCCACCTCGGCGTGGTCGGCGAATGCAACATCCAGTACGCGCTCGACCCGAGCAGCCGGGCGTACCGCGTCATCGAGGTCAACGCCCGCCTGTCGCGCTCGTCGGCGCTGGCGAGCAAGGCAACGGGGTACCCGCTCGCGTTCGTCGCGAGCAAGCTCGCGCTCGGGTACGGGCTCGATGAACTTCCGAACGCGGTGACGCGGAAGACTTCGGCGTTCTTCGAGCCGGCGCTCGACTACTGCGTCGTGAAGATGCCGCGCTGGGACCTCAAGAAGTTCAGACGCGTGTCGCAGCGCATCGGCTCGAGCATGAAGTCGGTCGGCGAGGTCATGGCGATCGGACGCTCGTTTGAGGAGGCCTTCCAGAAGGCGATCCGCATGCTCGACATCGGGGCCCGCGGGCTCGTCGCCAACGGCACCGACTTCGAGTTCGGCGATCTGGAGGAAGAACTCACTCAGCCGACGGATCAACGGGTGTTCGCGGTCGTCGAGGCCATGCGCCAGGGCTGGAGCGTCGATCGCGTGCACGAGTTGAGCCGCATCGACCGCTGGTTCCTGGAACGCATCCGGCACGTGCTCGACCTCGAGGGCGCACTCAAGGTGTACGGCAGCAACGACGAGATCCCGCCCGAGGCGCTGCTCGAAGCCAAGCGGGCGGGCTACAGCGACAAGCAGGTCGCGGTGCTCACCGATCGCTCCTTTGAAGACGTCTGGGAAGCGCGCGAGCAGCACGGCATCAAGCCGAGCGTGCGTCAGATCGACACGCTCGCGGCGGAGTTCCCCGCCAAAACGAACTACCTCTATCTCACGTACCACGGGGATGACGACGACATTGCGCCGGATCCGAGCGGGGAGCACGACAAGGGGACGGTGCTGATCCTGGGCTCGGGGACCTACCGGATCGGTTGCTCGGTGGAGTTTGACTGGTGCTGCGTGAACGCCGCGCGCACGCTGCGCAAGCTCGGCTACAAGACGGCGCTCGTGAACTACAACCCGGAGACGGTCAGTACGGACTATGACGAGTCGGACTTCCTGCTCTTCGACGAGATCAGCCACGAGAGCGTGCGCGAGATCTACGAGCGGCTCGACGCGAGCGGCGTCATCGTGTCGATGGGCGGGCAGATCCCCAACAACCTTGCCCTCAAGTTGCACGACTCGGGTCTGCGCATCCTCGGGACGTCCGCCGACTCCATCGATTCCGCCGAGAACCGGCACAAGTTCAGCAGCCTGCTCGACGACCTGAAGATCGATCAGCCCGATTGGGCCGAGCTCAACACGATCGAAGAGGCGAAGAGGTTCGCCCGCGACGTCGGGTACCCGGTGCTCATCCGCCCGTCGTACGTGCTCTCGGGTGCCGCGATGGCGGTCGCAACGAACGACGGGGAGCTCGAGACCTACCTCGATCGCGCGGCGCTCGTGACGCCGGACTACCCGACGGTCATCAGCAAGTTCCTCGTCAACGCGAAGGAACTCGAGTGCGACGCGGTCGCGAAGGATGGCGAACTCATCGTGTACGCGATCAGCGAGCACGTGGAGAACGCCGGCGTGCACTCGGGCGACGCGACGCTCGTCTTCCCGGCGCAGCGCACGTATCTCGAGACGATGCGGCGCATCCGCAAGATCACCCGCGAGGTGGCGAAGCGGCTCAAGATCAACGGCCCCTTCAACATTCAGTTCATCGCCAAAGAGAACGACGTCAAGGTGATCGAGTGCAACCTGCGCGCGTCGCGATCGTTCCCGTTCGTTTCCAAGGTCATCAAGCACAACTTCATCGACGCGGCAACCCGGGCGATCGTGGGCGAGCCCGTCAGCAAGCCCGAGAAGGGTGCGTTCGACCTCAACTACGTCGGTGTCAAGGCGCCGCAGTTCTCGTTCACGCGTCTCGAAGGGGCCGACCCGCTGCTCGGCGTCGAGATGGCCTCGACCGGCGAGGTCGGTTGCATCGGCGACGACTTCAACGAAGCCTTCCTCAAGGCGCTTGTCTCCGTCGGGTTCAAGCTCCCCGTCAAGAGCGTGCTCGTGTCCGCGGGCCCGATCGAATCGAAGGCCGAGCTGCTCGCGCCGCTGCGCACGCTCCGCAGGAAGGGCGTCACGCTGTACGGCACCGACAAGACCGCCAGCTTCCTGCAGGACAACGACATCGATGTGCAGCGTGTCGAGTGGCCGCTCGAGACCGACGGCGCCTCGGCGACGACACTCATCCAGGAGGGCGGCGTGGACCTCGTCATCAACATCCCGAGCAGCGAGCAGGAGCGCGAGATCACAAACGGATATCGCATCCGCCGCGCGGCGGTCGATTACGCCGTCCCGCTCATCACCAACCGGCAGGCAGCCACGCGGTTCATCGACGCGCTCGTGCGCGGCGCCGAGAGCGGGCTGCAGGTCAAGGCCTGGGATGAGTACTAAGCCGATGAGCGCCACATCACTGACCGTCGCGTTGTTGACCGAGTCGTTCTTTGGCGATGGCGCCGGCGAGCGTCTGACCGAACGCCTGCGCTCCGCACGGGGGCAGGGCGCCGAACTTGCCGTGCTCCCGGAACTCGGCGCACAGGCGTGGGTGTGCGCCTCGAAACAGTCGCGCGAGCAAGACGCGGAGCGGGAAGACGGCCCGCGCGTCGCGATGCAGCGGAACGCCGCGCGAGACGCCGGCGTCGCACTGATCGGCGCTTCGATCACCATCGACCAGCCGACCGGCGAGCGGCGCAACCGCGCATTTTTTGTTGATTCAATGGGCGACGTCCGCGCGACCTACGACAAGGTGCACCTGCCGGAAGAGACCGGGTACTGGGAGACGTCGCACTACGAACCGGGCGATCGGATGGCCCGCCCGGTCGAATGCCTCGGCATGCGCGTCGGCATGCAGATCTGCTCAGACGCGAACCGACCCATGGGCTCCCACCTGCTCGGTGCGATGGGCGCCGAGATCATCGTCATCCCGCGCGCGACCGAGGGCGCCTCGTGGGATCGCTGGCGACCGGTCATGATCGCCAACGCCCTGACGTCGTGCGCCTACGTCATCTCGGTCAATCGCCCGGGCGGCGAGGCGGGCGCGGAAGACGCCGCGATCGGTGGGCCGAGCGTCGCGATCTCGCCGCGCGGCGAGATGCTCGTCGAATCGGACGAACCGATATCGCTCATCACCTGCGAACGATCGGTTGTAGACGAGGCGCGCACGCGATATCCGGGGTATCTCGCGATCAAGTCGAGCCTGTACGCGGAGGCGTGGCAGGAAGCCCCGCCACGCGAGCGCCCGCACGGCGGGTAAACGTCAGAAGGCGCGCCGGATCCGCTTCACGTTCGCGGTCGGGTTCGCCGGTGAACCGTTCGTCGAGGGGTCCCAGCGCATGCCGAGCGTCTGCCAGCCGATGGGCGTCTTGGCATCAGAGGCGACGTCCATGATGAAACCCTTGGGCAGTTCGTCGTAGCGTGCGATGACCCAGACGTTGGGCTTGACGTCGAACTCGCCGCCGCACGCGGTGGGGTCCCAGATCGCGTTCACCTTGATCCAGCCGTGCGGGACCTTGTTGCCGGCGCAGATGCGGTGCGTCTCGAAGCTGTGCCCCATGGTGGCCGGCGCGAGCCCGCCCTGCTGACGCTGGGCGACCTGCTCGACTTCTTCCGGGCTGAGTCCGGCGGCGTCCCACCCCCCGCTCTTCCCGCTGCCGCAGCCGGCGGCGAGGGCGAGCATCGAGGCGCTGAGCGTCAGGGCGAGCACGGATCCGGCGGTCGAACGGTTCGCGGGCATGCTGGGTCTCCTCTTCCGGTCGATGGTTCGCGACAGGATACCGCGCGCCGATTCACGCCGCGCGCGTAGACTTGTTCCGCCGAACTCAACCGGACACGGAGACCCAGCATGCACGTCGGCGTGATTCTGAGCGGTTGCGGAGTATTCGACGGGAGCGAGATCCACGAGGCGGTCGCCGTGCTGCTATCGCTCGATCGGCGCGGCGTCCGAGTCACCTGTCTCGCCCCCGAGGGCGAACTCGACGAGATCGACCACCGCACCTCCGAAGCCACCGGTGCGAAGCGATCGATCCTCACAGAGTCCGCGCGGATCGCCCGCGGCGAGATCATGCCGCTCTCCGACGTCAAGGGCGGGGACTTCGACGCGATCGTCCTGCCGGGCGGCTTCGGCGCCGCCAAGAACCTGTGCTCGTTTGCGATGGATGGTGCGGCGTGCGGCGTCCATCCGGACGTGGAGCGTGCGCTGGTCGAGGCGCACGAGTCGGGCACGCCGATCGGGTTCGCCTGCATCGCGCCCGCCGTTGCGGCTCGCGTGTTCGGCCCGCGCGAGACGAACCCCACGCTGACCATTGGCACCGATGCCGCCACCGCGGCGGGCTTGACCGAACTCGGCGCGACGCACCAGGAGGCCGAGCCCGACGCGATCGTGATCGATGACGCGAACCGAATCGTTTCGACGCCGGCGTACATGAGCGCCACGCGTGTGAGCCAGGTCTTCGACGGGATCGACGCGATGGTCGAACGGGTGCTGGAGATGGCGAATCAGACCGCGAGCGCCTGAGCCGGTGCGTCCGGTTCCGCCCGATCGAGCCGCGACATCCACGCGACGATGCGGTACGCCGACGGGATGAAGAGGACCGCGATGAGCGTTGCGCCGCCGATCCCGCCGGCCATCACGATCGCGAGCGAGGGCCAGAAGTCGCCGCCCACGAACAGCAGGAGCGGAAGGAACCCGCCGATGGTGGTCAGCGTGGTTGAGACCACGTGCCGCAGGCAGCCCATGATGACGCGCGCGATCGCGTCGGGATCGCCCGCGCGAGCGCGCGGATCTTCGCGGATGGCGGCGAGCACGACGATGCTGTCGTTGAGCGCCACGCCGATGAGCCCGAGCGTGCCGAGGATCGTGTTGAAGCTGATCGGGAACTGGATGGCCCAGGTCGCGAGCATCGCGAGCCCGACGGACAGCAGGGCAACAATCGCGAGCACGCCGGCGAGCGCGACGCTCTTGAACGCGAGGATCAGTACCGCCGCCATCAACGTGACAAGGATCGGCAGGTAGAGCATGAGGTTGCCGGTGGCGTCGGCGTCCTGCTCGGCCGCGCCGCCCAGTTCGATGCGGTACCCGACCGGGAGCCCATCGGACGCCGCTTCGTGCTCGGCGAGGACGCGGTTGCCGATGTCGATCGCCAGCGCGCCCGGCGCGGTGTACGCCTTGATGGTGTTCGACCGCTCGCCGTTGTAGCGCGTGATCGCGCCGCGCTCCGGGCGCAGCTCGATCCGGGCGATCGAGGGCAACGGCACCCATTCTCGCTCGGGGCCGATGAGCACGGTGGACGCGATGTCGCGCAGGCTCCCTCGCTGCGCATCGAGCGCGCTCACGCGGACGGGCATCTCTTCCAGTTGCTCGAGCACGCTGCCGCCGGTCGCCCCCTCATACATCGATGCCACCTGCTCTGCCACGTCATCGAGCGTAAGCCCCGCCACACGGGCGGCGTCCTCATCGACGTCGATCCACAGCTTCGGCTCCGCGCGCTCCATCGTCATCTGCGTGTGCAGCACGTCGGGGTCCTGCTTCAACGCGAGACGGAGCTCTTCGCCGATCGCCTGCAGCGTCGCGGTGTCGGGCCCGATGACGCGGTACTCGATATCCGCGACGACGGGCGGCCCCTGCCCGAACTGCCTCGTCACCGTTTGCGCTTCAGGCAGATCGTCGTCGAGCGAAGCCTGGATGCTCCGCACGAGCCGTTTTGTCGCCTCCATCGATTTGGTCTCGATCACCGCGTGCGCAAACGACGACTGCCCGTCCTTGTCTTCGATCAGGTTGTACCAGACGCTCGGGAAGCTGGCCCCCACGAGCCAGTGCACGCGTTCGACCCCGTCGAGTTCACGGATGATCGACTCCGCGCGTTCGGCAAGGCGTGCGGACTCTTGCGAGGACGTCTCGCTGCCCATCCACAGCTGCACGTGCAGCATGTCGCGATCGACGGGCGGGAAGAACGAATCGCCGAGCGTGCGCGCGAGCACAAATCCGAGCAGCGCCGGCGACATGGCGATCGCCGCGAGCGCGACCGGGGCGCGAAGACCGCGCCGCAGACCGGACTCGAGCCGGCGGGCGATCGGCTTGCTGGTGACGCCGTCCCGCCACCAGCGCGGCGGCCGCTCCGCGCTGGGCGTGAAGATCCCCGCGAGCGCCGCGATCACCGTCATGGAGAGCGCGAACGAGATGGTCACCGCATAGATGACCGACTGACCGATCGAGCCGACGAAGTCGCCCGCGCCCCCGGGCAGCAGCAGGATCGGCGCGAAGGCGAAGACCGTGGTCAGCGTCGAGGCGAGCAGCGGGCCGAAGAGGTGGCGCATCGAGGACGAAACGGCTTTGGCGCGCCCGAGCCCCTTGCGGATGCGTGATGAGACCTCGTCGGTGACCACGATCGCGTTGTCGATCAGCAACCCGAGCGCGATGATCATGCCGAAGATGCTCATCTGATGCAGGCTGTTGCCGCTCGCCTGGATCGCGACGAGCGTCACGCCGACGACCAGCGGCAGAGCGCTCCCGATGATGAGCGCCTGCCGGATGCCCATGGTCAGCCACACGACGAAGATGATGACCACCACGCCCGCGAGCAGGTTGCCGCCGAGCTCGATCAGGCGCGCGCTCGTATATCGCTCCTGATCGAAGACCGTCGCGATGTCAAGACCGCCCGCGCGATCGGTTCGAACGCGATCGACGACTTCGTCCACCGCACGGGCCCACGCGTCGGCCCGCGCGCCGCTGCCCATGCGGGCCGCGACGATCACGCTCGGGACGCCGTCGGTCGATGCCAGTTCTCGCCGGGGGGTTCGAACCGCGCGATCCACGAGCGCAACGTCACCGACCCGGACGACCGAGCCGTCGTCGGTCTCGACGATCGGCACCTCGCGCACACGCGCGACGGAATCGAGCTCGCCGCGCACTTCGAGCAGCACATCGCTCGTCTCTGAGCGCAGCACACCCGCCGATCCTTTGCTGTCGGCGCGCTCGATGCGTGCCGCGATCTGCGGCACGGTCAACGCGAGGTCGCTCAGCGCGTCTCGATCGATCCGCACGCGCAGCTCTTCCTCCGCTTCGCCGTAGAGCCGTACCAGTTCCGTGTTCGGGACAGCGCGCAGACGGTCCGCGAGTTCCTCGGCGACGCGTCCGAGCAGGCCGGGGCTCGCATCGCGCGCGTCCGGCGCACTAACGGCGAGGATCCTCGTGTACGCGACCGGATCGCGCTTGTCGTCGAAGTCCATCGGGCCCGCTCCGGGTGGCAGGAAGGGCTGGACGTCGCCGATTTTGTCGCGGATCTCACTGAACGCCGCGTCCTTGTCCTCTTCGCCGATCGATTCCTTGAGCTCGATCGAGACGACGGAGATCCCGGCGCGCGACGTCGATTCGATACTCAGGATCGAGTCGATCTCCTCGAGCGCGTTCTCGATCGGCTCGGAAACCAGCGTTTCGATCCGCTGCGCCGACGCCCCGGGGAAGGGCGTGAGGATCATCGGGTTGCGGTTGACGATGCGCGGGTCTTCGAGACGCGGCATGGAAAGCAGCGCCGAAAGACCGCCGACGATCGCCAGCGCGATCGTCAGAACGAGCACATATCGATTGCGAAAGAAGAGCGGCGCACGCGTCATGAACCGCCCCGTTCGTTTCGATCCGCCTCGACGGAGACCCGCAGCCCCGGAACGATTCGGTGGCGACCGACCTCGACGACCGATTCACCGGGTTCGAGCGGGCCGCGGACGTACACCCGATCGTCGCCCGTGTGGAGCAGTTCGACTTCGCGGCGCGCCAGCTTGCCACGCCGATCGTCGTCGATCGACTCTACAACGTACACGGCCCAGAGCCCGCGCGCGCTCTCGCTCAACGCGGACATCGGCAGCCAGACGCCGCGCGTTTCGATCTCACTCGTGAGTATCAGTTCCGCGATGTCGCCCTCGCGCAACCCGTCGAGCGAAGCGTCGAGCTCGAATCGGACCTGCACGCTGCGCGAACCGGGTCTGCGTTCCGGAAGAACGGAAATCGCCGTCGCACGGATCGACCGACCTCGCACGATCAGCGTGTACCGCTCACTTGGAACGATTGAATCGATGGCCTCGCCGCCGACGCCGATGCGCGCCTCGGGTCGTTCGCGCTCGAGCAGGCGGAAGACGCGCTGGCCGCTCGACACCACGTCTCCTTCATCCGCGAGCCGTTCGGCGACGATGCCGTCGAAGGGCGCGACGAGGATCGACTTGGCGAGTTCGACGTCGATGCGCGCGATCGCGGCGCGCGCTCGTGATGCCGAAGCCATCGCGGCGATATGCCCCTGTTCCGCATCGTCGAGTTCCTGATCATTCGCGCCGCGCTGCGCGTGTGACCGGCGGACGCGCTCGAGTGTCAGCCGCGTCAACTCGGCCTGCGCCTCCGATTGCTCGAGCAGTGCGTCGAGCTCCGCACGCTCCGCGTCGAGCCGGGCGGTATCGAGTTCGGCAATCGGCTGGCCGCGCGGGACGACGTCGCCGTCGTCCGCGAGCACGCGTATCACGAGACCGGCGCGGTCGAACGCCGCATCGGCCCGGCGTCGCGCCTCGACACGCCCCAAGAACGACCGTTCAACCTCGTACGACGCCGCCCACTGCACGCGGAGCGTGTCCACCGCGAGCACCCGCTCCGGCTTCGGCGGCTCCGGATGGCGCGACGGATCGGTCACGATCGCGGCGCCCGCGATCAACGCGCCCGTGAGCACAAGCGTGGCGACGGTGATCCCGAATGTCATCAGCCGCTGCTTCATCGCGAGGCTCCTTCATCGGGACCGTGTTCGAGCAATGACGCGTGCCCGGTTTCTGACGATTCGTCAAAAACATATCTCGGTGGATTTTGGTGCATGCGAAAAGTCCCTCTTCGCTTGGCTCACGCGAGGCGGTCGTGCAGGCGCGCCCACTCGTCAGCAAAGACCTCTTGCCTGATCCGCTCGATGGTCCGCTCGTAATCCCACTCGCTCGAGAGCGGCGCCCACTGGTAGCCGTCGAGCATGATGGTGTAGTTGCGCCACAGCGCGTCTTCGAGATCGATGCCCGCGAAGGGCGGCATGCGACGCTGACCCGCGAGCTTGTGATGCCCGAGCGATTGCGTCCACATGCCGTAGAGCGGCTGGCAGAGCGGCGCGTCGTCGGGGAGCGAGAGATCACCCGCATCGACGGCGTCGCGCACGATGCCCATGAGCACGTCCATCATTGCGGTCTTCACGTGAATGAACACGTTTCGCCGCTCTTCGCTGACCTTCGCGAAGACATCTGAAACATCAAGGATGTTCTCGACGGCAAAGTGATCGGGATTCAACGCCACGAAGAGCTGGTCTGCAACGCCGATTGCCGCGACCCGTTCGCGGGGCTTCCCGTTGAACGAGGCGGCGCGCTTGAACATCGCGGCGCGCTGCCGCGCGGTGTCCGTATAGAGCGTGGCGAGCAGGTCCTCCTTGGAGGCGAAGTGCTGGTAGACCGTGCCCTTTGAGTACTCGACCGCCTCGGCGATACGGTCCATGTTCAGCCCGAGATACCCGCGTTCGGCGAGCATGCCGCGAGCGACCGCGAGGATCAGACGTTCGCGTTCGGCGATCTCGCGTTGTTTGCGCGTGAGCGTGCTCATGGGGACTCCCTGCACTTTACGTCAACAATTGACGGATCGTCAAGAATTCCGTGGTTCAACAGGCACTCGGTCGAACTGCGTAATCAGAGTACAAACAAAATGCTAAAAACCGCCGGCGTGCCCGTCGGCGCGTTGGTCGCTCGCCCCGGCGTACCCGTGCCCGCCGACTCGGTAGATCGCCTGACCGCGACCGAACGAGGCGTTGACCTGCTCCTGCGGTTCGAGTTCGTGCCCGCGCGCGCGGAGCGCTTCGTATACCGCCGGCGCGTGCCCTGGCTCGATGGTGACCCGCTTGCCCGTATGGACCTGCCAGCGCGGGGCGTCGAGCGCCGCCTGCGGGTTCTGATCGAAGGCTTCGATCCGGGTCAGCACCTGAAGGTGGCCTTGGGGCTGCATGAAGCCGCCCATCACGCCGTACGCCATCACGGGCATCGTCCCGCCCGTCGGCACGTCGCGGGTGACGAAGGCCGGGATGATCGTGTGGTACGGCAGCTTGGAAGGAGCGAGCTCGTTCGGGTGCCCGCGCTCGAGCGTGAAGCACGCGCCGCGGTTCTGCAGCGCGATCCCGGTGCCCGGGACGACAACCCCGGACCCGAACCCTGTGTAGTTGGACTGGATGAAGCTGACCATGTTGCCGTCGGCATCGGCGGTGCAGAGCAGGACCGTACCGCCCGGCTTGGGTTCGCCGTGATCGAAGTCCTGCGCGCGCGACGGGTCGATGGTCGCGGCGCGCTGCGCGAGATAGCCCGGGTCGAGCAGGCTCGCAGTGGATACGTCCATCGTCGCGGGGTCGGCGACGTAGCGGTGCGCGTCGGCGAAGGCCAGCTTCATCGCTTCGATCTGCAGGTGGAGGAGTTCGGGATCGTCGGGGCTGCTCGCGTTCGCGCCGATCGCCTTGAGCATGCCGAGTGCGGAGAGCGCCGCGATGCCCTGCCCGTTCGGCGGGATTTCGTGCAGGCGCACGCCCGCGTACTCCATCGAGATCGGATCCACCCACTGCGCGCGGTGCGCCTCCAGATCGCGCTGGCGAAGCGGCGCGCCGGCATCGATCGCGGCGCGTTCCATCGCCGAGGCGAGTTCGCCGCTGTAGAACGCGTCGCCGTTCGTGCGCGCAATCGCCTCCAACGTGCGCGCGTGATCGGGCAGCGGCATCAGCTCGCCGGTCTTGGGTGTTCGACCATTGAGCAGAAAGGTGTTCCGCCAGGCGTCGAAGACCGCGTCGTCGCGGTAGCGGCGTTCGGCGAATCCCCAGTACTTGGCGACCTCGGGCGAGACCATGTATCCGCGGGCGGCGTACTCGATCGCCGGCGCGAGAACGGTCTCCAGCGGGAGCTTGCCGAAGCGTTCGATCGCGGCGACCCAGCCCGAAACGACGCCGGGCACGGTGACCCCCCACCATCCGTAGCGCGGGACCTTGTCGAAGGCGTCGTAGTCGCTCCGCTTCAGAGCCGCGGGCGATCGACCGGAGGCGTTGAGCCCGTGGAGTTTCCCGCCCGACCAGATCAGCGCGAAGTTGTCGCCCCCGATGCCGTTGCTCGTGGGCTCGACGACGGTCAGCGCGGCGGCCGCGGCGACGGCGGCGTCGATCGCGTTGCCACCCCGACGCAGCATCTCCAGACCCGCCTGGACCGCGAGCGGCTGGCTCGTGCAGACCATGTTTCTCGCGTACACGGGTGCCCGCCGGGACTCGTAAGGCAAGGCGTCACCGAAACTTGGAGTCGATCGGAGAGAGGTCATGGGGTCTCCCGAGGCGCTCCTGCCAGCGGCACCCGCGAGGGTCGCGGCCCCCAAGCCGATGAACCCGCGGCGAGACAGCCGCGTTCCCGAACCCGATCCGTCCATGGCGCACCTCCAAAACCTTGGAGAAAGTGTACGGAAACGCGCGCACACGCCGCGGCAAATCGTCTCCTTAAGACATGATGATCGAGAATCCCAGCCTGTCCGAGAGTTGGCTCGCGAACCCTGAGCGGATCGCCGATCGCCTCCGAGAGCTCGATGCACGCTCCGTGCTCGAACTCAAGCCGCACGAACGCATGCTCCGCGAGGTGCTCATTGACGAACTCGAGCGTCTCGAATGCCGGATCACCTACTTCGGCAGCGATGAGTGGGCGCGGATTCAGCGGGCGGCGTCGTGGAAAGACGGCGGGGACGCCAGCGTGAAGGGCTCCTGATACCGTTCGTACGCGTCGCGCACGAATCGGTTCACGTGCAGCAACCCCACCAGCGCGTGCCCATCGAGCATGCGCAGCTCGCCACGCACCCGCTCACGCAGCATCTCATCGGCCCGCTCGGCGGACATCGCCAGGTCGAGCGCATCGTCCCGGCCCAGCACGTAGCCCCAGGGTGATCCGTACGTCGCCGTCGGCGTGGTGTACGAACCCACGTTGCTGAAGACCGACGCGACGGTGTTGTAGATGCGTGCGTGCAGTTCGATCTTCGCCGGCGAGACCGGACCCGCCTGCACGACGAAGACGCCGCCCGGCGCCAGCGACGAGCGGACACGCCCGTAGTACTCCTTTGTGAAGAGCTCGAACGACGGGCCGTCGGTGATCGCGTCGGTGAGATCGGAGATGATCACGTCGTAGTCGGAAGCGTTGTCGAGGAACTCGAGCGCATCACCGATGACGAGTTCGGTACGCGGATCGTCGAACGCGCCCTGGTGCATCTCCGGCAGGAACTCCTTGCACGCCTCGACAACATCGCCGTCGATATCGACCATCGCGACGTGTTCGACGGTGCTCCACTTCAGCGCTTCGCGAACGGTTGCGCCCTCGCCCCCGCCCAGCACGAGGACGCGCTTGGGCGCGCCGTGCATCAGGCAGGGCACGTGGACGAGCGGCTCGTGGTAGAGGAACTCCTCGCCGGTGCAGGATTGCCACATCCCATCGAGCACGAGCGCCTTGCCGTACGCGCCGCCCTCGACGATCGCCATCTCTTGGAACGTGGTCTTCTTGGAGACGAAGACGCGCTCGACGCCGTGGACATACACGTCGTGCGGCGTGACGTACTCCGTCACCCAGATCCCGGAGTGCAGGTTCGGTCCGCTCACGGTGCGGCTCCTTCGATCGAAGAGTTGCGCGGTCAGTTGAGCGCAGCGAGCGGGTTCTCTTCCGGCGCGGGCGGGTGCTCGACCTCGACCGCGCGCTTTACGCGGAGCAGCTTGTGATGCGTCGATCCGAAGGCACGCGCGAGGTACTCGCAGGCGTGCTCGGGCATCGCGACGTCGCCGCAGGTGAACACGTCGCACGCGGCGTAGCCGTCCTCGGGCCAGGTGTGGATGGAGATGTGCGACTCGGAGAGCAGGCCGAGCGCGGTCACGCCCTGCGGGGAGAAGGCGTGGCTGACCTCGCCGAGCCACGTCGCGCCGGCGTCCTCCGCGGCTTCGCGCAGCGTTCGCTTGATGAAGTCGTGATCGTTGAGAAGGTCAAACGGACAGCCGTAAAGCTCAAGAATGCAGTGTGTACCGACGCTTGTCATGACCCAACCCCTTTCGAGCTGCAAGCCTGACCGGCGCCGAGACGCCGCGATGCTCAGCAAATGGCCGCTCGCCCAGCGAGCGTGTGTCTATCCATGAAACCTCTGTGGGTGCGTGCCCGGCCTGACGCAGACCGGATTGGCGGGAAAGGTAGCCGCGGCAGGCTTCGCGGGCAAGAGAAATGCTCAAACTTCACGCTGGCCTTCACGCCGAGGCAACCCGCACCTCCGGGCGCCGCGCTCGCTCGGCATCACGCGTCGCCGCCGCCGCGATGTTTCGCAGCAGCGTGGACCGTCGCGCGTCCCGGCTCGGTTCCGCCTCAGAACGCCGTACCGCCACGCACGCAGACGGATCGATCACGCCGTCCTCCGCTTGTTCGATCGACGCCGGCGACACCTCGAGCAGCCCCCAGCCGCGCGGCAGCTCTCGCGGCTTGACCACACGGGGCGGCGCGAGCACGTACAGCCGATCGGCCAGGCGATACCGCGCGAGCATGAAGAACTTCGTGTGCCCGTGCAGGCGCCGATCGAGGCGACGCAGCTCGCGCGACAACGCCTTGTGCGACGGGGATCGCGAACGGCTGAAGTCCCACGATTCCATCGAATCGAAGAGGTACCCGCGCGATTCTCGTAGCTCGGGCTCCGTTGGCTTGACGTGGGAGTCCTCGAGCTCGGTTCGACGCGCGAGCAGACGCTCTCGCCTCCGCATCAACTCGTCGGCCCGGTCGCGGTCGGACAAGAAGTCCGCCCGGCTCTGCTTGCACTCGATGATGACGGTCCGCGGCTGGATCCTCGTCGAACGGGCGCGAACTCGTGCCGCGCTGTCCAGACCGACATCGTGCGCCGGTTGATCGAGCGGGAGCGTGTCCCAGTACGCCGCGACGTCGAGCCGCCACTTCGAGAGCGGGCACGCGACCTCGCGCGCGACGATTGAGCACCCCAGCGATCGGAGGTACGCGACAGCGATGTCCTTCAGCGCCCTGTGCGCACCCGTCTCCATGCGAGCCCCTCGCTACATCGCCGCGAACCAGAGTGAATCTTCGAGCGCATCGTCGGCGTGCGCGAGCGAGGCGCGTTGGCGAACCGCGCTCGCTTGCGCACGACGCTGACAATCGCGCACGGCGAGTGATCCCAGCGGGAACCTCGGTGGGAAACGTCGAAACAGGTCGTCGTCCGGGCTCACATGCAGCCGGCACGTGCCCGGATCGCCTTGGCGCCCGCAGCGACCGAAGAGCTGGCGATCGATCCGTGCGCTCTGGTTCGGCTCCGCCGCGATGACATGCAGCCCGCCGCTTTCGGCGACTCCGTCACCCAGTTCGATGTCCGTGCCGCGCCCTGCCATGTTCGTCGCGACGGTCACCGCGCCGGGCTGCCCGGCGCTCCGGATAATCTCGGCCTCGCGCTCGTGCCGAACCGCGTTGAGCACCAGGTGTCGGATCCCGCGCGCGTCGAGTTCCTCAGACAAACATTCGCTCGCGTGCACCGAACGCGTCCCGACGAGTACCGGCCTGCCGCGTTCGCGGACACGCTCAACCTCCTCCGCGACAGCGCGATCCCGGGAGTCTCCGTCTGCCGAGACCAGCGTCGGGAGCCGAACGCGCTGGCTCGTTCGATACGGCTCGATCCGCTCGGTTCGGCACGCGTAGACCGAGGCGAACTCTCCGCGCGCTTCGCGGGCCGTGCCCGTCATGCCGCAGAGGTGCCGGTACCGCCTGAAGAACTGCTGAAAGCTCGTGCGCGCGCTGGTGGCGGTTGGTGTGCTGGGCTCAAGCCCCTCCTTGATTTCCACGGCTTGCTGCAGACCGCGGCGCCACGTGCGATCAGGAAGGATGCGCCCGGTGAACTCGTCCACGATCAGGATGCGCCCGTCACGATTCACGTAGTGAACGTCGCGGAGGAAGAAGATTCTCACGACGAGCGCCGTGGTCACGAGCTCTTCACGCCGCCTCGGGACAGACCACACGCCGCGGACACCGGACGCGGTGCGCGCGAGCCGCTCCCGCCCGCGTGCGTTCAGCTTCACGTCGCGTGTTTGCTCGATGGCGTCGTAGTGCTCGCGCACCACCAGCGACGCCGCGACCTCGTGCGCGCGTTTCGCCTCACCGGTTGCCGCGGCACGCACCGGCGTCTCGCTGAGGATCAGCGGTGTGCCGGCCTCGTCGATGAGCACGCTGTCCGCTTCGTCCACGATCGCGACGCCCAGCCCTCGCTGCAGCGGCATCCGCGTGCGCTCACCTTCGTAGAGCATGGACGCGGCCGATCGCCCCTTCATCGCGTCGAGCGAATCCCGCAGGAAGTCCGCCGCCAACTCCTTGCTGGTCGAGTACACCACGCCCGCGCTGTACGCGTGCGCCCGTTCGGCTCTTGAAGACGCGCTCACGATCGAGGCGACGGAAGTCCCCGCCGCTGCAAAGAAGGACGCAAAGCGATCCGCGTCGCGCTGCGCGAGGTAGTCGTTCGCCGTCACGACGTGGACCGGCTCCCCCCGCTGCGCCCAGCGCGCAGCAAGCAATGCGCCGACGAGCGTCTTGCCCTCACCCGTATCGAGCTCGACGATCGAACCGCGGAGCATCGCGCGGACCGCCGCCATCTGATTGCTGCGCGCGCGCAGGCCCGCGTGGCGCTCCGCGAGATCCGCGAGCCGCCGGAGTTCCGCTCGCGCGTTCGGTGTGCGTGTTCGAGGAGACAGCGCGACCAGCACACGGGCGCGGAACGCATCGAGTCCCAGCGGCACCGGAGCCGGTGTCCGGCGTGCGCGAGCCGCGCGATGGAGATCGAGGAGCGACACGCTCACGATTCGAACTCCCGCTGCACGAGCCGCTGCAGGCGCGCGCCCCACTGCTGCGCGAGCGATCGTGCCGGCAGTTCGAACCGGACATCGACGCGTTGACCGGCGATGAAAGCGGCCGTGTTGTCCGGCGTCACGATGACGTCGAACTCCGCGGTCTCGGACGTGCGCGCACGTTCCGACGCCGGCGCGGTCGATCGGACTGTCCCGGTCGTTGGTGCGCGATGCGATCCGTGCGGCAGGAGCTCCACGCGCGCTGTTGCGTCGCTGAGGAGGGACGCGACGTCCTGATCCACGCCGATGCGCACGATCGAATCGCCCGCGTTCGAGAAGACCCCCAGCGCGTCACCCTGACGCACGAACGCTCCGAGCGCCGACGTGCCGGGCTGCCACGTCCCCGGGGATGGGGCGTTGATGCGTGAACGATGCAGGCGCTCGTCGAGGCGTTGCAGCTGCGCATCGAGCGTTGCGAGCCGCTCGTCGAAGACGCTCACGAGCGCCGCGTCCGTTGCGACGGCGATGCGCCGCCGGGCCTCTGCTTCATGCCGGCGCGCGTCGAGAACCGTGCGTTCAACCGCGAGTTCGGGATTCGCGATGACAACCAGCACCTCTTGCGGGTCGGCGGGGCCGCGTCGCGCGATGCTCGTGACCTCCCCCGAAACACCCGCGACGACGACGCTCCACGACTGCGGCTCCACCATCCCGCTCACGACGCGGTGTTCCTTCACGGGAACCGCAAGCAGCGGGACGAGCAACACGAACAGCGCACCGAGGCTGACCGCGAACGCCCGCGTGCGACGACCGGCCAGCTCGCGCGACGTCGCGAGGTGGTGCGCCGCGTTCACGAGCGGGACGACGATCATGACCCAGATGGTTGCCGCCGCGATCAGCACACCAAGCATCGGAACCTGTGTCGCGACAAACCACGCGATCACCAGCGACAACGCGACGCGGTACACGGACGAGAGCACGCCGTACGCGATGAGGACCGGTTGTTCCCCGCGTTCGTGCGGCGGCGGGGTACTCCTCTTCACGCCGAACGCGCGAGACCGCGCGAGATGCAGAAGGAACGCGCGTGATCGCGGCGCGAGGTTCGGTGACCCGATGAGGTCGGCGAGGATGTAGTACCCGTCGTAGCGCAGCAGCGGGTTCGCGTTGAAGAGCAGCGTCCCGATGCTCGCGGCGAGCATCACGTTCCACGCGACGGCGTGCGTCACGGTGGTCTCGCTCGTCGCGCTCCAGACGACGGCGGCGATCGCCGCGGCACCAACTTCGAACAGCATCCCCGCCGCGGAGACCACGGCGCGGTCCCACTTGCTCCGAAGCATCGAGGCGGATGACGCGTCCACGTATGGCACGGGGAACAGCACAAGGAGCATGACGCCCAGCGTGTGAACGCCCGCGTCTCGGTGCTCGCCGCCGATCTCACGTCTCGCGAGCGCCTTGCACGCGATGCCGTGCGCGAGTTCGTGCCCGGCTTTGATCACAACAAAGCACGCGAGCAGCGCAGGCCACGACGCGGGATCGAGCGATTCGGACGCCGAGCGAGCGATCGCGTCTCCGTACCCGACGAGCGAGGCAAAGCCCAACGCCGACGCGATGAGCCACACGAGGATCCCGAGCGGCGAGAAGAGCCACCCGAAAATCGGTGTCAGCGCGTTGAGCAACCGGTCCGGGTCGAAGATCGGGATGCGTGGGAACAGGAACCCCCGCGCGCGTCCGCTCCACTCCTGCACCGCGCGCTTTTGCAAACGCCTCAGCAGCACGGCGGTCGCGCCGGGCAAATCGGCGACGAGCATCCCCGCCTGATGGAGCTGCGCGAGCACGCGGATGGCCTCACCCTGCGTCGGCGCATCATCGTGATCGATGGTCTGCGCATCATCCCAGGCCTGTGCAACGCTCGTGCGTCCGTCGAGCCGGCTCGCAAAGCGGTACGCCGGCCCGCTCAGCCGGACAAAGCGTTGCCCCACCGGATCTGCGGCAACGAACCAGAGCCGCCCCCGGACGCGGTGCCGCGCGAAGCGGACCCCCGCGCGCAGGCGAGGTGTCAGCGACGCGACGCGGAACCATGACTCGTGGAATGTCGGCCGATCGATGCTCATCGCACGGCTCAACGCTACGCTTCCTGACCATGAAAAGATGCAGTCGGGTTCATCGGATCTTTGTGATCGCAGCCGCCAGCATCGGCACGGGCGTGGCAGCGCACGCGCAGCGCGCCGTTGATCCCCAGACGAGTCGCTCCGTCACCATCTCCTCTGTGGCGAGGGCTTCCGTGGACCTCGAACTCGCCTTCACGGTGCCGGGGCGGCTCGTGGACGTTCTCGTCGATGAAGGACACGTCGTGGAGCCCGGGACGGCGCTCGCGCGCCTCGACGATCGGCAGACCCGGGCCCGCTTGGCGCTCTTCCAGGCGCGTGCCGAGAGCACCGCACGCGTGGACGCGGCGCGCGCGGCGCTGGACCTCGCCAAGAGCGAGGAGCGGCGCGTGCGCGCCGCCTTCGAAAACGCCGGCGTCAACGCCTTCGAGGTCGAACGGGCGGAGATCGAAACCGCGCAGGCGCAGCACGCGCTCGCGCTCGCGGAAGAGCAGCGCGCAGAGGCCACGCTCGAGGCCGAACTCGTGCGCACGCAGCTCGCGGACCTCACGCTCGTGTTCGCCGGCACCGGTGTGGTCGAGCGTGTCTTCGCCCGCCCCGGCGAGGTCGTCGATGCGCGCGAGCCCGTGCTGCGGATCGTCTCGACGGATCCGCTGGTGGCGGACGTCTTCGTGCCGATCGACGACGCCGCGGGCATCGAGCCGGGCGACCTCTGCATCGCGCGGGGGGGCGGCGAGACGCTCCGGGGCAGCGTCGCCTACCTCGCGCCGATCGCGGATTCCGCCAGCGCCACGCGCCGCGTGCGGGTCCGCATCGAGAACAGTGCCGCAGTCGCCGGCGGGACGCCCGTGCAGGTCACGATCACGCCGGAGTGAACCGGCTCAGGAAGGCCCGCTCGCCTTCTGCGGATGGGACTTCTCGCCCTCAACGGTGAAGAGAACCTCTTCCGCGACGTTCGTGCAGTGGTCTCCGATGCGCTCGATGAGCCGGACGACCTGCGCGTACTCAAGGATGACTCGCGCGTGACCCGGATAAAGCTCGGCGCCGTCCACGCACCAATCCGTGAGCACGCGGTGCTCTCGATCGACCGCGGCGTCGGATCGCCAGACAACGCGCGCAAGCACCGCATCGCCGGCGCTCAGGGCGCTGAGCGAGTCTTCCAGCATGCGCGAGACGATCTCCGTCATGGCGCCGAACGCGGGCTTCGCGTCGAGCGGGTCTTCGCTTGTGATCGCGATCACGCGCTTGGCGATGCCCTTGGCGCAGTCGCCGAGGCGCTCGAAGTCACCCGCGATGCGCATCGACGCGATCACCGCGCGCAGGTCGCGGGCCACGGGAGCGCGCAGCGCCAGCAGGTGGAACCCGTGCGACTCGATGTCGGTGTACATCCGGTTGATCTCGACGTCCGCGGAGCGGATCCGCTGGGCGAGTTCGGCGTCGAGCTTGTCGAGCGATTCGAATGCCGCGCGCACGGCGTCACGCGCGGCGTATCCCATCAGCAGCAGCTCCCGGCGCAGCGCTTCCAGATCGAGTTCGAGTTCCGTGGACATCGCGCTTCTCCTTCGCGAATCGCAATCGCGACTGTAGGCGCGTCCCCCATGCGGCAGGATGCAAATCCTGAGAACGGAGGCTCAGCCAAAGCGACCGGTGATGTAGTCCTCGGTTTCGCTGTACGTCGGCGCCGTGAACAGACGCTCGGTCGGGCCGGACTCGACGATCTTCCCGACGTTGAAGAACGCGGTGATGTCCGAGACACGTGCGGCCTGCTGCATGTTGTGCGTCACGATCACGATCGTGTACTGACCCCGCAGCGCCGCGATGAGCTCCTCGATCCGCAGCGTGGACTTCGGATCGAGCGCCGAGCAGGGCTCATCCATCAGCAGCACCTCGGGCGCCAGCGCCACGGCACGCGCGATACACAGGCGTTGCTGCTGCCCGCCGGAAAGCCCGAGCGCCGAGTCGCGCAGGCGGTCCTTGACCTCGTTCCACAGCGCGGCTTCGCGCAGCGCCTTCTCGACCAGGTTATCGACCTCGCTCTTCTTGAGCTTGTAGTGCAGCCTGGGGCCGAAGGCGATGTTGTCGTAGATCGACTTCGGGAACGGGTTGGGCTTCTGAAAGACCATCCCCACCCGACGGCGCAGATCGACGACATCGACCGACGTCTCGAGCACTTGGGTGCCGTGGATCATGAGCGTTCCCTCGGCGCGCGCGCTGGGGATGAGCTCGTTCATCCGGTTGATCCAGCGAAGATACGTGGACTTGCCGCAACCGCTTGGCCCGATGAGCGCGGTGACCTGGTGCTCGGGGATATCGAGTTCGAGCGAATCGAGCGCTTGGAAGTCGCCGTACCAGCACGAGAAGTCTTTGGTCTTGATCGCGACATTCGACGAGACGCTGCGCTGGCCGCGCGACTCGGCGGCGCGTTTGGCGACGCCCGCGATGCCCGAGTCACCGCCACGCGGAGCGTTCATGGCCTGTACCTCTACCGGTTGTGTTGAGTCGGTGGTGGTCATTGGAGTGGCTTCTGGAACTTCTGGCGGATCAGGACCGCGGTGGCATTGAATACGAGCAGCACGGCCAGCAACACGATAATGCCGGACGCGGCGATCTTGTGGAAGGCCTCCTGAGGCCGGCCCGCCCAGTTGTAAATCTGCAGCGGCATCGCCGTGAACTCGTCCATGAGGTTCGCCGGCGCCCACGTGATGTACACGATGCCCGCGATCACCAGGATCGGGGCCGCTTCACCGATCGCTCGGCTCATCGCGAGGATCGAACCGGTCATGATCCCCGGTACCGCCGCCGGCAGCGTCAGCCTCCGAACCACCTGCCACGTCGTGGCACCCTGCGCGAGCGCGCCTTCGCGAAGCGAGTTCGGCACCGCGCGAAGCGATTCCATCGAAGCGATGATCACGATGGGCAGGATCACGAGCATCAGCGTCAGCCCGCCCGCCAGCACCGACCGACCGAACGGGATCTGCACGTAGTACCACGCCTCGTCGGAGAGCCGCGACGAACCCGCGTCACGCACGAAGACGCCCGCCTCGCGCACGCCGTCGGCGAACTCCTCGCGCGACACCGTTCGAGCGGTGACCGACTCTCCGGTTGACGAATCGACCAGCACCAGTCCGTCGGCCATCTCGGTTTCGGGCGAGTTGCCGCGCGGGACCTCGACCGACCACGTCCGGCTCGAAGTATCCACGAACTGGTCGTGGTAGCTCACGCCGATCGCGAGCGTGGGCTCGTTCGCGTTCCCGGCGACGCCCCACAGCTGGACGAAGGCGGTCAGCCCGATGACGCCGTACACGATCGACGGCACGCCGGCGAGGTTCCGGATGTTGAGATCGACAAACCCGTGAACGATTCTCGGGAGCCTGCGCCGGGGCCTGAACTCGACCATGCTGATCGCGGTCGCGACGCCGATGGGCAGCGCGGTGAGCGCGCAGACGAGCGAGATGCCGACCGTGCCCCACAGGGCGGGGCCGATCCCCGCCTGCTCCGGATTGCGTGACGGGGGCTCGCTGAGGAAGGACTCGATGCGCGCGATCGTGTCGCCAGACTCGGGCGCGAGTTGCGTGAGCAGCGTCGAGGCGGGTGTGCGATCGACTTCCGGATCCTGCACGATCGCCACGAGTTCGTCCATCGCGATCGGAGGGGAGCGCAGCGCCTCGGCGAGGTTTCCCGCCCGCCGCGATCCGCGACCGAGGGCTTCGTCGATCTCCTCGCTCGACAGACCTTGGAGCTCCTCGCTCTGCAGCGAGCGGATGGTGCGGGAGGACGCGAGTTCCTCGAGCGCCTGCATCACGGTGGCATCGGGATTCTTCTGGACGAACTCCTCGAGGTCGAGCCCGGGGCCGACACCGAGTTTCACGCCCTGCACGCCCGTGATGAAAATCGCGCTGAGCAGCGTGACGAGCACCATCACCGAGACGCCCGCCACGAAGACGCAGAGCGTCAGGAACATCGTGTTGACGAGCGTCCGCCGGGACTGCGGCTTCGGCGTGAAGGCGAGGCTCATTCGTACTCCTCCCGGAACTTCTTGAGCACGAGGTTGCCGAGGATCGTCAGGCACAGCGTGATGATGAAGAGCATCGCGGCGACGGCGTAGCTCGAGTAATACTCGGGGCCGAAGTTCGACGCGTCGCCCAGGAAGATCTGCACCATGTACGCGGTCATGGTCTGGCACTGCTCGGTCGGGGCGGAGAACATTTTGGACAGCCCGCCCGCCGCGAGCGCGACGATCATCGTCTCACCCACGGCGCGGGCGATGGCGAGGAGGATCGCCGCCACGATGCCCGACAGCGCCGCCGGGAGTACGACCTTGATCGAGACGTCGAACTTCGTTCCGCCGCAGGCGTAGGCGCCCTCTCGCAGCGAGCGCGGCACGGCCTGCAGCGCATCTTCGCTCAGCGACGAAATCATCGGCAGCGTCATGATCCCGACCGCCAGCCCGGCGGAGGTCGCGTTGTACGTGTCGAAGAAGTTGCGGAAGGCTTCCTGGTCAGCGTCGCGGTCTACGATCGACCACGCGTTGTAGACGAACGTGCCGAAGATGCCTTCCCGGATCACCGGCGTGATGAAGACCAGCGCGAAGAAGCCGTACACAACCGTCGGGATGCCTGCGAGAATCTCGAGGACCGGCTTCAGAACCGCGCGCAGGCGCCTCGGCGCGTACTCCGACAAGAAGATCGCCGTGACCAGCCCGAAGGGCACCGCCACGCACATCGCGATGCCCGCGACGAGGAACGTGCTCCACACGAGCGGCCAGATCCCGAAGCTCTTGTCCGCGCCGAGGAGCGGCTGCCACTTCGTGCCCGTGATGAACTCGCGGAACGTCACATAGGTGGACTCGGCGACACCGACTTCCCATTCGCCCGTCGTCGGATGCCTCTCGACGTGCGCTGGCACCTGCTCGCTCCCGCCGAGACGGGCGTCGGCGTAGACGGGGACGCCCGCGGACTCAATGTCGAGCGTGCCGGCGACCAGCCCGATCGCATCGACCACCGCCGACCACGGTTCGCGATCGAGCGTCCCGTCGTTGTTCTCGTCGAGCGCATCGCCAACGCGGCCCGACCAATCACGCACGAGCATGTGTGTGACGCTGTGCTCCTCGCTGAGTCCGAGCGTCGTCTGCACGTCCGGCGTTTGCCCGAAGACCTTGTTTTGTTCCGCGATGAGCAGGAGCCCGTCGCGGTTGGGCGTTGCCGGCGAGAGATCGATGGCGTGTTCCACGACGCCCGCGGACCCGCCTGCCGAACGCTGGTCACCCAGCACGACGTAGGTCAGCCCGCTCGTGCCGGTCGGTACGGCGACCTCGAGGTACTCGTGCTGCTCCGGCCCGATCTGATAGACACGCAGTTCCTGGATCCGCGGCTGCGACGGCGCGATGTACGCCGCGTCTGGGTCGAGCTGATCGTGGTTCGGCATGCCCGGCGTGTCGTCGCCATGGATCCCGAAGAACCCGGACGTCTCGGTGAAGAGCACGACGATGATCGAGAACGTGACGAGAATGGAGAACGCGGCGCACGCGAACAGGGAGGTCTTGATCCCCGCCTCACGCACGCGCTGCGTCGAGCGGGACTTTCGGAGCGATTCATCGAGCCCGAAGTTCGGCTGAACGCCGTCGCTCATGGAAGACCTCATCTCCGCTGTGGAAGACGGTCGGCCCCGAGTTCCGGGGCCGACCGCGTCGTTCGATTCAATGATCACCAAGACCGCGGAGCGCGGAACTTAGCGGAAAATCTCGGGGAGCGAGCCCTTCTTCTTCTCGCCGGCGGCGTCAAGGTAGTGGGTACCCGTGTGGCGGGTCATCCACTTGCGCTGGGCGCGCTGGCTGATGTACTCGGGGAGGCGGACATAGCCGACCTCCTCGGCGAGGTACGGCCCCGCCTCGAAGTAGAAGTTGATGAAGGCCTGCACCTCGGGCTTCTCCGCGCTCTTCTTCGCGACGTAGATGAACAGCGGACGGCTGAAGGGAGCGTACTCACCGCTCTCGATCGTCGAGGGGAGCGGCGAAACCGCCTTCTTCGACTCGGGGTTCACGATGGGCACTGACTGCAACTTGTCGGTGTTCTCGAAGTAGTACGAGGCGCCGAAGAAGCCGATCGCGCCGCGATCGCCGGCAACGCCGTTCACGAGCACGTTGTCGTCCTCGGAGACCGACATGTCTCCGCGGATGGACCCGGTCTTGCCCGCGACGACTTCCTTGAAGTAGTCGAACGTGCCGGAGTCGGTCCCGGGCGCGAAAATGCGGATGGGCGTCGAGGGCCACTCGGAACGGATCTCGTTCCAGGTCTTCGCGGCCTTGTCCTCGAGGAAGATCATCTTGAGCTCGTCAACCGTGAGGTTGTCCACCCAGTCGTTATTCTTGTTGATGACGATCGTGAGCCCGTCGTACGCGACGGGGATCTCGACGTACTCGACGCCGTTGGAAACCGCCTGATCGTGCTCCTTCTTCTTGATGGGGCGCGAGGCGTTGGAGATGTCGGTCTCGCCGACTGTGAACCGCTTGAACCCGCCGCCGGTGCCCGAAACGGAAACCGTCACGCGGACGTTGGGGTGCTCGTCGCGGAACTCTTCCGCAACGGCTTCGGTGATGGGGTACACGGTTGACGAACCGTCGATCTGAATACGCCCGGAGAGCGGGGCGGCGGAAGCGGGCGCCATCGCCCCAAAGACAACGCCAAGACCCGCGATCGAACCAAACAACGCCATGGTCTTCTTCATGCTTGAGCACCCTTGAAAGGAGGGAAAACGTTCCACCGACCCGGTCGGGCGGACAGTACCCACCCCGGTGCGAGCGCTGTGTTCAGATCGTGTGAAACAAGCGTGCAGATTTGTCGCGGCTGTCCCGCAGCGTTACCCGTGAACAACCCGGGCAGGCTCGCTCGGCAGGATCACCCGGAACGTCGAGCCCTCACCCAGCCTCGATTCCACGAGCACCCGCCCACCGTGGATCAACGCGATGTGCTTCACGATCGCCAGCCCGAGCCCCGTGCCGCCCTCGTCCCGGCTCCGGGCCTTGTCCACCCTGTAAAACCGCTCGAAAAGGCGTGGCAGATGCTCCTCCGCGATGCCGGGGCCCGAGTCCTTCACCGCGAGTTCGACCATCCCCCGCCCGTCGATCGGCGTCGTCGCGCGAGCCGAGACGTAGACCGGACCCTCGGGTGGGCCGTACTTCATCGCGTTGGTGATCAGGTTCCCCAGCGCCTGCTCGACGAGCTGGCGGTTCACGAACATCGAAAGCTCATCCGGGACGTCGGTGCGCACGTCGCAGCGAACGCCGTGCTCGCTCAGCGTGTACTCCCGGCAGACCGACGCCACCACGTCCGCAACACGCACGGGCGCGGTCGCGAGGTCGCTTGTCGCTTCCGGACGCTCGAGCCGGGTCAGCGTGAGCATGTCGCTCACGATCTCGCCCAGCCGATCCGCGTTGCGCTGCACGACCCGCAGGAACCGGTCCCGCTGTTCGGGTTCGGCGGGTGGCGTGTCGAGCAGCGTCTCGACGTAGCCCTTGATGTTGGTGATGGGCGTGCGGAGCTCGTGCGAGACGTTCGCCGCAAAGTCCGCGCGCACCGCTTCGAGACGCCGGACCTCGGTCAGATCGCTCAGCACGAGGAGCAGGCCGACCTGCTCGTCCGTCGCGTTCGCGAGGGCATTGGCGGTCGCGCGGACGCTCCGCCCGTCGGGCCCGCTCAGCGTGAGTTCCTCGCTGATGGTCTTGTTCGCCGCCTGCGCATCGTGCAGGAAGTGGATGAGCTCCGGGTGGAGGATGGCTTCGCGCAGCGGCCTGCCGCGAACGTCGGATTCTCGCACACCGAGCATGCTCTCCGCGGCTCTGTTGAGGCTCAGCACCTGCTGGCGTGGATCGAGCGCCAGCAGGCCGTCGCCCACTGAACGGAGCACGGTTTCGCGTTCGTTGCGCTGCGCGCGCAGTTCCGCGATCTGCTCGTCCAGCTGTCGCGCCATGTGATTGAGCGTGTCGGTGAGCACCGCGAACTCCTGCGTCGGCGCGTCGGGCACACGATGGCGGAGGTCTCCCGCGGCGAATCGCGTCGCGATCCGGCTGATCTTGAGCAAACGCACACGCAGCCGGAAGAGCGCCACGAACACGATGAGCCCGAGCACCACAAGAGCCGAGAGCCCGAACGCGATGCTCCCGCGCGCACGCGACCAGGCGATGGCGACAAAGCCGGACGCGTCTTCCTGCGCGATGAGGACGATCCCGCCGGGTTCGTTCGACGAAGCCGTGGCCCGCAGGACGCCGTGCAGCGGTTCGCCGAGTCGCTCGAGTTCGATCGATCTCGCGGGGCTGCTCGGCACCGGGTTGGGCAACGCACGCGGGCCCGCGGACGCGATCGCCTGACCTTCCGAATCGAAGACGTCGATGCGCAGACCGAACAGGCGGGCGTCGTCGTGCGCACGTTCCGGGAGTTCGTCAGGCGCCTCCCGATGGAGCCTGTCGTACGCGTCGGCCAGCGCTCGGGTGGTTTGCCGAAGGTTTTCCGACGCTTCGCGGTACGCGGCACGTCGGAAGGCGTCGAACGTTGCCCAGGTAAAGAGGCCGCCAAGCGTCAACTCGACGATGAGCAGCCCGAGCCCGATGCGGGTGAACATCGAGGGCTTGCCGCGGGCGTGAGTGAGTGAGGCTCGCATCGTCGCGGGCGTGCGCGCGCTCAGGCGGGCTGCATGTCGCGGTGTTCGTCCGCGACGCGGTACCCGACCCCGCGAACGGTTTCGATAAGGTTCCCGGCATCGCCCAGACGCTGGCGGAGGGCCGCGACGTGGACGTCGATCGCCCGGCTCGAGAGCACCGTCCCTTCGCCGCGGATCGCGGAAACGATCTGGTCTCGCGTGCGCACGAATCCGGGTCGCACCGCGAGGAACTGCAGCAGACGGTACTGCGTGAGCGTGAGATCGATCGGCTTGCCATCGACCTCCACACTGTGCTTACCCGGATCGATGGCCAACGACCCACCGCACAGCACGATCTTGCCCGACGCGTCAGCCGGAGCGTGCCTGCGGAGCACCGCCTTTACGCGGGCCATGAGCACGCGCGGCGAGAAGGGCTTGGTGACGTAGTCCTCCGCCCCGAGCTCGAGCCCGACAACGATGTCCGATTCCTCGCCCCGGGCGGACACCATCAGGATGGGGATGTCCCGCGTTGTCTGGTCGTTCTTGATCCGCCGGCAGACTTCGAGCCCGTCGAGATCGGGCAGCATGATGTCGAGGATGACCAGATCAGGTCGTTCTTGATCGACGCGCTCGATGGCTTTGCCGCCCGACGCCACCACGTGCGTCTGGTATCCCTCGCGTTCCAGGTGGAACTCGATGAGTTCGGCGATATCGACCTCATCCTCGACGATGAGTACCAACGCGTCTCTCACGGCTCACCTCGCGTGGTGGGAGTCATGGTTCTTCAACCCGGGGCTCGGTCGAAGTGTACCACCCCCCTGCCGAAGGTCATCCGGCGCGCGCAAGAAGTCTGACGGTTCGGGTCAGGTGATGAGCCGGCACCGATCTGTCACGATGCCGGCATGCCCCGGACGGACCCGTTGATCCTGCTGCTCGGCCCGCACGACGTGACGACGCGGACGGCGGCCTGCCGGGTCGCCCTGCTGCTCGCCGACGCCGCCATCACTCTGGTTCCTCAGCCGCTGACCGGCGTCGATGTCGCCGGCTTCGAGGGCGCCGGCACCACCTCGCCCGAGTACGTCGCCCTGCTCGACAAGTGGCGATGGACCGCCCCGCTCTGGACCGAGGGGCTGCTTCACGCGGACCTGCAGGGGCAGACCGTGCTGGACGACGCGCGCGACGTGTGCGAACGCGTCCTCGGCGGCGCGACCTACCCGCGGCTCCGTTCACTCCTCGACGCCACGGTCTTCGACAACGCCGATGCGTACCTCAGCGCGCTCAGCCTCGATCTCGCCCGCGGCGGGGGCGACCCGGCCATCTCCATCCCGATCGGGGCAGGGCTCGAACAGTTCGCGGCGAGGCACCGGCTCCCCGTCGTCCGCGACGAGCCCAAGTCAGTCAGCGCCAAGCTCGAACGCCAATCGATGCGGATCGACGCCC
>JBCDCB010000029.1:0-46358 GCA_039182735.1 Planctomycetota bacterium
GGTCGCCGTCGGCGCCGAGGGTTGTCGAGGCCAACGCTCAGGGACCGTTTGTGCTCGACAAGGGGGCGCAGGTCCGCGGTTCTCCGGTCGGGCCCGCGTGGGCGGTCGTCGAGCAACGCACGGGTCGCTCCGTCGGTTGGCAACCGGTCCAACAGATGCACCCGTTCGAATCGATCGGTCACTTTTCGACGTGGCAGGGCTTTTTCCGTCTCGAGGTCTGGCGCCTCGTGACCTTCCAGTTCCTGCACGCGGACATCAGCCATCTCATCTTCAACATGATCGGGCTGTGGTTCTTCGGCCCACTCGTTGAAGGGTGGCTCCGCTCCCGCAAGCTCTTTCTGGCGTTCTATCTCATGTGTGGCCTGTGCGGCGGGATCTTGTACCTCCTGCTCAACCTGCTGGGCCAGGCGGGCATCCCGCTGCCGGGCGCGCTCGACGTCAGCATCTACACGCCGCTGATCGGCGCATCGGCCGGGTGCTTCGGGATCCTGCTCGCATCGGCGTACATCGCGGGCGAATCGCGCATGCTGCTCTTCTTCGTGCTGCCGATGAAAGTGAAGTACGGCGCGTATCTGTTCACGGCGATCAGCGCGTTCAACCTGATCATGGGATCGAGCAACGCCGGGGGCGAAGCGGCACACCTGGGCGGCGCGATCGCGGGTTTCTTCTTCATCCGCAGGCCCGGGTTGCTGAACGAGTTCTTTGACATCTTCGGGCGGTCGGGTCCGTCGGATCGCAAGCCGAAACCGAAACGAGAGTCGAAAAAGGATCGCACGAAGCTCGACGCGATCCTCGACAAGGTCAAGGAGCAGGGCGTCCAGTCGCTGACCGACTCCGAGAAGGCCTTCCTCGACAAGCAATCCGAGAAACTCCGCGGGTGAGCGCGTTGCGTTTCGAAGTCGAAGCGTGCGCACGCTCGTGCCACGCGCGCACGGGCGTCGTCACCACGCCGCACGGCTCATTCCAGACGCCCGCGTTCATGACGGTCGGCACGCGCGGGACGGTCAAGGGCCTCGTCCCGCCGCTCGTGCGTGACACCGGCGGCGAGGTCCTGCTCGGCAACACCTACCACCTCATGCTGCGCCCCGGGCCCGAACTCGTTCGCGACCTCGGCGGCTTGCACGGCTTTATGGGGTGGGACGGGCCGATCCTCACCGACAGCGGCGGCTATCAGGCCTACTCGCTGAGCGATGTCAATCGCATCGACGATCACGCCGTGACGTTCAAGAGCCACATCGACGGGTCGATGGTGGAACTGCCGCCGGAGCGATCGATCGAGGTGCAGAACGCGCTCGGCGCCGACATCATCATGGCGATGGACGACTGCCCGCCCGCGGTCGATCCCGCGACGATGAACCAGACGCGTCTGCGGCTGCTCAGCAAAAAGGTCGCGCAGATGAGCGGGCGTCCGAGCCGGGGCGACGGCGAGGCGGACCTCGATCTGCTCAAGGTCGATGCCGCGGAGCACGCGAAACGCCTGGACGAAGCCGACGACCGCACAGCGCGCTGGCTCGAGCGCTGCAAGCGCGTGCACGCTCGCCCCGACGAGCAAGCACTCTTCGGCATCGTGCAGGGCGGGACGGACCTCGAACGGCGGTCACGCAGCGTCGAGCGGATCTGTTCGATCGACCTGCCGGGGTACGCGGTGGGTGGTGTCGCGGTCGGCGAAGGGCCCGATGACATCAAACGCGTGGTCGAGCACACCGCACCGCTGCTGCCCGGAGGCAAGCCTCGGTACCTCATGGGCGTGGGGTATGAGCGCGACATCGTCACCGCCGTTCGCGCGGGGATCGACATGTTCGACTGCGTCCTGCCGACGCGGAACGGCCGGAACTCCAACGCGTTTACCACGACGGGCCAGATCCGGCTGCGGAACGCGAAGTTCGCACGCGACGACGGGCCGATCGATCCGGTCTGCGACTGCCTCGCGTGCAAACCGAGCCTGCACGGGTGGTCGATCCCGGAGGGCGGGGTTGCGAGCCGGGCCTATATTCGGCATCTGTTCATGGCCGAGGAGATGCTCGGGCCGATCCTGGTCTCGATCCACAACCTGCGCCACTTCCAGAGACTGATCCGGGATCTTCGTGAGGCGATCCGATTGGACAGCGAGGGCTCTGGTGCAGATGATGCGTGGTCGGTGTTCGCGTCACGGTGGCCGGTCGCTGTGGGCGATCACTGACGCAACGGTGGTTCAACGCGACGCCGGCCCGATGCCCGGCCCGCAACAACGCGGGCGGCGTGGTTCGTGCCCCCTGCGTGCGTGTGGAGGATGCAGTGCTCGACCTCTTTGTCGATTCGATCTCGTCGCTCATCGCCAACGCGCCGCCCGTCGGCGGCGGAGCGGTCCCGCTCGGCCCCTCGGGCACGGGTGGCGGGGCCGGCGGTGCGGCACCCCCGCAGGGCGGGCTTCCGCCGTGGATCTTCCTCGCGATGTTCGGGTTCCTCGCCTTCCTGCTCGTCTCCAGCGCGCTCGCCGGTCGCAAGGAGAAGAAAGAACGCCAGTCGATGCTCGACGCGCTCGGGAAGAACGACAAGGTGCAGGTCGCCGGCATGATCGGCACGATCGTCGAGCTCAAGAACGATCATGTCGTCGTGAAGGTGGACGAGTCCAACAACACGCGTATCACGTTCGTGCGCGGTGCGATCCAGAACGTTCTCAAGTCTTCGAAGAAGCGTGACAGCGACGCCGATGTCGTCCCGGAGCCGGAGAAGATCGAGGCCTGACCCGGCCTGCGACCCAACGCCATGCACAACCTCACCCGAAACATCGTCCTCTCGCTCATCGCGCTCTTCGCGTGCGTGCTCGCGATTGTTCCGCCGCAGGAAAAACTGCGCCTCGGCAAGGACCTCGCCGGCGGCATGAGCCTGGTCTACAGCATACAGACGAACCCCGGCGATCCCCCGGACGTCGTCGCGCAGACCATCGAGGTCATCAAAGAACGCATCGACCCCGACGGCGTGCTCGACATCTCGATCGTGCAGCAGGGGCGGAACCGCCTCGAGATCACCGCGCCGCTGCCGAGCGAACGCGTCAAGCAGCTGCGCGCCGAGTTCGAAGCCGCGCTCGAGGATTTCAAGAAGTACGAGCTCGATCCGGATGCGCTGGAACGTGCGCTGCGTCAGCAGGGCGACGCCCGCCAGGCGGCGATCGAGAACCTCATCGACCGCACACCCGGGCTGGCACCGCTGCTCGAACCGTTGGTCGAGCTCGCGGCGGCGGCTGACGAGTCCCGCGCGTCATACGAACGCGCCGTCGCGGACGGGCTCCCCGAAGCCGCGACCGATGAGCTGCTCGGACCCGCGGCGGAAGCGGAACTCGCGCTCGACGAAGCGCGCGAGCGTGCGCTCGCCTCGGCGGTCAGCATCGCGGAACTGCGCGAGGCTTTCGAGCTCCCGACCGATCGCATCAACATCCGCAACAGCGAGACGGGCGAGATCGACTCGTACCCCAGCCGTCGCGAACGCGCCTTCAACTCGATGCTCGAACGTACGGCGGAGCTGGACGGCTCCGCGGAGGTCATCGCCGAAACCCAGACCCGGCACGCGGCGTACGTCGCCGAGCGCCGCGGTTTCGACGACCCCAACGACCTGATCCGTCTGCTGCAAGGTTCGGGCGTGCTGAACTTCCGCATTGCGGTCGATCCGAGCGAGACCGATGTCACGCGCTTGCGAACGGAGCTGCAGGAACGCGGCCCGGGCGGTGTGCGCTCCACCTCCTCGCGCTGGTATCCCATCAATAAGCTCGAAGACTGGTACGACGAGACCAGCCAACTTGAGAGCCTCATCGACAACCCCGCGGCGTACTTCAGCGGGCGCGGGCTGGTCGCGGAGGAGTACCAGGGCGGGTACTACCTGCTGCTCTCCGATGAGGGCGGGGAGCGTCTCTCCGCCGCTGACGGCGAATGGACGCTTTCCGGCGCCTTCGCGCAGACCGACGACCGCGGTCGCCCCGCGATCGGGTTCAGCCTCGACACCCGGGGCGGTGATCTCATGGGGCGCATGACCAGCCAGAACGTCGGGCGCACGATGTGCTACCTGCTCGACGGCACGGTGTACGGCGGCGCGACGATCCAGGGCCGCATCGCCGGGCGTGGACAGATCACGGGCCAGTTCAGTGCCACCGAGCTCAACTACATCATCAAGACGCTCAACGCCGGCTCGCTCCAGGCGCGCCTGTCGGAACGCCCGATCTCGAACAACACGCTCGCGCCCGAACTCGGTGCCGACAACCTCGCGCGCGGTCTGCAGGCCTCGATCATCGCGCTCATCGTCGTGGCTTCGTTCATGGCGGCGTACTACTTCTCGAGCGGGTTCGTCGCGGTCATCGCGCTGATGTGCAACGCGGTCGTGATCCTTGGGCTTATGGCTCTGGCTCGCGCTGCGTTCACACTGCCGGGAATCGCGGGTGTCGTGCTCACGTTCGGCATGGCGGTGGACGCCAACGTGCTGATCTACGAGCGTGTACGTGAGGAACTGCTCGCGGGGAACGACCTGCGGACCGCCGTGCGCCTCGCGTACAAAAAGGTGCTCAGCACCATCCTCGACGCGAACATCACGAACCTCATGGTGTGTTTCGTCCTCGCGTACACCGCGACGCAGGAGGTGCGGGGCTTCGCGATCACGCTGGGCATCGGCATCGTCGGCACGCTCTTCTCGTGCCTCATCATCACGCGCATCGTCTTCTCGCTCCTGGTCGATAAGGCCAAGGTCAAGAGAATGCGCCAGCTGCCGATGGTGGTGCCGTTCATTCAGCGTGCGCTCGAACCGCGCATCGACTGGATCGGGTTGCGCCCGGTCTTCCTGGTGATTTCGGCCTGCCTCGTCGGGCTCGGGCTCTCGATGATCTATATCCAGCGCGGCGAGATGCTCGACACCGAGTTCCGCGGCGGCACCGCGATCACCATGCGCATCTCCGAAGAGACCGGCACGCTCACCCGCGCCGAGGTGCAGGAACGCGTGCAGGGCGCGTACGAGCAGGCGCTCGCGCGGACCGAGTCGGACCCGGACGATCGGGGCGCGCAGCTGCTGCTCGCGTTGCAGAACGCGGACGTCATCGCGATCGACGCGCAGGCCGACGGCGTGACATCGGATCGGTTCCGCGTGGTTTCGTCGATCGCGGAGGACCCGGACACGGACATCGCCGAGACGGTGATCTTCCGCAACGCGATCGTCGAGGCCTTCTCGGATGTGGTGGATTCGCAGCCGGCGCTGCGTTTCCGCGGGGCGGAAACGCCGAACGTTTCCGACGCGCCCATCTACCGCGTGCTCGACGCCGAGCTCGGACGGAACATCGGACGCCCCGAGATCCGCAACGACGTGCGTGACTACCTGGGCGGCGTGGCGATCGTGCTTGAGAACGTCGAGCCCGCGACCTCTGTGGAAGCCATCGAGGAGCGACTCACGCTGCTGCGATCGCAGCCGGACTTCTCCGCGACGCTCGAGCGCCCGCACGAGGTGCTGCTGATCGAGGGGACGCCGGAACGCGTCGAGACCGTGGTGCTTCTCGCACAGGATCCCGGCGTGTCGGTCTTCGATGACGAGCAGCAGTGGCGGGTTGAGGTCGCCGAGACGGAGTGGCGACTGGCGCGCGGCGCGTTGACCAATGCGACGACGCTCGCGTCGCTGCAGTCGTTCAGCCCGTCGATCGCGCGCACGTTCCGCGCGCAGGCGATCGTCGCTGTGATCCTCAGTTTCCTGCTGATCCTGGGCTACATCTGGTTCCGCTTCGGTTCGGTGCGGTACTCGCTCGCCGCGATCACGGCGCTGGTGCACGACGTGCTCATCGCGGTGGGGCTCATCGCGGTCGCCGAGATTGTGTACAAGCAGTTCCCGGGCGTGGCGGCGATCGGGATCCAGCCCTTCAAGATCGACCTTGCGCTCGTCGCGGCGATCCTCACGATCGTGGGGTATTCGCTGAACGATACGATCGTCATCCTCGACCGCATCCGCGAGAACCGTGGGCGCCTCGCCTACGCCTCACGGTCCGTCGTGAATCTGTCGATCAACCAGACGATCAGCCGAACCGTGATCACCTCGGGAACGACAACGCTCGCGTTGCTTGTGCTCTTCTTCTTTGGCGGCGACGCGCTGGGCTCGTTCACCTACGCGCTGCTTTGCGGCGTGCTCGTCGGGACGTACTCTTCGATTGCGGTGGCGGCGCCGCTGGTCTACACGGACAAGATCCCGCCCGCCGCGCAGCCGTTCGCCGAAGCCGAGAAGGCCCGTCACGGCGGCGCAGACGACAAGCCGGGGGCGCTCCCGGCGACCTGACCCTCGCGGGTCCGGAGGCGACGCATGGGCTCCGGTTCGGTCCGTTATTCGATCGCGCTCCTGGTGCTGCTGTGCATCGGGGTGGCGACGTACTGGGCGACCGAGGGGCCGCAGGCGCCCGCCGCGAGCGCGATCGATGGACCGCCGGTTGTCGAGTCCGACATCTCCACGGCGGGCGTTCGTATACCCCCTGTGGAAGTGTACGAGCCGCCCGTTGAGCAAACCGATCCCGCACCCGATCCGGTCGTGAACGCACCGGAACTCGACGCCGATAGCGGGCAGGTGCTGGTGCCGCCGACGTTTCGGGATTACATGGTCGAGCGCAACGACAACGCCGAACGCATCAGCCGAAAGGTCTACGGCGACCGTGTCTACTGGCGTGCGATCATGCAGGCGAACCCGAACGTGGACTTCGATCGGGGTCTGCGCGTCGGGCAGATGATCCGCGTGCCGGTCGATCCGAGCAACGTGCAGGGGCGCGTTGTGGATGCCGACGACGTCGCCGCGACGACTGAGACTGACCCCGCAAGCACCGGCGAGACGGAGTGGGTCGTGCAGCGCGGCGACACGCTGTCGGGCATCGCGAAAGCCGTCTACGGGCGCGCCTCGATGTGGCGGCTGATCCGCGATGCCAACAGCGATCAGATCAACCGAGACGGCACCAACATACGAGTGGGCATGACACTGCGCATCCCGCCGCCACCGGTTGGCGAGTCGCGTTAGGTCGTCGCGCTCGATACCCACTCTCGCGGCTCGTCCCACGGCGGCGCGCCGACCTGTGGAACCTCTAACGATTCGAACGCGGGCGCATGCGCCCCAGATCCGGTCGCCGGGAATCGGTCGGCGACGATGTCCGCCGCCATCGGTGCGAGCACCAGCTTGCTCGGCCAGACCGTGAGCACGCGCCCTTCCTCGAGGACGACCGGGAGATCGTGCCGCCTGCCGCTGGCTGTGCGCGCCTCGGCTCGGGGCGCGCGGTACGTCGCCCACTCGCACCCGGTGAACTCGACACCCGGAAGGCACGCACGGAGCTCGCGCTGCGCAAACGCGATGAGCGAGGGCGCGTCCATCTCGACGCCGCGCTCGGCGAGCTCGCCCCCGACCTGCCAGACGCGGCGTCCGCCATGAAGGTCGATCGATGTGATCGTCAGGCGCGTCTTCGAACCATCGGTGCAGTGCCCGTTGAGCGGCGGCAGGCTTCCACGCACGAGCACCATGTGCAGGTCGCGCACCTGCATGGCGTTCGACGCGAGCCCGAGTTGCGCACGGATGTCCGCGTTGCCGTTCCCTGCGGCGAGCACCACGCGGCTCGCGTTTACCCCTCCGTTTTCTGTATCGAAACGTACATGATCGGATTCGATCGTCCATCGCTGCTGATCGATGGGCACCCGCGCGATGCGTTCGGCATGACGATCATGGAACACGCGGACCAGCGAAACCGGGTCCACCACGCATTCGTCGAGCCGCGAGATCGAACCGGGTACTTCGCGGAGCGCGACCGGCCTGTCCTGCGTCGCGACGGACGTGGGCGTGACCGCAAGACCCAGCTTTGCGCCGAGCATGCCGACGCGCGACGCGATCGAATCCGTCCGCCACAAGTGACAGTGATCCGACCGAACGACCACGCCCGAGAGATCGGGATCCTCATCGCGTGGAGATCCGGCGAGGCACGCGGTCCATCTGCCGGGCATCTCGGAAATGCCCGCAGCGGAGGCGGTCAGCGTGCCCGCGAGCGCGTACTTCACACCGCCGTGCAGGATGCCCTGAGACCACAGCGTCTGGCCCCGGCCCAACGTGTCCGCTTCGACGAGCGCGCAGGCGTGACCGTGCGCGACGAGACGATCGAGGATCCACAGACCCGCGATCCCGCCGCCGACGACGAGCGTATCGAGTTGCTGCGTTCGCGTGCGCATTCGTGCGCATAGTACGAGCGAACCGACTGGATCGAAGAGCCCACGTCCGAACGGCTGAAGCAGGTGTTCAAACGCACAATCAACAACTTCTTCGGCTGGCTGGTCGTGTGGGGTGGCGCTATGTCGCTCACCGCCGAAGCGGTCGGCGCGCTCTCCTCACTACCATGACCGCATGCAGAAGCGCCCGCTCGGCAGCACCGGTATGCACGTTTCGCCCATCGGGCTCGGGACCGTCAAGCTCGGGCGGCGCACCGGGCTCAAGTACCCCTCGACGTTCGAGCTTCCTAGCGATGAGCAGGTGAACGAACTGTTCGACTGCGCGAAGTCGCTCGGCATCAACGCCATCGACACCGCGCCCGCGTATGGAACGTCCGAGCAGCGGCTCGGCGAACTGCTCGAACGCCGAGGCGACCGCGACGACTGGCTCCTTTTCACAAAGGCGGGAGAGTTTTTCGACGACGACACCGGAGCGTCCACCTTCGACTTCTCAGAGCGGGGCGTGCTCGACAACGCGCATCGTTCTCTGGACCGACTGTGCGCAGCACAGGTCGAGCTCATCTGTGTGCATTCCGACGGCAACGACGAGGCGATCCTTCGCGACGGCTCCGCGATCCGAGCGCTGCGCACGCTCCGGGAGCGCGGGCTGACCGCGGCGATCGGGTTCTCGCCAAAGACGCCGCAGGGCGCCGCCGAAGCGATCGAGGTGTGCGACATCGTTATGCTCGAGCTGAGCCTCGACCGTCGCGCGATGCTCCCGCTGATCGTGCGTGCACGGGAGCGGGGCGTGGGTGTGCTGATCAAGAAGGCGTTGGGCAGCGGGCACGCCGACCCCGCCGCATCGCTGCGATTCGCGCTCGGATCCCCTTGGTCGGAGGCGGTGTCGTCGGTGATCGTTGGCACGATCAACCCGGAGCACCTCGGGCAAAATGTGGTTCACGCGACGGACGGGATCACCCGCTGACCGCATGCTCCGTGGGCGCATCGGCGAGCGCGCGGTCGCTGATGCGACCGTCTGCGCCGACGTCGTCGAACCGGACATTCACACGGGTGGAGACGCCGCGCTCCTGCATCGTGACGCCGTAGAGCTGGTCGGAGAAGCGCATGGTGCGCTTGTTGTGCGTCACGACGATGAAGTGCGCCCGGTCGAGGAACCGGCGCACGATCGAGTTGAACCGCTCGACGTTCGCGTCGTCGAGCGGTGCATCGACTTCGTCGAGGATGCAGAAAGGCGAGGGCTTGCTCTCGAAGATCGACATCAGGATCGCGACCGCCGTCATGGCCTTCTCGCCGCCGGACAGTTGGCTGATCGCGCGAGGCTCCTTCCCGGGCGGGCGCGCAACGATTTCGACGCCCGATTCGAGCCAGTCGATTTCGCCGGTCTCCGGATCGGGCACGAGGCGCATCTCGGCTTTGCCGCCGCCGAAGAGCCGGCGGAACATGCCGCCCCGCCCCGCGAAGTTCTCGCTGATCCGCTCGAAGGCAACACGGAATCGCTCGCGGCTCACGTCGCTCAGTCGCTCGATGAGCGTCTCGAGCGACTGACGCGCCGCGTCGATGTCCTCGACCTGCGCGGCGAGTTCCTCGTTGCGATCCGCGAGGCGATCTTCTTCCTCGATCGCGTCGAGGTTGACGTTGCCGAGCGCCTTGATCTGCTTGCCGAGTTCGGTCGCGGCTTCTTCCGCGGCGGGCCTGTCGAGGGGCTCGACATCGCTCGCGCCGACGATCGCCGCGACAAAGTCGAGGTACTCGTTGCACAGGTCGATCGAGAGCTCTTCCAGCGTGCGGTCCTCGAGATGCTCCCGGCGCACTTCGAGCTCGCGTTTGCCCATCTCCAAGCTGTTCCAATCACGATCGATCGCGTTGCACCGCTCGCGCTGTGCGCCCAGGCGATCACCGAGCGAGCGAGCCCTCGCTTCTCCCTCCGCGATCCGTTCGCTCAGCGCCGTGAGTGTGTCAGCCGCCTCGGCCTCCTCTGCGCGGGCAGAGGCGATCTCCGCGTCGGCTTCGCGGATCACCGCGGAGAGTTCATCAAACGATCCGCGGCGTTGATCGATACGTTCGCGGATGCGCTCGCGCCGACCCTCGGCCTCCTCACGCGCGGACTCCGCGTGACGCTGCTCCCGCTCTGCGGAACTCAGTTTCTCCTGGACCTGCCCGGCTTCGACGCGCGACGCCGCCAACCGCTCGCCCGCGGCGTCCGACTTCTGCTGCAACGCCTCGACGGAGGACTCGATCGTGCGCACGCGCTCTTCGACCTCACTGGCGAGACGCGAGAGCGATTCGAGACGCTCGTTCGAATCGGCGCTCTCCGACGCCAGACGCGAGATCTGCTCGCGCGCCTCGTCGCAGCGTTCGCGCGAGCCGGCGAGCGCGCGTTCGAGACGGGCGCGCTCGGCGTCTTCGCGCTCGGACGCGGCTTCGTCGTGTACCAGCGATCGCTGCGCCTCGGAGAGCTTGATCCGGAGATCGTGGAGGTTGGAATCGAGCGAACGGGCGCGCTCGTCGATCTGACCGAGCGTTCGGCTCTCTTCGTCGAGGCGACCGTCGAGCGCCGCGATCTGCTGGTTGAGATCTTCCATCTCGACGCGCCGGCTGAGCAGCCCGCCGTTCACGCCGGATTCACTCGTCATCGGCCCCGCGATGACACGGCCATCTGGCTCGATGAGCAGGCCGTCGGGCGTCACGAGGCGCACGCCGCGACCGACAAACCGGCGTGCATGGTCGAGATCCTGCACGAGCCAGGTGTCGCCGAGCAATCGCTGCACCGCGCGCCGGACACGCGGATCGACTTCGAGCAATCGCGCGAGGGACACCACGCCTCCCGGCGCCGGCTGGGTGACCCCATCCGCGCCGTGCCCGAGCCTGCCCAGCACGCCCGGCGCGATGCCGGTCATGCCGTTGGTCGTCTCGGCGGGCAGCAGCAGCACGCGCCCGGGCAACTCGTCGAGCGATTCGCGCTCGAGCGACTCCACCGTGCCATCGAAGACGAGCGATTCGAGATCGCGTCCGAGCGCGGCTTCCACGGCACGCGCATGGTCGCCGTCCACACGGATGAGCTCCGCCAGCGTTCCGATGATCGATGCGCAGAGCCCGTCGTACGCGCGGGACCCGAAGGCTTCGCCCGATGAGCGCAGTTCATCACGCCGATCGAGCAGCGACTTGGCCGCATCGGTCAACCCGGCCCGGCTCGCCTCCAGCTCTTCGAGCGTTGACCGACGCGCATCCAAACGTGTCCGATCGCGCGACAGGTCATTGATCCGGTCAGCGCGTTCCTGCTGATCGGTCGAGAGCGAACGCGCGGATCGTGTCGCGGCGTCGATCTCCTGCGTCAGCCGCCCGACCTCCGCTTTGCGCAGCGTGAGCGATGCACCCGTCTTCTCGTGCTGCGTGCCGAGCGATTGCAGTTCACGCCCGGTTTCCTCGATGTCGAGTTCGAGTGCGCGCATGGATTCACGTGCCTGTGCAAGACGCGCCTCGCCCGCTTCCTGACGCGCCGCAAGACGCGAGCGATCGCGCTCGAGTTCGTTCGCGGCGGCTCGCTGCTCGGAGAGTTCGAGGCGGGCGCTCGCGAGATCATTCTGCGCCAGCTCACGCTCGGTGGCGGCGTGCTCGAGACCCGTCTCCGCATCAGTCAGGCGGGCACGCAGGGAGACAGCGTGCTCGGCGGCCTCTTGCGATCGTGCACGAAACGTCTCGATCTGCGAGGCGAGCGCCTCCAGCGCTTCTTCGTCTTCCGTCAGCTGCGCCCGGCTCTCGGCGAGCGATCGCTCGGTCAGCGCACGGCGCTGCTCGGCCTGCGCCTGCCGGTGCGCGCACGCCGCGCGGTGCTGCTCGAGGAACCTCCGCTCTTCCGCCAACGCGTGACGCTCAGACTCGGCGTCCTGCTTGGCGTCTTCCAGTTCCCGGAGCGCCGAGATCGCGCCGCCCCGGTCGTCGTCGAGCTGATGCAGACGCGAGGTCAGCCCGTTCAGGCGCTCGCGCAGCTCGTGGTAATGATCGAACGCGACGGCCGCACGCAGCGCGCGGTACTCGACATCCAGTTCCTTGAACTTGCGTGCCTTGGTCGCCTGCCCGCGTACGAGGCGCAGCCGGCGATCGGTGCTCTCGAGCTGCTCGCGCGCGAGCGCGAGATTCTGTACGGCGCGATCGAGCTTGCGCTGCGACTCGACCCGGCGGGCTTTGAATCGGGCGATACCCGCGGCCTCTTCGAGGAACCCTCGTCGATCGACGGGGTTGCTCAGCAGCATGGCATCGACCTTGCCCTGCTCGATGATCGAGTAGGCGTCCGCGCCGATGCCGCTGTCCATGAACAGATCGCGGATATCGCGGAGACGAGCCTTCTTGCCGTTGATCAGGTACTGCGAGGTCCCGTCGCGGTAGAGGCGGCGCTCGACCTCGACTCGGTCGCTGTCGATGGGCAGCGCACGGGTCGAGGTGTCTTTCGATTCGAGGACTGTGGTGTCATCGTCCGCAGTGTCTTCTTCGGCGAGAGGGTCTGGCTGCGCCCCGGCGAGTCGCGCCCGGCGCTCGGCGAGTTCCGACTCGGTGAGCTCCGGATTGTCGAAGGCGAGTGTGACCGAGGCCATGCCCGCGGGCTTGCGTCCGGCGGAGCCGGCGAAGATGACGTCGATCATCTCCTTGCCGCGCAGCGCCTTGGCCGATCGGGTGCCGAGGACCCACTTGATGGCGTCCACGATGTTGGACTTCCCGCACCCGTTGGGGCCGACCACGCCGGTGATGGGGGCGTCGAAGGCAAACTCGGTGCGGTCCGCGAACGACTTGAAGCCGTGAAGCGTCAGTGAGGACAGGCGAAGCACGGGCGGCGACCTCCATGTCTGCCAGACACGCGTCGTGGCTCTTCGAGACGGTACGCGAGCACTCCGTTGCACGCTCGAAACCCGTCGAACCACGCACTGTTCATCGACGCGGAGTATCGCAACACGCCGGCTTTCCGGCAACCGGCGAGGGGATCAGCGATCACGCTCCTCCGGGCTCGGCTGCGGACGCCCGGGCAGCGGCACGACCCACTGGCGATCGGCCGGGCGCGCCGGTGTCTGCTGCGTGGTCTCGGGTCGGATCGTGGGTTCCGGGCGGATCGTCTCCGCCGGCGCCTCGGTCTCGCCCGCGAGTTCCGGTCGGCGAGAAGGTGCCTCGTCCCGCAGCGAGAGCAGGACTTCGCGCTGCAGGCGGTCGGACTCGGCGACGAAGACCGCCGGCGCAACGCCGTCGTCGAGCAGCTCGTAGATCGCGCCGACGACCTGCGTATAGGTCAGATCGAGGCCCGGCGCGGGCTGCTCGGGGGTCGTCTCGTGCCCGAGATACTCGATGAGCTCCGGGAGCATGGGACGGATGGCGTCCTGCGTGATCCGCCCACGCCGCGAGTCGCGGTAGAAGACATCCACGCGGGCCGCGGAAGACTCCCTTGACGAGACCATCAACTCGTCGTTCCACGCGCGGGCGATGACCGGCTGATTGATCGGGACCTCTTCGCCCAGCACCACGATTTTGGGCTCGTCCTGCATGCGGACGTAGACCGCGGGTTCCGGCGACGGGACCTGGTCGAGCACGAACTTCCCGCCCGGACGCGTGCGGGAGATCCACGGATCGCGTCGCTCGGCGAGCGCCTCGTACGCCGCGACGCGGACAAAGACGTCGTCGTCCGCGAGCATGTCGCGCAGAAACAGGTTGATCTTGGGATCGGGCGGGAGCTGCGCGATCAGCAGCATCGCGTCGTTCCGCGCGGAGGCCGGGCCTTCGAGGATGACCTCTTCGAGGTACGAGCGAACCGTCGGATCGCCCAGGCGCGCTCCGGTCTGGATCGCCGCGAGGCGCGGGCGCGGCTGGGGATGGTCGTACAGCCCACGCACGTGCGGCAGCGCGACTTCACCGAGCGACGTCATTGCCCAACTGAGCTGATCCGCCATCGACGGAAAGTCCGCCATGCTCTGGGCGTATCGGCGGGCCCACTCCTGGCGGAATCGCTGATCAACACGCGTGTGCAGCAGGATCTGGATGAAGTCGTTGGTCCGCTCGCGATACTGCCTCGGCACGTTGATGAGGACGATGTCTTCGTTGCGACCGATCGCGGTGTCGGGCTCGCCCCGGCCCGACGGGAAACGCCGGTTGATCGCGTCTCGGATCGCCGAGGCTCGTGCGTGCGATGGCGAATCGAGTGAGAGCACCAACTGATTCTCTTGGATGACAGTGCCCCCGCCGAGCACGCGCCCGAGGGTTTCCGTCGCGTCGGCGGTCGCCCCGGGCGAGGTGCGCGCAAAGGGGTTCATGAAGACCTCGCCGCGGGCGTGCGCGATGGGCTGTTGGTCGGGCATACCCGGGAAGACCTCACCGCGGAAGAGCCGGGTGGTGTAGAGGCGACCGTTGCGCAGGCTCGTGGTCGAGGTGCCGGGCACGGCCTGCACGAGCACATCGAATCGCGAATCGATCGGTGCGCCGGGCTCGACTACCGAACGCACGATCACCACCGCCGTGTTCGGGTCGTCGATGAGTTCGTCCGGGGTGATGTCCGCGAAGACGCCGCCTGAGGCTTGCCCGACACGCATACGCGCCATCTCTTGGGTGAGGACCGTGCGGATCGCGACGGGGATATCGCCCGAGCCGGTGCCGTCGAGCCCGACGACGAGCCCATACCCGCTGATGAGGATCGGCGAGAGCCCGTCGATGGAGGCTTCGGAACCGATCATGTCGCGCATGATGGGCGGGACGTCACGCGGCGGGCGCGTCGGAAGGTCCGCCGAGGCCGATTGGAAGCTGACGCGATCATCCGAGCAGCCGCCCAGCAGGGCGATCAGCGCGAGAGCCGCGGCCGTGATCAGTGTGGAACGCATGCGCACTCCTGCAGAAGTCGAGGCGTAGAGGCTAGCGCCGGCGAGCGAGAAAGCCCAACGTTTCGCCCGGCCAAGCCAGACGCGCCCCGAACGCGACGGTTCCCGGGGCGTATCGTCATCGCGTGTTCATCGATCGAGCAACCATCACGGTCGCGGCGGGCGACGGGGGCAACGGCACGGTCTCGTTCCGCCGGGAGAAGTACGTGCCGCGCGGCGGCCCAGATGGCGGGAACGGAGGCAGCGGGGGGGACGTGATCGCCGCCGCCGACCCGAACGTCAACACGCTGCTCGACTTCCGCCACAACCGCGAGTGGAAGGCCGAGCCCGGCGAGGCGGGACGCGGACGCAGCCAGACGGGTGCCGACGGCGCGGACCGGGTCATCCCCATGCCCGCCGGCACGCTCATCTTCGACCAAGACAGCGGTGACCTGATCCGAGATCTCGCGCCGGGCGAACGCATTGTCCTTGCCAGGGGCGGAGGCGGCGGGCTCGGGAACGAGCACTTCAAGTCGTCCACCAATCAGACGCCGCGCGAAGCGACCCCCGGCGAAGAGGGTGAGGTCCGCGAACTCCGGCTCGAGCTCAAGCTCATCGCCGACATCGGGCTGGTTGGTAAACCGAACGCAGGCAAGTCCACGCTGCTCAAGGCTCTGACGCGGGCGACGCCCAAGATCGCGGCGTACCCCTTTACGACGCTCTCGCCGCAGCTCGGCATCGCGGAGATCGAAAACGAGCGCCGTCTGGTCTTCGCGGACATCCCGGGGCTGATCGAGGGTGCCGCCGAGGGCGTTGGGCTCGGGCACGACTTCCTCCGCCACATCGAGCGCACGCGCGCGCTCGTACACCTGCTCGACGCGGAGCCGTCCGATGGGTCCTCTCCCGGTGCCAACTACGACGCGATCCGCAAAGAACTCTTCGAGTACAGCCCCTTGCTCGCGGAGAAGCCCGAGCTGATCGCGCTCAACAAGATCGACTTGCTCGGCGGGACGGAGGGCGACGCCGCGATCGCGGCTGACATGCTCCGTGCTGAACTGGTGCTGCCCGACGACGTGCCGATCTTCGTCGTCAGCGGGGCGACGGGATTCGGGCTGAGCGCGTTGCTGCGTGCGTGCGAGCGGCTCGTCGCCAAAGCGCCGGCGGATCCGACGATCTAATCGTCTCGTCGGAGCAGCGCGACGAACTCGACATTGCCGGTCTTGTTCCCGCGCGTCTTGCCGCCAAGCAGCGGAGACGTGACGCAGCCGTCGCAGCGCACGCCGAGCTCGGGCACCATCGAGAGCACCTCGTCACGCACGCGCTCGGCGTCCTCCGGCACCAGGATCCCGTTGTGCAGAAGCTCGTCCCGCTTCATCGCCTTTGCCTCGTAGTGCGGCTTGATCAGCGACAGGATGACCCCGTCCGGCTTGAGCCATCGCAGCGCGTTCGGCAGCGCTTTCTGCTGGGGCGTCCAGCCGACATCGAGCGAGACCAGATCGACCGGTCCGTCGGGCGGCGGCTCGGCGTGCATCGCGTTCGATCGCTCCATCACGACGACACGCTCGTCGATGCGCAGCGTGTAATCGAGGATCCCGTACGCGGTGTCGATCGCGTACACACGCGACGCGCCGCGTTGCAGCAGGCAGTCGGTGAAACCGCCGGTGTGGCAACCGAAGTCTGCGCAGACGGAGCCGCTGAGCTCGAGGCCGAACGCTTCGATGGCGTGGTCGAGCTTGTGCCCGGCGCGCCCGACGAACGAACGCGTCACGCCTGGGGCATCCCGACGACCGCGATCCCGAGCTCGTCCGCGATGCGCAGCGTCTCGGGCTTGTCGAGGATGATCACGTCGCCCGCGGCGACCGCGACGCAGCGCCCGCCGCAGCGGTGCATCGTGTGGATCGTGTCGGGACCGATGACGGGGACGTCGCTCCGCCGATCGTGCCCGGCGCGTGCCCCTTTGAGCAGCGTCCAGCCGGGGGCGGGCATCAACTCGTCGCAGCGTTCGATCATGCGGTCCGTGCCCTCGACGGCTTCTACCGCAATGACGTCGCGCTCCCGTACCGCGATCGCCTGCCCGACGTCGAGCCCCAGCAACTGCAGCAGGATCGGCCAACCCAGATCGATGTCCGCACGCTGGCCAAGCGTCGGCTCGCGACGCGTCATGCAGCCCACCTCCGCGAGGTGATCCGAGATGTGCGTGGTCGAGTCGATGAGTTGCACCCCGTCCGCCGCCAGACGCTCGGCGATCGCGTTCAGAATAATGTGCGAGCGTCGATCCCGACGCAGCTTCACCCACAGACCGAGCGACGTCGTATCCGGGCGGTTCCGGATGATCGTCCGCCAGCTGTGCATCAGCTTCGCTTTATCAACCTTGCCGACCATCACGGCGTGACGCACGCCCATCCGCGAGAGTCGCTTTCCCCAACTGCCGAGGCGCATCGCGCCGACCTCGCCGAACCGATCGCACAGATCGCAGATCGACGGCTCGTACTGCCCGCTCAAGCCGATCGCGTAGACCGGATGGCCCGCCTGACGCATGCCCTCGGCGACGAGGACCGGGAGGCGACCGCCCGCCGCGATCAGACCGATCGGTTCGGGAGGGATCGGAGGGTCTGCCAGGATGACCGGCGAGGGTGCCATCGCGTCAGCCTACCTCACGTCTCGTCGGGATCGCCGATGTCCTCGGCCCATACGTCGGCTCGTTCTCGCTGCATGCGCTTCATCATCGTGATGCAGCGTTCGTCGTCTGCGAGCGCGATCGAGACGCCGCGCTCGCGGAGCAGGTCTTCGCCGCCGAGGAACGTCCTGTTCTCGCCGATGACGATGCGCGGGATGCGGAGCAGGAGTGCCGTACCCGTGCACATGACGCACGGGCTGAGCGTGGTCGCGAGGGTGAGGCGTTTCCAGTCGCGTCGGCGGCCCGCGCTGCGGATGCACACCACCTCCGCGTGGGCCGTCGGGTCCCCGGTCTGCACCCGCAGGTTGTGCCCGACGGCGAGCACGGTGCCGGATTCGTCGCCCAGCGCTGCGCCGATGGGAATACCGCCTTCGCGCCACGACTTCTCCGCCTGAGCGATCGCCGCGTCAAGCAGGCGTCGTTCCGCTGCTGTCGGGAAGTCGCTTGTCACGAGGCCTCCGGGTGATGCGCCAGCCACCAACCTACACTGACCACATGAACGTCGCCGATACCGCGCTCACGCCTCGATTGCAGCGACTCGTCGAACTGCTCCGCAGCGTCAGCGGCACGAACGACCCCGTGCAGATCCAACGCGAGTTCAGCAGCACCATGGCCGAGCTCGACCCCGTCGGGGGGTACGTCAGCGTTTCGGTCCGCGGCCTCGAACCCGGCGAGTACAAGATCACCGGGCGCCTCTACAACGACGAGCAGCGCCGCGCTGGGCGGGGCGACGTGTGGTCTCGGTTCAAGCAGATCCCCACACACCGCGGCGGGTTCATCGGACGGATCATCGAGAATCCGATCCCGCAGGTGTACGAGAATCTCAACGTTACCGATGACCCCGCGCTCGGGGACGAGATCGCGGAGTACGACAGCGTCGTCGCCGCGCCGCTCTTCGACGAAGGCGAAGCGCTCAACTGGGGCATCCTGCTCAAGCGCGAACCGGGCGGCTTCCAGCAGGACGAGATCGAACGCTTCTTCATGCGCGGCAACCTCATCGGGCGCATGACCAAGAACCTCATCATGCGGCGCGAGGTCGAGACGCTCAACGAGCGCCTTCAGAAACAGCTCGAAGAGATTGCGCAGATCCAGCGATCGCTTCTCCCCCAGCGCACGCCCAGCGTGCCCGGGCTTTCTATGGCGACGAGCTACCTGACCTCGGACGAGGCCGGCGGCGATTACTACGACTTCTTCGAGTTTGATGACGGGCGTTTCGGTGTGCTGATCGCCGACGTCGCCGGGCACGGCGCGGGGGCGGCGACCGTGATGGCGATGCTCCAGACGATCCTGCACAGCTTCCCGCTCAAGGAGGCCGGCCCCGCCGCGATGCTGGCGCACGCGAACAGCCAGCTCGCGCAGAAACGCATGGAAGCCAGCTTCGTCACGGCGTGGCTCGGATTCTTCAGCCCCGATCGCCGCTCGCTGACCTATTCGAACGCCGGGCACAACCACCCGATGCGGCGGCGCGAACCGGGAGTCGTCGAAGTGCTCAAGGGAGCCGGCTCGCTCCCGCTCGGGATCATCGAAGACTGCGAGTACGAAGAGGCCGAGGTCACACTCGACCTCGGAGACAGCATCGTGCTCTATACCGACGGCATCAACGAGGCGTTCAGCCCGCAGCCCGATCGCGAGATGTTCGGAACCAACCGACTCGAAGCCGCGATCATCGACTGCTCCGGTCGCCCCGGCTGCGTCATCGAGTCGATCCACGAACGCCTCTACGCGCATACGCAAGCCCGCTCGCGCGACGACGACCAGACCATCGTCGCGCTGCGCGTGGACGACGAATCGCCCATCAACGTGACCGTGTCGCCCCCGACGTCCAAGCCGTGAGCGATCGCCAACCCGACAACCCGTGGTTCGCGCCCGACGGCCTGCGCTTCGAGTGCACCGAATGCGGCGCGTGCTGCACGGGCCCGCCCGGTGCCGTGCGCTTCGATGAGCAAGAAGCCGACGCGATCTCGGAGAGGCTCGGCATCACGCGCCGACAGTTTCTCGATCGGTACACACGCGTCGCGGGGCGCTCGCGTTCGCTGATCGAACTGGAAACCTTCCACGGGTTTGACTGTGTCTTTCTGGACCGCGAAGCCGTGCCGGGCAAGGCGGTCTGCGCAATCTACGACGTGCGCCCGACGCAGTGCCGCACGTTTCCGTGGTGGCGTGAGCACACGCGCTCGCCGAAAGCGTGGGCTCGGGCGGCGAGGGCCTGCGAGGGCGTCAACCGCGGTGCATTCGTCCCCGTCGAACAGATCACCCGCGAGATCGATCGCCAGCGCCGCGCGGACGTGCGCGCCATGCGCGGCTAACCCTTGAGCAGCCGCTCGAGGTAGTGGATATCGACCCCACCCTTGCGGAATCCCTCGTCGGCCATCAGCTCGCGATGCAGCGGGATGGTCGTGGCGATGGGGGCGATCTCGAACTCGGAGAGCGCGCGGTCCATCCGCCGGATCGCCGCGGCCCGATCTTTGCCGTGCACGATCAGCTTCGCGATCATCGAGTCGTAGTGGGGCGGCACGCGATAGCCGGGGCGGCAATGCGAATCCACGCGCACGCCGAGGCCGCCCGGGGGGTCGAACCGCTCGAGCGTCCCGGGGCTCGGCGCGAAGTTCCGCTTCGGGTCCTCCGCGTTGATCCGGCACTCGATCGCGTGCCCGTTGATCTTGATGTCGCGCTGCTTGAAGGGCAGCGGCTCGCCCATCGCGACACGGATGCCCGTGCCGACGATGTCCACGCCCGTGATCATCTCCGTCACCGGGTGCTCGACCTGCACACGCGTGTTGACTTCGAGCAGATAGAAGTTCTGCTTGTCGTCCATCAGGAACTCGACGGTCGCGGCACCGGCGTACTCGGCGCGCTTGACCAGCCGCGCCGCCGCTTTGGCGACATCGTCGCGCTTCTTCGGGTCGATGCCCGGGCCCGGCGCTTCTTCGATCAGTTTCTGATGGCGACGCTGGATCGAGCAGTCCCGCTCGTACAGGTGCACCGCGTTGCCGTGGGTGTCGCCGATGACCTGCACCTCGACGTGGCGGGCGTGCTCGAGGAACTTCTCGACATAGACCGAGCCATTGCCGAAGGCGGCTTCGGCTTCCTGGCGTGCTGACTTCAAACCGGCGCGCAGCGCGTCTTCGTCTCTTGCGATGCGCATGCCGCGACCGCCGCCGCCGGCCGCGGCCTTGACGATGACCGGGTACCCGATCTTCTCCGCGACCTCTACGGCCTTCTCTTCTTCCTCGATCGCGCCGTCCGAACCCGGGAAGACCGGCACCCGCGCCGCCCGCGCGATCTTCTTGCACGAGACCTTGTCGCCCAGCGCCGCCATCGCCTCGGGCGACGGGCCGATGAACTCGATCTTGCAGTCCCGGCACACCTCGGCGAAGTGCGCGTTTTCTGCGAGGAACCCGTACCCCGGGTGGATCGCGTCCGCGCCGCTGATCTCCGCGGCGCTGATGATTCGCGGGATGCTCAGGTAGCTCTCGCCTGCCGCAGCAGGACCGATGCACACGCTCGCGTCCGCCATCGCGACGTACGGCGCGTCACGGTCCGCCTCGCTGTGCGCAACCACGCACTCCACACCCACGTCCCGGCAGGCACGGATGATCCGCAGGGCGATCTCGCCCCGGTTCGCGATGAGCACGCGCTTGAACATCGGCGTCAGTCGGGCTTCACCAGAAAGAGCGCCTGCCCATACTCCACGGCCTCTGAGTTCTTCACGAGGACCTTCTCGATCGTCCCGCTGCACTCCGCCTTGATCTCCGAGAAGACTTTCATCGCCTCCACGATGCACACGACCGAATCGGGCGAGACCCGCGTGCCGGGCGTCGCGTACGCCGGCGACTCGGGATCCGGCGCCGAGTAGAACGTGCCCACCATCGGCGAGACGATCTCGTGCAGCCCCTCGGTCGAATCCGCGGGTGCCGGTGTGGACTCCGGCGCGGGCGCGCTCGCCGCGGCGGGCGTCGGCGCCGCGACCACGGTGTGCTGCGTGACCGGCGTACCGCCCGGACGCTTGATCGTGACGGTCTCCTCCTGATCGCGGAGGTCGAGTTCGACGAGCTCGTTCTCGACCATGAGGCGGACGAGCTCTTTCAGTTTGCGGATATCGATCATCTACAAGCCCATTCGAGGTCGGTCGGCAGCGACGACAAACGACGACCGCCGCGCAGGGTGACGAGGATATCGTCTTCGATGCGGACGCCGCCAACGCCCGGCAGGTAGACCCCCGGTTCGATCGTGACGACCATCCCGGCGCGGAGTTCGCCCGCCACCTCGCCGGCGATGCGGGGCGCTTCGTGCGTGTCCAGCCCGATGCCGTGCCCGAGCGCATGCCCGAATCGGTCGCCGTAGCCCGCATCACGGATGATCCCACGCGCGACCGCATCGACATCGCTGGCGCGCGCGCCGTCACGGACCGTGTCGATGGCGCTCGCGTGCGCCTCGCGCACGACTTCGTACACCGTGCGCATCTCACGGCTTGGCTTGCCGAAGAAGAGCACCCGCGTGAGGTCACCCCGGTACCCGCCGCTGGTCGCGCCCCAGTCGATGAGCAGCGGGGCGTTCGTGGTGATTTTGGTCGAACCCGGAGTCGCGTGCGGTTTGGCGGCGTTGGCCTTGCTCGCGACGATCGTGTGAAACGCCGGCCCCTCCGACCCGCGCGTCGCCATCTCCCATTCGAGCTCGGCGCAGACCTCTGACTCGTTCCAGCCGGGCTCAATGCGATCCGCAACCTCGACGAAGGCGTCCTGCTGGATCTTGATCGCCCGCGAGATCGCGCGGACCTCTTCATCACCCTTGATGAGCCGGACGCCGGCCACGATTCCGCCTGTTGAGCGCAGGCGTTTCGCGCCGACGCCCTTCTTGAGCGATTCGAATATCGCGAGCGTGATCGACTCGCCCTGCACACCGATGCGCTGCTCGGTGCGATCGGCCAGCAGTTCGACCAACGCCGGCACCATCGGGCCCTTCCGCACGACTACGCGCGCGTGCCCTTTCAGCTCCTCGAGTTCCACGAGGAACCGCGCATCGCTGATCACGGTGAGCGATCGCGCCGTGACGTACGCGCAGCTCGCCTCGCCGCTGAAGGGTGTGAGATAGCGGATATCAACGGGATTGGTGATGAGCAGCGCGTCGCAGCCGGCTTCGCGGATCGCGGTGCGCACGCGCGACAGACGCTCTTTGAAGTACGCGGGAATGCTCGGGGTTCGCGATCGCTTCGCCATAGGGGGGCGGAGTATAGCCGTCGGCGATCACAGCGCGTCGGGGCGGTTCCACGGCAGCTCGCGCTCGTTGCGCGCGCTCATGGGTGGCGAGAGCACTTCCGTCGCGCCCACGAGCGCGCGCAACGTGTTCTTTCGTGTCGCGTCGTGGGGGTGGAGGAGCAGTTCACGCACCGTGTGCCCTCTGAGCGCGGGGGCGACGCTTCGCTCGGCCTCTGCGCGCCGGGCCGCTTCCAGTCGCTCGCGCGCCGCCCGCTGACGACGCTCCTCTTCCTGGGCCGCTTCCATCTGCTGACGGGCGGCCGCCTGCTGCTGCTCGATGAGCTGCTGGCGGGTGGGCTGCCGAACACGCTGGGCCTGCATTGCGGGCGTCCGCGCGACGGGACGCGGCAGGTTGGTCTGCCTCTGCGACTGCCGCGATTGCTGCTGCGAAGGCACCTGCTGAGGGCTCGGGCCACGCAGCACAACAGTCTGCTGCCCGCCGCGCGCGGCTGCCTGCTGACGCTTCCGCAGTTCCTGAAGCTGTGCCTGCCGGCGGGCGGCGAGCTCATCGAGCCGCTGCTCGCGCGACGTCGGCTGCTCCTCGCCCTCTTCAACCTCAGCCCGCCCCGTTCGGAGCTGCTCCTCGAAGCGTTTGCGGGCCTCTTCGCGCGCGCGCTGCAGGTCGGCCTGCTCGCGGATCTTGCCGTAGACCCACGATGCACCGGAGAAACCGATCACGATCAAGAAGATGATGAGGTCAAGGCCGGGCACGGGACGAGTCTCCGGAAAGTTGACGGAAGTCTAGCCGTTCCTCGTCGGCACGAGCGCCTCGACGCCTTGATCCCGCAGTCTCCGCATCTCCACCCCGAACGCGCGGGAGAGCACGCCGGGCTCCATGACCCGTTCTCGTTCGGCGTGGGCTGCCACCGTGCCGTCGCCGCTCAGCAACAGCACGCGGTCGGCCAGCGCGTTCGCCTCGTTCAGGTCGTGCGAACTGAGCAGGATCGTGACGCCCGTGTTTGCCAGTGATTGGAAAACCTCACCGACCATGAGTCGATGGGCGGGGTCCATCGCCGAGGTCGGCTCGTCAGCGAGCAGGACGCGGCTGCCGGTTGCCCCGTCGAGTTGGGCAATGGCTCGTGCGACGCCGGCCCGCTGCTGCTGCCCGACGCTCAACTCGTGCAGCGGGCGATCGCGTTGATCGTCCAGTTCGACCGCCTCGAGCGCGCGAGCGACGGCGCCTTCGCTCGATGAGCACCGGAGCCTGCCGAAACGCACGAACGCTTGCACAGTGAACGGCATCGCGACGCGCGATCGCTGCGGAATGAACGCGATTCGCTGCGCACGCTGCGGAGCGCTGAATGCCGTGACCGAGGTGCGGTCGAGCGATACGTTCCCGGCGCGCGGCGTATTGAGCCCGCACGCGAGGCGGAGGAGCGTGGACTTGCCGGCACCGTTCGGCCCGATGATCGCGGTGATCCCGGGACGGCATTCGACATCGATCTCGCGCAGCACGTCGCATGACTTGTGGTAGGCGAACGAGACGTTGTCGAAGCGCAGGGTCATGCGCGCCCCCACGAATCGAAACCGCTCGCGAAGCCCTTGCGGAGGAGGATCAGGAATGCCGGGCCGCCGACGAGCGCCATGACGACGCCGACCGGGAGCCGCCCGCCGGGCAGGCGGATCGCGGCGACCAGCGATTCGCCCAGCACGAGCATCGACACGCCGAGCAGCGTCGAGAGCACGATCAGCGTGCGATGCGACGGCCCCGCGATCGAACGCGCGATGTGCGGGCAAATCAGCCCGACGAACCCGATGGGACCCGCGAGCGCCACGCTGCCCGCGGTCAGGAGACCGGCGATGAGCAGGCACGCCAGTCGCAGCCTGCCGAGCTCGACCCCCACGGACCGCGCCTCGTCGTCCGACATGCTCGCGGCGTCGAGCGACGGGCCGAGCCACATGCCGAAGACCAGCGACACCACCAGCAACCCGCCCACGCCCGCGGCGAGCCCCCAGGCGCGCTCCTGCGTGATCGAGCCCATCGTCCATCGCTGCGCAAACGCCAGTCCGCCATCCGGAAGCAGATGCTGCACCAAGAGGATCAGCGCGCCGCAGAGCACGCTGATCACGAGCCCGATGAGCACAACCGAGACGGGATCGAGCCCGCCGCGCCACGACGCGAGCAGCACGACAATGCCGAGGCTCGCCAATGCGCCGATCACGGCGGCAACGACCGGCGCGCGGTGCATCACGATCGTCCCGGAGTACAGGAAGGTGATGTACGTGGCGATGGCGACGCCGAGGGCCGCGCCGGCCGTCATCCCGAGGAGCGAGGGTCCGGCGAGCGGGTTGCGCATCACGCTCTGGAGCAGCACGCCGCTCGCGGCGAGCGAGCCGCCGACAAGCCCGGACGCGATGGCCGACCACAGACGGATCGAGAGAATCGTCGGATCGCCGGGCCATGCGAGGATGAGTCCGCCGTCAACGTTGCTGACAAGGAGACGGAGTGCGCTCGCGAGCATCACCCCGAACGCGGCCACCACGATGAGCAGCACCGGGCGGGCCTTCACTCCTGAGAGCCGATCGGAGCGTCCAGCAGAACCGCATTGGCGAACTTCACCACGGCCATCGACGGAAGAAGACACTTCGGTTGTTCGCAGATGAGCAAGCGAGTGTCGGTCAACGCATTGAGCGTGGCGAACTCCTCGATATCGACCTCACGGAGTGGGGCGTCTGCCTTGGCATCCATGTCCGGACGGAGCACGATGATGGTGTCGGGCTGAAAGGCGATGACGTCTTCAAGCGAAAGCGATTGGTACGAAGCGCCCGTGGACGGCACGACTTCGATGCCCATGCGGCGAAGCGCCTGCGCGTGGTGGGAATCGGGCCCGAGCGCCCCGATCGGATCAACCCCGAGCACGAGCATCGTCGTGCCGAAGTGCCGCGCGACATGTTCAAAGGGGATGATGAGATATGCCGCACTCTCATCGAAGAACTCTGTCATGAGCCCGGGGTAGAGGTGTGTGATCAAAGCGTTGTCACACCAGAGGATGTCATCCAGTGTCAGCATCGGGATCTCGACGAGCGACCACGAACGCTCGCGCGCAAGCCGCTCCAGTTCCGGTGGCATCCCGGTCGCGCTCCGTTCGAGGATCACGTGTGTCGGGTTGACGCGGATCAGCGCTTCGTAATCGAGCCCGGTCTGGTCGCCGACGATCGGGAGGGACGGGTCGCTGAACTGGTCGAAACTGTGCCGCGCGACGAGGAGTTCCCCCATGCCGATGTCGCGCATGACGTCGGCGATCGCGGGGCTGAGCACAGCGACCCGAGGCGGTTCGTCCGTCGCCTCGGGGGTTGGCACGCGCGATTCGCCCGGCTCACCGCACGAAATCAGCGAAAGCAAAAACAGCGCAAGAATTGCCAGAGCATGTCGCACCTGCATCGGGCGTGATGGTACCGTGTGTAGTGCGATCGCCTGACGAGTGGGGGGTCGCCGCGAGCGTGCCCGAGGCAGGCTGGAATCTGTGCCGACCCCCTGGAAGGAGCCGAGATGGGAGTCTTTTCGAAGTTGTTCAAGCGTTCTGCGAAGACGCACGAGGCGTCTGAATCGGGGACGCAGCCAGTCGCGTCGCGTGCGAGCGTCGCCGAGCCCAAACCGAAAGCCTCTCCCGAGCCTGCGACCCGTCCGGCGGAGCCGATTCGCCCGGTCCGTCCCAAGGCGCCCGCGCCGTCGCAGCCCAGCGTCCCGAGCCGCCAGACCGGCTCGCTCCTGCTCGACGAAGACGACGCGGACGACATGCAGGACGAGATCAAGCTCGACCTCGATCCGGAGCCGACGAGGCCGGTGCCCGCTCCGCGTGTTGAGACGCGTCCGTCGGCGGTGAGCAGCGGCGAGCGCGAGATGCTCGACGAGCTCAGCCGGGAGAAGGCGCCCATCAACGTGCCCTCCAACCGCAAGGAACTGCTCGACGAGTTGCAGCGCAACTATCGTGAAGTGCTCGAACTCGTCCGCAAGGTGGACACGCACCTCGACGAGCAGCGCCACCGCGGTGATCAGATGGCGCAGATCGCCGCCCGCGTGGATCAGGCGCTCCCGCAGCTCGAACGCATGCCGCAGGCGATCAACGAGCACGCCCGCGAACTCAATGCGCAGCTCATCTCGGCGATCGAGGAGACCGCGATCCAGCACCGCGACGCCGACGCGAAGACCTTCCAGGCGCTCACCGGCATCGCGGATCGCCTCCGCGAGAGCGGCGATCACCAGGAGAAGCTGACGACGACGATGGCCGAGTTTCGGGAGACCATGAACGGCGTCGCCAACTCCAGCGAGCGGTCCACCGATCTTTTGCAGCGCATCCACGAGCGCAACGTCGTGCGCGACGAAGAGATGACGAAGATGCTCGTCACGAGCCGGCGCTGGACGATCGTCGCCGTTGCCGGTGCGCTCGCCGTGGCGTCGATCGCCGTTGTCTTCGCGATCGCGGCGCTCACGCAGTCGGCGGGCTGATCGCCGAGCGGATCTCGTCGCGGAGCCTCTCGATCTGCCCATGTGGGTAGAGCGGCCAGGCCCAGTCTCGTCGTGACGCGATTCGCGAGCCATCGACGCGCCCACGCGCATCGTCCGCTTCTCGCGTGAATCGCGCAAGCTCATCCGCGTGCGCGAGCCGGTACTCGTCCAGCAGGCCGTGCATGACGCGATACAAGCGCGAACGTTCGGCTCGATCGTCCGCCTGCTTCAGACGCGCGAGCAGTTCGGCCTTGCGCGCCGCGCGAGCGTGGTCGCCGACGAGCGACGGATCGTGACGAGCGCGGTGCGCTCGCCACGCCGACGTTGCCGCGGATGCCGGCGTCTCCAGACGCGGCACGAGGTCGAGGCGCACGTCCGCGCTCACAACAAAGGCCGGCGCGAGGTCGTAGGCGAGCCAGTCGCCGAGCCACGCCTCGGCGATTGGTTCGTACTGCGCTCCGCCCGTTCCGACGATGGAGACATCGCAGCAGTGTGCGCGCACAAATGCCGACAGCAGCACGGCGCGCGGCAAGACGTCGGCGGGGCGCTCGTCGGTTGAGAAAAGCGGTGCCCGTCGCCCGCGGCTGTCCACGTGCCAGAGCGGCAGTTCAAGACCGCGCGCGTCGTCGCGCCCCAGCGGTCGCATCCGTGCATCGGGGTGCGCGCGCACGGCACGGTTGTACGACTCGTGCGCACGCGGAGCATCTTCAAAGAGCCGGCTCACCATCTCTCGAAAGCGATCTGTTTGCGCGAGTTGCGATGCGAAGAGCGATTCGGCGCTGGGCAGCAGGCCGCCGAGGAGCGAGGCGTTCGCCCGTGTCACCTGTTCCGCGAGCGAGTCTGCGCGCACAGAGGCTCGAAGCGTCTCGGCGATGCCGTACTCATCGCGCACTCGATCGGCTTCGACCGGAGGCGCTCGGCAGAGCGGTGTCTCGGGATCGGGCGCATCGCCAAATCGGAGTTGTTCGACGCGCAGTGACCACGGGTTGTCCGGTGCGCCGCGGACCGGCACGTCGATCGAGAGCGGGTCACCCGTGTCCTGATCCGCGACGAGATGCGTGACGTTGCCGCCCGTCGCCTGAGCGAGCGCGTGCGCCGCGAAGTACTTCGCGAGCACGCCAGGGTGCCAGAGCCCGGGCTGATGACCCACAACGATGCGTGGGCTGCGTGCGCCCGCGCAAACCAACTCGGCCCACGCACCCAGCGCCGGTTCCGCTTGTGTCGTGATCGCTGCCGGCGTGTTCAACTACCAGCCTGCGCAGTCGGTCGTCGCACCGGTCGGCAGTCGTGCCGCACATCGTTCCAACTCTGCGCACAGCACGCCACGGTAGTGATCGAGACGCACGTCGTCGTCGTCGAGCGGGCCGCCAAACGAACGCGATTGATCGAGATAGATGAGCCGCACCGGCACCTCGCGCATGCGAAGACGCGCCGCGACGGCTTGCACCCAGAACTGCAAAGGGAAGGCGTAGCCGTGTTCGGTCAGACGCAGGCCTTCGAGAGTGGCCACGCGGTACGCCTTGAAGCCGCAGAACGCATCGGTCATGCGGAACCCGAGCGATTCGCCGAAGCGATCGTTCAATTCTCGTGTGAGCTGCGCGTTGATCGCGCGCCGGTTCGCGGGCGGCTGATCGTCGAGCGGGGTCGGCTCGAGGTACCGCGAGCCGCTGATGACGTCGCAATCGTCGCGCTGGATCGCGTCGAAGAACGTCGGCAGCGCGTCCGGCTCGTGCTGCTCGTCGCAGTCCATCGTGATGACCCAATCGAAGCCGCGATCGGCGGCGTCTCGAAAGGCTTCGAGCAACGCCGCACCGTAGCCCCGGTTGGATTCGTGCCGGATCACGCGCACCGCGTGCCTTGCGAGGTGCGTCGGCGTCGCATCCGTCGAGCCGTCATCGATCACCAGCACGTCGCGCGCGTGCCGGAGCACGCGCGGGATGACGGCGTCGATGGTCGCTTCTTCATTGAACGTGGGGATCGCGACGAGCACACGCATAGACGGCTCTCCAAGCAGCGGATGGGTCGCAATGCTACGCCGCGCGCTCAGCGCGGGATGGTGACGGCTGTCCCGTCCACGACACGCCAGAGCCCGTTGATCAGATCGACGTGTACAACGCCCGCGGAGTAGTGCAGGCCCTCGGCCTCGTCGAGCACGGTGACACGGTTGGCGTCGATCGCGGAGGCGACCAGACGCGCATCCACGGCGACATAGTCGAGGCGATCGCAGACCAGTTGCACGTCGCCGTGACGCGCGAAGACCGCGCCGTCGGCGATCACGCTCCGAAGTTCGGGCTGCGTGGAACCGTCACGGTCGCGCGGTAGATCGAGGTTCGCCGTGAGTTCCTCGCACTCGAGGACCGTTGTTTGCGGGGCATCGATGTGGCGGTGGCGGACGCGCACGGTGCCGTGCATCACGCCGACGCCCGTGCCCGCGTCGAGTTCCAGCCCGCCGTCCCAGGTGAAGAGCGTGTTGCCGGAGGTCTCGTTGGCGTCGTCGCGTCGGTCCTGCACAACGAGGCTGCCGGGCTCGGGAACGGTGAGCGTTTCGCCGGGGATATCGAACGCGATCTCGGGGCCGAGCAGCGCGAGCAATCCCTTGAGGTCGCGCGTGCTGCCATCCTCCGCGACCTGCGCGTAGCGCTGCAGATCGATCTGCGCGAGCGCGTCAACGCCTTCGAGCGACTCATCGCCCTCAAGCGTGACGGTGTGCACACGGCGTTCTTCGCTCGAACCGTCGGACCACGGCGTGAACCGAACACCGACCCGTCGAGCCCGCGCCTTGTGGAGCTCGCGTCCCTCGAAGAGCGCGTCTCCGTGGACATCACCGAGGAACTCCGCAAAGCCCCCGAGATCGTTGAAGACCATCGAGTCCTGCCAGGCCAGCGTCGCGCGCTGGTAGCCACTCTCGGCGGGCGCGTCGTCTGCTCGTTCGAACGACGCGACGCCCGCGCCGAACACCGTCGCTGTTCGTGTGTCGAGATCGAGCCTGATCTCGTCCGCTTCGAGCGACGCGGCGCCCGTTGTTTCTCGATCGCGGCGGATGGCATACCGGACGATCGCGGGTTCGTCGATGATGTCGATGAACGCGTTCGCGCGGTCGTAGCGCACGTGGTCCGCGAGGACTTCGACGCCGGCGGTGGTTGTCACGCGGACATCGCCGCGCGCATCGAGCGTGTCGGCCTGCACGCGCCCACGCGGGTCGTCCGAAAGCCGGACCTCCAGCAGTTCGCCGGCGATCCGATCACCGTTGCGCTCCGCCGAAGCAGCGCCGGAGGCGGTCGCCAGCGTGGGGCGGACCTGATCCGACGCGTCCGGTTCGAAGGCCACGCGGATCTCGTCGCCGGAGACCACGCCGCCTCGCCCGTCGTCTCCCGACGCGTTCCCCGCGACGATCGCGCTGCGCGGGTGGACGCGACCGTTCCCCGCGTTCGGTGGGGCGAAGTCCACGCGGATGGAGTCGCCCGAGACGCGGGCGTCTCCGTCGCGCGCCTCGACGCGTTCGCGGAACGTGAGCGAGGCGGGAACCAGCGAGAGGGTCGTTGGCCAGTCGTTGTCGCGCCGGAACCGGAACGACATGCCGTTGGCGCTGCGGACTTCGCGGCGAGCGGAGGGCCCGTCGCCCGCCGCGACTGCGGTGAGCGGGCCCGGGATGTCGCCGATGCCGCTCGCGAGGTCGAGGTCGAGTCGACCGAACTCCGCGGATCCGACATCGGGCAGTTCGACGCGGACGCCGATCCCACCGAGCCCCTGCACGGAGCCGGCGCGCGACGTCAGTCCGTACCCGATCGCCACCGCGCGGAGCGTTGCGCCACTCCGCTCGTCGCGGACGAGCACGCGTTTGGATCGCGGCGAACTGAGCCGCACGTACGCGTGATCATGGTCGAGTTCGGGAGCGCGATCGCGGATCGGGCGGATCTCTAGCGGGCCGGCCCACGTGAGTTCGACACGACCGGGCGATGAATCATCTGAGGTGTCGCCGCTCGTGGGCGCGGGCGCAGCCCCGGCACCGCCGCTGTCGGTCCGCGCGAATCGAAGTGGTGCGATGGCACCGTCGCGCAGCGCGCCGCCCACAAACTCCGCGAAGGCTTCGAGGCGCTCGGCGGTGGCGCGCACGCGGTCGTGGTCGATGCGGACCTCATCCTCGATGACGAGTCGATACCGCTCGACCGTCTGGAGCAAGTCATCGGTCTGTGGATCTTGGCTTGAACCGGTTCTGTCGCTGCTGGTCTGTTGGTCACCGTCGGTGCTGTCGCGGGACTCGATCCACGCGCGTTCGCCCTGATCAATCCGCGCGAACTGCAGGCGGCGGCGCGTCTCACTGAATCGAAGCGTGAGCCCGCTCCCGGCGAAGAACGCGCCCGGCGCCGTGATCTCGACGCGTTCGCTCGTGCGCAGCTCGCCCAGCGCCATCTGGAAGTCGAGCGAGGGCGTTCGGATCGTCGCGTCGGGGTTGCCACTCGGCTTCGGATCGTCGATCGACGTCGGTCGCCCCTCCGAACGGAAGACGCGGATCTGCACGTCGCCCGACAGGAACCCCGATTCGGGCTCGCGGTCCTCGGACCTCGCCCACGTCACGCGTCCGCGCTCGGCTGTGACGAGCACCGCGCGGTCGCGCGTGTAGAACCACGCCCTGGGGTCGTCGAGCACGAAAAGCCCGCCGGGCAGCGGCTCAAGCGAACTCCACGACAACGAGACCTCGATCGTGCCGTCGTCGGGGTTGACCTGGGTGTAGACGTTCTCGCCGCCGAGCGCCGCGAGGTTGATGACGTTGTCCGATCGGATGGTGTCTTCGGCGGTCGTCGTCTCGAAGGCGACGTCGGGCGTGGGCATGACGTCGTCCACGATCTCTTCGGAGCGTTCCGCGTTCATCCCGCGGTAGACCGAGAACCCGATCATGCCCGTCACGCCGATGAGCATGAGGATCGCGACCCAGCGCCAGACCAGACGGGCGCTCACGACTGCACCACCTTAAGGGCCATCAGGTCCTGCACGTCGATCAGCGCGACGGGCTTGCCGAGCGCGTCCACGATCGGGATCTCGTCCTGGCGGAACTCGCGCACCATGCGCTCGGCGTCACGCACCAGCGCGTCCGTGGGCAGCACACGCGGAGAACGCGTCATCACCGAATCGATGCGATCGTTGAGCCGAGCCGCGTCGTGAAGCACAAGCCGGCGGAGATCGCCGTCGGTGAAGATGCCGCTGAGTGCGCCGGCGCGGTCCACGATGAGCAGGGCGCCGGGCCGGCGTTCGAGCGATTGCGCGTGCTCGAGCGCTTGCCGCACGGTTTCTTCCTCGCGGATCAACGGGAGCCCGTCACCCACGCGGAACCGGGCCACGTCCATCACGGGTCGCAGCAGCCCGCCGAGCGTACCGCCGGGGTGACGCTTGGCGAAGTCGTCTTCACCGAACGCGCGCCGGCGTGCCACGGCCAGCGCAAGGGCGTCTCCCAGCGCCAGCGTCGCGGTCGTTGAGCTTGTCGGGGCGAGCCCGAGATCGCCGCTCTCCATGATCTGGCCGAGCGTGAGCTGGACGCTCGAGACGCGCGCGAGTGAGGATCCGCCCTCCCCGCCCGTGATCGAGATGACCGGGATGTTGTCGGTCCGCAGGACCTGCACCAGCGTCACGACTTCCTCGGTCTCGCCCGAGAAAGAAATCGCGAGCACGCAGTCCACCGGGCGGATGCGACCGAGGTCGCCGTGCATTGCGTCGGAGGGGTGCATCGCGTGCGACGTCACGCCGAGGCTGGCGAGCGTCGCGGAAATCTTCTGCCCGATCAGCCCGCTCTTCCCGAGCCCGACGACGATCACGCATCCACCGGTGCTGGTCGTGCGGTCGATGAGATCGATCGCGCAGACGGTTTGCTCGCCCACACGATCGGCAAGCGAGGCCACCGCCTCGGCCTCGGCGCGCAGCACCGACGCGACGAACGCGCGCTCGCCCGCGTGCGCTTCGATCTCGATCGGCGACGCACGGTTCGTGGTGGATTCCGACGTGCTCACAGCCCCAGAGCGTACACTGCTCATCGACCGCAGACGCACCCGAACGCCGGCAGATCAGGGACGATCCATGGTGACGCAGGACTACAACGTTCGCCTCTCGCAGTTCCACGGCCCGCTGGACCTGCTGCTGCATCTCATCCGGCGTGCCGAGCTCGACGTCAGCGAGATCGCGCTCGGTGAGATCGCCGATCAGTACCTTGAGTTCCTCGGCGGTGTGGACGACATCGACATCGAAGCGGCGTCCGAGTTTCTCGTGACCGCCGCGACGCTGGTCGAGGTGAAGTCGCGGCAGATCGAGCGCCGTCGCCAGGGCGACGAAGAGGGTGGCGTGGGCGACGCCCTCGCCGGGTTCGAGGACGACGCCCCCGGCGCGTCGCTGCTCAAGCAGCTCCTCGCCTACCGGGCGTATCGCGACGCGGGCGACCGGCTCGTGGAACTGCGCTCGAACTGGGACGAACGCTGGCCGGTCTCGAAAGCCGGCGTCTCGCGAGACCTGGAGGCCGTGGCCAACCGCGACGAGGCCTTCGATCTCGAAGACGTCACGCTGGAGGACCTCGTGCAGGCCTTCGAGCGGGTTGCCGACGCCGTGGTCTTCGAACGGATGGGCGACCACGAGGTGCTCGACGACGACACGCCGATCGAGTTGCACCAAGTAGACCTGCTCGACCAACTCAGCCGGATCGAAGGCGGGGGGCTCTCGCTAGGGCGCGTCTTCTCGCAGCGGACCAAGGGCGAAGCGGTGGGGCTCTTCATCGCGGTCCTCGAACTGGTCCGCGACCGCAAGCTGCGGATCCGCCAAGCCGAGATCGGCGGCGAGATCGAACTCCACGCGCCCGAACCCGAGCAGGATCAGGACGGCCCGCTGATCACGGTGCGGCGTGCGGAAGTCGCCTCCTGGGACGACGACCACGTGCTCGACGAAGGCGAAGACGCCGGCGATCCGAACGACGAGGATTAGTCCTCGGACGCCGACTTCTTCCGAGTCGCGGCTTTCTTCTTCGCTCGGCGCTTCGTTGTCACGATCGGCGGCTCTTCCGTGCTCGGCACCGCTGGCGCGTCTCCTGCCGCGGCCCCCGAGAAGCGCCCGGCGATCACGTTCATGGCGCTCGCCACGTCCGCCAGGTCCTTCCGGATCTCCGTGCGCACGCCTTCGATGATGGTCTTGATCGAGTCCGGGAGCGAGTCTTCGCCGGTTTCACCGCGCAGCAGCACGCCGGCCCACGGCTCGAGCGACTTCACCGAAGCGTCCGCACGGTCCGCGGCGTTCAGTGTGGTGCCGAGCGTTTCCACGCAGCGCTCCTGCACCTCGCCCGCTGCGGCGAGCAGGTCACGCAGCTCCGAGGTCATCTTTTCGATCGACGCGCTCCGCTCGGTGATCTCCGCATGGCCCTGTTCGACTCGGGATTCCGCATGCTGGAGTTCCGCCGCGAGCGCCCCACCATGCTCGATTGCGTCGGCCAGAAGCGAGCGGAGCTGCGAGACGCGCCGGTCGAGTTCGTCGGCCTCCTCGCGGCAGCGCGTGACCTGCCCGCGGGCGTTCCGCGCGAGCTCCGCGACCGCGAGTCGCGCGTCGCCCGATTGCGAGAGCGACTCCGAGAGCTCATCGCGCAGGCGTTGGGCCTCGCCCACGATGCCCGAGAGCCCACCCGTTGCCTCTTGCGGCGATTGCTCACTCGGGTCGTACCCGAGCATTTCGATCGCGGCACCGCACGCAGCGTGCATGCCGCCGAGCACGTCGCCGGTTGCCTGCTCGGCCTGCTCACGCATGTCTGTGGCGCTGGCCTCGAAGGTGCGGAACGTGGTCGAGAGTGCGTCTTCGCGCGCGTCGATCTCGGTGTTGAGCTTGGCGACGAACCGCTCGAAGCGTTCGTCGAGCCGCTGGTCGAGCTCTTGGAGTTTCTTGTCGATCCGCGCGGTCACGACCGCGTCGATGTCTTGCATCTGGAGCAGTCGCTGTTCGAGCGCCCTGGCCTTGGCTTCGACACGCTGCGATGTCGATTCCAGCCGCTCGAGCACCTTGGTCGCGCGATCCATCGGATCGTTCGCCTTCTCGACGATCGACCGGAGCGTGCCCTCGAGCTCGCGGACCTTGTCGGCGACCCGCCCGAGCGAGGCCCGCCGCTCCTCGACATTTTCCGCTGCGTCGCGCAGCTTGCCGACGAAGACCTCGAACGCGCGCTGGTCCACCACGCGCGGCGAGAGGAAGACCTCATCGAGGCCGCCGTCGCGTCGGTCGCGGACGACGCGTCCCGTGGCGGTCGGCGTGTCGGTTTCGGGCATGCTGGGCTCCATCACGATTTGAATCCGAGATGTGGCGGTTATCGGTCCGTTCGGTCGATGGACTTGATCCGGCGCGTCGTACACTGCCCCCATGCCGCGAAGCAGCAAGCAATCCGCCAAGCGTCCGCGACCGGACGACGACCGCGGCGAACGCCTTCAGAAGGTGCTCGCCGCGGCGGGTGTCGCGTCTCGCCGGCATGCGGAGGAGTTGATCGAACAAGGGCTCGTCCGCGTCAACGGCGAGACCGTCCGAACCCTCCCGGTCTTCGTGGACCCCACCAACGATCGCATCGAGGTGGATGGGCGCCCCCTCCCGGCCCGCGAGCGGCATGTGTACATCATGCTCTACAAGCCCAAGCAGACCATGTGTACCCTCGACGATCCCGAGGGGCGTCGGACCGTTGCCGACGTCGTCAAGCACCCCTCCGGACTGCGCCTCTACCCCGTCGGACGGCTCGATTACGACACCCTCGGGCTGGTCCTCATGACCAACGACGGCGAACTCGCCAACCGCCTGACCCACCCGCGTTTCGGAGTCCACAAGACTTATCGCGCGATCGTCAAGGGTGCCCTCGAACAGGAAGACGTCGATCGGCTCAAGGAAGGCATCTACCTCGCCGACCGGCGAGGCGGGAAGACCGTGGGCGGCAAACGCACGGGCGACGTCGAGATCGAGATCGTCCGGAAGGAGCCCGAGCGCACGCACCTCGACATCACGCTCGGGGAGGGGCGCAACCGCCAGGTCCGTCGGATGCTCGCCAAGGTCGATTGCCACGTGAAGAAGCTCACGCGCATCGAGATGGGCCCCATCTCGCTCAAGGGGCTCGCGATCGGTGAGTGGCGCGAGCTCACCCCGATCGAGCTCCGCAAGATCCGCATCGCCGCCAAACGCGGGAAGACCCGGCGCCTTTCTGTCGCGGAGCGCACCGAACGCGCGATGGCGAGGCAGGCCAAGACGCGTGCGCGGATGGGCGGCTCCACCGTGCCCAACCGCCCGGGGCGGAAGAACCAGCCCAAGCGGTTCGGGTCGTCACGGAAGGGCCCGCGGAACCGCAACGCATGACGTCGCCGGGCCAACACCTCGAACGCTTCATCACCTGGGTGACCCACCCGGGCGAAGAGGTCTCCAACGCGCAGCGCATTTCGCGTTACCTGTACGACGTCTGTCGGTTCGGCGCCCGCCGCCTGAGCGAGATCAAGGCCGCCCAGCTCTCCGCCGCGCTCACGTACCGTACGATCTTCTCGCTCGTGCCCGTGCTGGTGCTGACGCTCGTGGTGCTCCGAGCGTTCTACGGCACCGAGGGCATCAAAGACGGGCTCAACTCCCTCATGGATTACACGGGGCTGAGCGAGATCGCGATCCCCGCGTCCGAGCCCGTGCCCCCGGTTGCGGGCGCCAAACCGCAGGCCGCCGCAGCGACACAAAGCGCACCGAACGCCGGGACGCAGGCGTCGGCTTTGCCAGCGAACAACGAGCTCGGCGAGTGGATCGAGCAGTTCGTCGAGCGTGCCGTGATGCGCGTGGAGTCGGTCAACGCGACGCTCGTGACGCTGATCTTCCTGGTCGTGCTGATCTACGGTGCGTTGTCGCTGCTGATCCAGATCGAGTCGTCGTTCAATACGGTCTGCCGCGCAAAGACCGGGCGACGCCTGACCATGCGTCTGACCAACTACTGGACGCTGATCACGCTGGGTTCACTCGCGCTGGGCGCGTCGATCACGCTCGCCGCGACGTTCGAAGAATGGGTCAACGGGCTCCCGACGTGGATGACGTGGGCGGCCCAGCCGATCCGCTTCGCCGCCGCCGTCGGGCTGACGTGGCTGCTCCTGCTCTTCGCGTACACGCAGATGCCCAACACGCGCGTACGCCTGCGGTCGGCCGCGGTCGGCGCGATCATCGCGGCCCTGCTGTGGGAAGGCTTGAAGTCGGGGCTGGCGGAGTTCATCGGTTCGTTCACGAGCGGACAGGTCGCGATCTACGGCTCGCTCGCGCTGCTCCCGCTCTTCCTGCTTTGGACATACGCGACGTGGCTGCTGGTGCTCTTCGGCCTCGCGGTGTCGCACACGGTGCAGACGCTCTCGCTGGAGCGGTTGCGCGAACGCGAAGCGGCCGAACGCGCGACGGTCGTCGATCCCGGGATGGGGCTTGCGATCCTGAGCCGAGTGGCCGAGGGGTTTCGCGCGGGCAAGCCGAGCGAGACCGAGGACGTCGCCGATGCCGTCTCGCTCGATGAATACACCACGGAACAGATCCTCGAGCACCTCGCGCGAAGCGGGTTCGTGCATCGCACGGCGGGCGGGGCCGACGACGAGGGGGCCTTCGTCCTCGCGATGCCGCCCGACCAGATCAAACTCGATGAGGTCCTCAAGGCGATGTACGCCATGACCAAGAGCCCGAGCGACGAGACCGGCGGCGGGCTGCTCGAATCGATCCGCACCCGCCAGCTCGAAGCGCTCCGCGGCTCCACCATCGCCACGCCCACGACCGCCTGACGCGATAGGCTCCCCCCGTGAACGAATCCGTCGTGCATCTCAGTGGCTCGCTCGTCGGTCCCGCCGACGCCAGCGTTTCCTGTTTCGATCGCGGATTCCTCTACGGCGACGGCGTCTATGAGGGGCTCCGCACGCTTGACGGGCGGATCGTCGGCGAGCGCGCGCATGTCGAACGCCTGCGGGCCGGGCTCGCGGAGGCCAGGATCAGCGGGTTCGAGCCCGAGTCGCTCGTGCATCAGACCCACGAGTTGCTCGCTGCGAACGGGATCGAGGGTGAAGCGTTTGTGTATTGGCAGGTCACGCGCGGCACGCCGCTGCCGCTGATGGGTGCGCGCAGGCGAGTGCCGGACCCGTCGGTTCCGCCGACGGTGTTCGGGTACGCCGAGCGCGTGCGTTCGGTGGCGCCGGATGACCCGATCCCGACGCGGGCCGCCATTGTGGTGGACGACAAGCGTTGGACGCGCGGGCACCTCAAAGCCACGTCGCTGCTCGGCGGAGTCATCTCCGCTATCGAAGCGCACGAGCAGGAAGCCGACGAAGCGATCTTTGTGCGCGACGGCGTTGTGACGGAAGCGACCGCGACCAACATCTTCGTGCGCACGGGCGATCGCATCGTCACGCCGCCGCTTGGCGACGGATTCCTGCTCGGCGGCGTCACACGCATGTTGCTCCTGCGGGCCGCGCCGGAGATCGAGGAGCGCCCGGTGTCTCTCGATGAACTCCTGGGTGCGGACGAAGTCATCCTCGTGGGCACACGCACGATGCTGGCACGGGTCGAGACGATCGCCGGGCGGAGCGTCGGCACGGGCCCCGGCCGGGCGCGCGAGCTGCGGTCGCGCCTCATCGATGAGATCGCGCGGGACGTCGAGCGTTCGACCCCGCCCACGAACAGCAAGGGGGCGCCAGCGCATGTCTGACGCGATGTTCGGACCGCACGAGCAGGAACAACATCAAGACGCGCCCATCCCGACGGGCGCGAGCGTGCTCGCGATCAACGTCGGGAACACGCGCGTGCAGTACGCGGTCTTCGCGAGCGGCGAGCACGATGCGCGGGTCGGCTCTGCGGACGCGCTGCCGCTCGACGCGATGGACGAGGCGTCGTCCCGCCTCGAAGCGCTCGCGGCGTCGATCGAGGACGAGGACAACGCCTGCGTGGTGATCGCGTCCACGAACTCGCCGGCATCGAACGATCTCTTCGATCGTCTTTCGTCGTCTGTTGGCGGCGCACCGGGCGTCTTCCGAATCGGAGAGGAACTCGCCATCCCGCTCCAGCACCGGCTCGAAACCCCCGAGACCACCGGGCAGGACCGATTGCTCAATGCCCTCGCGGCGCACCAGGTCATGCGACAGGCGACCGTTGTCGTGGACGCCGGCACCGCGCTCACCGTGGACTTCATCGATGGGGAGGGCGTCTTCCAGGGCGGCGCGATCGCGCCCGGTGCGAGGATGATGCTCCACGCGCTGCACACACAGACGTCCGCTCTGCCCGAGATCGAACTCGATCATCCCGGCGAAGACCCCTTCGGACGCAGCACGCGCGGCGCGATGCTCCGCGGCGCCGTGTGGGGACTCAACGCGATGGCCCGCGGGCTCATCGAGCGATACGCCCTCGCCTACGAGGCGTACCCGAGCGTGGTCGTCACCGGTGGTGATGCGGACCTGATCTTCGCCGGCGACGAGACCGTCGATCGCATCGTGCCCGATCTCACGCTGCGAGGGATCGCGATGGCGGCACGCATCGCCGTTGATGCCGAACAGGACGGATGATCGCGCACGGGCTGTCCTACCGCGTCGAGACGGCGCGCGGCACCGGCGCGATCGCGATCATTGCGCTTCGCGGAGAGTCCGAGCAACTCGATGCGTGGCTCGCGCGAAACGGGCTCCCGGCGTGCAAGGTGGGGGATGCTCGGCACGCGGATCTCTTGGGAATCGATGACGGCGTGCTCGCGCGGCCATCCGCGACATGCCTCCAACTGATGCCGCACGGCGGGCTCGCGATCCTCGAACGGCTCGAAGAGGCCCTTCGCTCGACCAACGCTCGAGCCGGGACGGAGCGTGAACGCCCGTCCATCGAATCACGCATGCATTCGGCCCTTGCGCGCGCGACTTCACCCCTTGCGATCGACGCGATCCTGAAACAGCAGGCGATCCACGCGAAGTGGGACGGCGTCGTGACCGACGGGCTCCGCGCCCATGCGCGCGTGCTAAACCGCTTGCTCGACCCGCCACTCGTAGCGTGCGCGGGGCCGACAAACGTGGGGAAGTCCACGTTGCTCAACACGCTGGCGCGCCGCGAGGCGTCGCTAGTGGCGGACGAGTCCGGAACGACGCGTGACCACGTCGGCGTGATGCTGGAACTCGACGGCTTGGTCGTGCGATGGGCCGATCTCCCGGGGTTGATGGACGACGCCGTGCAAGGTGCCGCCGACCGGGCGAGTTGGTCGGTCGCCCAGCGGGTGCTCTCGCGGGCGGACCTGGTGATCTGGTGCGACGACGCGTCTGGTGCGCCCGGCAGTCGCCTCGATCATTCGAGCGTTCCTCGGCGTCCGGACATCTTCGTGCGCACGCGGACGGACCTGACCGGTCTCAGTGCGGATTCGAACGGCGAGCACGCGCTGGCCTTGCCGCCCGATGGTCCCGAGCGAGGGCTCTCCGAACTCGCCGCGGCGATCCGGGAGGCGTTGGTGCCGAGGTCGGTGCTCGGCGCGGATCTTCCGTGGTTGTTCGACGGATAGCCGGGTTGCGTTCGCCGGGCGGGCGGCACCCGGCTATCGTCGCCCCTCCAATTCTTCGAACGCAGCAGCGGGAACACGCGATGGACGATCAACCCAGGAATCCGGATCAGGGACGTCTCGAAGTCGGTGCCGGGCTCCAGGAGTCCCGCCTCAACACCGATCTCATCGACTGGCTCAACAAGTGGGGCGTGTACATCCTCAGCGGTGTGCTCGTGATCGCGTTGATCTACGTGGGGTCCGTCCAACTCGAACAGGCCAAAGAGGACCGGCTCGACGAAGCCTTCACCGGGCACTCGGCGGCGCGCGGTGAACGCGGTCGAGACACTGTCCTCATGGGTTCTCCCGACACGCTCCTCGCTCTCGCGGAGGACAGCAAGGGTCAGGGCAGCGTCTCGCTGATCGCCCGGCTCGACGCGGCGGACATCTACCTCGGTTCCGCGCGGCGTGGCCTCCGCCCCGGCGCCGACATCACCAACCCGCAGCCCGAAGACGAACTCACCGACGACCAGATCGAGTCGATGCTTGCGCAAGCAGGCGAGCAGTATCAACGGGTGCTCGACACTACGGGCTCGAGCACCGATCACGCCGTGGTCCGACTGCACGCGCTCGAGGGGCTCGCCTCGACGCTGCTTTCGCGTTCGAACATCGGCGACGCGGAGGCCACGCTGACCGAAGCCGCGGAGCTCGCGGAATCGGTCGGTTTGACGAAGCGCGCGCTGGCCATCCGCAACCGCATCGAGCGAGCGGAGTCGGTCGCGATGAACGTGACGCTGTACAGCGAAAACGATCTGATGCGCGAATACCGCCGGGCAACGGACACGGTGCTCCCCGCCGATCCCCCGGCTGCGGGGGCCGCTCCGCCCACGATCATCACGGGCGGCGATGGGTCGCCAATCCAGCTGCGTCCGGTCGAACGCCCGGACGATGCGCCGCTGGCGGATCCGCGTGATCCCGAGAACCAGCCCATGCCGGATCCGATGGACGAGCCGATCGACCCGTGAGCAAGGGCATCCCGCCCGAGCCCGGCGACAACGACCAGTACATCCAGAACGGCGGCAAGGTCGATCCGGAGGCGATCCGCGGCGCGATCCGTGATGCCGAAGAGGGCGGAGACCCCGATGAGGACGGGCTTCGGCGCGTCGTGTTCCGATTGAGCCGCGATCTGAACAAACGACTCGACAAGTACCTGACCGACCGAATCACATTCATGAGCCGGGCGCAGCTGCAGCGGCTGATCGATCTCGAAGGCGTGACCGTCAACGGTCGCACGCCCAAGTGCTCAACGAGGTTGCGGCAGGGCGACGTGGTGGAAGTTGTCGTCCCGCCGCCGCCCTCGAAGGAGATCCAGCCGGACCCGATCCCGCTGAACATCCTCGAAGAGAACGAGCACTTCATGGTGCTCAACAAGCAGGCCGACCTCATCGTGCACCCCGCGCGGAGCCACAACCGGGGCACGCTCGTGAACGGGCTCGTCCATCACTTCAATACGACGCGCTGCGGAGCGCTCAGCAGCGTGGGCGAAGAGCACGCGCGCCCGGGCGTGATCCACCGCCTCGACCGCGATACCACCGGCGTCATGGTGATCGCCAAAGACGACGAGGCGCATTGGAAACTCGGTCGTCAGTTCGAGAACCGCACCACAGACAAGCGCTACCTCGCGGTGTGCGAGGGTGTTCTGGAGCGGGATACGGACATCATCGACCTCCCGCTCGGCAACTCCCCCTCGCGCGTCAAGGGACAGCGCGAGAAGCAGGCGGTGCGCTTCGACGAGTTCGGCAAACCGTCGATCACCGTCTACCGCGTGCGCGAACGCTATGAACTGCCCGACGCGCTACGCGCGTCCCGCCATCCGCTGTGCGGCTACACACTCGTTGAGCTCGAACTCCGGACCGGGCGCACCCACCAGATCCGTGTCCACATGGCGGCGAGCGGGCACCCGCTCATCGGCGACGACATGTACGGCGGGCCGCTGCTCGACCTCGCGCACCTCACCGGGAAGAACAGCGATACCGACGTGCGCGCGATGCACCGCCAGGCGCTCCACGCCGCGATGCTCGGGTTCCGGCACCCGCACACGGGCGAAGGGCTTGTGTTCCAGGCACCGCTGCCCGACGACTTCCGCGTGCTCATTGCGATGCTGCGTGCGCACAGAGATGCCAGCGGCGTGCGCTCGCCGGCGGGCTGCGTTGTAGACATCGATCGCATGCTCAGCGTCTAACTACGCAGCGTCGCCCGAGATCTCCCGCTCGAGCAGCGCGAGTTCCGCGTAGCCCGGCGACACCGGCTCGCCCAACGCCGGCGCGAGCGACTCGCGCAGGCTCGCGATCATGCGGTGGCAGATCCCGATGTGCTGTCGCGGGGTGACGAGCACGTCGGCTTCGAAGAACTTGCCGACGTCATCAACGTCGTCGAGGTGCGCGTGGACGGACTTCCAGATCCACACCTCGCGCCGTTTTTCGAGTTCGACGAGCACGGGCATCTCGCGCTCACCGTAGCGTCGGAGGGCCTGCTCTTCGGAGAGCAGTGTGAAGTGGCTGAGCTTCGGTCCGACGCGCTGCACGCGGTGATAGAAGACGTACTCGGTTGGCTCGGGGTGCCCGTCCTCGCCCCAGGACTCGCGCCGCTTGAGCTTTCCATCGGCGACCTTGTAGTAGGTGTCGCGTTGACGCAGCGTGCGCACGAGGTGGGCGCCGAGGCGTTTGAGGATGCCCCGCGCCAGCGCGATATCGCGCAGCTCGCACTTGAACTCAACATTCTGCACGGATCGGGTATCGGGCGGATCGCCGGGGCTCGCAAGGACTACCCGTTGGAAGCGGGCGGCTCGCCGAGCGCATCGAGCATGGCGGCGTCGTCCCACACCTCGACGCCGAGTTCTCGGGCCTTGCTCAGCTTCGAGCCCGCCTTCTCGCCGGCGATCAGCAGGTCGGTGTTTTTGGAGACCGACCCGGTGACCTTCGCGCCGAGCGACGTGAGCCATTCGGTGAGTTCGTCGCGTGTGTAGGCGTCGAACGACCCGGTGATGACAACGGTCTTGCCGCTGACAGCCGACTCGACCTCGCCCGCGTCTTCCTGAAAGTCTTTGGACGAAAGATCGACGCCCGCGTCGCGCAATGCGCCGAACGTCGCCTTCGCGGCATCGCTGTGCAGGTACGCGTGGACGACGGGCGCGGTGTCTTTGCCGAGGCCGGTTGTGGGTCGATCGGTCATCTCGCCTGAGAAGCCGAGCGCCAGCGCATCGGTTTTGTTGAGCGTCTTTGGTCGCAGTTCCGGCTCGCTCGCGTTCATGAGTTCGTCGAGGTCGCGGAACCGCCTCGCGAGCGCCCGCGCGGTGACGTCGCCGACGTGGCGGACACCCATGCCGGCGAGCACGCGTGCGAGCCCGCGTGACTTTGCCCGCTCGATCCCCTCGAGCATGTTGTCCACCTTCTTCTCGCCCATCCGATCGAGCGCGAGCAGCGCGTCTCGATGCTCGTGCAAGCGGAAGATGTCGGCGAAGTGCTCGAGCGGGATCCCCTCGGTTCCACGGATCTGGTCGATGGACTTCTCGCCGAGCCCGTCGATGTCCATCTGCTTCCGACCGCAGAACCAGACGAGTTTCTCGCGCATCTGCGCCGGACACTCGGGGTTGATGCAGCGGCGGGCTGTTTCGAGCAGCGGGTCATCGTGCGCTTCTTCTGGCTCGATCTCGACGGGCGACGCGCAGACCGGGCAGACGTTCGGGGGCTGAACCGTGGGGCGTTTGCTCCGGTCTTTCGCGTCGGGGTCGGCGACCTCGATGACCTGCGGGATGATCTCGCCGGCCTTTTCGATGATCACCGCGTCGCCGATCCGCACGCCGCGCTTGCGCACCTGCCCGTAGTTGTGCAGCGTCGCGTGCTGCACCGTGGTGCCGGCGACGAGCACGGGCTCCATGATCGCGCGGGGTGTGATCTTGCCGGTCTTGCCGACTTGGTGCTCGACATCGATGAGCGTCGTGACCGCTCGCTCCGCGGGGTACTTGAACGCGATGCACCATCGCGGCGACTTGGATGTGTAGCCGATGCGTTCCTGCTGCGCGAAGTCGTTCACACGCACAACGACGCCGTCAATCATGTAGGGGAGTTCCGCAGCCTTCGCGCGCCACGCATCGATCGTCTCGACGATGCCATCGGCGGTGGCGCAGGTCACGGTCTCACCGATCGGCACGCCAAAGCTCCGCAGCGCGTCGAGCCACTCAGTGTGGGATGCTACGAACGACTGGTCGGAGACCTCGCCGCGACCGTGCGCGATGAACCCCAGCCGACGCGAAGCGACAACACTTGAGTCCAGCATCTTGAGTGTGCCGGCGGCGGTATTGCGCGGGTTCATGAAGAGTTCGTCGCCCGCGGCTTCGCGTTCCTTGTTGATGCGCCGGAACTCATCGTTCGGAATGAAGGCTTCGCCACGGACTTCGAGGACATCTGGTGCTTGCCCCTGCAGCGTGAGCGGGACGGCGCGGATCGTGCGGACGTTCGCGGTGATGTCGTCGCCTCGCTGACCATCTCCCCGGGTGAGCGCCCGCACGAGTGTGCCGTGTTCGTAGCGGAGCGAGAGGGCCACCCCGTCGATCTTGACGTCGAGCACGAACGTCGGATCGTCGTCGCCCAACGCCTTCTTGCAGCGTGCGCACCAGTCGCGCACGCCCTGTTCGTTGTAGGTGTTGTCGATGCTGAGCATCGGGCGCGCGTGGGGGACGGTTTCGAATCGGTCGATCGGTTCGCCGCCGACGCGCTTGGTCGGGCTGTCGTCGGAATCGAACTGCGGGTGTGCGCGCTCGAGTTCGGCGAGGCGCGTGAGCGTTTCGTCGTAGGCGCGGTCGGACATTAGCGGGGCGGCGTCTACGTAATACGCGCGGTCCGCCGCCCGGAGTTCGGTGCGCAAGTCTTCGATTGTCTTTTGGGCTTCTTCAGGGTTCATCGGCGGGGCGTATGGTATCGGCATGAGCGCCACGATCATCGATGGCAAGGCCCTCGCCGAACGCGAGAAGAATCGCACGCGTGATCGCGTGGCAGAACTGCGCGCGCAGGGGCGGTCGGTGCGTCTCGACGCGGTGCTGGCGGCGTCGAACGATGACGCCGCGGCGCGTGTGTACGCACAGAACCAGGCGAAGATGTGCGATGCGCTGGGGATCGAGTACCGGCTGCACGAGCTGCCCGAGGGCGCGGGGGCCGACGACATCGCCGGTCGGGTGCTGCTTCTGAACGAGGACAAGAAGTGCCACGCGGTCATGGTGCACATGCCGATGCCCGACGGCGTCGATCCGTACCGCATCCAGTCGCTGATCCACCCCGAGAAAGACGTCGAGGGCGTGAACCCGGCGAACATCGGCAACATCGTCTATGGACGCTCCTCGCTCGCGCCGTGCACGGCGCTCGCGGTGGTCCGCCTGATCGACGAGTCCGGCATCGAACTCCGCGGCAAGCGCTGCGTCGTGGTCGGCGCGTCGGACA
>JBCDCB010000030.1:0-43760 GCA_039182735.1 Planctomycetota bacterium
GATGGTATTCGGAGTTTGGTCACCCCGGGTACCCTTGCGGGCCCCAAAGGCATCCAGTGGCTCTACCCCCATCGCTTGCACCCGGAGGCTATTCCTGAAAATATTTCGGGGAGAACGAGCTATCTCCAAGTTTGATTAGACTTTTACTCCTCCCCACAGCTCATCCCCCAACTTTTCAACGTTGGTGGGTTCGGGCCTCCAGGCGGTGTTACCCGCCCTTCACCCTGGCCATGGGTAGATCACTTGGTTTCGCGTCTACCCCGCACGACTCGACGCCCTTATCAGACTCGCTTTCGCTCCGGCTCCGGGGCGGTACCCCTTAGCCTCGCCGTACAGAGTAACTCGCAGGGTCATTATGCAAAAGGCACGCCGTCATCCCGACAAGTCGGGACTCCGACCGCTGTGTAAGCGCATGGTTTCAGCTGCTCTTTCACTCCCCTAGCAGGGGATGTTTTCATCGTTCAGTCGCCTTACTGATTCACTATCGGTCGTCAGAGAGTACTTAGCCTTGGAGGGTGGACCCCCCATGTTCACGCCGGGTTTCACGGGCCCGACGCTACTCAATGGGCTGTGCCGAATCAGCCGGATACAGGACTGTCACCTTCTCCGGTCGCGCTTTCCAACGCGTTCACTGGCCTATCGGCTATCCGCTTTCGCTCGCCACTACTCACGGAGTCGCGGTTGCTTTCCTTTCCTCCGGGTACTGAGATGTTTCAGTTCCCCGGGTTCGCCACCCATACCTATGCATTCAGTATGGGCTACCCCTAAGGGTGGGTTTCCCCATTCGGACACCCCCGGATCACAGCTTGATTACCAGCTCCCCGGGGCTTTTCGCAGGTTTCCACGTCCTTCATCGCCTTCTGACGCCGAGACATCCACCATACGCCCTTTGTCGCTTAGTCGTATCAACCACACGCCGACACCAACACCCGGTGCTCCCTCGCGGGAACCGCGGACGTGTGCAGCAACACGCTTCGATACGCGACAGAATCGTAACGATTCAACCCTAAATTAACGCTCGTGGATCAGACTCGGTTCGCGAGCTCGGACCGTTTGGGATGCTCAGCGAACCGCCACCCGGACAGCCGGAGGGCGACCCACAGAACCGGACTCGGCTCGCGACGTCTGCTTCTTTCTCCGGTTGTCAAAGACCGCCACGATCACAGACGAAACGCCACAAACCTCTTCAGGCTCGATGCGACAATCGCTCAGTGTTCGCTCCCGTGGTGGACCCGTGGGACGCCTCTCGGCGAGGCGGGACCGGAGAGAATAGCGACTCCCCCCGACCTGTCAACCGCTCGCCGAGCTTTTTTGTCACTCGCTCGGCTTCTCCACACACCCTCAACGGCTCATCCCGCTACAGACGCGGGCGACGGTCGGGGTTGTCCGCGTTCTCACGCTCCCGATCACCCCGCTGCGGGCGATCCTCGCCCCCCGCGGGCTGCGGTGCCGCCCCGGGCGCGGACACATTCGCCACGAGCCCCTCCTCGGCGTTGGCGCGGAACCACGCCAGCTCAGCACCCGTTTGCTCGTACAGCGAGAAGACGCCGCCGTCCTCGCCCGCGAAGAGCGCCTCGGCGCCCAGCTGCTCGAGCAGTTCGGGCACGACGTCCAGCAGCACGCCGCCCGTGAACAACGAGTAGGACGCCGGGTCGAAGGGCACCGGCTCGATCGTGCCGCGTGTGCCGTCGTCGCTGAGTTCGTAGACCTCGAGCGCCTCGGGGAACTCGAGCGCCGCGGATACGCGTTCGCCGGGCATCAAGGAGACGCGCCCGCGCCGCCAGTAGCCGTACGCGAAGCGGTAGACCTCTGCGACGACGCGCGCCGGGCTGTCCACAACGTTGCCCGCTTGGTGGGCACGTGCGCTCACCACAAACACCTGTGTTGACGGGGCGAAGTCGATGGGTTCGGACCACTCGCTCCACGCGCCGCGGAGCACCGGCTCGGTCGCGCGTTCGCGCAGATCGTCCGGCACATCGTTCGCGTGCCCGAAGAGCGGATTCACGATGACCACCCGCGCGCGGTAGCGGTACGTCGAACCCGGCGCGGCGTCGAAGTCGTGGGTCCACAGCGTCACCTGCTCGAGCGTCTCGAGACGGTCGAGCGGGTCCTGCGGCCCGGTGTCGGCCTCTTCTTCATCCGGGATCGCGCGCCCGTCGGGCAGGTAGCCGAGCTCGTCGAGCTCATCGAGCGCCGCCTGCAGCTGCGCCTCGAAGTCCTCTTTGCGCTCGCGCAGCTGGTCGCGCCGCTCCTGGGCGCGTTCGCGTTCGGCTCGCTCGGCGTCACGGGATCCGCTGTCGCGCTCGCCGCGCCCGCCGCGATCACGCCCCACCTGCTGGCTGAGCGTCGCGTTGAGCTGCGCCTCGATGCGCGAGATCTCGTTCTCGAGACCCGAGATACGCCGCAGCAGCGACTCCACACGCTCGGGGCGCTCGACCACGGCGTCCTGCTCCGCCGCCACGCTCGGGCGCGTCCAGGCGCGCCCGGCGATCATCGGGTACATCGACGGGCGACGGATCTCTGCCCGCAACTCCTGCTCGGGCAGCAGCAGGCGGTCGCTCAGGTCCGCCGGCGTGAGCCCGCTCTCAAGCGCGCTCCGCAGCGACGCGCGACCGGGCACCGGGTCGAGCACGCGCGCCGGACCCCACGAGCCATCGGGCAGCATCGCCTGACGCTCCCACACCACGTCCACGAGCTCTGCCCGGCTGCGCCACCAGCGGTCCGGGATCTCGGCGCGTGTCAGCGTTGCGGCGAGCTGCGCGGCGTCGAAGAGGCTCTCGACCGAAATGCCGCGCACATCGAACGGCTGCGCCGCCGGGAGCACGCGCGCGAGGCCCGGTGTCTCACGCACCACGGTCGGATCGACCGTTCCTTCGAAGGCGCTGGCGACAGGTGTTTCCGGCGCGTGCAGCGCGATCATTTCGAGCCCGCCGTCCATGTCCGGGTCGATCCCGGGCGTCACCCCGCTGGGCAGTTCGACGGTGCGATCGACGTTCAGGTCGGCGGCGGCGAGCATCGTCAGCCGTTCCGCCGGGCGCTCCAGCGCCGCGAGCGCCTCTTCGAAGCCCGCCGTGATGTTCACGTCCGGCTCCGGGATCTCGGGCGGGATCGTCTGGGCTTCGAGCTGCCCGCGTTTGCGTTCGGCGGCTTGCTGCACGAGGTCTCGCGCCGTGCCGGGCGTCACCGTCTCGCCTTTCACGTCGAAGGCGTTCGGCGTGCCGAAGACCCCCACCGCGAGCATGAAGACCGCGAGGAACGCGATCGCGAAGAGCGCGAGCACGACCTTCTCGACGTGCCGCTCGAAGATGTTGATGCCCTTGAGCTTCATCGGTTCGCTCCGTTCACGCCTCGTCCTCTGCGGGCGCCGGTTCCGGCTCGGGATCGGGCGCGATCCCGAGCACCGTGCGCACGCTCGCCGGCATGTATTGCTTCGTCCACTCGCGCAGCCACACCGTTTCCACGCGGATCGTCGCGTGGACGACCGGGTCGCCGCCCATGAAGAACCCGTCGCTCACCAGCGACGCCGCGTCCGCGTCGCGGATGTCCACCTCGACGATGCTCGTCAGGTTCACCGACGCGATCGAACGCAGCACCGTCGGCAAACGCGTCGCGTCCACCAGCACCTCGATCGTCGCGTAGCGGATGTCGTACAGCGCGTTGGGCATCTGCGGCCACGCCAGGCGGCCCGTCGGCGAACCCGCGAAGTTCCACGCCACCTCGTCGCGCGCGTTCACCTCGCGCGCCTGGTCCGCGGGCGTCGAGTAGTTCCACGGCTCCACGAAGATCCGTTCGATCCGCTTCACCGGGCCGTCGGCCACCGACAGGCGTCCGCCGAACTCGTTCCGCGTCGCGCGGTGCAGACCCTCGATCAGGTCCTGATGCACCCACCAGAGCATCTGCCACTCCCACACCTGCTCGGGCGAGAGCTGTGTCTCGGGCGGGAGCCGTTCGACCGACTCGAACAGGCTCGGCGCGCCGTAGATGTCGATCGAGCGTGCCTGGTTGCGATAGATCTCCAGGCGCTGCGCGCCGAGCATCTCCGTGACGTCCGCCTGCTCTTCCTCGGTCAGTTCCTGATCCTCGCGCTGGCTTGTCAGACGCTGCACCTCGCGCTGCTGCGCCTGCTCCAGCGCGAATCGCACCTGCGCCGGCGACGGCGGCATCCGGATGTCGTTCTCCTCGAGCAGTTCCGCGTAGACGCGCGGCCACATCCGCACCAGCTCGCTCGTCATGCGGATCTTGGCCGAGTCGCTCGGCGGCGCCGGCAGCAGCGCGGGCCCGCCCTCAGCGCCGATGAGCAGCGACTTCCCGGCGCTGTTGATCTCCAGCCCGCGCTCCAGTACCACCTGCGACTGCGCGTTGATCTCTTGCAGCAGCGCCGCGACCCGCTCGGTCGCCGCCTTGGTCGGCGTGGTCTTGACGCTGAGCCCGGTCTGATCGGGCCCGGTCGCCTCGACCTGGTACGTCACCTCGATGCCCTCGATCGAACGCAGCTCCTGCGTGACGGAAGACTGGGCGTCGTCCACGACCTTCTTGTTCATGCCGTCGGCGATGATGTAGCCCGCCGGCAACGCCGCGATCGCAAGCACCAGCGCGATCACGCTCACCAGATTCATCTTGAGAAACTTCAGCACCGGAGCCATTAGCGACGCCCCCCTTCGTTGCCCGAGCCGTCGCCCGCTGGCGCCCCCTCACCCTCCAGCTGCACGTTCACACGCAGCGTGAAGCGGTAGACCGGTTCGTCGAGCAGCGTGGGCTGGAAGTCCATCGGCAGCGGCGCAAGCTGATCGAGCGGGGTCACCTGGCTCGCCGCCCCCGCGCCACCGGCGGCGCCCTGCTGCATGCCGCCCTGACCGTCGCGACCACGCGCGTTGCCCATCGAGGCGCCCGCGCGGTTGTTCTGACCCATCCGGCCCGCGGGCGAGCGATCGACCGCGTCAACGTCCGCCGCCTCTTCCGGCGTCAGCTTCACCATCGGGACCTCTTCGGGCCCGGGCGGCGGCGCGTACTGCAGCGCCATCCCCTCGCGGACCTGATTCGATCGCAGCCACGAGAGCAGCGTGTCGTTGAGGAACGCGCGGTTGTCCGGGTGGCGTGTGTCCGCGGTGATCACCACATGCAGCGCGCCCTTCGGGCTGGCGACATTGGCCCCGCCGGCGGCCGGCTCCGCGCCGCCGCCACGACCGCCGCGACCCCGCCCGCGTCCACGCCGATCGTTCGCCTGCTGCTGCGGCTGCTCGCGGACGCCTTCGCCGCTGGTCAGCGACGGCAGGGCCGTTCCCGGCGCGACGTAGTCGATATCCAGCGAGCGCAGCTCGAACGCCATCGCATCGTCGGGCAGCAGGTCGCCGCCGATCGTGCCCGCCTTCTCCTGCGCGTCGGCGAACATCGTGCTCACGTCCGCGAGCACCGCGTCGTAGACGTTGCGCTGCTCGAAGAGTCGGCGGATGTTCTCGGCGGTGTACCCGGGCTGCGGCTCGTCCTTCACGGCGTTCCACTCGCTCGTGCGCCGGTTGCCGTCGCTGCTCGCTTCGCGCACCGCCGCATCGATCGAGGAGTTGGACTCCGCGGCGTCCAACGCCGCGCGGTCCATGATCGGTCGTACGAACGCGACGCCCGCCGCCGCGAGCCCGAGCATCGCCGCCGTCACGAGCACGGGCGTCTTGCGCTTCCACATCGCCTCGCGCACGACTGACACCGGCACGAGGTTCGCGCGGATGGGCGTCATGCCCAGGCCCTGCAGCGCCAGCCCGTAGGCGGTGGTGAGGTTGAGCGACGCGGCCTCGAAGTCCGCCGCCCCGGCGCCGTCCACCGACACCTGGCGGAAGCCCTCCATGCGGTGCACTTCGAGCTGCAGCTGCTGCTGGAGCAGCTTGCGCAGCCCGACCATGCGGAACGTCGAGCCCAGCCCGATCAGCCGCGTGATCTTCGCGTTCGGGTGCGTCTCTTCGTAGTACGAGATCGAGCGCTGCACGTCCTGCACGAGTTCGCTCAGCACCGGCTTGAGCGCCTGCTGGAAGATCGCCTTGCGGTACTTGCTGGTCTCGACCTCGCGCTTGAGCGCCTCGGCCTTGCGGTAGTCGAGCTTGTACGACTCCGCGATCGCCTCCGTAAACCGGTGCCCGCCCAGCGGGAAGGTGCGGATCCATACGCGCCCCTGCTCCGCGACGATCAGGTCGGTCGAGGTGGTCCCGATGTCGAGGATGATCGTGCCGGGCGTGCTCTCGGTGAACCCGAGGTCGTACGCGATCGCGTTGTACGCCGCGACCGGGCTCAGCGTGATGATGTCGCTCGGGAGCCCGATCTCCTTGTAAAGCGCCAGCAGCTCGGCGACCTTCTCCTTCGTGATCGCGAAGATCCCGACTTCGATCTCCGGCGAGTCATCGTTCGCGAACGTCTGATAATCCCACTCCACCTCCTCGATCGGGAAGGGGATCTGCTGCACCGCCTCGAACTTCACCAGCCCCGGCACGCCCTTGGGCTCCACCGGGGGCAGCTTCGCGAAGCGCGCGAACGAACTGTGCCCGGGCACCGACACCGCCACCGGCGTCCCCTTCAACGCGTCGCGGTACTGCGACAGGAACGCACCCATCGCCACGCGGATCGCGTCGATCTGATCGATCCCCGGCGTCGAGAGCACCTTCCGGTGCGGCACCACCACAAAGTCGGTGACCTTTGCGCCGTCGCCATCGCGTTCGAGTTTGATCGCCTTGACGGCTCCGGCGCCGACTTCGATACCCCAGCACGCATTGCTCGTCGCCATCGATGACCGCTCCCGTGGGCTCTCCCCGCCGCGCCGCGTGCGCGAGGGGCTTGGGCGGGGCATCCTACAGAGGAGTCCTGCGACTGTCCGAGCACGCCCGTCGTCGATCGGACACGTGCACAGGTCGTGTCCGCCGACATCTGTCGGATACGACGCCCGATCGGATCGGGTTGCCGCCGGTTCGTGGATCGGTGCGGGCCGCGGACGGAGTTTCGAGGTAAACTGCTGACTTCGCTGCCGGTGGCGCTCTCGGTGGGATCGTCGCGCCGGCATGTTGACATCCGTCCCATCGCAGTTGCATGTGAGGCTGGCATGAACGCCACCCCCGAGTCCTCCGCTCACTCTTCAGACACTCAGGCCGAGCAGCCCAAGCCCCCGCAGGAGGCCCCGTCCGACGCCGCGCCGTCGCCGGAGACGCCCCCCGCGCCCTCGGTCCCGGAGCCCGAGTCGCTCTCGCCCGACTCCGCCGCCGCGATGGACGCCGCCATGCAGGCCGCCGTCAATCCCCAGCAGCCAACAGGTGACCCAAACCACGCCTCGCACCACCCCGGCCGCCCGGAGCTCAAGGACGACGGCGTCCACGCCCCGCGCAAGCTCCGCGGGCCCCGCGTCGTCCAGGGCGGTCGCGAACACCGCAAGGGCACCGTCGTCTCCGTTGGCCCCGAAGACGTCTTCGTCGAGTTCGGGCCGAAAGAACTCGGCGTTGTTCCACGCTCGCAGTACAACGAGGATGACCTCCCCACCGTCGGCGAAGAACTCGAAGTCGTCATCGAACGCTTCGAAGCCAACGAGGCCCTCTTCATCTGCTCACGCCCCGGCGCCGTGCAGAAAGCCGACTGGGAACTCCTCCAGCCCGGGCAGGTCGTCCAGGCCCAGGTCACCGGCACCAACAAGGGCGGGCTCCAGTGCGAGGTCGCCAAGCACGCCGCCTTCATGCCCGCCAGCCAGGTGGACATCCGACGCATCGAGGACCTCTCCGTCTTCGTCGGCGAAACCCTGACCTGCAAGGTCATGAAGGTTGACCGCATGGGTCGCGGCAACATCACCCTCTCCCGCCGCGACATCCTCAAAGAAGAGCAGAAAGAAAGCCAGGCCAAGCTCCGCGAGTCCCTCAAGGAAGGCCAGACCGTCGAGGGCGTGGTCAAGAAGATCATGCCCTTCGGTGCCTTCGTGGACATCGGGGGCATCGACGCCCTGCTCCACATCGGGGACATGAGCCACGAACGCGTCAACAAGCCCGAAGACGTCGTCAAAGAGGGCGAGACCGTGACCGTCCAGGTCATCAAGCTCGACTGGGAGAAGAACCGCCACGCCCTCGGCATGAAGCAGCTCTCCGAGCACCCGTGGGACAAGCTCATCTCCGAGATCCAGCTCAACGAGGGCGACGTCGTGCCCGGCACCGTCACCAAGCTCATGGACTTCGGTGCCTTCGTCGAGGTCGCGCCCGGCCTCGAAGGGCTCGTGCACATCTCCGAACTCGACTGGAAGCGCGTCGCCAAGACCTCCGACGCCGTCCAGCCCAAGGCCAGCGTGCAGGTCAAGGTCCTCAAGATCGAGAAGGACAAGCGCAAGCTCAGCCTCTCGATCAAGCAGGCCAAGGACCGCCCCCAGCAGCCGGGCGACCGCGGCAAGCGGCGCGGCAAGGGCGAGCAGGACACACGCTCCGCCGACGAAATCCTCAAGGAAACCCCGCAGCTCCGACGCATGCGCGAGCAGGCCAAGCAGAAGCAGAAGGACGAGAAGGAAGTCGCGAAGAAGTCCGGCGGCATCGGCGGGCTCGACTACCTCGGCGGCGGGCTCGGCGACCTCAAGCTCTAACCGCACCGGAGGCCCGACATGGCCAATGGGAACAACGCCGCACTCGCCTCCGCGATCTCCAGCGCGGGGCTCTTCATCGCCGCCGCGATCGTCATCGGCAGCTGCACCGGCCGCGCGGCGGACAACCGCGCCGATGCGCCCGCCACCGTCTCGTCCGCCGCGAACGACCTGATCGGGCGCCGCGTCGTCGTGGACGTGCGCCCCGACGCGCTCGGCATGGCCGGACCGCTCCCCGTGTCGGTCGGGACCAGCGGCATCAACGGGGCCATGATCTCCTTCGACGGCGAACTCCGCGTCATCGAACCGAACTGGGTCTGCGTGCGCCGCAGCATCGCCGCGGCCGGTATCACGGAAGACGTCTGGCTCCCGATGCACGCGGTGCTCTCGATCCGCGATCGGGTCAGCGTGGCCGTCAACGCGCCGGGGCGATAGCCACCGCTACACTCGCGCGCATGCCGAGCGACACGACCATTCCGGGCGATCTCATCGCCGCGCTGCGCGCGCACCTCGAAGCGGCGATCACCAGCGCCATCAAGCCGCTGAACCCGCCTGGCGACCTCATCGCCGACGCGATGCTCGCACCCGCGAAAAACCCGGAGCACGGCGACTTCCAGTGCAACGCCGCGATGAGCCTCGGCAAGCGCCTGAAGACCACGCCGCGCGATCTCGCCGAGTCGATCGTCTCGCACGCCAACGCGCTGCTCGCTGACATCGCCGAACCGCTCGACGTTGCCGGCCCGGGCTTCATCAACATCAGGCTCAAGGCCGATGCGCTCAGCGGCGCCCTCGCGCACATAGACGCGCACGACCTCGGCGTGCCCCAGCCCGCGCGCACGGAAACGGTCGTCGTCGATCTCTGCGGCGTGAACCTCGCCAAGCAGATGCATGTCGGGCACCTGCGCGCCACGGTCATCGGCGACTGCCTCGCCAATCTCTTCGCGCGACTCGGGCACGAGGTGAAGCGACAGAACCACTTCGGCGACTGGGGCCTGCCCATCGCGATGGTCACCGCGCGCGTGAAAGACCTCGCCGATGCCGGCGAACTCTCGCTCGACGAACTGCGGCTCGAAGACCTCGGGATCTATTACAAACAGGCCCAGCGCGACTGCAACGCCGACCGCGCCGGGCTCGCCGCCGTGCGCCGGTTCGATCTCGGACCGAAGGCCGAGGCGGAACTCGAAGAACAGGTCGCGGGCGCCGAAGCGCATCTCGCGCGCGCGAAGCAGGCGCTCGTCGGGTTGCAGTCCGGCGATGAAGCCTTCGTGCGCGTGTGGGAGCGCATCAGCCGCATCACGCTCGACGCCTGCTTCGACAACTGTCGGCGCCTGCACGCCAACGTCACCGACGAAGCCACCGCGGGCGAATCAACCTATCGCGATGAACTGCCCGAGGTCGTGCGCGATCTCGAATCCCGCGGCATCGCCGTCGAGGACGACGGCGCGCTCGTCGTCACGCTCGACGAGTTCGGCATCAAGCAGCCCTGCATCATCCGCAAGTCCGACGGAGGGTTCCTCTACGCCACCACCGACATCGCCGGCATCAAGCGGCGCGTGCAGGATCTCAACGCCGACCGTGTGGTGTACGCCGTCGATGCGCGACAGTCGCTGCACTTCAAGCAGGCCTTCGCCACCGCGACCAAAGCCGGCTACGCGACCAAGCCCGGCGCCGACGCGCCCTCGGCGCTCTTTCACGCCGCCTTCGGCACCGTGCTGGGCGAGGACAACCGCCCGCTCAAGTCGCGCAGCGGCGAGAATGTCCGTCTCCGCGACCTGATCGACGAAGCGATCACCCGCGCCGCCGCCGCCGTCGCGGAGAAAAACCCGTCGCTCTCCGACGACGAGCGCACCGCCGTTGCGGAAGCCGTCGGCGTGAGCGCGATCAAGTATGTCGATCTCTCGAGCGATCGCGTGAAGGACTACGTCTTCTCCTTCGATCGCATGCTCACCTTCGAGGGCAACACCGGGCCGTACCTGCTGTACGCGCTCGTGCGCATCCGCTCGATCTTCCGCAAAGCCGAGGAACGCTTCGGCGACATCGCGCTCGACGCGCCGATCGTGCTGGAACACGCGCGCGAGAAGGAGATCTCGCTCGAACTGCTGAAGTATGCCGGTGTGCTACAGGGGGCCGCCGACGCCTGCGAGCCGCACCGGTTGTGCGCGTACCTGTACGACCTTGCGCAGGCCTTCAGCCGCTTCTTCGACGCGTGCCCGGTGCTCAAGGCGGAGCGAGACGCGACACGCGCGAGCCGGCTGCGCCTGTGCGACCTGACCGGGCGCGTGCTGGAAGACGGCATGCGCATCCTCGGCTTGGTGCCCGTCGAGCGCATGTGAATCGGCTCGACGGTCTTGTGAGGCCGCCGAGCCGAGGAGGAGAGAGAGCATCAGGATGGAAGCCGCCCGGCGTCGCGCTGCAACAACGCGCGGGCGGTGAATCGCGGGCGGGTTCGTTCGCGGCGGCTCGACGTGAAGGATCGGGTCGTGCGAGCCGCGTCGAACGTGTGCGTGTCGTCCGCTCACTGTCTTCCGCGGTCACCACGCATTCCTTGCAGATGACCATCGAACTTTCTCGGGACACGTCAGCCGACGGCTTCGCGTAAAGATCGCATGTTGCCGCAACATCCCGGCCCCGAGCGGACGTTGATGGTCGAACCCACGCCGCGCGCGGAGCGTGCGCGAACCAAAGGAGAGACCGCAGATGATGCCCACTCGATCTGTGCTGCTCGGCGCCGCGTGCGCCGCGACCCTCGCCGGGACCGCCCACGCCGGGCTCTCGACCGGGAACGACCCCAGGCTCGTCCAGATTCGCTCGGTCGATACCGCGAGCGGGATCCTCGAGCTGTTCAACCACTCCGAGACCGATGCCATCGCCCTTGACGGGTGGCGCTTCTGCTCGCACGACGAGGACCAGATCCGGCGCTACTCCGCGGCCAACGGGCTCAACACCATCGACCTCGCGCCCCGCGCGTCGCTCTTCATCCACTTCAACAACGATGCGCCCGCCGGCGAGGCCGACCGCATCAACCTCACGGGGCTCGGGAACTTCGCGCTGCCCCTCGACAACGGGCCCTACGCCATCCAGATCTACTTCCCGCCCACACAGTTCGGCAACGGGCAGCAGATCGCCGACCACCTCCAGTGGGCCGTCGATGGCATCGACAACGCCAGCGCCGACGAACGCTCCGACGAAGCCCAGAACGGCGGCGTGTGGACCGACCAGACCACCTGGATCTCCACCACCAACGACACCGCCTTCATCCGCCTCAACGACGTCGGCGGGAACGAACTCCACGGGCCCGCCGACTACGACGTGCTCGACGCCTTCCCCGACTGCAACGAGAACGGCATCGACGACTTCGCCGACATCAACTTCTTCGATGCGCCCGACATCGACCCGGCCGACGGCATCCCCGACGCTTGCCAGACCGCCGCGACGTGCCCGGGCGATGTCAACGGCGACGGGCAAACCACGACCGCTGACATCACGCTTTCCGTCTCCAACCTCGGCGCTGGCACGCCCGATGCCCAAGGCACGCCCGGCGACGCCAACGGCGACGGAGAGACCACCACCGCCGACATCACCTTCATCGTCTCCAACCTCGGCTGCGACGTGAACGACCTCTAAACCGCCTCGTCTGCCACACACACAACCCATGTGTTCATCTGTTCAGCGCCCGGGGCGATTTGCTCCGGGCGTTGTTGTGCGCGCACATACGCGTCGAACGCACCGCTTCACAATTCTTGAACATGCGCTGCAAGAACCGCGGGGGTGACGCGGAGTAGAGGTGACAGACGCACACACGTTCAACCGTGCGAGCGACTGACGAAACACGCCCACGTCCGCTGAAACAGAACTCTCTCCCTCCCTCGGCGCGATCCCCGCGCCATGTGCATCCGTGTCTCTCTCTCCCTCCGCTCGCCGTGCGCTGGCAGGCGCCCGACGAGTTTCCGATATCGCCGCGCCCACATTCGTCAATGCGGCACACCACACCCCTTGCTCGAGGAGCACTTCCATGGCCCACACCACCACCACCGCGCTCACCACGCTCGCCGTCTTTGCAGTCGCCGGCAGCGCCGCCGCCTTCCCCGTCAGCGGCACCTACGAGGACACCCCCGGCTGCGACGACCACGGCATGCAGTTCGCGTACGACGAGCTCGGCAACGGACCGCTCTTCCCCGCCGACGAACTCATCGATGCAACCAGCACCATCTTTGACAGCACCGTCTGCCCCCCCACCGACAACGGCACGCCCAACGCGCTGGTCATCATGACCAACCTCACCGGGCAGGACTGGCAGAACGTCTTCTACGTCGCCGATCCGGAGACCTCGTTCACCAACGTGGACGGCGTCGCCGAGAGCGCCCTCGCCCCCGGCGTCAAAACCCTCGCGATGCGCATCGACATGGTCGGGCTCAACCGCTCGCTCATCGCCGAGAGCATGACGCCCGACGGCATCTTCGAAGCCGGTGAGACCTGGGAGTTCGCCATCCAGAACTACACCAACACGCTCGGGCTCGCCCCGGACCGCCTCGACTCCCTCGACTTCGCCGGCGCTTCCGGCGCCGTCGCGGGCGGAGCAAACGTCTCCTCCGGCAGCATCATCGTCATGGATCCGATCCCCGCGCCGGGTGCCCTCGCCCTCGCCGGCATGAGCGGCCTCGCCATCGCTCGCCGCCGTCGCGCCTGATCGCACCCAATCAACCCGAACCGCCCACACCACTCACAAGAGGAGATCACCCATGACACGCAACACCCGTACCACCTTCGCCGCCCTCGCCGTCGCCGGCGCACTCGCCCCCGCAGCGCTGGCCGACGACTGGACCATGACCATCACCGTGGACAACCAGTACGACATCTACTTCGGCGACAACCTGACGACCGACTTCTTCGCCGGCGGCGATAACGACTGGACCACCGTCGAGACCTACAACGCCTTCGGTCGCGCCAGCACCGATTACCTCTACGTGTCTACCGCCTCGGACTACTCCGTCGCGCAGGGCTTCCTCGGCGTCTTCCAGAACACCACGCAGGGCACGACGATCAAGACCGGCGACGCCGCGTGGGAGGTCTTCCCCGCCGGCGCCTACCTCAGCGCGATCGACGCCACCTGGCCCAACCCGTGGCCCATCAATCAGCAGCCCACGCAGAGCGAGGTCGATGCCGCCATCACCTTCGCCGAGACCAACGGGCTCTGGCAGCCGACCAGCTTCCTCGACACCTGGACCAACGCGTCGCACCCCGGCCCGTGGCCCAACAACATCGCCGGCATCCCCGGCGACGCCAAGTGGATCTGGCACGACGCGGGCGTCGGCACCGGCACCCCCTGGGACGACCCCTACGACGGCGCCAACCACGATGAGTTCCTCATCTTCCGCATCGCGGGCGACGCCATCCCCGCGCCCGGCTCCGTCGCCCTGCTCCCCCTCGCCTTCGCCCTGCGCCGCCGCCGCGCCTGAACGCAACGTCCACAAGGAGACCGAGCCATGCCCACCACCGCTCGCATCACAACACTCGCAACGCTCACAACCCTCGCCCTGACTTCTTCGACGCTCGCCCAGTCCATCGCCAACGGCGACCTCACCGGCCCCGTCGTCGCCGGCAACGCCCCGCCCTCGTGGTTCAACTGGCAGAAAACTCCCGACACCTGCGACGCTTCCGGGCCCTTCAACAACACCACCACGCCGTGGACACTCTCACCAAACGGCGGCACCTTCGTCCGCGCCGGCGGGAGCGACTTCGCCAACTCCGAGGGATTCGCGCAGAACGTCAGCGGGTTCACCATCGGCGACACCTACCAACTCGACTTCCACCTCACCAACCTCGGCTTCCAGAACCTCGCCAGCGGCGCGTGGAACGGGCAGGACGGCTACTGGCAACTCGTCGCCAACGGCGCCGTCGTCGGTGACTCCATCACGCTGAGCAAGCAATCCTTGCCCACCGATCCGATCGTGTGGTTCACCGACTCGATCTCCTTCGTCGCAACCGCATCGGCCATCGAACTCGCGCTCGTCTCACGATCGCTCGATCCCACCGGCCCCGCGTCGTACATGGGCATCGACGGCATCCGCGTATCCCGCGTCCCGGCTCCGGGCGCGCTCGCGATCGCCGCCATGAGCGGGCTCGCCATCGCTCGCCGGCGCCGCGCCTGACGACCGCGTTTCCCCATGCAAAGCCGCCAAGCGCCCGCGACGCCACGTTGCGGGCGTTTGCGCGCGCCGACTCGCGTGTGTCAGCACCGAAAAGATCCCTTTGGACCTCGGCGACCGCGCGATAACCTGTTGCGAGATCGAAGTTGCGGAACTCGGCAATGCGTGGGCAACCACGCCGTTCTGCCAGCGAACACACCGGAGGACACCCCATGCCCCGCAGCCGCATCAAGCACGTGCCCCCGTCCCTGCCCGGCGACGACCTCTGCTACTTCTACGTCCGCGAGTCGGTCAAAGCCGGTGCGATCATCCTCGCCGCAGCGTTGATCCCCGTCGCCGTCGCGCAGGCGCAGCCGCTCGACTTCGACCGCGACGACCCCACGCCCGCCGACGTCGCACCCGTCGAGACCGATCCCGCCGACCCAGATGACGGCTTCCTCGGCGGGCCCGACGTCGATGACAGCGAACGACCCTCCCTCATCCACAACGGGCTCGACGGCGAGATGCAGGACGTCCGCGGGCAGGCCCGCCCTGAACTCCGCGCGCTCGACCTCCTCGAACTCGCGCCCGCAGAAGACGCGCGCGTGCAGGCGCTGCTCAACGATCGCGCCGCGATCATCGAGTCCATCCTCAACGATCACGGCACCCAGATCTTCGCCCTCCAGCAGTCGCTGCAGGGCGCGGGCGACGACCGCGCCGCACGTCGCGAGGCGATGCAAGAGATACAGACCATCATCAAGCCGCTGCTCGACGAGCCCCCGCTGCAGGGCACGCTCGCATCCGCGATGAGCGAAGGCAACGCCGACACCTTCAACCACATGGTGGACGAGTGGTACGGCGCGAAGATCGCCGACCGCACCCGCCAGTGGCGAGACCGCCAGCGCCAGCAGGGCATGGGCGGCGCCCGCACGCAAGACATCAGCGCCGAGCGGCTCGAACGCGCCAAGGCCATGATGCAGTCGCAGCTCGCGATGCAGGAGGTCGGCCAAGCTCTCAAGGGCCAGCTCGAAATCGCCAAAGCGACCAGCGACGAACTGCTGCTCAAGCTCAACCTCACGCCCGAGCAGTCGAGCGTCATCGAGCCGCTCTACCGCAAGACGCGTGAGAACATGCTCGCCGTGCGCACGATGCGTGAGAACGGCGTCTCCAACCGCGACCCCGAGTTCCGCGCGATCAACAAAGAGAACCGCGAGCTGATGATGAAGATCGCCGGCGAACTCAACCAGGAACAGCGCGCGATCCTCCGCGAAGAGCTCGGCAACCGCGGGCGATTCCTCGACCGCATGAACAACGACGGCCAGCGCATGCAACGCGGCTTCCGCAACCGCAACGGCGACGCCTAGTCGCGACGCAAGGGACGGAAATCCTCCTGCTCCCTCGCCCCCGCACGCGGGGGAGAGGGCCGGGGTGAGGGGGCATCAACAAGAGGCAGCCGGAGCCCCTCATCTCAACCTTCTCCCCGCTCGCGGGGAGAAGGAGCCGAACCCGCTTCCTCACGGGCGCGGCTCGTCAGACCCAGACCCCAAACCCGAGACCCAAGACCCCAACTCACTCCACCTCCGGCCGCATCATCGGGAAGAGCAACACGTCGCGGATCGATTGCTGATCCATCAGCAGCATGCACAGGCGGTCGATGCCCAGCCCCATGCCGCCCGCCGGGGGCATGCCCACCTTGAGCGCACGGATGAAGTCCTCATCGAACGTGCGGAAGGTGCTCTCCTCGTCGTCGATGCCGGCGAGCTGCTCGCGGAACTTCGCCTCCTGCACGTCCGGGTCGTTCAGCTCCGTGTACGCCGGCCCGATCTCCATCCCGCCGATGAACAGATCCCAGCGCTGCGCGAGGCTCGGATCCGATTCGTGCGGCCTCGTCAGCGGCGACAACGCGCTCGGGTAATCAAACACGAACGTCGGCTTCGCGGGGTCGATCGACCGCTCCGCAACCTCTTCAAACAGCTCGTTCACGATCAGGATCGGATCGAGCGCGACACCCTTCTCGCTCTTCGTCTTGAAGCCGCGCGTCTCGGCTTCCTGCAGCGCGCGATCGTGGTCCGTCATCGGGAAACCCAGCGCCTTCTCGAAGAGATCGGCGAAGGTGATCTGCGCAAAGTCGCTCGCGTAATCGATCGTCAGGTCACCAAACGGCAGCGCGCGCGCGGAGCCCCCCATCGCCTCGGCAACAAGTTCCGCGCACGAGCGCACGAGCGACTCCGTGATCTCGCTCATCGTGTGATAATCGCCGAAGGCCTCGTATAGCTCGAGCGATGTGAACTCCGGGTTGTGACGCGGGCTGAGCCCTTCGTTGCGGAAGTTTCGGCTCACCTCGTACACCCGCGGCATGCCGCCCACGAGCAGCCGCTTCAGGTACAGCTCCGGCGCGATGCGCATGAACAGGTCAATATCCAGCGCGTTCATGTGCGTGACGAAAGGCCTTGCCGCGGCGCCGCCGGCGAGCGATTGCAGCACGGGCGTATCGACCTCCATGAAGCCGCGCGCATCGAGGAAGCGGCGCACGTTCGTGACGATCTTCGAGCGCAGCGAGAGCACGAACATCGATTCGGGGTTGGCGTGCAGATCGACGTAGCGCCTGCGATAGCGCTGCTCGATATCCGTCAGGCCCTTCCACTTCTCGGGGGGCGGCGCGAGCGACTTGCTGCCCATCTCCACCCTGCTCGCCCAGATCGTGATCTCGCCCTTGTTCGTGCGCATGAGCGGGCCCTCGACCACGACGATGTCGCCGAGATCCAGCGGCTTCATCAGGTCGAACCCCGGTGCTTCGACGTCGCGCTTCGACACCGCGATCTGCAGATCGCTCGCGACGCTCGCCGGCGCGTCACCGCGTTCGATGTCGCCCGCGCTCGCCGTGGTGTGATCCCGCAGCTGCAGCCACACGAGCTTGCCGCCCTCGCGCTTGAGCACCACGCGCCCCGCGACGCGCACACGCGGGCGCTCATCCACGATGGGCACGGGCTCCGCGTCCGGGTTTTCCTTCGCGTAGGCCTTTGCCTTCGTCACGCTCGCCTGGTTCGCCTCGTCGGCCGCCTCGTCGTAGCGCGAGCGGGCTTCTGCGAGCGTGACGAGCTCGTCCGTGCGCACGCCGTAGGGCTTCGCCCCGAGCGCGCGCATCGCGTCGCGATTCTCACGGCGCTGCTGCTCGAGGTGATGGACAGACTGCTCCGCGTCGGCTTGCTGCTGCTCGTTCATGGTCGGCATCGTATCCTGCGCGCATGCCCGCGCCCGACCCCATCGAGACCGACCGACTCACGCTCCGCCCCATCGAGCCGAGCGACCTCGACGCCTACGCGCCGATCTTCGAAGACCCCGAAGTCATGCGCTACATCACGAACGGCGAGCCCCAGCCGCGCTCGCGCGCCGAGACCGCCATCGAGTGGTCGCGATCGCTCTTCGACGAACGCTCCATCGGGATCTTCGTCGGCATCGAGCGCGCCACCGGCACGCTCATCGGGGACTACCTGCTTATCCCCATCCCGCATTCGGGCCTCGGCATCCAGCAGCACGAACGCCACAAACGCGGGCCCGACATCGAGATCGGCTACCGACTCGCCCGCAGCGCGTGGGGCAAGGGCTACGCCACCGAGGGCGCCAAGGCCGTCATCGACTACGCCGTCAACGGGCCGCCCGCGCTCGCGCACATCGTCGGCGTCACCGAGCTCGAGAACGTCGCCTCGCAGCGCGTGCTCGAGAAGATCGGGCTGACCGCGCAGGGACTCAGCGACCGCTACTACGACCAGACCACCGCGCTCTTCGAGTGGCGCGCCTGAACGCCCCTGTTGCGCCGACTCATGTTCCGGACGAGCCGCGACCGTGAGGGCGCGGGATCCCCGCTTGCGCACACGCGAGGCTCGTCAACCGATCATCTGAATCCTGAACCGCTACCCTGCGCCCATGACCAGCCCAGGCACCATCCGGCGCATCGGCGTGCTCACCGGCGGTGGCGACTGCCCGGGGCTCAACGCCGTTATCCGCGCCGTCTCCAAGACCGCCATGTACGACTACGGCGTCGAGGTCGTCGGCATCGAGGACGGCTATCAGGGGCTCATCGAAAACCGCATGCGCCACCTCACCCGCGACGACGTCTCGGGCATCCTCACCGTCGGAGGCACCATCCTCGGCACCTCCAACAAAGCCTCGCCCGCCTTCTATCACGCCGGCACCGACGACGAGGGCCGACCCGTCATCGAGAACCGTGTCGATCAGTGCCTGCACCACGTCGAGCAGAACGCGCTCGACGCCATCGTCGCCATCGGCGGCGACGGGACCATGGCGGCATCCATGCCCCTCATCGAAGCCGGCGTCAACGTCATCGGCGTGCCCAAGACCATCGACAACGACATCGAGGGCACCGACCTCACCTTCGGGTTCCTTACCGCCGTGGACATCGCCACCGACGCGCTCGACCGCGTCCACACCACCGCCGCGTCGCACCACCGCGTGATCGTGGTCGAGGTGATGGGGCGCAACGCGGGTTGGATCGCGCTGCACGCCGGCGTCGCCTCGGGCAGCGACGTCCTGCTCCTCCCGGAGATCCCCTTTTCTATGGACGCCGTCTGCGACTTCGTCACCGACCGCGCGCAGCACGGCAGGCGCTACTCCATCGTCTGCGCCAGCGAGGGCGCCAAACCCGTCGGCGGGAAGCAGTTCATCGAGAAGCGCGATCCAACGTCCCCCGACCCGATCCGCCTCGGCGGCATCGCCGAAGCCGTCAGCCGGGAAATCGAACAGCGCACCAAGATCGAGACGCGACACGTCGTGCTCGGTCACGTGCAGCGAGGCGGCTCGCCCAACAGCGCCGACCGCGTCCTCTCCACGCAGTTCGGGCACCACGCGATGGAGGTCCTCGCCGGGGGGCATCGCAACCGCCTCGTCGTGATGCGGCGTCAGCACTGCACCGACATCCCGATCGAAGAGATCGCCGGCAAGCAGCGCCTCATCCCACGCGACCATCAGGTCCTCGCCGCCGCCCGCGCTGTGGGCACGTGCCTCGGGGAGTAACCCGCCCGCTACCCTGTGCGCGCCACACGAACCCCGAGAGAGACCCGATGACGACGACCATTTCCATCGACGCCATCAGCAAGCACTACCCCGCCATGGGACCCGGCGGCGGCACCACCAAGGCCGTCGATCAAATCTCGCTCACGATCAACAACGGCGAACTCTTCTTCCTCCTCGGGCCCTCCGGCTGCGGGAAGACCACACTCCTCCGCATGATCGCCGGGTTCATCGAACCGACCGCCGGCAGGCTCGCCTTCAACAGACGCGACGTCACCAACACGCCCCCCGCCAAGCGCAACACCGGCATGGTCTTCCAGTCCTACGCGCTGTGGCCGCACATGAGCGTCGCGCAGAACGTCGCCTTCGGGCTCGACGTCCGCAAGATCTCCAAAGACGAACAGGCCACGCGTGTCAGCGAAGCGCTCCGCGCCGTGCGCATGAGCGACTACGCCGAGCGCAAGCCCACCCAGCTCTCCGGCGGGCAGCAGCAGCGCGTCGCGCTCGCCCGCGCACTCGTCGTCCGCCCGGACGTGCTGCTGCTCGACGAACCGCTCTCCAACCTCGACGCCAAGCTCCGTCTCGAGATGCGCACCGAGATCCGGCGCATCTGCAAGGAGACCGGCATCACCACCGTCTACGTCACGCACGACCAGAAGGAAGCGCTCTCGATGGCCGACCGCGTCGCGGTGCTCGACATGGGCGTGATCGCGCAGGTCGGCACGCCGCGCGAGCTCTACGAACGCCCCGCGTCGCGCTTCGTCGCCGACTTCCTGGGCGAGACGAACTTCCTCGACGCCGAGATCGTCGATCGCGGCAACGGTCGCGTCACGCTCGAATCGACCGCCGGGCGGTTGCACTCGACCACGTTCGATTCGAACAGCCTGCCCGAGAAGGGCAACGTCACGTGCTCGGTGCGTCCCGAGGCGCTCCGCGTCGCGCACGAACACGAAGAGAACACCCTCGACGCGACCGTGCGCGACATCATCTACCTGGGCGAGGTCGCGCAGTACGTCGTGGAACTGCCCGGCGATCGGCGCTTCAAGGTGCTCGAACTGCACCCGACCCGCCTCACCGAGCGCGAGACGGAACTCAAGCTCGCCGTCCGCCCGGAAGACGTGGTCGTGCTGGCGGATTGAAAACGGGGCTGGTGTGTGGGGTTGGGGTCTCTAAGCCCCGGCGTGACGCCGCAAACGGGCGACTCCCCTACCGTCGTAGAACCGAGAGGAGCCGCCATGCTTCGACCCGTCACGCTTGCGGTCACACTGTTCATCGCCGGCGTGGTCTCCGCGCAGCCGAATCTGGAACTACGGCTCGAAGCGGTGCCCGATGCGGACCACTTCCGGACACGGAGCGGCCCGGCGACCGATCTGCCGGCGACCACCGCGATCGCGATCAAAGCGAGCGACCCCATCACGCTGCGCGTCACGCTGATCAACACCGGTGACGAGGCGACACCCTTCATCAACCCGGACCTCGACTTCAAGTACGTCGGTCACGACTTCGACACGCTCGAAGCGAGGGTGAACGGCGGCGAATGGGGAGCGATCCGATGGTGCAACAGCATGCTACCCAACTTCCTTCATCTCGCAACGAGCCTGAGGCTCGAACCGAACGACTCCATCGCAAGAGCGCACACCATCGCACCCGGCATGTCCATGACGCGGCGTGATGCCACAGGCGACTCGAAGTGTCACTGTCTCTTCTCCGAACCCGGCGTCTACGAGCTCCGCACGCGCATCTATCTCCCAAATGCTCCGGGCAGCTTCTTGCACTCGAACGTGCTCCGCGTCGTTGTCACTGCGCCGTGCAACGGATGGGAACGACTCGTCGAACTCGGCATCCTCGAAGCGGCCCAGCATCCCAGCGCATGGATCGACCCGTCGATCACCACGTTGTTGACATACTCGTGCGAGCCCGGCTTGATCGACAAAGAACTCCTCGCCGATCCGGAACGGTTCCGCAAGGAGCTTGCACAAGCGGTGGAGTCCGCGGATGAGCCGTGGATCAACGACCTGCACGCCTTTGTCGATTCCTTTGTGAGTCAATCGAACGAACCGCTCGAGGCGTATCGCAGGCAGCGCAACACGGAATACCTCGCCGATCGGGCGGCGATCCGAGACTGGGACGTGCGCAACACCGAGTCCGATGCTGAAGTCGATGACGTTGCCACGAGTCCGTGACGCGCCTCCGCGGTGAGCCCTCTTCCTGCTCCGCGATCTCTGCGGCGAGTCTCAGTACAAGTACTCATCCAGCGGCGCCGCCGCGACCGCCCACACCGCGATCGCCGTCGCCGGCACCGCCACGAGGGTCACGCGAATCATCTCGCGCCACAGCGCCGGCATGTCGCGCAGCCTCGGCAGGTCCATCACGAACGCCAGCAGCACGCTCGCGAGCATCGCGATCAGCAGCGTCCATTGCCACGCGTCGAAGTACCCCCACAGCCACGCCGTCCACAGCAGCCCGGGGAAGACGAGCCCCGCGACCGCCGCGCCGCCCGGGCCCATTGTCACGTCGCGCCGCCACGCCGCGATGAGTGCGAGCGCCCCGAACGCGCTGCCCAGCACGCCCGCGAGGTTCCCCCCCCCGACCCACGACGCGTGGAAGATCAGCAGCGGCGCCGAGGCACCCGCGAGCCCCGCCACGATCACCGGCACCGCCGCGCCGCGCACCCGGTTCGCCAGCACATCCAGCACGCTCCACCACACCACCACCCCCAGCGTCGCGCCGGCAACGGCGATCGCCGTCGTACGCTCGTCCCACGCGCCCATCTCCAGCTTGCGACGCGTGATCAACCACACACCGATCGCGGCGATCGCGTAGCGCGTCAACAGCCGCACCGTCCACGGCAGCGCGCGCGGCATCTCCAGCAAACCCGCCAGCGCGCCGAGCAGCGCCAGCCAGAAGAGCGTGTGCTCCGCAACATGCGGCGGCAGCTTCGGCATCTGGTTCTCGACGAGCGCGAGCCCCAACGCGTAGGCAACCGCGAGCACCACGCCGCTCAGCACCACCGCGCTCGCCCCCCCCCACCGCTGCCCCTGGCGGAGCGCGTCGGTGCGCCCCGATGCTTCGGTGCGCGCCGAGACGCTCCAGCCCGGCTCGCCCGCGCGCCACACGCGCCATACGAGCACGAGGCCAACGACGATGACCAGCGCGGGTGCAACGACAACCTTCAGCGCGAGCTCGATGCTCATACGCGTCCTTTCGAACGAGCTTCAAAAGATATATCGGATGAACGGCGTGCGCGCGCCCACGAGCGCGCACACGCACACAAACACAAAGCCGTGCGCCGCTACTCGCGGTCGCCCTCGATCGCGACGATCAGATCAACCTCGTCGCCGATGCCGTTGCCCTCAAGATACTTGGTCATGCCGAAGTCCGACCGCTTGATGGTGAAGCGGGCCTCGAAGCCCTGCTTGTAGCCCCGGGGCGTCTGGCCCTCGCCGATGAAGTGGATCTCGACTTCGATGTCCTTCGTCACGCCGTGCATCGTGAGCTCGCCCGTCGCGCGCAGGTGGCTGGGCGGCAGATCGCGTGACATCGCGGTGATCTCATCGCTCGTGAACGTCAGCGTCGGGAACTGACGCGTGTTGAAGAAGTCCGGGCTGCGGAGGTGCTTGTCGCGGCTCTCGTTGGCCGTGTCCACGCTCTCGGCCTGCACGGTGATGTCGATGAACGCGTTCTCGATGTTCGAACGGTCGATGTTGAACGTGCCCGAGATGTCGTTGAAGCGCCCGTAGTTCTTCGCAACGCCCAGGTGCCCGACGCCGAAGACGACCATCGAGTGCACCGGGTCCACGCTGAACGCGCCCTCGCTGGCGCGGGCCACGGCGGGTTCGCCGCTCGGGATGCCCATCACTACCGCGCCGCCGACCAGTGCGCTCGCCAAGACCCCCACCGCCATCGTCTGCTTCACCATGCCACGCTCCTTCGCGTCTGTTTCGTGCTTCGAGGCCGCGCCCACGGCGCATGCCGATGTTCGACCGGGGTCTAACCCCGGACATATGAAACACTATTCCATCACTTGTGTCAACAAGTGTTGTGAACGCGAATACTTGCGTACTTTTTATCGGACGTCTGTCGTGCTGGGTTCGACACCCTTGGGTGCGGCGGGCAAGTGGATGCGGAACCGTGTGCCGCGCCCGAGTTCGCTCTCGACGCTGATCGCGCCGCCGGCGCCTTCGACAAGACGCCTGCAGACCGCGAGCCCGAGGCCGGTCCCCTTCTTGCTCGATCCGTCTGCTGCATTCCGCGTGTGGAACGCATCGAAGATGTGCAGGAGCCGGTCCGGCGCGATCCCGGGCCCGGTGTCTTCGACCTCGACATCGATCGCGTCGATCGCCGCCGACTCGCCCGGCTCCGCACCGTTCCACGTGGAACACCCGCGGGCCCGGACCCGCAGGCGGCCACACCCCTGCTTCATCGCACGAACACTGTTCAAGATCAGGTTCATCAGCACCTGGTGGAGTGACAACGCCCCGATCCCCGCCAACAAGCCCCTTGGCACGTCGATATCCACCTGAATGCCGTCCCGTTCGGGCTCACGCACCAAGCACGACATCGCCTCGTACACCACGGCACGAACATCGCTGAGTGGGGGGCCCGATTCCTTGCGGGCGAACCCGAGGACCGAGTCGGCGATCTTCGAAGCCGACTCCGCTCCGTGCACCGCCTTCTTCAGAGCCTTCTCGACGAGATCCTGGTCGTCGAGCGACTGCTGCGCGAGCTGGGCGTAGCTCAGCACCGGCGTCAGAATATTGTTCACCTCGTGCGCGATCACGCCCGCCAGCGTTCCGAGCGTCGCCAGCCGACCGAGATGCTCGAGCTCCTCCTCCAACTCGTTGAGCCGAGACTGGAGCGCATCGATCTCCTGGAGCAGCGTGTGCTGCGTGTCGGGATCTGGTTGATGAGCAGGCTCTGGCATCGAATGGTCCGGCCGCCCGCGGCACGGCGGGCACCCAGACTTTCGACCGCCCTCACCTGTCCAGCGACCCGCTCGCCTCCCCGCCGTTGATCTCGGCGTGAGACAGCCAGTCTGGGCGGTCTGCACCGGCGCTATCCGGACGCGCCAGCATCCACGCCTTGATCGGCTCGGGACGGACGTCCAACTCCAGCAACCTTGCCGTATCCACCCAGTGGAACCGGAGTTCCGGCTCCCGGCTCTGTGGCGCGGCAGGGGGGGCGGGCTGCTCCGCAAGCTCGATATGTTCCACGTGGAACACCACATTCACCTCGTGCCGCGGCCTCCCGCGCTGCCCGAAACGGTGCTCAAGGACCAGCAGCGGGGGTCCCACGTCCGGCGAGACCCCCAGTTCCTCTTCAAACTCGCGTTTCAACGCCTCCGCCGCCGATTCACCTGGCTCGACGTGCCCGCCCGGCAGGTAGAAGTAGCCGTACTTCGCGTTCTCGCAGAGCAGGATGTGAGCGTCGAACGTCGCGACGCCCCGGGCGATGAACTCGATCTCGCCCGGAAGATCGCGGCCCGGAGATTCTGTTGTGGACGTTTGCATGCGCCCACTATATCTTGGATGACCACGCCGCACACGGAGATCGACCATGGCACGGAAGCCGACCCGCCCACGCCTCGGCCGAGGGCTCGCGAGCCTCATGCAGGAACCCGTCGAGGTCCAGATACCCGATCAACATACGAATATCAGTAGCCCGGTCGGGGCAAGGGGCGGATCGGTCCCGGCGGATGGCGACAGCGGGTTGTGCCGGATCGCGCTCGCGGACATCGTGCCCAACCCCTTCCAGCCTCGGACCGACTTTGATGCCGAGGCTCTCGACGCGCTGGCCTCGTCGATCGCGCAGTCGGGCATCATGCAGCCGATCGCGGTCCGCCCGAAAGCGGGGGGTGCGTACGAGCTGGTGGCGGGTGAGCGTCGCTGGCGTGCGGCGAAGAAGGCCGGGCTGACCGAGGTCCCCGCGTTGGTCGCCGACCTTGACGACCAGGCGTCGGCGACGTGGGCGCTGACCGAGAACGTGCAGCGCTCGGACCTCAATCCTGTGGATCGAGCGCAGGCGCTGCGCCGACTCAACGAACGCTTCGGGCTCACGCATACGCAGATCGGCGAACAGGTGGGACTCGATCGATCTTCGATCGCCAACCTCATTCGCCTCACCGAACTCGAAGATCCGATCCTCGATCTGCTCCGCGCCGGGTCGCTCTCGCCCGGTCACGGCAAGGCGCTGCTCGCCCTGCCTCGCGGTGAGGCACGGCGCGCCCTGGCCGATCGCGCCGCGCGCGAAGGCTGGAGCGTTCGCCAGATCGAGAAGGCCGCGTCAACCCAGGGCGAACCGGCGAAAGCGCCGATAAAACCAGCACAATCGAGCCCGCCGGACCACGGAGAGGTCGAGCGGCAGCTCGGCGAGTTCCTGGGCACGAAGGTCCGCATCCGGGCGCAGGCCGGCGGGAAGAAAGGGCGCATCGAAGTCTCCTTTTTCGACTTGGATCACTTCGACGATCTCATGCGCCGTTGGAAGTTTGAGCTGCGCTCGTAGCGACGAACAAAAAGCAAACATTGCTCACAAGAGACACGTGACGCAAGATCTCGTGAGATTTCTTATGTTCCCGATGCGACACGGCGTGGGCGGGGGGCTACCCTGCACGCTTGTCGGTGGTGCTCAGAGCGCTGGCAGAACGCGGCGCGAGGGCACAGCACTGTGTTGTGGGAACACTTCGGAGACAGAATCAATGGCACGCAAGTCGTCAACCTCGATGAGCATTACGGATCTGCAACGTGAGATCGCCAAGCGGCAGAAGGACGCCGAGCGCAAGATCAACTCGCTCTACAAGAAGCGCGAGAAGCTGGAAGGTCAGATCGCGGACGTGGACGCGGAGATCAGCACGCTCGAAACCGAGGTCGGTCTCGCGTCGCGTCGGCGCGGCGGGAAGCGCCCGAAGAACGATCTGAACCTCGCCGATGCGCTCGCGAAGGTGCTGACAAAGAAGACGATGGGCGTGACCGAGGTCGCCGAGGCCGTGCAGCACGCGGGGTACAAGACGACGTCGCCCAACTTCCGGACGATCGTGAACCAGACGCTGATCAACGACAAGCGTTTCAAGCGCGTGTCGCGTGGTCAGTACACGACGAAGGCGTCAGTCAAGGGCTGAGTCTGAGCCGGGCTCTTTGGGCTGTTCGGCGCGGTGGGCGAGATGGAGCCTCACGAAGAGGACGCCCCCGATGACGCCGAAGAGCGCGAAGAGGATGAAGGACCACCCGCCGAGCGCGGGCATGCGGAGGCTGTCGTCGCCGATGGCGATCATGAAGCCTTCGTAGAGCAGCACGCCGATGAAGGGTGCGACGACGCCGCGGACGCCCGTGAGCGTGACATGGACGCCCATGTAGACGGTTGCGAGCTGTCTGGGGGCGAAGTCGTGGTGCCCGATTTGCCACGCGAGCATCCCGCCGCCGAAGGCGACGCCGAGGACGGTGCGCGCCGCGAAGAGCAGGGGGAGGTCGCCCAGCAGCAGGGCGGCGCCGGTCATCGCGTTGGCCGCGACGAAGACCCACGAGTGGTACGCGCGGAAGCGGATGATGTGCGTGCGATCGAGCATGCGCGCCCAGACGGGCATGGCGAGGATCGCGACGCCGAAGGGGATCGCCTGCGTGAGCGCCATGGTGGGCCCGTAGTCGAGGGTGAACGAGTCCTCGATCGCGAGCACGATGACCGGCAGCGCCGCGAGGTTCGGGATGCCCAGCAGCATCTGCGCGACCATGTACTTTCGGTAGAGCGCATCGTCGCGCAGCACGCGCCACATCGCCATCGGGCCGAAGGACTCGTCGGCGGTGTCTTTCGACGCCTTGACGCGCTGTTCCTCGGCGAGCTGCGTCTTCCCGCCCCGCCAGCGCACGCGGCTGAACGCCCAGATCCCCGGGAGCGCCAGCACCGCCGCCGCGACATACATCATGCGGTACGAGTGCGCGCCGATGTCCGGGTTCAAGCGGATCGCGGTGTCCACGGCGAAACCGACGGTCAGCGCGGTGGTCGTATCGACGATGCGCGTGAGCCTGGTGATGTTGCTGCTGATGCGCGCACGGGTCTCGCGCGGATAGTTGGCCTGCCAGATGTCGGCGCGCGCTGTGAAGATGCCCGCCATGAACGAGCGGGCGGTGAGCATGAAGGCCGTGAGCATCGCGAGGCCGAGATCGCTGAAGGGCGCCGCGGCGATCCCGAGCAGGCACGCGAGGATCCCGCACTGGAAGAGCACGCAGACGCGGACGCGATCGATGCCCATCATCCAGCGCACCCAGAAGGCCGAGGCGATGTTGGCGAGCGCGGGCGCGGCACTGAGGATGGCGATGATGAAGGCCGGCGCGTCGAAGGCCTTCGCCGCGATCACGCTGATGATCCCGCCCTCTACGCACGCCAGCGCGATGGGCATGAACATCGCGGCGCGGAGTTCGAGCGCGTACGACCGGCGCGTCATCGGCGGCATCGCGCCGGGCAGCACGTTTTTCAACGGGTTGGAGAGGGGGTGCGCGATGGACGCACCATAGCGCACGCGTGCGCCGACGCGCGCTCAGCCGGCCATGGCCAACGCGTTCACATCAATACGGATTCGGGCGCGGCGAGAGCGACGAGGGCTTGTCGAGCAGCATCACACGCGAAAGATCTTCGGTCATCATCCGGAAGTTCGAGTCCGCGGTGATCGTCAGCCGGTTGTTCTGCTGACCGTTGGTCTGCGTGGTGGACTGCAGCACCGGCGTGGGGTTGGCGCGGAACTGGTCCGCCTTGCTGCACCCGCCGAGCGAGGCAAGCCCGGCGCCCGCCACCGCGGCAACCGTCACGAATCGTCGGCACGAACGGGTCGTCTTCGAACTGCCCATCGAATCTACCCCTTGCAGCAGGCCCGCACCGCGGGTCCACCATCAGAATCCCACCCACGCGGGCGACCCCTCGCCCGCGCGCGGCACGTGTTGTACCGGGGGCCCCGGGCCCGGTCAATCCGACGCGCGGGCCTCCGAGCGGTTCCGGGGCGAAACCGCGGTTCGCGATTCTGGAACAATCAGGCATGCACGACGCACGCCTCCTCGACGTTCAGAAACGCAAGCCCTTCGTCATCTGGGCCGTCATCGTGTTCGTCTCCGCGATGGGCTGGGGGCTGTTCTTCCGCCAGCTCATGCAGGGGCAGCCGGTGGGGTCGAACCCGGCCCCGGACTGGCTCGCGTGGATTCTCTGGGCAGTGCTGGGGGTCGCGTCACCGATCTTCTTCCAGATTTTCCGCGTGCGGACCCGTCTGGAGGGCGAGTCGCTCGCGGTCAACGTGCTGCCGATCTGGACGCGCTGGATCCCGCTCGAGCAGATCGAATCGGTCGAAGTGGCCGAGTACCGACCCATCGTGGATTACCTGGGCTGGGGCATCCGCTACGTGCCCGGTCGCGGGTGGGGGTACTTCGTCGGCGGGACCCGCGGCGTGAAACTGCGCCTGCGCGAGCACCAGCCGGTGCTCATCGGCGCGAGCGATCCGGACGGTCTGGCGGGAGAAATCGAGGCGGCGCGAGGGGCGAACATCTCCGCAAGCTCCCCTACCTAGTGGGACGGGCATCTTGCCCGTCTCGTCTTCCATCTCATCCAGCGTGGTTCGGTGCCACGATGCGGCGCTGCCGCGTCGTGCCCAAAGAGTGCTCTGGAACTGTGAACAGCACGGGTTGTCCGCGAAGACGCGGCTCAACCCGTGGCACCCAGCCCGTCTCCTCCTCAGTCTGATCCGAGCGTGGCACCGGCACCTTGTGAGCCGGTGCTGATGAACACACGAGCGCGCAACCACTGCCGGGCAAGCCAGCAGTGCGGCACGAGATCTTGAATCCGCGTGACGCCGATTGACGTATCTTCTTTGTCGGACAAGCCCTCGCGCTTGGTGGCGAGTCTCTGCGGTCTTTGAACGCTCTCACCTTCAAGTCGCCGACCCCAGGGAGCTCTTTCAAGATCCGGGGCGAAGGCCAGGCCGCCCACGAGCGGAAGGCCGGGACCCACGGGCGGGGCGCCCACCTGATGTGACGGGGTTGGGAGCGTTCACACCGCGAGGCGCGGAGCCGCTGGTGCGGGGGCGGTCCGCTTTTTGGGGTCTGGGGTCCTGGGGTTTAGGGCCCGAAGGTCCGGCAAGGGTGTCGCCGCGCGTATCGTGAGGGGTCGAGCAGCAGAGGCCACCATGACGACCGATCCAACCGCCAACGGCACTCCGCATGCCGCCGACCGCTTCGGCGTGAACGAGGATCTCGCGCGCCGGCTGGTGCAGTCCATCCTCGACGACCCGCGCACGCGCCACCTGGGCAGCACGCTCATCCCCGATCGCACCGAGATCGACCAGATCCTCGATCTGCTCCGCGAGCTCGTCTTCCCGGGGTTCTTCAACCGGCGCGGGCTCCTGCCCGAGCAGCTCGGCGTGCACGTGCAGGAACTCATCGCGCGCATCGCCCAGCACCTCGAGTCCCAGGTGCGCACGGCGCTGCGCTACTGCGCCGGCATGGAAGACGGCATCGCCCGCGAGTGGATGGAACGCGACGCGCCCGTCGAAGCGCGGTGCGCCGAGGAGAGCCGACGCATCACCCGCGAGTTCATGGCCTTCTTGCCGGAACTGCGCGCGCTGGTCGCGATGGACGTGCAGGCGGCGTACGAGGGCGACCTCGCCGCGTCGCACATCGACGAGACGATCCTCTGCTACCCCGGCATCTATGCGGTCTTCGTACACCGCGTGGCGCACAGGCTGGTCGAGCTGGGCGTGCCGCTGGTGCCGAGGATCATGCAGGAGATGGCGCACGCGCGCACCGGCATCGACATCCACCCCGGTGCCACGATCGGGCACTCGTTCTTCATCGATCACGGCGGGGGGGTCGTCATCGGTGAAACCTCTCGCATCGGCCAGCGCGTGCGCATCTATCAGGGCGTCACGCTCGGGGCCAAGTCCTTCAAGCGCGACGACAACGGCGACCTCATCCGCGACGGCTCCAAGCGCCACCCCACCATCGGCGATCGCGTCACGATCTACGCGGGGGCGGTTGTGCTGGGCGGCGATACGGAGATCGGCGACGACTGCGTGCTCGCCGGCGGCGTCTTCGTCACGCAGAGCGTCCCCGCGGGGCACGTGGTGCGCCAACGTCAGCCGGAACTGCTGCTGCGCGGGCAGGCGGGGCTGGTCGCCGAGGCGACGGATGTGGAAGCGGGGGGCTGAGGCGGGGTCTTGGGGATGGGGTTTGGGGTCTCGGGTCCGGGTTCTGGAAAGAGAACGGTGTTGCTGGGTGCCACGGTTTGATTCGCCGAAGGCGGACAAGCCGTGCTGTTCACCCTCCGTCTTGTGATTCAGGTGCCACGATGCGGCGCTGTCGCGTCGTGCCGATACGCGCTCGGCCACGGTCAATCGCACGGGTTGTCCGCGAAGACGCGGCTCAACCCGTGGCACCCGGCATCTTGCCCGTCATCTCCTCCATCTTCTCACTTAGGGCGCGCAACCGGACCGGTTTATACCCGCTGGTCTTCAACCGGCCCCTCCGGGCCGGTGATGTTCGCCCTCCATCCGTCCGATACATCCCTCATGCGTCACTGCGCGTTCATCGCGATCGCCCTGCTCGTGCCGCTCGTCGGCTGCGATCGGATCGGCACGGAGCAGCGCACCGCGTACCAACTCAAAAAAGACTACGTGGATTCGTTCATGCGCGGCATCGAGTTCGGGCTCAACGGCTACGTCAAGGCGCAGGATTGGGACAGCCGCTCGCTCGACCTCATCGGGCTCACGCTCGAGACGAACGAGGGCATGCTCCTGCGCGCCGAGCGCGCCGAGATCGTCATCAACGTCCACCGAGACACGCTCGCGCTGAACCTCTTCGAGGTGACGTCAGCCGACCCCGTCAGTGGGGAACTCACCACGCGCTCGTCGGTGATCACGCCGGAGATCACGCTCGGCGTCGATGCGATCCCCTGAGCCTCGAACCGCTCGCGCGCGTGCGCTACGCTCAGGCATGCACGACCAATCTCCCCGCGATCGCACGCCCGAAACCGTTGACCAGCCCCGCGGCATGCCCATGAAACAGGGCGCTTCGTCGCCGCGTGTCCAGCAGGGCACGGCGCAGGGGGGCGCGTCCAACGCGCTGCCGAACGTGAAGCGCGTGATCGCCGTCGGCGCGGGCAAGGGCGGCGTCGGGAAGAGCACCGTCAGCGTGAACCTCGCCGTCGCGCTGAGCCGCATGGGGCACGACGTGGGTCTGCTCGACGGCGACATCTACGGGCCCTCCGCTCCGACGCTCCTCGGGCTCGACGGTGAAGAGGCCATGATGCGCGAGCGCATGCTGCAGCCCTTCGCGGTACACGGCATCAAGACGATGACCATCGGCAAGCTCGTCGATCCCGAGAAGCCGCTCATCTGGCGCGGGCCCATGGCGCACGGTGCCTTCAAGCAGCTCATCGAGCAGACGGAGTGGGGGAGTCTTGACTACCTCGTCATCGATCTGCCGCCCGGCACGGGCGACGTGCCGCTGACGATGAGCCAGATGCTCTCGCTGACGGGCGCGGTGATCGTGTGCACGCCGCAGCGTGTGGCGCAGGACGACGCGGTCCGCGCCGCGCGCATGTTCCAGCAGATGAACGTCGATGTGCTGGGCGTCGTCGAGAACATGTCGTACTTCATCGGCGACGACGGCAAGGAGTACGACCTCTTCGGTCGCGGCGGCGCCGAGCAGATGGCCCAGCGCATGGGCCTGCCCTTCCTGGGTGGCATCCCGATCAACATGAAGCTGCGCGAGCACTCCGACGCGGGCACGCCGCTGGAGAACTTCGAGAGCGCGGGCGACGCGCTGCGCGAATCGCTGGAGAAGCTGGCGACGCGCGTCGAGCAGGAAGCGGACCTCGCGGACGGGCGTCGCCAGGCCGACGCGCCGACGCTGAGTGTTACATAACCGCCCGGAGGGGCGGTTTGAAGACAAGCGGGTACAAACCGGTCCGTCCCATATGCTTCGACCATGCCGGAGGGACACAAGTGGCTTGGGGTCGTTGATGCGCCGTGTTGCCCACAGTGCGGACACGATCGGTGCCGCCCGAGCGCGAGCATTCCGGACTGGTTTGGCTACGCGCCTTTGCTGGCGCTGTCCATGATCATCGGGCTCGACATCGGCGAGATGGACTGGGTCTGCAAGAACTGCGGCCACAAGTTCGCTCGCGACGACACCGAACATTCGTGACCGGTTAGTCCGTCGGCGGCTTCACGCGCTTGGGCCGCGCCTTGCGTCGCGCGGGCTCCGGCGACGCCGAGCCTGTCTCAATGAGCTCGGGCTGCGACTCACCCTCCGTCGCGGTCGGTTTGCTGGGCGACTTGATCTCGCGCACCGTTGTTTCCACCGGCTTGGGCTGCTCGATCTGCTTGGCGCTGCTCGCGCCGGCGTCCTCGAACTTGCGGATCGTCGGCAGCAGGCGCGCATCGACCGACCCCACAAAGTCGTTGTACCGCCGACCCGCCGTGTCGATCGCCTCGCCCACCTTGGCAGCGTGCCCGATCGCGACGCCTGCGCGTTCGTGCAGCTCCTTGCCGAGCTCGAAAAGTTCCGCCGCGCGTTCGCTGAGCTGCTTCTCGCGCCAGCCCACGTGCACCGCGCGGAGCAAGCCGATGAGCGTGGAGGGGCTTGCGATAATGATGTTGTTGGTCGCCGCGAGCTCGAGGAGTTTGGGTTCGTGCGCGAGCGCCGCGTCCACGAACTGATCGCCGGGGATGAACATCACGACAAAGTCCAGCGCGCCGTCGATGTGCTCGGCGTAGCTCTTCTTGCTCAGCGCCTCGGCCTGCTCGCGCACGTGTCGCGCGAAGCGTGAGAGGTGGCGCTCGCGGTCCTCGTCACGCTCCGCTTCGAGCGCGTCCAGGTACGCCTCGATGTTGGTCTTCGCGTCCACCGCGATCACGCGCTCGTTGGGCAGGCGCACGACCATGTCGGGACGCTTGAGGTTGCCGTCGCGGTCGCGCGAAGAGTCCTGCGTGTTGAAGTCGCAGTACGAACGCATGCCTGCGAGTTCGGCGACGCGTTCGAGCTGGATCTCGCCGTAGCGACCGCGGACCTGCGGCTTGCGCAGCGCCGCGCTCAGCTTCAGCGTTTCTTCTTTGAGTGAGGCGGACGACGCCTGCATCGCCTCGATCTGCTGACGCAGCGCGGCGTGGTTCTCGGTGCGGACCTTCTCAATGTGCGCGAGCTTCTCGTCGGTCTTCTTGAGCGTCTCGCTGATCGGCGCGACGAGCTTCTCGACGTCCTTGCGCTTGCCCTCGAAGTGCTCGCTCGCGAGCTTGAGGAACTGCTCAGAGGAGTTCTTGAGCGCGTTGCCGGCGGTCGCCTCGATGGTTTTCTTGAACTGCTCGCGCATCTCGTTCAGGCGCTGTTCGAGCGATTCCTCGCTCTTGCGCCGCGCGTTGTGCTCGGCTTCGAGCTTGCTCTGGTAGAGCGATTCGACCTGCGCGATCTCGCTCTTGCGCCGCGCGTCCAGCGCGCCGAGGCGTTCGGTGAGCTGCGCGAGCTCGCGGTCGAGCGCGTGGACCCGTTCGGTGGCGGCGCGCTCGCGCTGCTCGTGCTTCTCGATCTCGATGCGTGTGCGCGCGATCTCCTCTTCCGTGTCGCTGTGCTCGCGGAGCGATTCGGCGAGGCGCTGGATGAGGCGCGAGCGGTCGATCATCAGCCACGCCGCCGCTCCGAGCGAGAGGAGCGTGAGTCCGAGCAGCGCCGCGACGATAACCGTGTCGTTCATGCGGGCAGTGTACGTCGCGCTCAGCGCGATCCCGCGGGCAGCACGACGATCCGCGTGGCACCGTCGAGATCGACTGCGTCTTCGAAGGCGGTCGAGACCCGATCCGTGGGCGCCGAGGCGACGCGCTCCATGAACGCCGACCCGGCGTCGGGCTCGCGATCGTGCAGCGTCGAGAGGCTGAGCTGGCGCGCCCACCACCACCCACTGAGCAGCCGATCTTCGAGCGATGTGACAACGCGCGATCGCGCGAGCTCGACGCGTTCGCTCTCGAACCCGGACCCGGCGAGCGCCCGCACGCGCTCATCGATCGCCTCGAGCAGCGTCTCGGCTTCGGACGGGTCGGCGAGCGCGATCACACGCACGTCGGCCAGGCCCGGGTGCGATGGGCTCGGGTCGTACCCGGCGTAGAGCTCGAGCGCGAGCGCCCGGTCCCGCACGAACTCGTCGCGCAGCGCGAGCTCGAGCGCGCGCGCCGCGATGGAGAGGCTTGCTTCGTGATCGTCCTGCGCGTGCGCACGCACGGGCAACGTGAGCGCGACGACGGCGTGCCCCGCGCCGCCGGTGGCGCGGACGCGCACCTCGCGCGAGCGCGACGGGTCGGGGCGCACGAGGCGCGACGCGTCGGTGAAGGAACGAGCGGTGCGTGTGCGCGGATCGAGCGACCCGGCGTACTCCGCCGCCAGCGCAAGCGCCTCCCACCGGTCGATGTCGCCCACGATCGCGATCTCGATCGGACCGGCGAGCATCGCGTCGAGCCACGCTTCGCACAGCTCGGGCGTGAACGCCTCGTTCTCGACGTCTTCCGGGAGCAGCGGGCGGACGCGCGCGTCGTCGGGTGCGCCGGCGGCTTCGAGCAGGCGCACCGCGATGCCATTCGGGTCGCTCTGTACGATCCGCGCCGCGACGCCGCGCGTCGTGCGCCAGCGCTCCAGAGACGCTGGCTCGATCGTCGGCATCGCCAGGAGCATGTGCAGCAGGCGGAAGCCGTCGCGTGCGCCGTCCGTGTCGAACGCGAGGGAGAGACGCATCGCGTCGTCGAGCAACTCGGCGTGCGTTTCGGGCGCGATGTGCGCGAGCAGCGCGCGCACCGCCGGTTCGTCGTGCCCGCACCCCGCGGGGGACGAGAACACGCTGGCGGCGGCGGCGGAGATCCCGCGGGTCGTCTCGTCTTCGAAGATCCGCCCGCCCGCGACGGCAACGGAGACGTACACGCGCCCGGGTTCGTCGATCATGTAGCGGTGGCGCACGCGCACGTTGTTCGCGAGCCACGCCGAGGCGACACCCGTCTCCGGGTTCACGGTGACCTCCGAGACCTCACCGGGCGCCGGCTCCTCGGGCAGGAGCGTGGTGATGTCCGCCCCGCGCGCAAGGCGGTCGTCGTTGGCGGCGCCGGCTCGGCGCGATTCGAGCAGCGTGAGCACGTCGCGCTCGTCGGGCGCGTCGCCGCCCTCGGGCGTGACGATGATCGCCGTGGCACGTTCCAGGTCGAAGCGTTCGGCGAGGCGGAGGCGCACCACCTCGGCGCTGATTCTCTCGAGCGCGTCGATGCGGACTCGCGCGAGCGAACGCGGCGAAGGCAGCGCGTCGCCGCGCGTCATGCGGTCGGCCAGCGCGGAGAGCGTGGCCTGCGTGTCGCGCGCGGGGGCGCGAAGGAACTGGCGTTCGTAGTCGTCGCGAAGCGTGCGTTTGGCGCGGTCGAGCGTCGCCGCCGGCACGCCGTGCGCGTGCAGCGAGGCGATCGAGCCGACGATCGTGCCCATGGTGGAGGCCCACGAGCTCCCGGGTCCGCTGGCGAGCGCATCGCTCACGCGAAGCCCGACGACAGCGTCCTTGGTCGTGGCGTGGGAGACGAGCACGGGCGTCGCGGCGCGCGCCGCGCGGTCCTCCATCGACAGCTTCAAGACGCGCATGGCCAGGTCGTCGATCACGGCGGAAGCGACGTCGCGCTCGTCGCGCACCGGGCCCTCCGCGGGCGCGAGCGTCAGCAGCTGGCACAGCGCCTCGTGTACGTCCGGGTCCTGCGTCACAATGGCACGCGGACCATCGCCGCTCGCGTCGGGCAGTTCGAGCCTTTCGAGCGGCGCGCTCGGTCGCTTGATCGTCGCGAAGCGTTGCGCCAGCCGGTCGGCCAGCGCGGGCGCGTCGATGTCGCCCACGACCATGATCGATGCGTTGTCCGGGCGATACCAGCGCGCCGCGAAGCGGCGCAGGTCTTCGACCGAGAGCCGCGCGCGAGCCTCGGGCGTGCCCTGCGGCGGGTGCGCGCCGAGCGCCCAGCCGGGCACCAGATCGCGCAGCACCGTCTGGTTCACGCGCTGGCTGGCGCCCTGCAGCAGCCGGTCGCGCGCATCGGCGCGCTCGGATTCGGCGCGGAACGCCACATCGGTGAGTTCCAGCCCGTCGAGCGCATCATGGAAGAGGCTGCCCGCGAGATCGATCGCCGACTCGCTGTTCGTCGGCAGGTCGATCGCCAGCGAGGTTTGGCGGAAGCGTGGTCGCACGACGCGCTCGCGGCGCAGGTCCACGCCGAACGCGCGGAACGACTCGACGAGTTCGCCCGGTTCGAAGCTGGCGGAACCGGCGAACAACGTGGAGGGGACCAAGCGTGCGGTGCCCGGGGCGGCGCGGTCTTCGTGCAGCGAGCCGGCGTGGACGACGAGCATCATCGAGACGCGTCCGGGCTCCGCCGGGGCGGCCTGCACGGCGATCCGCAGCCCGTTGTCGAGCAGGCGCTGCTCGATCGCCGGGTCGGGTTCGAGCGTGGCGCCCGCGCGGGCCGGCGCGCACGCGAGCAGCGCCAAGAGCCACGTCAGCGAGATGATCGATCGCGCACCCATCGTCTGGTGTACCCCCACGCCGCCCCCGCGTTGCCCGCCGGCGCGCGGAGAGAGCGTATGGTCCGGTCGCATGGACGACCCACCCACCCGGCAGGCGACCGAGAACCAGCAGTTGAGCCCCCTCGCGGTGCTCTCGCTGGGGGGTGCCCTGCTGAGCTTCGCGACGTGCCTGGTCGGCGGGATCGCTTCCGTCCTCGGCTTCCCCAGCGTCGGGCTGGTGATCCTCTTCCTGCCGCTGCTCGCGCTGGCAAGCGCCGTGTGCGGCGTGCTCGCGCTCGTCGCGATCAACCGCTCGGACGGGCTCCTCGTCGGAGGCGTCCCGGCGCGGATCGGGCTGGTGCTCGGGCTCATCGCCACCGCCGTCACCGGGTCGTTCACCTTCGGTGCGCTGCGCACGGCGTACGACGTCCGCGAACGCCTCGCGCCGGTCGTCGAGGCGCTCATCGCCGACATCAACGCGGACAACTGGCCCGGCGCGGAAGAGCATCTCGGCGAGCCCGTCGCGCGTGCGCTCGGCAAGACGGGGGTGGCGTGGTTCTTCGAGACGCTCGAAGCATCCTTCCAATCCGAGACTGTCGGCGCCGACGCGCCGCTGGTGATCCTCTTCCGATCGCGCGGCGAGCTCGCGCGCGCGAGCGACCCGACGCAGGTCAGCGCCGCGCCGCAGAACCTGAACGACGAGGTCCCCAAGCCCGTGCGCGTGACGTTCGCGAGCGGGGCGTCGGGCGTGCTCTTTGTGTTCCTTGATCCTGCCGCTCTTGCGAGTCAACAGGTGCGCGTGAGCGACGCGATGATCGTGCTGCCCGACAACCGCGTGCTCACGCTGCAGCCCGACGGGCCGGCGAGCCTGCTGGCGCGCGGCGGGGGCATGCGCGTGGTGCCGCGACCCGCCGAGGTCATGCCGTGAGCAACGCCGCGCCGAAGCCGTGGCGTCTCACCCTCTCGCGTCCGCTGCCCGAATGGGAACGGGTCTTCCGCAGCGGCGCTCTAGAGGGCGCCGACGTCCGCGTCGGGCCCGAGCGCGGCTTCGAGTCGCCCGATGATCTGCACGCTTTCGTCCGCGGTGCGCAGGCCTGCGTCACCTGGGTCACCGAGCGCATCGATGACGCCTTCCTCGACGCGGCGGGGGCGCAGCTCCGCGTCGTCAGCAACTTCGCCGTGGGCTTCGACAACATCGATGTCGATGCTTGCCGCGCGCGCGACGTGATCGTGACCAACACGCCCGATGCCGTCACCGAGGGCACGGCGGACGTCGCGTGGATGCTCCTCATGGCCGCCGCACGCCGACTCGCGGAGGGCGACCGCTTCGTCCGCAGCGGCGCGTGGGAGGCGCACGGCTCGCTCGGGCCGACCGAGTTCCTCGGCATGCCGATCAGCGGCAAGACGCTGTGCATCGTCGGCGCGGGGCGCATCGGGTACGCGACCGCGCTGCGCTCCATCGGCTGGAGCATGCGCGTGACCTATGTCGCGCGTTCGCGCAAGCCGCGCTTCGAGCAGGCGCCGCTGTGCGCGCAGCGCGTGTCGCTCGAAGAGGGCCTGCGCGACGCCGACTTCGTGAGCATCCACACGCCGCTGACCGACGAGACACGCCACATGATCGGCGCGCACGAGTTCTCGCTGATGAAGCCGACAGCGGTGCTGGTGAACACGGCGCGCGGGCCGGTCGTCGATGAGTCGGCGCTCGTCGAGGCGCTGGGCGACCGCCGCCTCTACGCGGCGGGCCTCGACGTCTTCGAGCGCGAGCCCAAGATCCACGACGGGCTGCGCGCGCTCGAGAACGTTGTCATGACGCCGCACTTCGGCAGCGGGGACATGCGCTGCCGCCTGCAGATGAGCGAACTGTGCGCGCGGAACGTGGCGAACGTGCTGTCGGGCGACGGCGCGGTGACGCCGGTCTGACGAGTCGCGACGGTGCGTGAGCGGGACATGGACGCCCGAGGTGCCACGATGCGCCGAAGGCGCGTCGTGCCGGTTGACGCTCGCACCACGCGCCGTGAAACGGCGCGTGGTGGCACCTTTGCGCACCGGACCGATTGCCTCGTAGCACGTTTCACCCCGCGTCGGGGGCGTCTTGAGCCGGCGCCGCGGGCGCGGGGGGCGGCGCATCGGGGAGCTGCTCGGCCTTCTCGGCGACCCGGCGGAAGTACTCGCCCACGTTGCGGTAGCGCGCGGGCACGACCTGCTCTTCGACCGCGCGCTGGCCAGCGTCCGCCGCGTCGCGCAGCGATTCGCGCGTCACGCGCCGGCTGATGGAGCCGTCCCACTCGTTCTGCGAGTCGGGGTTGAAGTACTCCGCGGCGACCTGGTCGTCGTCGCCACCGCGACGGATGTCCATCTCGTCCTGGAAGGTCTTGGGCTTGAAGATGTCCTGCGCCATCTCTTCGGGCGTGTTGCCTTGGCGCATCTGCTCTTTGGCCCAGTTGGCGAGCGCCTCCTGCTGTTCCGGTGAGAGCGAGTCGTAGAGCTCGCGGGCCTGGCGCTGGAGTTCCTCGGAGTTCTCCTCGAGTTGCTGCCCGCGGTCGCGCTGCTCGCCGAGTTGGTCGAGTCGGTCTTTGAGATTCTCGAGCCCGCGGCCGGCTTCGTTGCCCGAGCCGGTGCCATCGGGCGATTGCTGCTGGGAGCCCTGCGGCCCGCTGGGCTGCTGACCCTCTTGCCCGCCCTGCGGCTCGCCGCCTTGATTGGACTGCCCCTCCTCGCCGCGGGCTTCGCCATCCTGCGGCGTGCCCTGCTGCCCGCCCTGGCCCTCCTGTTCGCCCGGCTGCCCGGATTCGGTGGGCTGGTCGGATTGCTCGCCGCCCTGCGGCTGGCCGGGGTCGGACTGATCGGGCACCTCGCCCGACTGCTGCCCGTTGGGTTGGTCGCCCTGCGGGGTGTTGCCCTGCTGCTCGGGGGGCGAGGCGCCGGGTTCCTGCTGGCCCTGTTGCGGGTCGCCGGGTTGCTGCTGCTGCTCGCCGCCCTGCTTGGTGTTCTGGTCGGTTTCGGGGTTGGGCTGAGCGCCCTCCTGACCCTGCTGCTGGTTGGGGTCGCCGCCCTCCCGCTCGCCGGGGTTCTGCGGGGCGTCCTGGCCCTGCGGCTGCTGGTTGGGGTCGGGGGTGGCGTTGGGATCGGGCTGGCGCTGGCGTTCGCTGCCGTCGGGCTCGCGGGTGCCTTCCGGGGCGGCTTCGCGCGGATCGCCCATGCCGTTTGGGAGGTTCGAGGGCTCCTGCCCCTCGCCTGGCTGCTGCTGCTGGTCGCCGGGCTCGCTGGGCTGGGTGTTCTGCGCCTCGCCCTGCTGCGACTGCTCGCCCGCTTGCTCTCCGGTTTGGTTTTGCGGGTCGGGCTGCTGCTGCTCGACGTCGCTCGCGGCCTGATCGACGGCCTCGCTGAGGTCCTGCGCGTCCCGGGCCGCCTGCTCCTGCGCTTCGCGCTGCTGGTTCTGTTCGGCGATCTGCTCCGCGGTGTCTTGTGCGGTTTGCTCGTCCACGCCGCGCTCTCGGAGTGCGTCCTCGATGGCCTGCTGGTCGGTCTCCCGTGCAAGGCGTTCGGCCTCTTCGGGGCTGAGGCCCATCTGCTCGAGATCGCGCTGTTGTTGCTCGCGCTGCGACTCGGCCCGCGCCTGCTGATCCTCGCCGGCGTTCTGGATGTCGTCGGCCAGTTCGCGCAGTTCTTGCGCGGCCTGCTCGCGCTCGCTGGCGCTCATGCGGTCGGCTTCCTGCTGCAAGCGTTCGATCGCCTCCGCCGCGGCACGCGGGTCCTGGCGGCGGAGCGCCTCGCGGACGCGCTGGGCGGCCTGTTCGCCGGGCGACATCTGCTCTTGCGATCCGCCGACGTCTTCCTGCCGGCTTGCCGCATCGCGGAGGATGTCTTCGAGCGATTGCTGCTGCTGCTGGAGCTGCTCGGCTTCTCGTGCCGCCCGGGCCGCGGCGTCCTCGATCGTGCGCGCCGCGTCGGCGAGCGCGTCCTCGGGGTCGGTCTCGCCCGAGGCGAGTTGCTCGTTGAGCTGGTTGATCAGGTCGAGCTCGTCCTCGGTGAAGAGGTCGCGCGTCTCTTCGCGGGCCGCCGTCTCTTGCACGCTCTGCGCGGCTTGCTCGATCTTCTGCTCGACGTCCTGGCGGTACTGCGCCTGCTCGATCGCCTGCTGAGCCGCGGCGTCGTCGCGCAGCAGGTGCTGCGGCGGGAGCCAGATCCCCAGCGCCAGGGCGCCCGCGCCGACCAGCGGCCACGCGAGCCACGTCCAATCGGTCTTCAGGGGGATCGCCTGGCGCACGTCCACGCGACCGGCGTACTGCTCGCCCTCTTCGACCGCGAGGGCCGCGAAGGGGTCATTGCCCTTCGATTGTTCGAGCGAGAGGGCGCTGGCGAGGCGGTCTTCGAGGCGGAAGGCGGCATCGACCTCGCTCGTGGCGGCGAGGGGGGTGGCGCGGGTGCGGAGGGCCAGCCAGACGCCGATGGCCCCGCCCAGCGCGATCGGGGGGAGGGTCGTCATCCACCAAGGGAGCCCGGGCCCGATGAGGCGGTCCGCGAGCACCAGCCCCAGCCCGCCCGCGGCGCCGAGCAGCATCGCGGGCCCGAGTCGGGTCAGCAGGGCCCTCGTGAGGGCTCGATTCGCGGCTTTGGTCGCCAGAGCGCGGGTTCGCGTCATGGGTCGGACCTCCGTTCAATGGTACGGCTTCGTGCCCACCGAGTTGACCGATTCGCCTCTCGCGGGCGACGATGCGGCGTCAACGCCACCCGCAGACGGAGATCGCCATGTCCCTCATCGCTCAATCGATCGTCCCCGGCGCAAAGATCACGCTCAACGCGGGGGTGAACTACGCGGAGGGCATCAAGCCCGAGACCTTTCACCTCAAGCCCGCGGGGGTGAACACGAACACGCCGTCGTTCGTCTTCGGGCACCTGGCGATCTACCCGGACGGGATTCTGGAGATGCTGGGCCGTGGCGATCTGGCGCAGCCGAGCGAGCGGTTCAAGGCGCTCTTCGATCACGGGTGCGAGTGTCTGGACGGCGAAGAGGCCGCGGCGACGTACCCCCCGATGAACGAGATCGTCGCCCGCTACAAGGACCGTCACGAGGTGGCGATCAAGGCGCTGAGCGAGGCGACCGACGAGCAACTGAGCGAAGAGAACCCGCACGAACGGATGCGCGAGCGCTTCCCGACCAAGGGATCGATGATCAACTTCCTGCTCGGCGCGCACGCGATGATGCACCTCGGTCAGGTCTCGGCGTGGCGTCGCTGCATGGGGATGGGCCCGGCGATGTGACCTCAGGCCGCGCGCGGGCCGTCGCCCCCGGGCGAGTCGAACGACGTGTCGCTCTCGTCGAATTGTTCGAACTTGAAGACGACGTCGATGCCCTCGCGCAGGTCGTCGAGCTTGGACTGCATGCGCTCGATGGCGCGCTGGGCCATCTCCGCGGCGTCGGTGACCGGTGCGTCGTGCGGCGCATCGGTCCCGAAGACGCCCCCCGCCGGGAACGGCAGGGTCTCGCGGTCACTGTCGAACGTGGTCGAACCCGGGCCGGGATCGAATCGGATGCGGTCGCGGTTCATGGCGTAGCCCTCCGAACCCAATCGTGGCGTTCGTCAAGAGGGATCGGCCCGCGGATGACCGAACGTGAGCCGACTTGCGTGAGTCTGTGACGAAGGCGCGGGTTATGACGGCGTGCGGCGGTCGTCCGCGTCCGAATCCTCGCCGGGGGCGGAACCGGTTTCGTCCGTTTCCGAAGGCCCGCGGGCTTCGCCCACCCGGGGCTCGGTGCCGGCGCGCACGCGCGCGAGATTCCCCCGATGGCGGTAGACCACCAGCAGCGCGAGCAGCGTGGTCACGGCGAGCCACGGCCACGCGCTGAGCAGGTCACGCGTCGGGAACCCGAGCAGTCTGCCCAGCACGATGAACACCGGCACCGCGATCGCGGCGGCGCACGACGCCACGCCCACGTAGCGCGTGAGCCTGAGCGTGACGATCCACGTGACCAGCGCGAGGGCCGCGGGGATGGTGACATGGGGCCACGCGGCGAGGAGCACGCCGAAACCCGTCGCCACGCCCTTGCCGCCCTTGAACTTCAGGTAGACCGGGAACATGTGCCCGGCGATGGTCGCGAAGCCGATCGCGAGCCAGAGGAGCGCGCTCGCTGCGGGCAGATCGGGCTGATTGAGGTATCCCAGGATGAGACCGCCGACGAGCGTGGGTAGGAACCCCTTGAGGAAGTCGAGCGCAAAGCAGAGGTTGCCGGCGGGCTTGCCGAGCACGCGCCGGACGTTGGTGGCGCCGATGTTCCCGCTGCCGTGCTCGCGGATGTCGATGCCCCTCGCGCGCGCGATGAGATAGCCGAAGGGGATCGCGCCGATGAGGTACGCCGCGGCGATGATCAGCAGGGGGATCACGCGATGGCCTCCTCTTGTGTCGCCCGCTTGGTGCGCCGGGCGTGCGCGCGCTGCATGATCTCGATCGCGACGTCCACGAGCGGCGGGGCTTGATCCGTGCGCGTGTTGGGCTCGC
>JBCDCB010000031.1:0-41835 GCA_039182735.1 Planctomycetota bacterium
AACGTGCCGCCGCAGGGCGGGCGCAAGCACCCGGAGCAGCAGTACATCCAGATGGACACGTCGCAGATCCTCTTTATCTGCGGCGGTTCGTTTGTGGGCCTGGACGAGATCATCCAGCGTCGTCTCGGCAAGAGCCGCATCGGCTTCAAGCTTCACGACGCGGACTCCGGCCCCGAGGAAATCACGTCGGGCGAGGCGCTCGCGCAGGTGACGCCGGACGACGTGCTCGAGTTCGGGATGATCCCCGAGCTGATCGGTCGTCTGCCGGTGATCGCGCCGCTGATGCCGCTCGACGAGGAGGCGATGGTCTCGATCCTGACCGAGCCGCGCAACGCGCTCATCAAGCAGTACCAGCACCTCTTCTCGCTGGAGGGCGGGCAGCTTGAGTTCACCGAGGCGGCGCTCTCGGCGATCGCGCACAAGGCGCTGGCCCGGAAAACGGGTGCCCGGGCGCTCCGTGCGGTGATGGAAGAGCTGATGCTCGAGTTGCTGTACGAGCTGCCGGATGTGTCGGAAGAGGGTGCCCGGTTCGTCATCGACGGCCCGGACGTCGAGACGCCGAAGCAGCTGTCGGATCTGCGGATCTCGCAGCGTGAGTCGGCGTGAGCGAGTCAACATGAAGAGTTGATTCAACGTGTTGACTTGGGCGCGGGCGAGCCTAGCGTTCGTGGATGCCGCGCCCCGACGCCAACCCCGTGAGCCCCCATTCTGCGGAAGAGGAACTCGATCGCCTCGCGTGCCCCGAGTGCCCGCTGGTGATGGAAGTCTTCGTCCTGCACAACCTCATCATGCGGTCGGGCGATCGCCTGGTGGGTTCGCTCGGGCTCACGAGCAGCCGGTGGCTGATGCTCGGCGTGCTCGAGGAGTACGAGGAGCCCCCGACGCTCACGGAACTGAGCGATCACGTGCTGCTTTCCCTACAGAATGTGAGCCGGATGATCGCGGCACTCGAGCAGGACGGGCTCGTCGAACGCGTCACCCGGCGGGGGCACGGTCGATCGGTCTTCGTGCGCATGACCGACGCCGGTCGTGAGGCCTGCGACTCACTCCACGAGGCGGGGCGGATCTTCTCCGATCGATTGCTCGACGGCATCGACCCGGCGCGTGTCGGCGAACTCGCGAGCGATCTTCGCAGGATGATTCGCAACGTCGAATCCTTCGAACAGGACTTGGTAGATGGCGGTTCGCCCGATCTCTCGGGCGCGAGCCGGTCGAACGGGGAGCGAACATGAATCGTGCGTGTCGGATGATGGTCGCGTTCGCGCTGCTCGTTGGCATCGCTGCTCCGAGCGCGCCGGCGCAGGGGCCGCCGCCGGCGAAGGTGCGCTTCGACGGCGTGCGCACGGAGGTGATCGATCAGTACCGCGAAGTGACCGGCGAGCTGCGTGCGGCGCGGTCATCGCGCGTCGCGGCACAGGAAGAGGGGTTGGTGCTCCAGTTCCCCGTCGAGGTCGGGCAGCGTATCGAGCGCGGCGAGGTCATCGCCCGCCTCGATGCCGAACTGCGCGAGATCGCGGTAAGGCGGCTGGAAGCGGAACTCGAAGCGTCGAGCGCCACGATCGACGAACGCGTCGCGCAGCTCGAACGCGCCGAGCGCGACTACAAGCGCCTGGAAGACGCGGCCCGGATGCAGGGCGTGAACCGTGTCGAGGTGGACAATGCCGGTAGTGATGTGAGCGCGGCACGGGCGCGGCTCTCCGAAGCGCGTGCCGCGGCGCTCGGCGCGGAGGCTCGGCTCGCCGAGGCGCAGCGCCGGCTGCGCGACATGACGATCGTTGCACCGTTCACGGGCGTCGTTTTCGAGAAGCGAACCGACGTCGGCGAGTGGCTGGGCGAAGGCGACACGATCGTGCGGCTGATCGCGACGGACACGATCGACGCGTACCTCGAGGTGCCGCAGCAGTTCCTGGCGGCGTGCGAGCCGGGCAAGACGGTGCAGTTGCGCGTCACCGCGGTGGGCGGCGTGATCGACGCGCCGGTCGCCGCGATTTTGCCGCAGGGTGATGAGCTGGCGCGCACGTTCCCGGTGCGCGTGCGGATGCCCGAGGGCAGCGGCGTGCGTCCGGGCATGTCAGTCACCGGGCTGGTGCCGACGGGGAGCGCGGGTGAGTCGATGACGATTCACAAGGACGCGCTGCTGCGCAACGACGTTGGCAACTACGTGTTCATTGATGCGGGCGGCTTGAGCGCCGTCGCGCCGGTTCAGGTGCTCTTCGCGTCGGGCGAGCGGCTGGCGATCCGATCGCCGAGGCTCGAGCCCGGTATGCGCGTGGTGATCGAGGGCAACGAGCGGATGTTCCCGGGTCAGCCGCTGATGGACCTGGACGCGGCCCCGCCGACGGCACCGCCCGCCGAACAACCGCAATCCGAGCGCGGCTGATCTGAAGAGGGAGACGAGACGCGATGGACCTCCTCAAGCTCGCCATCACGAAGCCGGTTGGTGTCACCGTCGGCGTCATCCTCGTGGTGATGTTCGGCCTGATCGGGATCGGCTCGATCCCCGTGCAGCTCACGCCCACGGTCGATCGCCCGATCGTCTCGGTGACGACGAACTGGGCCGGGCGCAGCCCGCAGGAGATCATCGACGAGATCGTCAAGGAGCAGGAAGAGCAGCTCAAGTCGATCGGGAACCTCAAGAAGATGTCCTCGACGACGAGCGAGGGCACGACCACGGTCACGCTCGAGTTCTTCATCGGGACGAACATCGATCGCTCGCTGCAGGAGGTTTCTGACAAGCTCCGCCAGGTGCCCGAATACCCGGAAGACGTCGATGAGCCGACGGTCGAGGCGACGGAGGGCGACGTCGCCAACGCCATCACGTGGATCATCATCGATGTCCACCCGGACAAGCGTGAGAAGTGGAAAGACTTCGACATCTCGACGCTGCTCGATCCGATCGAGAACGAGGTCAAGCCGCGTATCGAACGCGTTGACGGGATCGCGGAGGTCAACGTCTACGGCGGGCGTGAGCGCGAGATGCGCGTGCTCGTCGATCCGGTGCGCCTCGCGCAGCGCGGGCTGAACCACATCGACGTCGCCGAAGCGCTGCGCGCCGAGAACCGAAACGTTTCGGCGGGTTCGATCGCCGAGGGCAAGCGCGACTACCGCGTGCGTGTGCTCGGGCAGTTCACGGGCACGCAGGACCTGCTCTCGACGATCATCGCGTACCGCGACGGCGGGCCGGTGTACCTGAGCGACGTCGCGGAAGTCGAGCTCGGGCACGTCAAACGGCGCGGGTTCGTGCGCTCCGTGGGCGACTACGCGATCGCGATGAACGCTTCGCGGCGCACCGGCGCGAACGTTATCGAGGTGATGAACGGGCTGTACATTGCACTCGACGACATCGAGCAGAACATCCTGCCGCTGCTCAACCCCGAGGTCGGCGACGATCTCCGTCTTCGCCAGGTCTACGACGAGACGCTCTACATCCACTCGGCGATCGGGCTGGTCAGCCAGAACCTGTGGATCGGCGGCGTCATCGCGGCGATCGTCCTGCTCCTGTTCCTGCGCTCCTTCGTCGCGACGGGCGTCATCGCGCTGGCGATCCCGATCTCCGTTGTCGGCACGTTCCTCGTGCTGCTCGCGCTCGGGCGTTCGCTCAACGTCATCTCGCTCGCGGGGCTCGCCTTCGCCGTCGGCATGGTCGTAGACAACGCGATCGTCGTGCTCGAGAACATCGATCGCCACCGGACGCTGGGCAAGCACCCGCTGCGCGCGGCGTACGACGGCGGTCGCGAGGTCTGGGGCGCGATCCTCGCTTCGACACTCACCACCATCGCCGTGTTCATCCCGATCCTCACGATCCAGGAAGAGGCCGGGCAGCTCTTCCGGGACATCGCGCTGGCGATCGTCGCGTCGGTCTCGCTCTCGCTGATCGTGTCGATCACCGTGATCCCCGCGGCGTGCGGGCGATGGCTCGGCCACTACCGCGAGCCCACGGGCGTGCGCAAGGCGTTCAAGAACCTCTTCGGACTCGCGACGTTTGCTGGCTGGGTGTCGCGCACCGGCGCGAACATCGTTCACTGGCTCATCACGGGGTGGCGCGGCTGGACGCTGCGGCCCGCGATCATCGTCGTGCTCACGGTGCTCTCGCTCTTCGCCGCGGCCAAGCTGATGCCACCGCTCGATTACCTCCCGGCGGGGAACCGCAACCTGGTGTTCGGCGGCCTGCTGATCCCGCCCGGGTACTCCGTGGACCAGATGGAGTCGATCGCGGAGCGGATCGAGTCCCGACTGAACCCCTACGCGTACGCGTCGGAGGATTCGGTCGCCGAGCTTCCGAAGATCGTGACCGGATTCGGCGACAGCGAAATCGTCTACGAACCCGTCGGGATCCAGAACTACTTCATCGGCGCGTTCAACGGCGGGATGTTTGTCGGCGGTACGAGCCGGCAGGAGCAGGTGGTGGCACCGGTTGGGGCGCGTCTCTCTCAGGCGATGAACAGCATCCCGGACGCGTTCGGGTTCGCGGCGCAGTCGTCGCTCTTCAACCGGGGGCTGACAGGCGGGAACACGATCGACATCGAGATCTCGGGGCTCACGCTCGACGGAACGCTCGGCGCTGCCAACGCGCTGTTCGGTGCGCTGGGTGCCTCGCCGAAGTACGGCTTCGATTCCGGGCGACCGCTGCGCCCTGACCCGAGCAACTTCAACCTCTCGCAGCCGGAGTGGCAGGTGCGCCTGACGCCGCTGGGGCGCGAGCTCGGTTTGCGCACCGACGGGATCGGCACGGCGGTGCGCGCGCTCTTCGACGGCGCGTTCGTCGGGGAGTTCCGCACGTCGAGCGACAACATCGATATCCGCCTGCTGCCCGAGGGCGGCGAGCTCGATTACAAGGAACAGCTCGCCAGCGTGCCGGTGGCGACGCCCGCGGGCCCGATCGTTCCGCTGGACACGCTGCTGGAGTTTGTGCCCGCGGAAGCGCCGCAGGCGATCCAGCGGATCGAGGAGCTGCCGAGCGTGCGCCTGCTCATCACACCGCCCGAGGGCGAACCGATCGAGTCGGTGATGGCGGATCTGCAGGAGAACTACATCGAGCCGCTGCGCGCGAGCGGCGCGATCGACCCGACGATCCGCGTGCGTCTCGAGGGCACCGCCGAGAAACTCAACGAGGTTCGCGCATCGTTGCTGGGCGTCGCCGATGAAGAGCCGAACGTCGCGGCAGCGCGTTTCGGCAACGGCGCGGGGCTGCTGATGGTCGGCGTGGGGCTGCTGCTGGCGTGTGTCGCGGGTGTGCGCGCGATCACGCGCAAGAAGCTTCGATTGCTGTATGGCTCGGCGGGTGCGCTGCTGCTGTTCGGGACGCTCGCCGTGCTCTTCGTCGGGCTGGGTGACAATCCGCAGTTCATGACGGCGCGGTTCATCTGGGCGCTTGCGGTGACGTACCTGCTGATGTGCGCGCTCTTCGAGTCGTTCATCTACCCCTTCGTGATCATGTTCACGGTGCCGCTGGCGATCGTGGGGGGCTTCGCGGGTCTGCGGATCGTGCACGATTGGAGCGTTGCGAACCCGCTGGTGCAGCCGCAGAACCTGGACGTCTTGACGATGCTCGGCTTCATCATCCTGATCGGCGTGGTGGTGAACAACGCGATCCTGATCGTGCATCAGTCGCTGAACCTGATGCGCGGGCAGGGCGAGACGCGTGTGACAAACGAGTCGAGCGAGCCGCTGCCGATGTCGCGTGCGATCGCGGAGGCCGTGCGCACGCGCATGCGCCCGGTGTTCATGTCCACGCTCACGTCGGTGGGCGGGATGCTGCCGCTGGTGCTCTTCCCGGGTGCGGGGTCCGAGCTCTATCGCGGGCTCGGCTCGGTCGTGGTGGGCGGGCTGCTCGTGGCGACGTTCTTCACGCTGCTGCTCGTGCCGCTGCTGTTCAGCCTGGTGCTCGACATGCGGCTCGCGCTGCGTGAGTCCCTGCGCTCGAACACGGATCCGCCGACCGGCCCCGATGGCGCGCCGCGCGAAGCGTCGTTCGAGGAACGCACGCGGAGCATCAGCGAAATCCTCGAACCGGCGATGGCGCGGGGCGACGCCCGGCCCGCCACCTGACGCCTCTGTTAGTTGAGCGGCGTGCAGAACGTGCCCGTACGCGACACCTGCGACGCGTCCACGAGCAGGTGCACACGCACATCTGCGTCGAGCAGTGAGCGCGCCTCGCGCGCGTCCCCCGTAAAGACATGGAGCGTCGGTGTGTCATCGGCCCGGAACGCGAGCGTGCCGTCGATCGCCATCGAAATGAGTGATGCGTGCTTCTTTGCCCACGCGGTGACGGCGACGAGTGCGCCGACCGCTTCGGCGGCGGACTCATCATCGCGCGTGCGCCGCAGCGCGTGCAGCCTGCCGGCGGTGTCCAGCGCGAGCTCGACCTCGGGCTCGTCCGGGCAGCGCGGCTCGATGGACGTCAGTGCGCGCACGAGCGAGACCAGCCCGCCGGACTCCACCCGCGCGTCTTCGTTCGGCGCGCTGTCAACCGCTTCGTGTGCCCCCGTTGGCTCGGGCTCGCGCGAAAGCCTCGGCGTGGTGCTTGACTCGGGCGGCGCGGGCACGACCTCCGTGCGGAGCCGCTCGACGATCTCGTGGCCGTCGCCTTTGAAGGGCCCGCAGTAGACGGTGTGCGAGGCGCTCGGGCGCACGCCGCGGACGTGCAGCGTGTGGGAGAGCCCGACCTCAAGGAAGGTGTCCGACGCATCGCGGAGACGTTGGATGGCGTGCTCGGCGTCGTCCTCATCGCCGCCGACGACCGCGACACCGAGTTCGGTGTTCGTATCGGGTCGCTCGTGCGCGAGGAGCTTGAGCGTGCGGTAGCCGGCGACGAGGGCGACCTCGTTGTGCCCGAGCAGGAGCGTGAGCCGGTCGATGGCGCGATCGCGTGCGATGCGCGATTCCTCGAGGTCGCCGACCTGCACGATCCAGTGCGCGGCGTGGCATTGGGCGTAGGCGAGCGCGTCGTCGAGGACTTCGAGCGTGCCGATGCGTGCGCTGGGCCCGCCGACGAGTTCGATCCACAGGCGATCGCCGCGCACGCGGACGAGCCCGACGCAGGCGTTGATAGCACCGGCGACCTCGCGGGCGTATTGCCCGACCCACGGCGCCGACCGCACAGGCAGGTGCCCGAGCAGCACGGCTTCGACCTGCGCATGCGCGCCGGGTTCGCGTCGCGGTTCCTGCGTGAAGGGGATCGACGCCGGCCCGGCGACGTGCGACGCCGCGTGCGGGTGCGGTTCGTCCAGGAAGAGGTCGGCGAGCGCTTCGGACATGTCGATGGGGTCGAGCGTGTCGTCGTACGCAAAGTCGGCTGGTGCAGAGTGGTCGAGTCGCGCGTCCATGCGTGGCTCCGGTGCTGCTCGATGCGTTCGTTCAGAGGGGGGCCGGCGCGGATCGACTCTCGACCACGCTGTTCCGGTCACCGTACTCGTTGGGTTCGGTGTGCGGGTTGTATGGATCGGCCATCCACACCCCGTTGACAATGATGCGGTAGCGGTAGGTCCCGGGCGGGACGACCACGCTCGCCTGATGCACGCCGGTCGCGTGGTCGAAACGCAGGACGGTGGCTTCGGGCGACCACCCGTTGTGGTCGCCGGCGATGGCGATGCGCGCGTCGGGCGGACCGGGCTGGACGAAGAGCACGCCCCCGCTCACCGGGCGCGCACCGTAGAGGCGCGTGACGCCATCCGAGGGTTGTGCGGGCTTCGGCTCGGTGAGCGATTCCATCACGCTCGCGACGCGCGGATCACGTGCGCGCGCCGTGTGGTTCGACTCGGCGCGTTCCGAGATCGAGCGTGCGCGCGCGGCGAGCTCCGCGGCTCGGCTGTTGGCGGCGCCGGGCGACGAGCGACGCACCTCGATCATCTCGCGCAGCGCCACGAGGCTGGTCGAGTCGCTCGGGAGGCGGCGCGGCTGCCAGTCCTCTTCGAAGCCCGGGTCTGCCGGAGGCGCGTGCTGGGGGAAGCCGTGGTCGTCGTCATCGTGCGTCACGCGCGGCGGGTTCTCCGCGAGGTACGCGCCGAGCGCCGTGTAGTCGTGCGAGGCGGGGCACTCCGGGTCGAGCTCGATGACCGGCGTCCCGAGGGCCGCGGCTTCGCGCAGGCGGTGGTCTCGGCGGATCGCGACGTCCGCGAGCTTCGACCCGAAGGCGCGACGGAGCTCGTTCATCACGTCTAGCGCGACGGGGTCTTCGTGTTCGAGCAGTGTGGGCAGCAGGTGCATCGGGCGGCGGACGCCCATGCGCCGCGCGATCGCCTGCACGGTGGAGACTTGTTTTTTCGCACCGCGCAGCGCGAAGAAGCCGGTCTCGACGGGGATGATGACCTCACCCGCGGCGGCCAGCGCGTTGAACGTGAGGAGCCCGATGTGGGGCGGACAATCGATGAGGCACCACGCGTAGCGGTCGCGGAAGCGCGCGAGCGCCTGCGAGAGGCGGTGCTCGCGGTCGGGCCGATCGGCGAGCCCGCCGCGCGCCGCTTCGAGCGCCGCGAGCTTCATCGTGCTGGGGATCAGGTCGAGGTTGGTCGCGGGCTGCCAGACGAGGCGCGAGGGATCGACGGGGCGGTCGTCGGGGGCGATGAGCGCGTCGCCGATCTGGCGATCGATGGACGCTTCGGGCACCGAGAGCGCGAGCGAGCAGTGCCCCTGCGGATCGAGATCAACGAGGAGGACGGGCTCGCCGCGGCGTGCGAGCACGGCGGCGAGGTTGACGGCGGTTGTCGTCTTCCCGCTCCCACCTTTTTGGTTGACGATCGCGAGCGTGCGCACGGTCTTCCCTTCGAAGGCGCCCGAACGAAGCCGCGACGGTCCGGGGGCGCGGGTTCGCGAGTTCGGCGGGACCGCACGGATCCCGCGGGCCATCGGGATTATCGGGCACTTGTGCACAACCTCTTGACAACCGAGGTTTTGGGGTGTGCTGCGCCGCACGCACCACGGGTCGCGGAGCGGCAAGGTCCGACTTCGAGTTATCGTTTCCCCCGGTTGCGGCGGTGGACGGGTTCTCGGACCCTGACCGTCAAACTCGCAGGGCGTTCCAGCCCGCGGCGACCGCGTCTGGCGGTGGGGCGTCGATGACTTCGCACGATCCCATCCCGACCGGGATGACCAGGCGCAGCTTGCCGGCGGCGACCTTCTTGTCGTCGTGCATGCGCACAATCAGCGCGTCGGTCTCGGGCAGACTGGCGAGCGGGAAGGCAAGCCCGAGCCCGGCGACGATCTGTTTCACGCGATCGGCGTGCGCGGCGTCGAGGCGTCCGAGGGACGCGGCGGCGGCGCTGGCCGCGACGAGGCCGTAGAGCACCGCCTCGCCGTGCGTGAGCGGCGAGTCGTCAGGATTACTCGTCGGGCTGAGTTCTTGCAGCGTCTCGATGGCGTGCGCAAAGGTGTGCCCGAGGTTGAGCAGTGCGCGCCCGCCGCTGCCCGTGTTGCGCTCGCGTTCGTCGCCCGCGACGACGGCTGCTTTGACGGCGACGTTGCGTCGCACGAGTTCGGCGAGGAGCGGTTCGTCGCACGACATGAACCGATCGATGTGTTCGGCGGTCCAGTCGAAGAGATCGGGATCGACGGGATCGTTCGTGGGCGTGCGCACACCGGCGGAGAGCATGCCATGCTTGAGACACTCGGCAAGCCCGCTGCGGAGGGTGCGATCGTCGAGCGAGCGGAGCGTGCCGACGTCGGCGAGGACGAGCGCAGGCTGCCAGAACGCGCCGGCCATGTTCTTGGCGAGACGTTCGTTGCCGGCACCGTCGCGGACGAGCAGGTTGACGCCGGTCTTTCCGCCGACAGAGGCATCGACCATCGAAAGGAGCGTGGTCGGGCACTGGATGACGGGGACGCCGCGCCGGTAGGCGGCGGCGGCGAAACCCGCGACGTCGCCGACGATCCCACCGCCGAGCGCGACGACGGGGTCGCGCCGTTCATGGCGTGATGCCGCGAGGTCGTGGAGGAGGCTGCCGACAACATCGAGGGACTTCTCGCGTTCGCTGGCACGCAGTCGGCTGCGTGTGACCGTGTAGCCGGCGTCGCGGAGCGAGGCGTTCGCCTTCGCGACGGTGTTGTCCGGCAGCCCGTCGTCGATTGCGAGGAAACAGCGGGCGGTCGTCGTGTTGAGCGTGTGCTGCACGTGCGTGCCCAGGTCGTCGAGCAGACCGCTGGCAACGAGCACGTCGTACGAGCGCTCGGCGAGATCGACGCGGACGAGAGTGTCACTTGTCATGCCCGTTCACCTCGATGAGTTGTGCAGTTTCGCATCCAAAGCGTCAGTCGCTCTTTGCTCCATGAGCCATCGGCGGTGGACAACACGGCTCGTTCAACTTCTTGATGCGAAGCACTTATGTGGTAATCGTTGTCGATGAGGAACGCGATCGAGGCCGCGAGTCCGGCGCGTTTGTTGCCATCGACGAACGGGTGATTGCGACACAGGTGATACAGGTACGCGGCGGCCATGGAAGGGATATCATCGTGCGTGTATTGACCTGCGATTTGTTGCGTGGGTTGTGCGAGCGCAGATTCGAGCAGCCCGCGGTCGCGGATCCCCGGGTCACCGCCCTGATCGGCGATTGCGATTCGGTGGAGACGCAGCACATCGTCAACGGAAAGAAACCGGGGCGACGAACCGGTCACTCGGCGAGCTTCCGCATCGTCGAGCCGAACTTGCCGAACACCTCTTCGACATGCTCATCGAGACGCTCGGCATCTACGTCATGAGCCTGGCGCATCATCAGGAACTCCAAGTACGCGGCGAGCGAGAGATTCAATCGCATCGCTTCACGCTCGAAACGAGCTCGCACGTTGGCGTCGAGTCCGTCGATCTGGAGTGAAGAGCGCTGGATCATCGTGGGATTATCGACCAAAGCGGGGTGGCCGGCTACTCCCACTCGATCGTCGCGGGGGGTTTGCTGGAGATGTCGTAGACGACGCGGTTGATGCCGCGGACCTCGTTGATGATGCGGCTTGAGACCGTCGAGAGCAGCTCGTGCGGGAGGTGGGCCCAGTCGGCGGTCATGAAGTCGCTGGTCTCGACGGCGCGGATGGCGGCGACGTTCTCGTAGGTGCGCCCGTCGCCCATCACGCCCACGGATTGCACGGGTAGCAGCACGGTGAAGGCCTGGCTCGTCTTGCGGTCGTAGCCGCTGGCGACGAGCTCTTCCTGGAAGATCGCGTCGGCTTCGCGGAGCACGTCGAGCTTGTCGCGCGTGACCTCACCGAGCACGCGGACGGCGAGCCCGGGGCCCGGGAAGGGGTGACGCCAGACCATGGCGTCCGGGAGCCCGAGCACTTCGCCGAGCTTGCGGACCTCATCTTTGAAGAGGTCGCGCAGGGGTTCGACCAGCTCGAACCCGAGTTCATCTGGGAGCCCGCCAACGTTGTGGTGGAGCTTGATGTTGGCGGCGGCGCCGCTGTGCCCGTGCCCGGACTCGATCACGTCGGGATAGAGCGTGCCCTGCACGAGGAAACGCGCATCGTCGATGTCCTCGGCGGCGTCTTTGAAAACCTCGATGAAGCGGTGCCCGATGCGCCGGCGTTTCTCTTGCGGGTCGTTGATGCCGGCGAGGTCAGAGAGGAAGGCGTCGCTCGCGTCGATGACACGCAGGTCGATATCGAAGTGGTCGCGGAAGGTGGCTTCGACGAAGTCTCGCTCGTTCTTGCGAAGGAGTCCGTTGTCCACGAAGACACAGGTGAGGCGGTCGCCGATGGCTTTGTGGATGAGCGCCGCGGCGACGGAGGAATCGACCCCGCCGGAGAGCCCGCAGATGGCGCGGGCGTCGCCGACCTGTTCGCGCACGCGCTGGGCTGCGGTGTCTACGAAGTCGCTCATGCGCCAGGTGTCGCGGCAGCCGCAGACGTCGTAAATGAAGTTGCGGAGCATGTCCACGCCGTGGGGCGTGTGGGTGACCTCGGGATGAAACTGCACGCCCAAGAGCGGCATGTCCTTATGGCGGATGGCTGCGTGCGGGCAGGTGGGCGTGCTGGCGAGGGTGTAGAACTGGTCGGCGACATCGCGGATCTGGTCGCCGTGGCTCATCCAGACGGTGGTGGTCTCGGGCACGCCTCGGAAGAGCCCCGGCTCGGAGGAGGGCACGAGCACGCTGAGGTGTCGGCGTCCAAACTCGCGGGACTCGGCGGGCTCGACGTGCGAGCCGAGGAGTCGGCTGGCGACCTGCATGCCGTAGCAGATGCCGAGGATGGGGACGCCGATGTCGAGGAGGTTCGGATCGGGGGTGGGGGCGCGTTCGACGTAGACGCTGGATGGCCCTCCTGAAAGGACGATGCCCTTGGGCTTCATCGCACGGAGCTCGTCGAGCGAGATGTCTGGGCGGACGAGGATGGCGAAGGCGCCGGCTTCTCGGATCCGCCGGCAGATGAGCTGTACGTACTGCGAGCCGAAGTCGAGGACGGGGATGACCTCGTCGTGCGGGAGCGCGTCGGCGTTTGGCGTTGTTGCCTCGGGCATGTCGGGTTGTACTGCGCGGGGTGCGCGTCCGGCAAGGGGGCGACGCGGTAGGATCCGCCCATGCGCACGAATCTCACCATCGCGATCGGGTTGCTGGGTGCGGCGGGCGCGGGCGCCTGCTCGCTGCCGCCGGAAGAGGCGGGGTTCGATTCCCCGAGCCCGGCGGAGCGGATGCTCGCGGCGGCGGCGGCGGCGGAGCAGCGTGATGAGGCCTCGGTCCCGCAGCTCGTCGAGATGCTCGACAGCCGCGACCCGGCGGTGCGGATGGTGGCGCAGGAATCGCTCTACCGGATCACCGGGACGACTCTGGGATATCGGTATCAGGATCCTGAGCGGGATCGGGTGGCGGCGATCGCGCGCTGGGAGGCCCGAGTCCGGGAGAATCTGCCGGCGGGTGCGGGGGATCGCCCGAACCCCTAGGATCCGCGACCGGTCCGGGGAAACCCTCACGCTGGAACGGGCCCCGGGTCGATCTTTGGTGCGTGAGCACGATCATTCGCGAGCGTTCAGGTGTGATGCCGAGCCAGTCCCTCAAGCCAGCCGATCTCGCCACGATGAGCGTCCCGTCGGACGACAGCGCCCATGTGACGGTCGAGTTGCTGAGCCAGCCGAGGTACCTCAGCGGAGCGCGGGACCTGGTGTCGTCGATCGCCAAGCGGGTCGGGTTCGACGACAAGACCTGCGGGCAGATGGCGCTCGCGGTAGACGAGGCGCTGTGCAACGTGATCCGTCACGGGTACGAGCAGCGGTCGGACGGTCGGATCTGGATCCGCCTGTGGCCCATCCCGGGGGACAACGGGACGCCCGCCGGTCTGACGGTCGTGATCGACGACGAGGCGAAGCAGGTGGACCCGGAGAAGATCAAGGGCCGCGACCTCGAGGATGTGAAGCCGGGCGGGCTGGGTGTGTACATCATCAAGCAGGTGATGGACCGGACGGAGTACCAGCGTCGGCAGGGCGACGGGATGCGCCTTATTCTTTCGAAACTGCTTGGCGGCGAGGAGTCGCAGATCCGAGACTGAACCTATGGACGTTCACGTCGAACAGAGCGAAACGTACGTGCTGCTCCGCCCGGTCGGGGATGTTGATCTGAGCACCTCGCGCGAGCTGCAGGTGTCGATCAAGGACCTCATGCGTGCGAAGCCGTCGCGCGTGGTGGTCGATCTGTGCGAGGTGCCGTATATGGATTCGTCGGGCGTGGCGACGCTCGTCGAGGGGATGCAGATCGCGCGCAAGCAGTCCACCGACCTCGTGCTGGCGGGGATGCAGGACAAGGTGCGTTCGATCTTCGAGATCGCGCGTCTGGACCGTGTCTTCCGCATCGTGGACACGGTGGACGAGGTCTCGGCGGGCTGAGCCGCCTCGATCCGCGGTAGACTGCGCGGATGCCCAGCGAAGGTGAACAAGACGGCGCGCCGAGAGGGCTGCGCACGGTCGCGTCGATCGGTGAACGAGCGATCGAGAACGTGGCGCACGTCGGCGCGGTGTGGTGGCTGCTGTGGGATACGTTCTCGTGGGTTGTGCGTGCGCTCTTCGATCGCAAGGTGCGCGTCGGACGCGTCGCGATCATCGCGCAGCTCGTGCGGATCGGCGTGAAGTCGATCTTCATCGTGTCGCTGGTGTCGTCGGCGATCGGCGTGATCTTGGCGCTCAACATGGCGCCGCCGCTCGAGACGCTCGGGCAGGTCGAGCGGGTGCCCAACATCGTGGCCGTCGCGGTGCTGCGTGAGCTCGGCCCGCTGATCGCGGCGATCGTGATGGTGGGGTTTGCCGGCGCGGCGATCGCCGCGGAGATCGGCACGATGGTTGTGGGCGAAGAGATCGAGGCGCTCGAGGCGCACGCGCTGAATCCGGTGCGGTTCCTCGTCGTGCCGCGCGTGATCGCGACGATCATCTCGCTGCTGTGCCTGGCGACGATCGCGGACGCGGTGGCGATCGGGTCGGCGGCGATGCTGAGCAAGCTGGTGCTCGAGATCCCGTACGAGACATACTTCGCGAACACGATTGCGCAGGTGGACCCGCGTGACTTCCTGACGGGCATCTTCAAGGCGGGCGTCTTCGGGCTGCTGATCGGGCTGATCGCGTGCCGCAACGGTCTGAGCGTGACCGGGGGCGCGGCGGGGGTCGGCAACGCGACGACGTCCACCGTTGTCGAATCGGTCGTCGCGGTCGTGGTCGCGGACCTGCTCTTCACGTCGATCTTTTACGCGCTGGGGATCGTCTAGCGGCGGAACCCGACGGGCTGCTCGATGAGCCCGTAGACCTCGCGGAGCGCGGTCATCCCGATGAACCCGACGAGCGCGAGCACGCCCATGGTGGTGGCTTCGTCCCACGCGCCGACGGCGGCGAGCCAGACGACGCCGTACAGGCTGAGCCACCACGCGCCGTAGCGTTCGAGCTTGGCGGCGGCCTTGGCGCCGGAACCGGCGCGCCGGATCTTCTGCCAGGCGAAGACAACGAAGAGCGCCGCGAGCGTGAGCGCGCCGAGCCCAGCCTGCAGCGGGACCCAGTCGGGCCAGAGCGACCCGGTGCGGTGCGTGCCGATCGCGAGGAGCACGGCGCACCAGAACCCCCATCCGACGGCGGCACCGGCGCGCGCCGAGAGCGCGAGCTGCGGGCGTTTGTTCGCGAGCAGGTGCGAGGCACCGCCGACGAGCAGCGCGTGCGTCATCACGAGGAAGACGGGCCAGACGAAGGCGAGGTAGACGTTGGGCGCGACCATGTGCGCGCCGTAGATCAGGCTCAGGAGCACCAGCCCGAAGGAGGGGAAGAAGCGGGCGACGACGGTGTAAAAGAGGATCGAGCCGGCGACGAGGAGCGTCAGCAGCACACACGGCATGCCGAGGGTCGTGGCGCCGACGAGCCCGGCGAGGAGCGCGGTGACGGCGATGACGACGCCGGCATCGGGGCTGATCGCGCCGCGGACCAGCGGGCGGTCGGGGTGGAGGGAGCGATCGCGTCGATGGTCGAGGGTGTCGTTGAGGGCCATGGCGAAGGCGTAGAGCCCGATGCCGAGCAGCGCACCCCCCGAGAGCAGAAGCCAGAGGGGGCGGTCGGAGAAGGGTGGCATGTCGGAGGCGGGCTCACGAGCGACGGCTGAACTCCAGAGGATCGCGAACCAGACGTTGCCGACGGCCGCGAACGCCGACGTGACGCGCGTGAGATGGAGCACCGGTGAGAGTCGCGCCAGCGCGGAAGCCATGCCGCCATGCTACCGGGGCGGCGTGGGTTCTATAGTCCGGGCCATGCCCGAGCCGCCCCGAACCGTGACCCGACTCTCGCCCCCCGAGCCCGCGCGTGCCGTGCGCGTGTGCCTCGTGGTGAGCGCGTACAACGAGTGGATCACGTCGAGGCTGCGCGACGGCGCGGTCGAGGCGTTCGAGCGACGCGCGCCGAGGGGGTCGAAGCTGGTCGAGGTGGGGGTGCCCGGCGCGTTCGAGCTGCCGGCGGCTTCGGCGGCGTTCGCGGAACGGCGCGCGCGATCGACCGACGCCGCGGTCGTCGCGATCGGGTGCGTGATCCGCGGCGAGACCACGCACGACCAGCACATCAACACGAGCGTGGCGACAGCGCTCAGTGCGATTACGGTGCGCACCGGTGTGCCGGTGGCGTTCGGGGTGATCACGGCGAACGACGCGGAACAGGCCGAGGCCCGGGCGGGCGGCGCCGTCGGGAACAAGGGCGCCGAGGCGATGGAGGCGGCGCTGGACACGATCGGCGCGCTGCGCGCGATCGATGCGAGGGAGCGCTGAGGTGGCGACGGCACGGGATATCCGCACGCTCGCGCTGCTCGCGCTCTTCCAGCTCGATCAGCGGGGCGAAGACGACGTTCCTACGATCACGCAGTGGCTGCTCGACGCGGCGCGCGCGGACCTTGACGATGATGACGCGGAAGAGGAACGTTCCCTTCGGCTCTCGAAGCGCGTGGACGACGGCGCGATCGACGCGGCGATGGAACTGGCGCGCGCGGCGTACTCGGCGCGGGCGGGCGCCGATGACGAAGTGCGCCGGCTCGCGCCCGCGTGGCCAACGCACCGCCAGCCGGCGGTCGATCGCTGCATCCTGAGGCTCGCGCACGCCGAGATCGTCAGCGGCGATGCGCCCGCGAAAGTCGTGATCAACGAGTGGATCGAGATCGCCAAGCGCTACTCGACGGACAAGTCGTCGGCGTTTGTCAACGGCGTGCTCGACAAGATTATGCGTGCGCACGCGCCGGCGACGACGCAGCCGAGCGGGGAGGGCTGAGCGTGGCGCTGCTGCGATCCGTCGTCAAGAAGTTCCGCTCGGGGCTCGAGAAGACTCGGCAGGCGCTGGTCGATCCGATCGTCGGCCTCGTGCGCGGGCGCACGCTCGACGATGCGCTGATCCGCGAGATCGAACGTGCGCTCATCCAGGCGGACGTCGGCGTGCCCGCGACGCGCGATCTCGTCGAGGGTCTTCGCGCGGCGTACAAGTCGAAAGAGATCGAACGCGGGGAGGATGTCGTGCCGTTCCTGCGCGCACGGCTCGCGTCGATGTGGCCCGAGCAGGATCGATCGCTGAATCTCTCCGCGCCGGCGGGGACGCCGAGCGTGATTCTCGTTGCGGGCGTGAACGGCGCGGGGAAGACGACGTCGATCGCGAAGCTCGCGCAGCGGCTGAAGGACGAAGGGCGCAGCGTGATGTTGTGCGCCGGCGACACGTTTCGGGCGGGCGCGGTTCGTCAGCTGGAGGTGTGGTCGGAGCGACTGGGCGTGCCGCTGATCAAAGGGCAGCAGGGGGGCGATCCGGCGGCGGTGGTGTTCGACGGGTGCGACGCGGCGATGGCGCGCGGGGTGGACGTGCTGATCGTCGACACCGCGGGGCGTTTACAGACGCAGCGCCCGCTGATGGACGAACTGGCGAAGATCCGCAACGTGGTCGCGAAGCGGATCGAGGGGGCACCGCACGAGACGCTGCTGGTCCTCGACGCGACGACTGGGCAGAACGCGGTCCGCCAGGCGGAGGCGTTCGGCGAGGCGATCGAGCCGACGGGCATCGTCCTTTCAAAGCTCGACGGCACGGCGCGGGGCGGCGTGGTCATCGCGGTGCAGCGTGCGGCTTCGATCCCCGTCAAACTCGTCGGGGTCGGCGAGTCGATCGGTGATCTCGAGGCGTTCGACCCGGACGCGTTCGTGGCGGCGTTGTTCGACACGGGCGAGTGAACGGGATCGGGCGGTCCGCTCGACGCATTTGGAAGTTGGCAATCTAACCGTACACTGGAGTTGGGCGTGATCGTCGCCGGAGCGCGCGGTCTGCCGTACGCCCCCCGTGCATCGATCGCGGAGGCGTGTGATGCTGGACGTTGACATGAGCGCGTCGGTCGCGGGCGTTTCCGCGATCGCGGACGTGGGACGGGCGGACGAGATCGAGCGCCACACGTACGAGAAGATCCTGGACGTCGCGAGGCGGCTCGCCTCGACGCGAGACCTCGACGAGGTGCTCGGCGCGATCATCGATGCGCTGCGCGACACGCTGGAGGCCGATCGCGCCTCGGTCTTCCAGTACGACCGCGAGACGCACGAGTTCTTCGCGACCAGCGCTCACGGTCTGCCGACGGATCTGCGGCTGCCGGCGGATCTCGGGCTCATCGGCGAGGCGGGCAAGAGCAAGAAGATCGTCAACATCCCCGACGCGTACTCCGACGAGCGGTTCAACCAGTCGGTGGACCGATCGACGGGGTATCGCACGCGCTGCATCCTGACGATCCCGCTGCTCGACTACGACAACGAACTGGTCGGCGTGGCGCAGGTGCTCAACAAGCGCGGCGCGACAGAGGCGGTCTTCGAAGAGACGGACGAGCAGATCGCCCAGCACATGGCCGACCAGGCGGCGGTCGCGTTGCGGCGCGCGTCGCTCATGGACGCGGAACTGCAGAAGCAGAAGTACGAGCGCGACATCAATCTCGCGCGGCGGATCCAGCAGTCGGCGTTGCCGTCGTCGCTGCCGGACTTCCCCGGGTACTCCGTGGCCGGGCAGACGAGGCCGGCGGACGAGACGGGCGGTGACGCGTTCGACATCATCGACCTGCGCGAGGAGGACATCGCGACGCCCGAGGGCACGTCGATCGACGGGCTGGTGTTCATGGGCGACGCGACGGGGCACGGCATCGGGCCGGCGCTGTCGGTGACGCAGGTGCTGGCGATGATCCGCGTGGGTTGCCGGCTGTCGGCGCCGCCCGGCCGCATCGCGCGCGAGGTGAACGTCCAGCTGTGCCGGGACCTGCCGATCGGTCGGTTTGTGACGGCGTTCATCGGGCAGCTCGACCTGGTGCGTCACGAGATGCGCTGGATCTCCGCGGGTCAGGCACCGCTGCTGTTTCTGAAAGCGGGCTCGGACGAGCCGCTGGACGAGGAAGAACTGAACGCGAACGCGATGCCGCTGGGGATCGACGACGAGCTGATCGCGGACGACCGCGAGCCGTATCGGTTCGATCCGGGCGACGTGTTCATCCTGCTGTCGGACGGGTACTACGAGGCGCAGAACCCCGAGGGGGTAATGCTCGGGCACAAGAGCGTGTACGAGCACGTGCGCACGGTGATGCACAAGTCGGCGGACGAGATCCTCACGTCGCTCCGCGGGTTGCTCGAATCGCACACGCGCGGGATGCCCGCGCAGGACGATGAGACCGCGGTCGTCATCAAACGCGACGTATAAGCGTTGCCCGTGGGCGCGGCGCGCGGTATCAACGACGCATGCATGACGACTACGCATTGCTGACCGGGGTGCTCGACGAACAGGCGCTCGGCCCGTTCGAGGCGGGCAAAACGCTGGCGCACGAGCTCGCCTCGGTCTGCAAGCGGGGTGACGATCACCTCGGCGAAGCCCGGGAGCGTGTGCGCGGGCTGTCGGACGAGGAGATCCTCGCGGCGACGCGGTATCTGACCGTCCGGTTCCATCTGCTCAACAAGGCGGAGCAGATCAACATCGCTCGGGTGAACCGCGAGCGCGAACGCGCCGCGACGCCCGATCGGCCCAAGCCAGAGTCGATCGCGGACGCGGTACGGGAGTTGTCATCGCGCGGCGTGGCGTTCGATCAGGCGATGAGGTTGCTCGGGGGCCTGGATATCCAGCCGACGCTGACAGCGCATCCGACCGAAGCGAGGCGGCGGACGGTGCTCTACAAGCAGCACGAGGTGGCGGAGGCCGTGGAGTGTGCGCGAGATCCGCGCGCGACGCCGATCGAGGTGGCGCAAGCGGATTCGAGGCTGCACCAGATCATCGAGCTGATGCTGCTGACCGACGAAGTGCGCGCCAAGCGGCTTGAGGTGCTCGACGAGGTGCGCAACGGTCTGTTCTTCCTATCGACATCGATCTGGGATGCGGTGCCGGCGCTCGCGCGCGACACGATCGAAGCGCTGCGGGCGTCGTACCCGGACGGGTCGGGTGCGGTGTCGATGGCGGAGCTGTCGCCGCTGGTGCGCTACCGCACGTGGATCGGCGGCGATCGGGACGGGAACCCGAAGGTGACGCACCGGGTGACGCGCGAGGCGCTGTCGATGCTGCGGGCCGCGGCGGTCGCGCGCTACGGCGAGGACCTGCTCCGGCTGCGTCACGAACTGAGCGTCTCCGACAGGCGCACGGTGATTGAACCGGAGATTCTTGCAGAGAACGAGCGCTGGGCGGAGCGCTTTGCGCCGGAAGACCAGGAACTGGTGCACACAACGCGCGAGCCGATGCGCGTGCGCGTGATGCAGATGCGCGAGCGGTTGGCGCGGGACGAGGCGTACACCTCGTCGGAGATGCTGCGTGAGCTGCTGCAGCTGCGCGACGCACTCGACGCGGCGGGCGCTCGGGAGAGCGCGCACGCGGGCCTGCTGGGCGAGCTGATCCACCGTGTGCGCACGTTTGGGTTCCACCTCGCCACGATGGATATCCGCCAGCATTCGAAGGTCCACGAGCACGCGGTCGGCGAGTTGCTGCAGCGGGCCGGCGTACACGAGGGATACGCGGATCTCGACGAGGCGGGGCGCTGCGACGTGCTGCGTGCGGAGCTCGCGCAGCCGAGGCCGCTGGTCTCGGCGTGGGCGGAGCTCTCGGAGCAGAAGCGCGAGGTGCTGGACGTGCTGACAGTGGTGCGTGGCGTGCGCACGCGCGAACCGAACGCGGTCCGCACGTACATCGTGTCGATGACGCACGACGTGAGCGACATGCTGGAGGTGTTGCTGCTATTCAAAGAGGCCGGCCTGTTCCGGCGTCGGGAGGGCGGCGGGTACGAATCGGATCTCGATGTGGTGCCGCTGCTGGAGACGGTGGACGATCTGGACCGCGGCGCGGAGGTGCTCGAAGAGCTGTTTTCAGACCCGATGTACCGCGAGGTTCTCGAATCGCGCGCGCGGGCCGAGGGCGTGGACGCGGACGCGTTCCAGGAGCTGATGCTCGGGTACTCCGATTCGAACAAGGACGGCGGGTACTTGATGGCCAACGTCGCGCTGCACGAAGCGCAGCGATCGCTCGCGGGTCTTTGTGAGCGTCACGGCGTAGCGTTCCGTCTGTTCCACGGGCGCGGCGGGACAGTCGGGCGCGGCGGCGGACGCGCGAACCGTGCGATCCTCTCGGCGCCGCCGTCGAGCCTGAACGGACGCATCCGCTTCACCGAACAGGGCGAGGTGATCTCGTTCCGCTATGCGTTGCCCGCGATCGCACGCCGGCATCTCGAACAGATCATCGGCGCCGTGATCGAAGGTGCGTCGGGCGGCGCGGCGGGGGAAGAGCAGGACGATCGGTTTGCGCTCGTGCGCGGCTTTGCCGAACGCTCGATGCGTGCATATCGGGGCTTGATCGACGGCGACGAGTTCTGGTCGTGGTTCACCTTTGTGAGCCCGGTGACGCACGTCGGCGGGTTGCCGATCGCCTCGCGCCCGGTGATGCGCGCTGGCAGCCGGCTCGAGTTCGAGAATCTGCGCGCGATCCCGTGGGGGTTCGCGTGGATCCAGATGCGGTATCTCGTGCCGGGCTGGTACGGGATGGGGGGTGTGCTCGCCGAGGCGGAGGACGCGACGCTCGAGCGGTGCGCGGAGTTGTACCGCTCGTGGGCCTTCTTCGGGACGGCGATCGATAACGCGCAGCGCGAAATGGCGCGGGCCCGGTTGCCGATCGCACGCTTCTATGCGCACGAACACCCCGATGGCGGTGTGTTCCACGAGCGCATCGCGCTCGACTTCGATCTGGCGCGCCGGGCGATTCTTCGCATCACCGGGCAGTCCGAACTGCTCGAGAACGAGCCGGTGATCGCGCGGGCGATCGCGTCGCGCAACCCGTGGACGGACGTGCTCAACCTGATGCAGGTGGAGCTGATGTCGCGGGCGCGGGCGGGGCGGGCGGACGAGCTACGTCCAGCGATATTCGCGGTGATCAACGGGCTCGCGGCGGCGATGCAGTCAACGGGATAGCGCGTGTTCGCGACGTCCCTTCATGGACAGCCGGTTCCCGCTGCTCGCTGATCTCTAATGGTGTGCGCGCAGGACGGCGGGATCAGGCGCGTCGGCGTCGCGAGGCCATCACGCCCGCGATGCCGGCAAGCGCGACCGCGCCGGGCGTCGGGACGCTGACGTCGAACGCGAGTCCGATGGTGGTGAGATCGATGCCGGTCTGCTGCACCCAGAACGAGAGCGTCTCGGTGGTGGGGGAGTCTCCGCCGAGAAGCGGGAGGATGTCCTGCCCGACGAAGGACTGCTGGGTAAGGATGAACCCGAGGAGCTCACCGGGATCGGGCTCGGCCGGATCGACGGTGAAGATGGGGCCGAGCTGGGCGGCGATGAACGCGACGTCGTCGCCGTTGACGCCGGCATCGAGTTCGATGAGTCGGATGGCGTCGAGTTGGAGGCCCGAGGGGATTTCGACGCTGAAGAAGTCGAGGTCGCCGGAGGGCAGGTTGGAGTCCACGACCTGGAGGCGGATGGTGTTGGTGCCGACGTCCGCGAGGAAGGGCGTGGGCGTGCTGTTGACGTTCGAGAGGTCGCCGTCCACGAGCTCATCGAAGTCGAAGGCGGTGGCAGTGGCGGTGAGTGCGGCTGCGGCGAGTGCCGCGACGATGGTCGTGCTCTTCATGGCGTGTCTCCGTACCCCTCCAAGGGCATGTCAAGGATAGCCGCGGAGGCTCGGCGGGCCAGCGCAATCGGGGGCCGGAATCGGTTTGCGAGGTCCGAAACCCCGATGTTCATCGGGGTGATCTGCGTGAGAGCGAGCGTGTCACGCGGGGCGTGAAGTTCGCGGACGCGTGGCTTTTCGGGCGTTGATCGGAACGCCAGAAAATCTACAGAGCCGTTCGCGTGTTCCGGGCGACGGTACCGGAGATCACCCGGGCTCGAAGCCGAGTCTGTTGAAGATGAAGGAGATGACCTTGATTCCTGCGCGTCCATTTCGCCCACATGCATCCACGTCCGAGCACCGACAGGGCTCCGGTTCGTACGTCGATCGAATCGTGCTCGACTCCGTTGGAAGCCGAGCACGGGGATGAGGCGCGTGGATCTCGATGCTACCCACGCGGATCGTGGGGTGTGGGATCCCCTCTCTCCTCATCGAGGCGTCATTGTTCAGTTATGACGACGACGGCGAATGCACGCCGCGGCGGCAATCATCGAGACACCAGCCGCGCCCGGAGACGGCACGACCTCGACGGACGCCGTGGTGCCCAGAGCCTCGTACTGGAACCAGGTGCCCGAGAAGTCAGCGAACGGATCGGCGATGGGCACGCCGCCCGACGACTCCCGCGTGTCGAGGATCGCTCCGATCGCGAGCTCGTCTCGGATGCGTCCGACGGTGGTGTCGAGCACGGTGCTGCTCGGGAAAGCCGAGAGCGGCGTGTTGTAGCCATAGATCGCTTCGTCAGCGCCACCGGGTGTGTCGAGGTCAAAGGTGCCGGTCTGGGTGAAGGTCGAGCCCGACGTCACCGAGAGGTCCTCGAGGCTGAGCGGGTTGAAGCGGAAGTCGAAGGACTGGAGCGTGTCCGCACCTTGGTTGTACGAGAAGCTCGTGGGAACGCCATCGACGACCGTCAGTGTACCGGTGCCGAAGAAGCCGGTGGTTGTCACGCCAACCTCATCGGTCGTCGTGCTGTTGACTGTTCGCGGCAGCAAGATCTTGGTGTTGACTGGGACGTCTTGCGAGTTGGTTGAGGCGAGGCGCGTCGTGAGCGCTTCAACTCGTTCGAGAATCGGCGTGTGCAGGAAGAACTGCACGTTCGGATCGCTGCCGGATCCCGGCCCAAAGGTGAAAGTCTGCGTCCCGGGGATCGTGGGATCGAAGTTGTTCACAACGAACTGACCGTCGAACTTCGCGAGGTCGCCGTTGGCAGCGATCGCTCCCCCGAGCGGGGTCGCGGGGTTGAACGGATCCTGACTCGCCGGCCCCGTGTAGCTGGTGAGGTCGCCGACGAAGTTGACGCTCAGGACGCTCGCCGTGCTGGTCGCTGAAGCGGCGACGAGAAGCGACGGAACCACAAAGAAAACACTTGCTCGAAACATCTGAACTCCTCCCTGGAGATTTGTTGAGACTGAGTCTCAGTCTCACTGATGTCCAGAGAGTATCGCCCTTGTGCGATGCCGTCAATCGTGACCTCGTGTTTCTGCGCCGCTGACGAGGCGAGCATCGTCACGCTGATTCAGTTCGTGAGTGACTGCCGCGTGTGGCTGCGTGATGTCCCGGGTGCAATTTGGGCGGCGTGACTGTGGTGGTCAACGAGCGGCGAAATCGAGTGCCGCAGGGGTCCTGAGGGCCTCAAACGCTGATTCGGAGCTCTCGCGGCTGGGGGCTCGGGGTTTGTGTTGGCGCGGTCTGGCCCGTTTGTCAACAGAGCGAGGCTGACGGTGTCCAGCGAGCAACGATCAGATTCGGCGCGGAACCAGAAGCTCACGCGCGCCGGAAGCCGCCGGTGTGGAAGCCAAGTTGTACGCGGATCGCGCGAGGCACACCGCTCACGGAATGGGTGATGAAGTCGGTTCCTGGTGCTCGAGCACCGCGAAGAGTTCCTGGAGTGTGCGGAGTTGGCGGCTGTTGGGGACTCCGGAGGAGTATCCGATCCCGGCATCGCTGAAAGCCTGCGTGGTGCCGAGCATGGTGACGCGCCCGTTGCCGTGGCGGAACGAGACTCCCGCCGCGAGGTCCGGGTGGTCGCGGAGGTGGAGGATCGTCTGTGCGTTCGTGTCGTGCGTTGGTGTCGCGGTGAAGCAGGCCGTGAGAGCCTGCGCGCCGAGGCTGTCGCCGGTGGAATCGACGAGCACCGGCCCCCCGGCGGGTGATCCCGCGAGCATCGAGACGAGATCACTGCCGGACGAATCCGCTTCGGGTTGCGCGATGGCGGGCGGCGAGACGATCTGCAGGTCGAAGATCTCTTGTGCGGCGAGCCGGGTGGTGGAGGGCGCGGCTCCGAAGTCGAGCCAAACCAGATGTGCGCCGGCGCGCACCCTTTCTGACAGCAGTTCCACGTCGTGCGTCGTGCAGTCGCGCCCCGCGCCGCGCGCCACCATGATCAGCCGGACGTCATCTCGCAGGGCGGCGAGTTCGCTCACGAAACGCGGGCGCAGGCCGACGCGCTGCATGGCGATGAATGCCTGCAGGTAGTTCCCCACGCGGGCTTCTTGGAACGTTGTGAGCACGGGCTGCTGCACCGGGTGCTCGGCGAACTCCACGAACGCGGCCTCATCGAACGGGCGCTCGGGCTCGTGCGGGGGATACCACACGCTGCTCGTCCACGCGGCGAGCCAGATCCCGGCAGACGCGCCGAGACAACCGAGCGCGACGTCTGTCGCGCCGATGGGCGTGGTGCGGCCAACGCCCACCGCGACGAGTGCGAGCAGCGCACCGGAACCGAGCAGGAGCCAACGCAGCCACGGTGACCACTCCGACCGGCTGAGGTAGTCAACAGTGCCGACGGCGATCTCGAACTTGCCGGGCATGAAGACGCCGAAGTTTGAGAAGACCGTGCTGTCCGACCAGTAGGCCACTCGTCCGTTTCCGAAGGGCATCGCGACGCACTGGGTGACTTGACCGATCCGCTCGTCGAGTTGCGGGGCGAAGTCGCCGAAGCCGGTGTTCGCGGAGTGGTCCGAGTTGTCGCACAGCAGCCAACCGCGTCGGATCGCGTCTCGGGACCACATCGGGGCCGAGACGGAGTGCCCGGTCATCCAGATGAAACGTGGCATGTGCCTGGCGACCGGATGCGCCCAGGGCTCCGGCTCGTAGAGCTGGCGATTGGCCTGGACGTCGAGCACCGCGTTGTCGTCAAGGCGCAGCCCGAACCGCTCGGCGACGGGGCGGAGGTGGGTCGTCATCCCGAAGACGTCGGTGTGGTCACCGATCATCCAGAGCCCGCCGCCGTCCCTGACGAACGCTTCGATCCGATCGATGGTCTCTTGCGGGTAGGGCGAGGTTGGTGTCTTCAGGATGAGCACGGACGCGTTCTCGAGTGTTGCGTCGGTGATCGGCTCGTAGTTTCTGGCGACGTCGAAGTGGTGTCCCAGACCGTTGACGAGATTGAAGTACGCGTAGACGGTGCGCACGCCGAACCGTTCCGTCGTGAGCGGTTCGTCCGAGGGTTCCCATGCGCTGAAGTGCTCATCGACAACGACGCGACCGGTCTTCGCAGTGCCGGGGTCTACCCAGAGCCAGCCCGTGGCGAGAAGCAGTGCGGCGACCGACGCGAGCGCGCCGGGAATTCTCGAGTCCGCGGTTCGCGGAGAACCACGACCTATACCGGATCGACGGATGCTGTTCATGAAGACGAGCCCGACCATCGCGACGACCGGTGCGTACGCCGTGACGAGGAAGCTCTCGGTCCACCAGGCGCTCGCCGGGATCGGACGCATCACGGAGGACGTCGTCACCCAAAGACCGATCGCTGCGGAGAAGAGCGCGATCATGAGCGCCGCGCCCGCGAGCACGCGCCGCGGAAGGCCCAGCAGCGCACCGGCCACGGTTGTTCCGGCGGCGAGCGTGAACGCGTAAACGATCCCGAACTTGTCCGGGCTTACAAGGATGCGGTGCGTCGTGCCCTCGTGGCGGATCGAAGCGAGCGCGCCGTCCGACCACGCCTCGCCGCCGAGCATGCGGACGGCGCCCGCAACGATCCAGCCGGTGTGCCAACCGTTTCCGAAGCGCGCTTCGACATGCGTCGCGACGGCGTAGGCCAGGATGCACGACAGCCCGCCCATCGTGACGATCACGAGCGGTCGCTCGTAGGGACGGATCGCTCGAAAGACGCCCGCGAGCAGCGCGCAGGCGACGCCGATCAGGGCGGCACGGAGTTCGATGGGGATCGGCCCCGCCGCGCCGAGGGCGCATCCGATCGCGAGCGCGATCCGCAGCGGTGCGCCATCTCGCGGGGGCGCGTCTGCGTTGATCGTCTCGGCTCGGTTCCAGCGAGGCACGAGGACAAACCCAAGCGCGGAGAGCACGACCGCCAAGGCGTACCAAGAGAGATGCTCGTTGGCCGCGACCTCGCGCATGTAGTACGTGCGTTCTTCGAGCGCAAGGAGGAATGCCGCTTGAGAGGCGATCGCGCAGACGAGCAGCGGACCGCCGAGACCGGCGCGCACACGATCAGTCCAGAAGCGCGAGAAGGAAGCGTGCATTGCGTTCATCCAGCCTGGCTCCGTACCCGGAACCGGTTTCGAGGTTGACCTTCGTGAGGAACTGCGGGTCGCCGATGAGCACGACGCGTCCGTCGCCGAGCTGCGTCTGCGCGATCAGCGGGTGACCCCACGCGGATACGAGCACCGACCAACGCTTGTCGAGTTCGAGCGCGTGCGCATCCCGGAACCCAAGCTCCGCGTCGTACGGGGTGAAGAACTCGGCGGGCTCGGAATCGATCTGGTCGCCCCGCGACGGGGAGGGCGGAGCCTGCGCCGAGAACTGCGGGACGTGGATCGCGTCTCGTTGGATGCGTGCGCGGTGCGCGACCCCGAGATGACCGGGACGCACGCTCGCGCCAAGCGGTTCGAGCAGTTCGGCGAGTCTCGTGGATCCGTCCGGCCCCGCCGAGACCACGAGCAAGGCACCGTCTTCAACGCGGGATATGAGCGCTTTCCGAACGGCGGCAGAGACGTTCTTTGCCGGCTCGTTGAGCAGGATGACGGCGGGATCGGAGCGCAGGAGCTGCTGGAAGGAATCGAAGGTGATCAGGTGGTCGCCGCGCCGGCGGACCAGGTCGGTGAGCGCGGAGAGCCCGGTCGCGTGATCCACCTGCGGGAACGCCGGGGCGTGAGAGTTGTCGTACGCGACGAGCACGGCACCGTGCTCCGATTGCGGAGCGAGCGCATCTTCGGTGTGGGTTGCCCGCGTCATGAGCGAGACCATCGTGCCGCCGCACGCGATGCCGACGACGGCCGCGTACCGCCACGTCGGCGACAAGACCGCTGCGAAGACCACGATCGCGAGCCCAAGCGAGAAGGAGATCAGGACTTTGGAGGAGGGTTGGCTTCGGACCAGGTCGCGGAGCCCCGAAAGCCTCGCTCGCGCGGTGGCACCGATGGGTCCGGACTGGAAGCCGGTGGTGTCTCCCCAAACTTCGTAGACACCGCGCCCGACGCCTTCGCGCGCGACGAGCACGAGCGATCCGCGTCGTTCCCCGACGTTGTATTGCATGTCGCCGAGGCGCGAGATGCCGAAGTCGGGGTTTCCCCAGTCGCCGTAGCCGTAGTCGGCGATCACCAGCGGCTGCGAACCGAGGCCGGCTTCGATGGAGGCTCCCACGCTGATGCCGAGCGCGTTGTTATTGCGATGCACGAAGGCGGGCGCGAATGAGGTCCGCACGCCGCCTCGCCACTGCCATCCCGGGGAATCGTCCGGGATCGCGGAGTCGAAACGGAGCCGGATCGACGTGGCGCGCAGGAGTTCGTTCATCGGGCGCATGATGCCGCCGATGTCGGTGTGGTCTCCGAGGACGAGCGCTCGCCCGCCCGATTCGACAAAGCGTTCGACGCGCGCGAGCGCGTCGGGCTCGAGCGATCGATCGAGGTTGATGACCAGCAGCACGTCGGTTCGCGCCAGCTGCGCTTCGGGCATCGATTCGTCGATCAGATCGACCCGCCAGCCGTCACGTTGGGCCAGCGAGAGGAACGACGCGAAGTTCGCATCGGTGACGGTCTCCTGGAGGTTCTCGAGGCCCGGGAAGTCGAGCGAACGCATGCCGACATCGAGCACGGCGAGCGTGGGCGCGGCAGGGGCTTCGTCGCTGGATGTGCCCGCCGACGCGCGCCAGAGCGCGAGCGGTCCGCCGGCGATGACGATGGCCGCGACGACCGCTGTTCGCCAACCGGACGCCGCCCTGACCTGAGGCGACGGCGTCTGACCGATCGTCACGAGCCCTGCGAGCAGCACAGCGAGCAAGGTCTGACCGAACGCAAGCGCCACGAAGGACCCCGCGCCGAAGACCAGCAGTGCGCGCGTGTTGCGTTGCATCGCCCAGGGCTCGGTCGCCGCGTTCGCGCACCAGCACATAGCGGCGAGCAGGAGCGGTACAAATGGCGCGTATGCCAGCCCCTGGCGAGCAGATTCTTCGACGCCAGCGATGCTCTGGACGAACGACGTCAGTCTCCAAGCGCCTTCAGATGTCAAACCCCAGAGCAGGCCGCTGGCATCGATCAGCAGCACGAACGACATCGACGCGAGCGCCGCGCAGAGCGGAATGCACGACGCGTGACTCCCCGGGCGGACCGGCGCGCCGACCGTGAACAACGCGATGACGAACGGGAAGGGCGTCATCCACGGGTCGATCGCGAGGAGCGCGGCGATCGCCGTGGTACCCGCACCGAACGCCAGTCGGCCGGTAGAGATCGGTCGCCCGATCCCCAGCACTGCGCACGCGGCGAGCGAAGAAACCAGGAGCACGATGCCGGAGCGCACGTCGTGCAGCGGGTGCGCATCCGCGATGGCGACGCTCGCGAGGACCGCCGCGACGGCGAGTCTCCACTTGGCGGGGCCGGACGATTCGTGTGCGGGAGCCGGGCCTTGATCAACGTGATCGCGGTGTGTCATGGGAATCTCCCCGGGTGCTGCGATCGATCAGGAGAGTTGCTTGCGTCGCAGGCCGAGCATGCCCGGCGCGAGGATGAGGAACCACACGCAACCGGCGGTGTGCGAGCCCGAGGTCAACTCGCTCCAGACGTACCCGGTCCCGTGACCGATGGTCGAGGCGATCGAGTCTCCGGGGAGCAGTTCGCCGGGCTGTTTGACCGGGACGCTCGGGTCCACCGGCTGGACGCAGGGTGTCACCGCGATACCGATGCCGCCGCTGGTCTGCGTGGGCTGGCAGTTCCCGCTGGTGTGGCAGCCTTCTCGCTCGGTGCATTCGCCGCGGTCGGTGCACTTGAACGCGTCGGTGCAGCCGTTCTTTCCGGTGCAGGAACCGAAGGTGCACGAGGCGCCGGCGCTGCAGCCCCAGCCGGCTGTGCAGACTTCTCCGCCGGTGCATTGCGTGCCGTCGGTGCAGGCACCGCCCTGGGTGCAGGCATCGCTCTCGGTGCAGGCACCGTGTTCGGTGCAGGCCCGCGCGTTGGCGGTGCAACTCCCGCTGGCGGTGCAGCTGGTTCCGCCGGTGCAGAGCGAGCCGGACGTGCACCCTGGGTGCAGGTCGAAGCCGCCGCCGGTGCATTCCCCGCCGTTGGTGCAGTCGGCGCCGCCGGTGCAGCCATCTCCGCCGGTGCACTGATCCCCGGAGGTGCAGGGCGAGTTGTTCGTGCAGTTTCCGAGGGTGCAGCCTTCCTGATTCGTGCAGTTCCCGCTGGTGCAGGCGGCGACCGTGCACTGCTGATCGGAGCAGCCCTGGTCTCCCACCGTGCAGAGCGAGGAACGGGTGTCGGGCTCGGGCTCGGGCTCGACGGGCGCGTCCTCGTCGATGGACTCGATGATCTGTGCGAACTGCGGCTCCTCCATGACTTCCTGCCACGAGACGCCGAAGGACCGCAGCGTCGTGGAGTTGAGCGGCGCGTCGAGCCAGCCGCGCAGGCTGCTCCCAAAGTTGATCGAGACAGCGTCGGGTGCTTCGCCCGCGTCGAGGAAGTAGGCGGGGCGCCCGGACCCATCGGGACGCACGTCGAGGCGCGCGTCGATGCCGAGCCCGTGCAGCGCGGCAGTCAGGATCCTCGCGTCGGTCGCGGCGTGGGCTGCGCCGGCGTCCTCGAAGCCGAGGTCGCCGAGGCCAGGAGATTGCGCGCGCAAGCGGAGCGTGACCGCCGTTGCTTCCAGGTACGCGTCGAGCGCACTGAACGAGGCGATGCGATCGGTGCTGCGCGCTTTGGCGATCATCCCCTCGGTGCTGAGACGCGCGATATGCCGAGAGGCTTCGGACGCCGGCGAGTCCGCGGCAGCCACCGCGGAGAGCGCACCGATTACGGCGGCGCACAGCATGGTCAGTGAGTATCTACGCGTCGCAAAGCCTGTGTTCATCGTGCGCTCCTCGCGAATTTGGGACTCCGTCGGGTTGTGTGTCTGGCAAGGCGGGGCACTCCGCGTCAACGGAGCGCCTCGCGTCAGTGTGCCTTTCGTTTGCTCAGGCAGCGTTGCCGTGACTGCGCAGCGCCTTTCGGCGGAACCCGAAGAGCCCCGGCGCGAGCAAGACGAGCCACGCGCAGCTCGCGAGGCTCGAATCGGAGCGCAGGCAGTTCCACGCGCCGTGGGTGCCCGTGCGCAGCAGCGACGCGATGGAATCGTCCACCGGCTGCAGGATCACACCATCAATGGGCCCGCCCGGTTTCACACAGGGCTGAACGGCGAGGCCGATCGATCCAGACGTCGCGGGCGTGCAGTCTCCCGAAGTCGGGCAGCGCGCGTTCGTCCAGCACGTGCTTGCGTTTGTGCAGCTCTGGCTCGAGCAGCCGCCGCCCGACGTGCAGGCGCCGTCGCTGCAGCCACCGAGTTCCGTGCATGTTCGATTGCCCTGGCCGGAGGTGCATGCGGCGCCGGACGAGCAGCTCGGCCCGCCGGTGCAGGCAGACGCCTGGGTGCAGCCGCCCATGGAGCAGCTCGCGTCGCTCGTGCAGACGTCTCCGCCCGTGCACTCGGAGCCCGACGTGCAGTCCACACCGCTCGTGCAGGTCGGCCCGCCCGTGCAGACGGTACCCGAGGTGCACGCGAATGGATTCGACGTGCAGCTGTCGTCCTGCGTGCAGCCGCCGCCCTTGGTGCACTTGGAGCCGCCGGTGCAGCCCGCGCTCCCAAATCCACCGCCGGTGCACCAATCGCCCGCGGTGCAGTCGCTGCCCGCCGTGCAGCTGCCACCGAGCGTGCATTGCCCGCCTTGTGTGCAGCTGTTGGCGAAAGTGCAGTTTATTTGTGTGCAACCGGTCGAGCCCGTGCAGCTGCCGCTCGTGCAACTCGCCGATGTGCAGTTGCCTACCGAGCATCCGTCTTGTCCGCTCGTGCACTGGAAGTTGTCGGTGGGGTTGATCGGATTGGGATCGCCCGGCTGGATCCCGCCGCCGTCCACGTGGTCGTCGATGACCTCGACGGCCTGCTGGAACTGCGGCTCTTGCTCGATGTCCGCCGCGGTCGTCCCAAACTGCTCGAGAATCGAATGGTGCAGCGGGTTGTTGAGCCAATCGACGAGACTCGGGCCGATCTCGATGGATACGGCGCCCTCGCCGCTGCCGGCCGTCACGCGGAACCCGGATTCGTCCCCGTCGCCGTAGACCGTGATCGACGTTTCGATGCCGAGGCCTTCGAGCATCCCGCTGAGCAGCGCGGCGTCCGCCGACGCCGAATCAAGGGAGGCGTCATCGAGAAGCAGCGAGCCGTCGGAGAGCAATCGGTCTCGCAACGAGACGAGCACGGCCGCCGCGTCGAGGTAGGAATCCAAGGCAGAGAGCGATTCGATGTCGTCCGTTGTCCGCGCCTTTGCGATCATGCCCTGCGTGCTCAGCCGAGCGATGTGCATGGAGGCTTCCGCGTTGGCCTGCACGTCGGCGTGCGCGGTCGATCCAAGGCTGCATGCGGCGCCGAGGATCAGTGCCCCGATGCGTGTACACCCGCCGTACCGGCGCGGGCGCTTCGTCCGTATCCCGTTCTCCAACTTCATGTCGTCGCTCCAATCGCAATCGAACAGCGAGCCAGTGAGACAACGCGTCTCACGGTTGAGCAGCTCACTGAAGCTTCGAGTTGGGCGCGATCGGCTGATCGAACGAAGCGATCAACTGACTCGGCGCGATTGGCACACCCCACACTGCGACGAGCCGGCGGAGCACACACGCCTGGCAGGCGTCTTCGATCCGTTGCAGAGTACCACGGATCACGGAAAACCCACTCGGGAATTCCGTACTTTTTGCGCGCATCAGCGCGCGCACAAGCAACCTCACATTTGAGTGATGACGAATCGAAGGCTGAACGGACGAGCCGCGTGCGAGAAGATGTTGTCGATGGTGGATCGACCGATCAAACGGAGGCTTGGCATGCACATCGCATCTTGCAGGCTTCGTCGAACGTCGCGCGCAAAAAGAAAACCGAGGGCGCAAGTTTGGGAACTGCACTGCGATCGGATTGCGGACTCTTGGATGTCGCGATCGCATCGCTCGCCGCGTCGGATCGCGGGGCGTGGCATCCCGCGACTCACAAACTCGTCAGAGAACGGCGCATCGACTACATCAGTTGCCATTCGCGCGGCGTTCACGTCATTGCTTCTGCATGACCTTCGCCGCCCATGCCCGCATCGCTGCGAGGCCCGGCGGTTTGCGCTCGAGCTCCGCCGTGAGGATCTTGGCGTGGTGCTCAAGGTTGCCCGCGATATGCCTGCTGTAGGTGTCCAGATCCCACAGCCGCACCTCCGGGTCGGACCCGGCGCTGCCCGACGCCAAGCGCATGCCGTCCGGGCTCACGGCGATCGACATCATCAGTTCGGCGTGCTTGGGCAAGGCCGCGATCTGCCGTCGTTCCAGAATATCCCAGAGCATCACACCACCGAAGCGGTCACCCGAGATCAACACCCGCCCTTCGGGCTCGAAGGCGAGAGCGAAGACGTCAGTGGGATGGGCGAGCAGCCTCTCGTGGTGACCGGTCGCAAGATCCGTCAAGACGATGGCGTTGTCATCTCCGGCTGAAGCCAGAATCGTGCCATCAGGGCTCACACAGATCGTCCTGATGATCTCGCCGTGGTTGGGTGTGAACTCGCGCAGGAGCGTGCCTGTCTTGCAGTCCCAGAGCCGCACGACACCGTCCGTCCCCGCCGCCGCCAATCGCCAACCGTCGGGATGGAACGCGACACACGGGATGCGCCTGAGGTCACCCAGATGGTCGGCCTTGATCTCGGCTTCCAGGGTGCGCACGCTTCCGGCATCGAGATCGCGCACGTGGATCACACCGCCGTCACCGGCAAAGGCGATGGTGGTCGAGTCCGGGCTGAACGCAACCGTGCTGACACGCTCATCGTGATCGGTGAACGTTTGAAGATGCGAGCCGTCCTCGGCGTCCCAGAGCATGACGGTCCTGTCGAAACTCGCGCTCGAGACGTACCGGCCATCGGAGCTGAACGCGATCGCCGAGACTCGCCCGGTGTGGCCCGCGAGTTCGATCCGTTCTGACCCACTGTCGAGCGGGGTGAGAACGACACCGGGACCGCCGTCGATTCCGCCCGCGAAGGCGAGTGTGCGGTTGTCCGGACTGATCGCGACGGCGTGGCATCCCCAATGGTCACCGCGGCTGAGAACCTCATAGGGTTGGCTCTCGGGCTCCCATACGGTGACCTGGCCATCGACCGTGGCGGAGAAGACCTTGGTCGGTTTGTTCTCTTCTCGCAGAAGCCGAAACACGCGTGCGCTCTGCGCCACGTTGCGCACGGGTTCGGTGCCACGCAGGTCGATCAGCCGGACGCTCTTGTCCCAGTCTCGGGTGATCAGCGTGCTGTTGTCATCGCCGATCCACTCCATCTGGAGGATTCTGCTTGTGGAGCGAGAGATGCCCACAGGGTCGACGCCTCGGGCGTAGTCCCATTGTTCGATCTCCGCGAGATTCGTTGCCCAAAGGACGGAATCCCCGTCGGGCGCGAACAAGAGCCCGGACACGATCCGTTGGCGCACGGTCTGGGCGACGAGTTCCAGTTCGGGAGCCGCCCACACACTGATTGTTGAACGCGCGCTGTCGAGTTCTGGATCCTCAACCCGACTTGCGACAAGCAGGCTTCCATCAGGGCTGAACGCGATCGATTCCGCACGACCGCTTTGGGCGGGGAGCAGTTCGGTCTTCGGTGCGCCATCGAGAGAAGTCACACGAACGACGTCGTCGTATCCCGTCGAAACGAAAGTGCTCCAGTCCTCGTTCGGCAGGGCACTCCGCAAGTGATCGCCTTCCAGCGCGATCGATGAGACGTGCTCGCCGTTCCGGGCATCGAAGATCAGGTACTGCGACTGATCGCCAACCAGCGCGCCCAGTTTGCGGCTGTCGCGACTGAAACTGACCGAAGACACCCAGTTGTCGAAGACGTGCTCAGCTACAAGTTGGAGATCGGGCAGTCTCCAGAGCCGCAGCGCGCCGTCGTGCCCGCCCGTGGCGAGGGCGGAGCCGTCCGGCGCGATCGCCATGTCGTAGATCGTGTCTGTGTGGGCTTGGAGCGTCGCAACCCGCGGGTGTTTGGAGTACAGCTCCCAGAGTCCCCAATAGGAATCGAGCGGCCCGATTGCGCCACCGAAGAGCGCATGTTCAGAAGTCTCCTTGACATTCGCGGAGTTCAGGTGAGCACGCCAGAGCAGGTCCGCGCCCAGCGCGTATCTTCCTGTCGTGACCTCAGAGCGGCCGTGAAGGAGCTCTCGCATACGAAGCTGGCCGAGCGCTGTCGCTTCCGCGTCGCGCTTCTGGGTGTAGAGCACCGTCATGGAAATAGCGACGACGGCCAGCATCATGATGACCCCGGCGATAATCGACGCCGGGGTCCGGTGGCGGCGAGCAGACTTGCGCAGCACGTACCACGTGCTGTTTGACCGCGCTTCGACCGCTTTGCCGACAAGGGAACGCTGGACATCGTCCTGCAGCGCCGACACTGACGCGTACCGAAGTTCCTTATCCTTCTCGAGCGCACGCAGCACGATGGCGTCGAGGTCCGCATCGATCCAGCGTGATGATTGTGACGGCGCGTTCGGCACGGTGTGCTCGATGGAACGAACAACATCGGAGAGGGGACCCGTGCAGGGGTACGGCAGCCGGCCCGTCAGGAGCTGATACAGGATGACGCCCAACGAGTAGACGTCGGTCCGGGTATCGATGGTGCCCGGGTCGCCGGAGACCTGCTCGGGCGAGGCGTACGCGGGCGTGCCGGCGAACTCGCCGGGGAGCGTGATGAGAGAAGCGTTGAGCGCATTCGACGGATCTTCCTCGACGGAGCCTTCGCTGCTGGTCGTGTGCGGCAGGCCGGGATCAACCTGCAGTGCTTTGGCGATGCCAAAGTCGAGGACGTGCGGGTTGTCCAAGTCATCGATCAAGATGTTCGCGGGCTTGAGATCGCGGTGGATCACTCCATGGCGATGCGCGAAGGCGACGGCATCGCAGATCGCGTTGAACAGTCGCAAGCGGGCGACGACCTGATCGCGGTGCACAACGGGTCTGTCGCCCGCCCAGCGATCGAGGGTCTGCCCGTCGATGTGCTCCATCGCAAAGGCGTACCGCCCGTCATCGAAGTACTGGCCGTCGTAGACCGTGACGATCCCGGGGTGGCGCAGCGAGGCGATGATCTCCGCCTCGTGTTCGAGCCGCTGGCGCTGGCGTTCGGTTGCGGTGGCGCCGCGGAGGAGCACTTTGATCGCGACCTGACGCTTTGTGCGGAGTTGCATCGCGCGGTACACGATGCCGTGTCCGCCGCGATGGATCTCCTCCCCGACGCTGTAGCCCGGTATGGAATCGGGCGAGAGCGGGGCGTCTTCGACGCTTGGTGTGTGCGGCGCACTCGCCCGAAGGGCATCGGCGAGCGTGTTGAGGAAGCGGTTGTTCTCCCGGACCTCGTCCGCGGGCAGCCCTGCCGCGAGCACCTCGTTGACATCGTCTTGCGGATGGTCGGACGGCTTCATGGCCTGTTTCACTCTTCCGCGTGGTGCGCGTCGGTCAGTTGGGCGACGATCTCGCGCAGCCGCCGTGCGACGCGGTGCTTGACGCGGTAGACCTCGGCGACCGTGAGCCCATTGGTTTCGGCGACAGCAGCAGCCGAGAGACCTTCCAATGCAACCATTTCGAACGTACGGATCGTGCTCTGCGCGATGCGTTCACTTTCGCACAGAACCTCCATGGCGCGTTTGAAGATGACCCGCCTTTCTTCCTCTTCCCACGCCTTTGTGAGTGTGTGGACGTCCGCGATGTTCATGAGGGCGGAATCGCTGCGATTCGCCCGGTGACGCGCAAGTCGACGGTGCGCATCAAGCACGCGGTGGCGGCAGATGCCGATGAGCCAGGCGCGCAAGCGGCCTCTTTCTCGGTTGTATCGTCCATCCAAGTAGTCGCGTGCAAACTGTGCGAGTGTCTCCTGGGCGACTTCCTCGGCATCGTCTCGGCGGAGGCCCATGTGCATGCCAACGCCAACAAGGACGGGCCTGTAGCGGGCGTCGAACTCGCTCCACTCCGCCGTGTTCTGCGCGTCACCGAGCCGCTGGAGGAGCAGCGTCGTCGTCTTGGTGTGGATCGTCGCCTCCAAGGAGTCTCCCCAATGAAGATACAGTGCATCAACCGGCGCTCAAGGCAAGAGCGTGCTGCGGTCTGGCGGCGTCTGGACCGCCTCGCGGGCCAGTTTGAGAATTCTTCGCGAGGGAACCGCGAGATTCGCGCCCGCCGGCCGCATCTATGGCAGAGCGGCGGGGATGTCCCGCCCAGAACCTGCCAATCGACAGAAGGATGACGCCATGAAGACCTCCACGCCTCACATCGTGCTGGCTCCCCTTTTTCTTGCAGCCAGCGGCGTCGCGAACGCCGGAATGACCGAAGAGACCTTCAACTGCGGCCCGGCGTTCTTCGACCCGCACACACCCTTCTTTATCGATGACGACCAGCGGCGGTCACGCCAGCGATTCCCGACCCAGAACCCAAATCCGATCGTGGGTCTTCGCATCGACATCGAGTACATCGAGCGCGACGAGTTCGGTGGCCCCGCCCCGGACCCCACGGGATGGGCATCCGATCTCGGTGTGATCCTCGACTTCGACGGCGTTCGCTACGGATTCGGAGGCTCACGGGGCAATCTCGGCGAACTCGCGGGCGGATACTCGCTGGGCGAAGCGATCGGTGTGGTCGATTTCTATGACACGTGGGACTTCGACGGCCCCGTCTCGAACGAGCCCGGCTTCTACACGCACGAGTTCGATCTTCCGTTCCCGATCGGGAAGGCCGCCGAACTCCGGGTTTTCTTGACCGATACGTGGAACGGGAACACCGAATACCGCACGCTGAACGTGACGACCATCAAGGTGCCGACTCCCGGTGCTGTCGCGACGTTGGGTCTCGCTGGCATCGCCGCAACGAGGCGCCACCGAAAGGACTGACTCCCGTTTCCAAAGGCCCGATGCTTCGCGCTCCATACGACCCGCGTGTCGAGCCGGCTCGCGGGGATGTTGGTGACGTGGCTGAGCATTCAGCCAGCGTCCGAAGCGTCCGGTTCGGGTCGTAGCCAGCGCAGGCGCGACGCGATCCCGATGTCCAGCAAGTCGTCCGGCAGGTGGGCGTCGTACTTCCGTTGTGCCTTTTCCGGAACGAACGCCGCCGCACTCAGCAGATCGGGTTCTTGATCGCGCCAACGTTTGAGAGCCTCAATGAGATCGCGCTCCGAGCACTTGCACCGGAGGGCAACTCCGCTGACCGGCGACACGTCGATACCGACAGACTCGAGAAGCGCTTGGCAGGTCATCACTTCCACAGTCCCCCACCACGTGATCCAGAGCGTTTCCCTTTCGGACTTCTTGATGCGGCGTCGTTCGGCGATGCGGTGTTCGCGCGCGAACATGCGAGCTTCAGTGAGTGTTCGGTGCGCGGTTCGATCGAGATAGGCGATCGGCTCGTCACTCGCGAGGACCCGGCGCATGCGTTCGACGACCTCGTGGTGGATATCGCCCCCCGCACTTATGAACAGCGGGCGTTTCCGACGGCCGGCGGGCTGGACATGGATCTCGTGGCGATCGTGATCGATACCGCTGACCTGCCAGCTTCTGGCCGCAAACACGATGTGATCGCCGTCTTTGGGGAGCCCGGCAAGGGGCAGTGTCCCGAGCATGCGCCGAGCGGCGAGCACGGCGTATTCGACCTTTGATGCAAAGGCGGCGTAGAAGTCTTGCCGCGAGCGCAGCCGCTCACCGAAGAGCCCGAGAATGAGCTTGCCATCCGCGCCCTGTTCGATGATGTCGGTCGTGCCCAGTGCTCGAAGCAACCGTTCAAAGAGTTCGGGCGGCAAACCTCGGAACGCGCCGTTTTGACAGAGGATGTCGTAGAGGTCGGCCGACGCGAGTCCACCTCGTCATCGTCGAGCCCGGGAAGGACCGCGATCGGATCATCCCATCCGTATCGGATCGGCGTGATGCGCGCATCGGGCACGATCCCGTAGCCCGTGTGTTCCAGCGTTGTCGCGACCTTCCGGCTCTGCGTCGCTGTGAGCTTGGGTCGGCGTTCGATTCCGATCATCTCTGCAAAGTGCCCCGCCGGAACCATCGCGGTTGCCGTGACGCCGGCCCCGTCGTCCTCGCTGGTGTCGTCGCCCGTATCCTGCGTGAGGATCTCGACCACGGACCCGGTCAGCGGGTGATCGACGTCCACCCGCAGTTCCTCGGGCATGGCCTCCCAGGCATCGACACTCAGCGTCTCGCCATCGACCGAGCCCGAGACCCGGGAAAGCTTGCGGAGGTCCGCAACGCATGAGTTCCAGAGATCCGGGAGTTTCTTGAACTGACTCTTGATGCCCATCGGGTTCGGCACCCGCATCCGCGCTTCTTCGAGCCCGCCGCTCGCAGGCCGATACGTGTGCCACGCCTGCCGCTTCGAGACCCTGAGCGATACACCTTCACCGCCAAATGCATCGAGATAACGCGTCTCGAACAGCTCGTTGAACTCTTCCGGCACACGCTTCGTCACGACGCTCCGCTGTGCCGCCGGATCGGCCGCGGCGATCTGCCTCGCGATCGAAGCAGGAAGCGGACGCTCCTTCGCGACGAGCCACGCGAGCGGGGCGGTCAGCAACTCGGGCGTCCATCGCTCGGTCAAACGCTCAACGAGTCCGAAGGCGCTCGCATCAAACAGGTTGGGAGTCCGTGCGATCTCGAACCACAACAAGCCGGTGCTGTAGTTTCGGAACGAGCGTCCTTCGCTCGTCGCTCGCCTCGGTTCGTCCAGCTTCCGAAGCCGGACGATCTCTTGAAGACCCCACGTCCGATCGGCCTCATCGACCAGCAATCGGCGTTCGATCCCGTAGAAGTACAGGAACAGGTAGCCGTCGTTGGGTGGGAGCGACGAGCGGTTCGCAGACAGCCACGACAGGTACTCGAACCGGTGCTCGGGTTCGATACGCGCGTACCACGGCCAGTACCGCATCTCGGACATCGCGTCGTGCGGCCGCCGGACCGGCGCGTGCAGGAGGATCTCCGACGGATCGCTCGCACGCAGGTAGCCGTTGTCAACATCCGAAGAGGCATAGACGCACGGTCCATTGAGCTTGAACCCGCCGACTTCGAGCTCCGAGTCCTGGCCAAACCACCGCATGTCGAAGCGAGGTGTTGCCCTTGGAAGCCGAGCGCGAACCGGAGCAGAAGCCGCTCGTGATCGATCCTCAGTTGATATGAGCCCCGGATCAGTGTCTGATGAAGCGGGTCGCGCCTCGCTGTCGATGCTGCCGGCGTCTGATCGCTTGAGATCGGAGCGTATCACCCGGACGCCGACGACCACCGCCACCAGAATGATGAGTCCGCTGACCGCAAAGACCCAGGCCATAGGCAACTCCCTACGTGGCTCGCAGCGTATCGACCTTTCTAGTTGGAATCGATGGGCCGGCTCCGCACTTGGCATTTGGGACGTTGCAAGCCTGTTCACCGATGCAAACTGGTCTTCAAGGCTCATGTCCGGTCTGTATCAATGTTCGATCGCTCTGCTCGCCGATTACCACCGCTTCCGGCATCGAGTCGTGGGTGAACATTCGTGTACCCCGCCTGCGTGCTCGCTCGGTTCAAGCGGCCGTCGGCGACGGGTAACGCGGACGGGAGCAACGGGTACGACTTCGGGAACGTGCGTGGGTACGCCGGGAACTCGCTTTACGATTCGTATTCGTGTTGTTTCGGACCACACTTGGAACACCGTGCGTCCGAGCGCAAAAGAAACGCCCCTCAGGAATCCTGAGGGGCATTCTTCCACACGAAGCGGAGAGGGGGGGATTCTCGACGAACAGTTGGCCGGATCCCCGCTCGCGGATCAGAAGTGCTGTTAGTGCTTATCCACCAAGCAGATAGCAATTCCGGCTGGTTGCCGAGAGTTGCCGGTGTTTGCTGCACCTGGAGCGCGGAAGTGGAACACATCGTGGAACACCGCCGGAGGTGCCTGAATGATGGTCCGCTCCTTCGGCGCTGGTGAACCTCCCATCCGGCTTCGTGCGCACGCCGAAGCGACCTCGCTGGTACGAGTCCTAACCGTCGTCGGGCTGATCACCAGATTCCGGCTGCGCGCTCCGCAGCGACTCAATCATCTTGTCGAGCACCTCACGCGGTATGCCGGCTTCGGTGACGATCGTGATCATCCCTTCTCGCTCGGATTCCCGCGCGAGGAGGATGGACTTCGCGGCATCTAGAATCGAACGCAGTGAGGTGTGCTGATCATTGGTCTTCGCGAAGCTCCCCGCGGCACGGGCGAAGTACGAGACGGACGCTGGCAAGTCTTCGCGCGCCTTTGCGAGCAGGCCGAGCTGTGCGTATGTGATCGCGGCTCCGTGCTGATCGCCGAGGCGTTCGTTGATCTCGAGCGACTTCTTGTACCAAGCCTCGGCCGCGTCGAGGTCACGGCGTTCTTGGGACACAACCCCGAGCTGGTGATAGGAGATCGAGTTCGTCGGCTCATCACCGAGACGCTCGCTGATCTTAAGAGAACACATGTAGTGGTATTCTGCAGATTCGAGGCATTTGACAACCAGGGCGAGATTCGCGAGTTGCCCATGGGTTAGCGCCGCGCCACGCTCGTCACCGAGGCGTTCGCTGATCTCCAGCGCTTTCTTATACCACTCCTCGGCCGCGTCGAGGTCACGGCGTTCCTCGGCCACGCTCCCGAGCTGGTGGTAGGTGGTCGCGGCTCCGTGCTCGTTGCCGAGGCGTTCTTCTATCTCCAGCGACTTCTTGTACCACCCCTCGGCCGCGTCGAAGTCACGGCGTTCCTCGGCTACCCTCCCGAGTTGGTGATACGTGTTGGCGGCTCCGTGCTCGTCGCCGAGACGTTCCTTGATCTCGAGCGACTTGGTGTACCACCCC
>JBCDCB010000032.1:0-39081 GCA_039182735.1 Planctomycetota bacterium
CGTGCTCCGCGACATCGCGGTGGAGTTTGATGAGGCAGCCGATGCCGAAGCTGGAGAGGTAATCCAGCCCCGCGAGGTCGAGCACCACGGTCTTGTGCCGCTTGCCGGCGAGATCGGCGAACGCGCGTTCGAGCGTCTCGCCCTCACCCGGCCCGGCGGTTCCGCGAACGCTGAGGGCGATCGCATCGCCGTGGACCGTTTCTTCCAGCTTCATGCCGCTCATGTCTCGATCTCCTCGGGGTGGACCGAATATTAGTCGCACTGCGCCGAGAGGTTCGCAACGACGAAGGTGATGTCCTCGACGCCGCAGATGCCGTCGAAGTTGGCGTCCCCGGGCGTCCCGACGGCTCCGAAAACACCGCCGCCGAGGTTGGAGACGACGAAGGTGATGTCCGCGGTGTCCACGACCCCGTCGCCGTCCGCGTCGCCGGCGCACGAGTTCACGGTGACCTCCCACGAGAAGCGCCCGGTCGCGAGCGTCGCGCGGGCCGATTCGTTGCGGATGAGCGGAGTCTCGTCGCGCACGAGCACCGAGACCGTGTACTCGCCCGCGGGCAGGCCCTGCGACGCGAGGACGAACTCCGGCCCGGTCGCTTCCGGGACCAACACCCCGTTGACCGCCCACGAGATCTCGAGCGTGTACGGATCGGGCTCGAGCGTGACGACCGCGAGCACGTCGTTGTCGTCGGCGACGCCGCTCGCGGGGAAGACGCTGTCGATCGGATCGACGTCCTCGTACATCTTGAGGATCAGCGCCTCGGCGCTCGGGAGATTGAAGGGCCGCCCGAGGTTGCGCATCATCGAGTTGTTCGTCGGGCGGTACACGCCCGTCACGCTGTAGAACCCGCCCTCGTACGTGTTGTGGAACCCGTCGTACGCCGGCTGGTTCTCGCCGAGCCACGCGGACCACTTCGTGTTGAACTGAGCCATCTGCGCGGCATCAAAGATCGACACGTTCGCGTCGTTCGGCTCCGGCCCGGTGTAGTTCGTCGGGCCGCCGTAGGTGTACTCATCCGCCAGATCGCCGAGCGAGTGACCGAGCTCGTGGATCACGATCTGCGGCGCTGAGCTGTTCCCGCCCGCGGCGGTCCCGAGGTTCGACGTCGGGTACCCCGCACCGCCGTACTTCGAGGAGTTGGCGATCGCGATGACCTGGTCCGCGCCCGGCGCCTGCGCGGCGTACGCGTACGCCTGCGCCACGTTCACGCACAGCAATCGTTCGATGTTGTTGCACCAGAACTGCATGCCGAGCCGCGTATCGCGGAAGGTCGGGAACGTCGGATCGTGGTCCACGCCCGATTCGTTGGAGACCACCTCGACATAATGGACGTTGTAATAGTCGCGGTAGATCGAAAATGGCGAGACGGCGAAGAGGTCCTCCATCGCGTTGTCCGCGTGCTGCGCGAAGAGGCCTTGCTGAGTCTCCGTGTAGCCGTCGCCCACGACAACGATGTCGATGCGGTTCTGCGGGTTCCCGATCGCGCCGCGCGAACTGACCGCCGCCGGCGGGACGGTCACCGCCGCGAGCGAGGCGGGGTCGATCACGTTCGTGATGATTCCGCGACCGCCCGCGAGGTTGCCGTGCTCGTCGAGGTAATCGTGGAAGATCGTCTCGGTCAGCTCGACCGCTTGGCCGGGACGCGCGTCTTCGATGCCGTGGTGATGGAGCAACGCACGATGCCCGTGCGGATGCGCGATGGCAACCCCGGCACACCCCAGAACGGCGAGACCAACACTCACGCTGTTTCGCATGTCGGCGATCCTCTGCTTCCGTCGGCGTCACGGATCGGACGCCGCCATCTGCAGCCTACCACCGCGGAACCGGAATGCAGCGCGCTTCCCGAGATCGGTCACCGGACCGGGCGAAACTCCGAGGCAACCTCACGCGATCGCGCGGTTGCGGAACTCCAGGATCATCTTCACGCGCTTGGGCATCAGGACTTTGCCGGCAGATGCGGTGGGTGCGCTCGCCCGCGGCGTCGCATCGCTCGCGTCGCTCGGTCCCGCAAAGGTGGCGAAGGCGAGCGTCATGCAAACGGCACCGACGCCAAAAACCGCTTTGTGAGATCGCCGAGTACGCATGGTGACTCCTCCGCCGCCTGATCTGGGATTGTCGATCCGGGTCGCCCTGTGCGGGGGCTCACCGTCACTTCAACATACCCCACGAGGGGCGCGATGCACGCGTGTTCACCGGGGTGCGCGGGCTCGGACCCGCAGAATCCGACCTCGTCTCCCAATTCCTGTGAAGTTGGGTGAGCGTGGCAACGTCTCCGGGCGATTCAACCTCGCCCGCTCACACCGATAACCTTCTCAACACCAGAAGGTTAGCGATCGATCGCCGTCTCAGCGGCCTCTCTCGCCGTCGCCACGGTAGACGCCCCCACCGCGGTCACCCCGCCCCCCGGGCGTGCGTGGAAGCCCCACGCCGGCAAACGCACCATCCCGCCGCGATCGATCCGCAGCGACCACATCCCCCGCGCCCCGCGCGAGACCACGTCCGAGAAGTCGGCCATCACCACGCCGAACGCCTTTTCCACGTCGCCCGCCTCGCGCGTCTCGTCCCACTCCACGAAGAGCGTCGCGAGCCCCGGCACGGGCAGCACCGGCGGCGGATCGTCCGACACGATCAGCCACGGACGCATCCCCTCGAACAGTTCGCCCAACGCCTCGTCGTTCCGCGCCCGCCATCGCGCCACGCTCTGACGGAACTTCAAGAGCTCGGTGCCGCGCGTGAACGCCTGCGCCATCTCCAACGAAAGCTCGAAGAACGCCGGCCACTCCAGCGGGATCGCCAGCGCGTACGATCCGCCCGGTCGTTCGAGCGAAACGCCATCCCCCGGCCACGCGTGCGCGCTCACTTCGAGACGATCCAGGCCCCCGTCGCGGCTGCCGCGAGACGTCGAGTCGATCGCCATCATGGGCGGCGTCCCCTCGTCGTCATCGTCGTCCACGAACCGGCCCTGCACCATCCACAGCGCCGCGTTCTGCAGCCGCAGCACGCGCAGCACCCGCGGCGGACGCCCGATCACGAACCCGTCCGGGAACCCCGTACGCAGGCCATCAAGATCCAGAAACGCCGAGAAGAACCGCGGCCCATCCGGCCTCGCATCGTCCACCACCGCGTCGTGCGCCGCCCACGCCCCGTCTCGCCGGTCCGCGGCGTCTTCGAGCACCGCTTCCACATACGTGCGCAGCGCATCGGTCCCGAGCGCGATGACGAACGCGTCGTCGTACGACGTCCACGCCACCTCGCGCCACGCCCCCCACGCCGACTCGCGGTACGCGACGCCCGACGCGCCGCCCGGCAAGTCAACCACGCGCTGCGTCGCGTCGAGCGCCCCCTGCTTCGAACGCGAAGCCTCCACCAACATCGCCCGGATCGTCCGCAGGTACGCCTCGTGGCGATCGCTCGTGTGCAGGACGAGCACCATCGACAGCGCCGCGATCTCCACATCGCCGAGCGGCGGCGTGCGCGACGCCTCCACGCGGTGCAGCACGAGCGTGTGCGGGACCTCGCCGACCACCGACGCCGCCAGCAACGCCTCGACGATCATCGCCGTCGCCCGGTCACCGAAGAGCCCCGACCCCACCGCCGCGCGCAGGCCCCCCACCATCACCTCACGCTGCGCGTTGGGCTGCGTCGAGGGGAACGAGCGCGGGTCGAACCGCCACCATCCGAGCGCGTCGGCGGGCACGTCACGACCGAACGCGATCGGCTGCGTTGCGTCATCCGCGCGGGCGCTCGCCTCGATCGCACCGAGCACGAGCGCACACACCACAACCAACAGCGCAGAGCGCGTCAATGCTCGTGGTCGTCCTTGTGCTCGTCGTCCCAGTCGTCTTCGTCCCAGTCTTCTTCCCATTCCTCCCACTGGGATTGCCGGGCGGCGTTGGCGCCGATCGTGCCACCGACGATCGCGCCGCCGATCAGCGTGCCCGCGTCGCCCATACCGAGCACGGCGCTCAAGGAGACGAGCAGCGATGAATCCGTCTGCGCCGTCCAGACAAAGTCATCGCCGTCCCACGCGCCGTGGCCGAGCATCAGCTTCGCGTCCTTCGCGAGGTCGTTCACCAGCGGCACGATCATCTGCGGACCGCCGCGATCGTTCCGCGGACGCACGGTGTTGACCAGCGCATCGCTCAGCAGCGTCATCGTCGGGTAGCCGTCACGCAGGAGCGCTTCGGTGTCGGCGTAGGCGATCATCGTGGCGTCGCCCCACCAGGGCTTGGGCTGCATGCCGCCGCGCTTGGATTGCGCCTGCGCGACCGCCGCCATCGCCGCGTTGGGCGAGCCCGCCGCGACGACCCAGTCGCCCACGACCGCGAGCGTCGGCTGCACCGGGATCGGCAAGCCGGAGAACTGGAACTGCGAGAACTGCACCCCGCCGCGCTCGAACGTCGAGAGCTGGATCATCACGGGCTCAAACTCGAGCTCTTCCCGGAGCATCGCGTTGAGCTTGCTCGCCCCGTTGGACAGCACCTCTTTGAGCGGGTCGGCGTCGTCCATCTTCTGCAGCAAGACGAGCGAGGTCAGCGCGTTCCCACCGGTGCTGTCAGCGAGGTACACCGCGCCGGTCTGACCGATCGACGGGATCAGCTCATCTTCGAGCGACACGCCGAGATGCTCCTCGAACTCCGCGAGGAATCGATCCAGCCCGTCGCCCTCGGGCGACATCGACATGAACGCGCGCAGCTGCTCGAAGTCCGACGAGTGGTCCTTGTTCTGCGCGAAGACCATGATCGCGTCGCTCGGGATCACCTGATAGAGGTCCGCGGGCAGCGGCTCCTTGCTGATCTGCAGCGGTTCCGCGAAGTCTCGCGCGCCAGCCAGCACCGCGCGTTCCACGAAGCGCCCGTCGCGGTGACCGACGACATAGTGCGCCTCGATCGCGTTGTCGCCCATCAGACCCGCGCCGCGCACCTGATTGATCACCATCTCGCCCGCCTCGCCCGCCATCGCGAGCGGGAACATGGCCATCTGCATGAGCGGCGTCGCCGCCTCGAAGTCCAGCGTTGCGCGCATCACCACGTCAACACCCGCCGGCGCTTCGGGCAGCGTGCGGTACATGGCGTCGGGGTCCGTCACCTTGCCGAAAATGAGCTCGTAGCGAAGTTCGCCTCGCGACTCGCGCGGGCCGAACGCAAGCGCACCGAAGGGCAGGTTGATCTCCTGCATGCCCTCGAACCGCTTGCTCTCGATCGGATCCTGCATCTCGCCCAGCGGGGTCATGGCGGCGATGAACTCGAACCGCTCCTCGAACGCACCGAGCGCCTCGCGGTCGGGCATCGTCCACGCGAGGTTGATGCCGAGCTCCGGCGCACCCGTGTCCGGGTTGACGCGCCCGCCCGCGATCGCGAACCGCGCCGGCGAGCCCAGCATGTCGAAGACCAGATCGATCGCCTCTTCCGGGATCTCCTCGAAGTCGTTGTCGAACTCACGCAGCCCCTTGACCCACGTCGGCAGCGCCTTGAGCGCCTCGACCAGGCGGGCGTCCTTGTCGGTCGGGAGCAGCGCGTCGATCCCGGCGAACTCCCACGCCGCGACGACCGGCGGCGGGCCGGCGTCGTCCTGCGCCAAGGCCACCCCGAGCGGGGCAAACGCCGCCCCGAGGGCTGCGAAACACACGGTTCGTGTTCGGGTCATCATCATCGTCGGTCCTCCACCCAGAGCGTGCGATCACGCGTCATGCTATCCGCGCTCACCGACCGCGCCGGCACTCGCGTATGTTGTTTCCTTGTGACCTTCGTCGCCGACATTTCAGGGGACACCCCCAAACGGATCCTGATCGTCCGCCCCAGCGCCTTGGGCGACGTCTGCCGAACCGTCCCCGTTCTGCGCCGCCTGCGCATCGCCTATCCCGCGGCCCGCATCGACTGGCTCGTGCAGGACTCCTTCTCCGACGCCGTCAGCGCCCACCCGGACCTCTCCAACGTCGTTCCCTTCGAGCGTTCGCGCATGGCGGTCAAGAAGGTGCTGCGCAAGGATGCCCGATCGGCGCTGCGCGCGCTCGTCGAACAGCTCGTCGCGAACGTCTACGACCTCGCCATCGACTGCCAAGGGCTCAGCCGCAGCGGGTTCTTTACGTGGTCCACTCGCGCTCGCCGACGCATCGGGTACGCCGACGCCCGTGAGTTTGGCACGATTTGGCTCACCGATCGCGTCACCGTCCCGCGCGAGGGGCACACCGTCGATCGCATGCTCGCCCTGCTCCCAGGCATCGACACCACCTTCCCGGAGGCCCCCGCCACCCCCGAAGAGCTCCGCCTCCACACGCCCCCGTTTGCGCAGGCACAGGCGATGGAACTCGTCGGCGATCCGCCGCCGCTCGTTGTCGCGCCTACCAGTCGATGGCCCGGCAAACGCTGGCCCGACGAACGCTTCGCCAAGCTCATCGGTCGCATGCTCGATGATCGCGTTGTTGAGCGCGTCGCCCTCGTCGGCGGGCCCGATGAACTCGAGCAGGTCCCCGTCTGCGCCACGCTCGCCGAGACCCGCGACCCCGTGATCAACCTCATCGGCAAGACGGGGGTCGGCGAACTGATGGGCGTGATCGAAGCGTCACGAATGGTGCTCGCGAACGACTCCGCCGCGCTGCACATGGCCGTCGGGTTCGACAAACCGCTGGTCGCACTCTTCGGGCCGACGCGCTCCGATCTGGTCGGGCCTTACGGTCGAGACCACGACGTCCTCCAAGGCGCGCCGCCCAACGAGAACCGGCACAAGGAAGAGGCCTACGGCAAGTCGATGATGGAGAAACTCACCATCGACGACGTCTACACAGCGACCTGCGAGCGCCTCGAACGCACGCGCGAGGGAGCCAGCGCATGACCAACGCCACGCTCCGCCTTGTCCTCGCGAGCAAGTCCCCACGCCGACGCGAACTGCTCGCCGAGCACGGCTTCGCCCACGAACTCGTCAGCGCCGGCGTGGACGACAGCGATCTGCCCCGCGGCGGCACCGAGGCAGAACCCTGGGTCATCTCGCTCGCGTACCTCAAGGCCCGCGCGGGCCTGCGCGCGCTCGCGGATGGCGGCGCCGGCGCACTCGTGCTGGGGGCCGACACCGTCGTCTCGAAGGATGGACGCGTCATCGGGCAGCCGACCGACGCCGACGACGCCCGCGGGATCATCGAACGCCTCGCCGGCGGCGAGCACCGCGTGCTCACCGGCGTGGCGCTGCTCACCACCGATCGACGCCACCTCCTGCTCGACGTCGCCCACGTCCGATTCGGCGCGCTGAGCACCGCGCAGATCGATGGCTACATCTCCAGCGGCGACTGGGCTGGCAAAGCCGGTGCGTATAACTTCGCCGAACGCGTCGCGCAGGGTTGGCCGCTGACCTGCCAGGGCGATCCCACCGGCGTCATGGGCCTGCCGATGCGTCGATTGACCCCGATTCTGGAGTCCGTCCTGCATGACCCCGATTCCGGTGCTACTCTGCATAAGTCATGGCAGCAGATGGGTTTACAATCAGTCTCTGGGTGACCGCCCCTCTCGCGATCCTCATCGCGGGCTTCGGGCTCGCCCACACCTCGCTGCTCAAACCGGCCTTCGCCAGCATGCCTGTTCTGACGCGGCGCCTGCGACTGGCCAACGGCGTCATCATGCTCGCCTCGCTGCCACTGCTCGTCGCCGGCTTCAGCCTGCTCGACCCGATGGTGGACACGCGCGCGTGGATCAGCGTGTGGCTCCTCGCGATGCCGATGGTGCTCCTCTCGGTCTCGCTGGCGAGCGCGGACGCGATCCACTCGCTGTTCCGGGCCTTCCGCGCACGCGCGAACATGCGTCGAACGCTTCAACGCGCGCGCGCAGAACTGCTCGCCGAACTCCACGCCGCGCGGGACGCGGCGCGTGAGTCGCACTGACCGCCAACAGCGTCCACCCATTCCGCGTCCGCTCGGCGCGCTGCTCGAACCGATCTACCGCCGGGTGCTCGACAAACGCAACGCGTCGTTCGATGCGGGCGACAACGTCTCGCGCTTCAACGTCCCCGTCGTCAGTGTCGGCAACATCAGCGTCGGCGGCACCGGCAAGACGCCCTTCGTGCACTGGGTCGTGCGCACGCTCCGCGACGCGAACCGCCGCCCCGCGGTCGTGATGCGTGGCTACAAGTCCAGGCCCGGCAGACCCTCCGACGAGTTCCTCGAGCACATCGCGGCGCTCCCCGAAGCGGTCACCGTCATCGCCAACCCGAACCGCGCCGAAGCGATCAGCGATCTGCTCACCGACATCAAGCCGCCGGACTGCATCGTGCTCGACGATGGCTTCCAGCATCGGCGGGTCGCGCGCGACGTCGATGTCGTGCTCATCGACGCGACCCGCTCGCCGCTGAGCGACCGTTGCCTGCCGGCGGGCTGGCTGCGCGAACCGATCGATTCGCTCGAACGCGCTGACCTCGCGGTGCTGACACGGACCGACGCCGCGGACCCGGACGAGGTCGAACGCCTCACCAACGACCTGCGCATCCGGTTCACGCATCTGCCCGTGGCGCACGCGTCGCACGCGTGGACAACGCTCGAAACGCTCGACGGCGAGCAGCCAGTCGCGTCGCTCGAAGGCACACGCGTCGTGCTCGCCTGCGCCATCGGGCACCCCGCGTCGATCCGCGTGCAGGCCGAAGCCCTCGGAGCCGAGGTCACCGATTCCGTCGATCGTCCCGACCACCACGCGTGGTCGCAGCGTGACCTGCGCGCGATCGAGCAGCGCGTACGATCGACGAACGCGGACGCCGCGCTCTGCACACGCAAGGACTGGGTCAAGATCCAGCGCCTCGACCACACATCGATCCCCTTCATCCGCCCCCGCCTCGGCATCGCGTTCCGATCGGGCGAGCAGGCGGCGACGGAGATCATCCACGCCGCCCTCGCGTGAGATCCGGACGCTCCACGGCTACCCTTGACGCGTGAGCAGCCTGCTGAAGACACTCGAGAACTGGCCTTCGCCGCGCGTGCTGGTGGTAGGCGACTTCATGCTGGACGAGCTCGTCTTCGGCGACGCCGAGCGCCTCACCGCCGACGCACCCGTGCCGGTGCTGCAGGTCCGCCGGCGTGAATCGACCCCCGGCGGCGCCGCGAACGTCTGCAACTGCCTCGACGCGCTGCGCTGCGAGGTGCTCGCCGTGGGCGTCGTGGGCGAGGACGACGCCGGCGACACGCTCAGCGCGAGCCTCACCGCACAGGGCATCGACGCTTCGGGCCTCGTGACCGACGCGACCCGCCCGACCACTCGCAAGCAGAGCCTCGTCGGGCTCGCCCAGCACCGCCACCCGCAGAAGATGTTCCGCCTCGACGAGGAGTCGCGTGAGCCTCTTCCGCATGGCATTCGCAATGCCCTGCTCGAGCGCGTGCGCAAGCGCCTCGCTTCGTGTGATGTGGTCGCCATCGAGGACTACAACAAGGGCGTGCTGTGCGACGAGACGTGCGCACAGGTCATCGCGATCGCGCGCGAAGCGGGCAAGCCCGTGATCGTCGATCCCGCGCGCATCCCCGACTACCGCCGATACCACGGGGCGACCGCGATCACACCCAATCGCAGCGAGGCGGAACTCGCGACCGGGATGCCCACCCACCTCGACGCCGACCCCGCCCACAACGCGGCGCTCGCGCGGGCGCTGCTGACCGACCTCGAACTCGACGCCGTCGTCCTCACGCTCGACCGTCACGGCGCGCTGCTGCTCGAACGCGGCGGCAACCCGCAGCCCATCCCGACGCGCGCGCGCCAGGTGTACGACGTCACCGGCGCGGGCGACATGGTCCTCGCGGCGCTCAGCGCGGGCATCGGCGCACGCATGCCGTGGGCCGACGCCACCCGCTTCGCCAACGCCGGCGCAGGCCTCACCGTCGAGGTCTTCGGTTCACAGGCGATCCCTTTCGAGCGCGTGCACCACGCCGTGCAGGTCGAGATGAGCGGGCTCAGCGGCAAGACGCGCACGCTCGAACAATCGCTCATCGAACTCAACGCGCACCGGCGAGAGGGCAAGCGCATCGTCTTCACGAACGGCTGCTTCGACATCCTGCACGCCGGGCATCTGCGTTTGCTCCGCGCTGCCCGTGCGCTCGGCGACGTGCTCGTCGTCGCGATCAACAGTGACGACTCCGTCCGCAGGCTCAAAGGCGACGACCGCCCGGTGCACAACCAGCACGACCGGGCCGACCTGCTCGGGGAACTCGAATCGGTCTCCATCGTCGTGGTATTCGACGAGGACACCCCCGAGCGCGCGCTCGAACGCATCCGTCCCGACGTGCTCGTCAAGGGCGGCGACTACACCAGGGACCAGGTTGTCGGCGGCGCGTTCGTCGAGTCCTACGGAGGACGCGTCGCGCTCGTGCCGATCGTCGAGGGACGGAGCACCACCGCCGCCATCTCCAAACTCGGGACCTGAACCATGACCCGGCGTGCGCACGTCGCGATCCTGATGCCCCGCGGCCTCGACCTCATCCTCGCGGGCGAGAAGGACATCGAGTGCCGGCCCGCGCGCGCTCGGCAGACCGCATGAACGACGAATCGCTCCAAGACTTGTACGACGCCATCGAGTCCACCGGGCTGATCCGCCGCCTCTTCGAACTCGCCCGCGACGAAGACCTCGGCAAAGACGGGCACCCCGGGGACGTCACATCCATCGCATTCGACGTGCCCGATCACACCATCCGTGCGCACGTCCGCGCTCGAGATGCCGGCACGCTCGCGGGGCTCGCGTGCGTCCCGACCATGATCGACGTCTTCGCACCGCGCACGCTGTTGCAAAAAACCCTGGACGACGGCTCGCTGTTCGGCCCGGGCGACACGCTGGCCACGCTCGTCGGGCCCGCGCGCGAAGTCGTCGAGATCGAACGCACGCTCCTCAACACGCTCTCGCGCCTCTCCGGTGTCGCGACCCTCACCGCGCGCTACGTCGAAGCGGTCGGCAGCGGCACGCGCGCGCACGTCTACGACACCCGCAAGACCACGCCCGGCCTGCGCGTGCTCGAGAAGTACGCCGTGCGCTGCGGCGGCGGGCGTTCGCACCGCCTCGGGCTCCACGACGCGGTGCTCGTGAAGGACAACCACATCGCGTCGGTAGCCCCCGACTCGCTCGCGGAGCGCTTGCGCGCGGCGCGCGCCCGCGTCACCTCCCCGCTGCAGTTCGTGCAGGTGGAGGTCGATTCGCTGCCGCAACTCGACGCGCTGCTCGCGCTCGACGCCGGCGTCATCGACATCGTGCTCCTCGACAACATGACGATGGATCAACTCCGCGAAGCCGTCGCGCGGCGCGATGCGCACCAACCCTGCCTGCTCCTCGAGTGCAGCGGCGGCGTGCGACTCGACACGATCCGCGACATCGCGCGCACCGGCGTCGATCGCATCAGCGTCGGTGCGCTCACGCACCAGGCGGTTTCCCTTGACATCGGACTCGATGTCGGGATCGACGGCGAGTGACTACTCGACCTGTTCGAGCAGCCGCTCGATGTAGCGCCACGCGTTGAGCGTCTGGCGGATCTCGGCGAGCCGATCCGGCGCGGGCGGGTTTCCGAGCGACTCGAACAGCGCCGCGACCCGCTCGACGTACCCGGCGCGTTGGACCTCGGCGTCCGCGCGGTGTTCGGCGACTTCCTCCGCGTCGCCCGATTCGATCGCCATGCGCAGATCCATGATCTCCATCAGGAAGCCGTCCGGCAGCGACGCGTCCGCTTCTTTGCTCGCCCCGCCCACCAGAGTGAGCAGCGCGTTGGCGCGGCGTTCGTCGTCGAGCAGCGTCTCCTTCGCGTCGTTCAGCAGCGCCACGGTGGCGAGCGCGCCGGCGTCGTCACCCGCCAGGTCGGGGTGGAGGCGCGCGGACTCGGCGCGCCACCGCCGGCGCACGGTGACCGGATCGACGAGGAAACGCGGCTCGAGACCCAACAGGCGGAATGGATCGGGTGTTGGCGTCATCGCGTGCGCGGTATACTGCCCGGTGGCGCAAGCGCCGGAGGAAAGACCGTGGCGAAGCATATCGGCATCGTGGCCGTCAGCCCCGAGGGATCGGCGCTGTGCTATCGCATGATCGGGCGGCGTGCGTCCGAGATCGACGATCCGGCCCTCCGCCCGCTGTTGACCCTCCACAACCGCCCGTTCAACGACTACGTCGATGCCCTGCAGCGAGACGACTGGAACGCGATCGCGCAGCTGCTGATCCAGTCCGCCCAGGCGCTCGCCGCCGTCGGCTGCGACTTCTGCGTCCTGCCGGACAACGTCGCCCATCACGCGCTGCAGATGGCGGAAGTCTCTTCTCCGCTCCCCTTCCTGAACATGATCGAACTCGTCGCCGACCAGGTCGAACGCAGCGGCTGCGACACCGTCGCGTTGCTCGGCACCAAGTTCGTCATGCGCGGCTCGACGTACCAGACGCTGCTCGGGCTCCGCGGGATCAAGCTGGTCATCCCGGAAGATCACGACGCCGACATGATCGACGAGATCATTTTCCGCGAAGCCGTGTACGGGCGCGTGCGCCCGGAGTCACGCGAGTTGGTCGAACGCGTGGTGCACCGCCTGCGCGAGCGAGGGTGCGAGGCGATCATCCTGGCCTCGACAGAGGGCGCGTTGATGGTCGATCCGAGTGACGGCCCGGTGCCGGTGCTCGACCCGCTGGAGCTCCTCGCCGACGCCGCCATCGTGCGTGCGTGCAACGAAGAGTCCATGCGCGAGACGGCGTAGACCGCCAAAACAAAGTACGGCCTGGACCCCTTCGAGCCCCGGCCGCGATGGTTTATGCGTCGGGCGTAAACGCCCGTCCGATCCGATTACTTCGCATACTTGACGCTGCAGCCGTAGGCCTTGGTCTCGGCCTGCGTGACGGTCTCGCCCGCGAGGATCTGCCCGAGGGCCTGATCGACGTAGTTGACCTTGGCGGAGCGCTCCTTGCGATCGCGTGGGTCGTCATCGATGGCGCCGTTGTAGCGCAGGATGCCGTCGGTATCGATGATGTACATGTGCGGCGTGGTCTTGGCTTCGTACATCTTGCCGACCTTGCCGGTCTCGTCGTTGAGGATCGGGTACTCGATGCCCCACGACGCGGCGTACTCGGCATCGATGCCGTGGGTCATATGACCCTCATGCGCCGAGTTGATCGCGAGCCACGTGACTTTCTTGCCCGAGTACTTCTCGTTGAGCTCTTTCATCGTGGGGTACGTGGCGTAGTGACGGACCACGAAGGGGCACTTGGCGTTGAACCACTCGAGCACAACAACGTGGCCCTTCTCGGTGTACTCGCTGAGCGTGTGGCTGTTGCCCTCGTGATCGACCAGCGTGAAGTCGGGCGCCTTCTTGCCGACCTCGGCCTTCTTCATGCCGTGGTGGTCCGCGTTGGCGCCGGTCCCGACGAGCGTCATCGCAGCGATCGCCGCAACACCCGCGGCAAGCCCTGCAAGCATTCCCTTGCGTCGTGAAGCCATGACTATCTCCTTTGCTCTGAGCGGCGCGTCGGCGCCGCATGGGTATCTCGTTCGCCGCGAAGCGCAGCGACATTCCGCCCGGCACGTGCCGGGCTCTCCGTTCCTATCGCTCACCCGGCAAACCCGGATGCAACTCATACCAATGTGTTCGGCCTTCGGATTCGACCGCGAGCACGCCCCAGACGTCCTCCGCGTCGCCGCCAACCTCGTACTCGATGCGGATCGTGTCCCCCTCCGCGCGGCCCTGATCGAGGATCCGCGTCGGCACCGCATCTTCCGTCGGACCGGGCATCCAGGTCAGCACGTCGGCTCCCGCCGCCCGAAGCACGAGCGTGCGCCCGTCCCATGACGAGCGCACCGCCTCCGAGCCTCTCAGGGGGATGCGTCCGGATGCCGACGCGAATCGCCCCGAAAGACCGCTCGCGGCGCTCGAATCCGCAGGGTCATCGACCGATGCCGAGACGCTCGCGTCCCCGTTCCCGAGCAGGCAGACGTCTTTGCAGACCAGCCAATCGGCAGAAGCCTTGATCGACGCGTCGGTGGGGATCGTTGCGTCGTCGTCCGCGTGCAGCTCGTAGAAGAGAACGAGACGACCGACATGCACGTAGTCCACGATGCCGCCGGCGAGGACCTTGCGGTCCGGGGCCGGCCAGCGCGGCCCGCTCACCGACACGCCCGCGGGCAGTTCCCATCGGACGTCGGGCGGCAAGCCCGTCTCGCCCGGGTTCAGCCAGTAGACGTACCAGTCGGGCTCGATATCAAAGACGACCGCGACCTCCGTGCTCGCACCGGAGCGGACCGGTCGATCGAGGACCAGTGACATCGAGACGAGCTCAGACCCGGTCTTCTCTGCGGGCGGAGAGCCGAACGCGGGCTCGCCGAACTGCGCGTGCGCCACGCCCGCGAGGGGCATCACGAGCGAGCAAACCAGCAACACGTTTCTGAGCAAAGACTTACGCATTGGCTCCAATGGTACCAAGCGTGCGGCACGCGGTGTAGGAAGAACGCGCGACCGCCATCGCTTATTCTCCCATCACCCGAAAGGACGCCTGTCAAGGAGGACACCATGCCGACCGCGCCCCGAACGTTCCTGCTGTTCATCGTGCTCTGCATCGTGGCGGCGTCGCTCGGCGCCTGCGGCCCGAAGGTCTCCGACGCCACCGTCACGCCCGTCGCGCCCGCCGTGGTTCAGCGATGGGTCGAACGCGACAGCGGCAAGCAACTGCTCATCGACGTGCGTCCCGAAGAGTCGTATCGCGCGGGGCACATCCCCGGCGCGGTCAGCATGAGCACCGCCGACGTCAACGAACGCGAACGCGATCCGCGCCTACTGCGGTACTCGACGCTTGTGGTGTACGGGGAGGACGCCGGCAGCGCCCGCGCTCGCGCGATGGTCAAGCGGCTGATGGTCGCCAAGTACAAGGACGTGCGTCAGCTGCAGGGCGGGTACGCCCAGTGGACGTCGCTCGGGCTTCCCGTCGAGCGCGGGAACTGAGCTCACGCAAAGAAAGGCCGCCCGACACCCGACCGGGCCGATCGTCGAGCACCGAGCGACCGTTGTGCCGCGCGCGACGACCGTTCGTCACCGCGCCGAAATGGGCCACGCGCCGGACGTGCGGCGCGCGGCCCCTGTCTCCCCCGTGGCCTATTCCCGCCCCGGGCGGATCGCGAATCAGTCGTACATGTGGAACGTGGTCGGCAGCGACGCCGTGCGCAACTGAATCGTCGTCTCCAGGCGGAAGTTCGACTGCGTGCGGTGACGCTCGGCGAAGAAGAAGTGCAGCGTGTTGCGTGGGCCCTCTTCCACGAAGTCGAGCTCGTCAAGATTGACGTTCTGCTCGAGCGCGCCGTGCACGCCACCGATGTCGATCACCATGCGACCGTTGATAAAGACGAAGACGTCGTCGTCGCCGCGGAACTTGAAGGTCTGCCCCGTTCCAGGCTCGTAGGTGAAGGTGGTGGCGAGCTCATAGGTGAAGTGGAAGTTCTTGTCGTTGCCGGCGGAGTTCCCGAAAAGACGCCCGTTGATCGGGAAGAATCCGCCCTTGCCGCTGAAGTTCTCGTCGTGGCGGTCGTCGAAGACGTAGAGGTTACTGCCGGACTGGCGTTTGAGCGTGATGTCCTGCGTGGAGGCCATGTTGACGCCGGGGACGTTGCGGAACCACTGCGCGAACGACTGGGCCGAGGTGATGCCCCCGCTGTCGCTCTTGCCGCGCCTTCCTTCGGCCCCGCCGGTCTCAGCGTTCCACAGGCTCGGGTGGATCGGGCGACCGTCCGGGTCCTTCCACTGCGCGGCGACCTTGTAGCCCCCGCCGTCGAAGACGGGCTTGTCGTCCTCGTCGAGTTCCATCGCGACGTTGCCCATGTAGTGCCCGAACCCGGAGTTCGGACGACGCTCGAAGTCGGGGTGCCCGCCGCTGGCGCTGCGCTCCTGGAAGTCGCGGACCGTCCCGCTGAGCACGATCGTCTCGGGCAGGGCGGCGTACGGATCGGAGTTTGCCGTCGCGGCGGGACCCGACATCACGGCGAGCACACCCGCCGCGGAAATGAGCCCGGCGGCCGTCAAGAGTCCTGCGCCTCGCTTGGTCTGCTTCATCGACATTCGCTGCCTCCTTCGTTGGGCGGCGTGCCGGCGATGCGCCTTGCCGCTCACGGGTTCTGGTTCACGATCCATCCACCACTAGGCTCCAATCCCCCCGCTCCCGCACCAAGCCCGCTGTTCCAACGACGCGGTTGTGCATTCCGCTTGCGACACCTCGCCCGATCGCGACGCCGGGTTGTGCGGAGGATGGCCCGCGGGCGTCGATAAACTCGGACGTCAACACCGTCACCCACACGGAGGAACACGGGCGATGGACGCATTCGTCATCGAGGGCGGTCACCGGCTCTCCGGGAACCTGCGCGTCAACGGATCCAAGAACGCGTCGCTGCCGCTCATGGCGGCCGCGCTGCTCACCGACCAGCCCGTCGAGCTCCGCGGCGTCCCGCGCCTCGCGGACATCGCGAACATGCAACGTCTGCTCGAGCGACTCGGCTGTGCTGCGCCGCGCGACGATCGCACCGGTGCCCTCTCGCTCCACACCACCGACGCATCGGGCGACGCCGCGCCCTACGACATCGTGCGCACGATGCGCGCCAGCGTCTGCGTGCTGGGCCCGCTGCTCGCGCGGCGCGGGCGCGCCCGTGTTGCGATGCCCGGCGGCTGCGCGATCGGGGACCGCCCTATCGACCTACACCTCCGCGGGCTCGAGGCCCTCGGCGCGCGCATCACGCTCGACTCGGGCGACGTCATCGCCGAGGTCCCGCCGAGCGGGCGCCTCCGCGGCGCGACGATGTTCCTGGGCGGGCCATCGGGCCCGACGGTGCTCGGCACCGCGAACGTGATGTCCGCCGCCGCGCTTGCCGAGGGCGTCACGGTGATCGAGTCCGCCGCGTGCGAGCCGGAAGTCGTGGACCTCGCGCGACTGCTCAACGCGATGGGCGCGTCGGTCCGAGGCGCGGGCACGCCGCGTATCGTGATCGAGGGCGTCGAATCACTCGGCGGCGCTTCGCACGAGGTCATCCCGGACCGCATCGAGGCGGGCACGTTCCTCGTCATGAGCGCCATCACGAACAGCGGGCTCGTCGTCGAGAACGTGCCGCTCGACGCGCTGATGGCCGCGAGCGACACGCTTGCGCGCGCCGGCGTCGAGGTGCGCCCGATCGACGCGAGCGATCCCATGCGCGCGTCGGTCGAAGTCATTTCCGACCGCGTGCTCCGCCCCGTGCAGATCACGACGCAGCCGCACCCGGGCTTCCCGACCGACCTGCAGGCGCAGTTCATGGCGCTGCTCGCGATCGCGGACGGGAACAGCGTGATCACCGAACGCATCTATCCCCAGCGGTTCCTGCACGTCGCCGAGCTCACGCGCATGGGCGCATCGATCATGCGCCAGGGGCCCACCGCGATCGTGAGCGGTGTGCGCGAGCTCGTCGGCGCACCCGTCATGGCGAGCGACCTGCGCGCCTCGGCGTCGCTGGTGCTCGCCGCCCTCGCCGCCCGCGGCACAACGACCATCCGGCGTGTCTACCACCTCGACCGCGGCTACGAACGACTCGAAGAGCGGCTCGGCGCGCTCGGCGCGAAGATCACGCGCGTGGACGACCGAGAGATCGACCAGGCGGCGTAACGCCCGGCACCGTTCACTCTTCGCCGAAGCCAGACTCGACAAGCTCGACGAGCGCCTTGCACGCGTCGCCCGCGTCGGCACCCTCTGCCAAAATCTCGAGCTCGGTGCCCGTGGTCGCCGCGAGCATCATCACCTGCATGATCGACTTGCCGTCAACGGACTCGTCCGAGTCCTTGCGTTTGACGGAGATGGTCGAGGCGAAGCCGGCGGCGACGTCCACGAACGCCATCGCGGGCCGGGCGTGCAGCCCGAGCCGGTTCCGGATCGTCACGGTGACGCGTTCGCTGCTGCTCAACTCGTGCCCCGCGGCGCTTCAGGCGCCCTGCTGCGCGTCGGCGTCCTCGAGGACCTGCCAGACTTCTTCGACCGTCGTCGCCTGCCGAAGGAACCGACGGAACCAGTCCTGCGAGAGGTTTTTGAAGATGATCTCCATCGCGCGGAGGTGGTCTTCGGGCTTGCCGCTGGGGCTGAGCAGCAGGAAGACGGTGTAGACCGGCTGCTTGTCGAGGGCGTTGAACTCGACGCCCCCCTCGCTGACGCCCAACGCCGCGACCATCGAGGTCACCTGCTCGCTCTTGACGTGCGGGACCGCGACGCCCTTGCCGAAGCCCGTTGACCCCTTGGTCTCGCGCTCGATGACGGCGCTGACGAGCGCGTCGCGCTGGCCCTCTTCGGCGAGCCCGGCATCGACGAGCGCCCCGACGAGCTCGCGCACCACCTCGTCACGCTCCCCGCTCTGCAGGCGAGGCACGATCGCTTCGCGATGCACGATGTCACACAGCTTCATCCTTGATGCACCCCTGGAATGGACCGCCGATCAGCGGTGGGCCTTGAGTCGTTCCTTGAAGTCCTTGAGCTGGCGGGTCATCTTCTCGACCGCCTCGTCGATACACGCGTAGATGTCATCGCCTTCTTCGTGCGACACGAACGTCTCGTGCTTCACGACATCCACCCGCACTTCCGCGAAGAAGCGTCCCTCTTTCGGGCTCTCGAGCACGGACTCGATCGACTGCACGCCATTGAAGAACTTCGGAAGCTTCTCGCACTTCGTCGTGGCGTACTGCTTGATCGCGTCGGTCAGGTCCATGTTCCTCGCGCTGACATCGATACGCATTCGCGGGGCTCCGATCCTCGCCCGGCGTGCGTCGGACGACCCGACGCCGCGGCCATCAGGCGTCACGCTCAGTGTACCCGGTCCCCCGCGGTGCGTCGGACGTCGGCTCCGCCTCGGGCAGTTCGACGGCGTCGATCCCGGCGGCGCTGGGGCTCTGGTGTTCGGGCACGAGCACGCCGCCGCTCACCACGAACCGCAGCGCCTCATCCAATGAAATCGGGAGTTCCACGACGTCATCTTTGCGCACGTTGAGCGTGTATCCCGTGAAGGGCGTGGGGCTCGATGGGATGAAGACCGTCACGCACTCGCTGCCGACGACGCTGTTGATCGCGCGCATCGATTCGCCCGTCATCAGCCCGATGGTCCAGATTCCGACGCGCGGATACTCGACGAGCACCACGCGGTTCGACGGCAGCGCCGTGCGTTTCTCTTCCGGGCTCAGCAGGAAGTCGGTGATCTGCTTCACGCTCGGGTACAACTGCTTGATCACCGGGATGCGCGTGAAGAACGCTTCCAGTTTCTGGTAGATCCGGCGCCCGATGAGATTCCCCAGCAGCACGCCCGCGAGGTACACCAACACGATCGCGACGAAGAACCCGATCCCCTCGAGATACCAGTGGTCTTTCCAATAATCGGCCAGCGCGTCGGCACGCATCTGACGCACGAGCGCCTCGTCCGGGAGTTCGCGGCGTCCCTCACGCTGCCGCTCGGCGCGCTCCGTGGCCAGTTCCGACTCGGAAATCACGAACCAGCCGGGGAGCGACTCGTCGTTCATCACGCGCGGCACGGTGTAGATCGTCGCCGACCGCACACCCGCGTTCAGCGGGCCCGCGACGTTCTCGCTCAGAAAGGTGTACGCCCAGACCAGGATGCCCAGCGTGACGATCGACGGCAGCAGGATGCCGAGCCCTCGCAGGAAGAACGTCCGGAAGTCCTCGACGAATGTCTTCCGCTTCTCCGTGCCAGCCTGCTCGTTCAAGGTCCGTCTCCTCCGGTGTCGCGGCAGTGTACGCGTTGGGCGCGTTCGCTAGTACCCGACGACACCGGATCTTCGCGGCACGAGTTCGACGGTCATCTCGATGTGGCGCGAACCCCGGCGCGCGCGGACGCGCACGCGCTCGCCCGGCTCGAAGTCGCCCAGCACGCGGTACAGATCGTCGAGCGTTCGGACCTGTCGCCCCTCGACTTCAATGACCACGTCACGCGGACGGAGTCGTTCGCCGTCGATGGCGCGCGGGCGCTGCTCGCCGAACCGCACCGCACCGATCTGGACCCCATCACCAGCGCCGGGCTCGATCGGCACCCCGAGCGATGCCGACCCCGGGCGATCCATCTCCGCGACCTCCGGCAGGTCCGCGAGCCACGCGCGGTACTCGCGAAAGACCTCGTCAAGCGATTGCCCAAAGGCCGTTTCGATCGCGTTCGCGCCGCTGGGGTCGTCGTCAAACCCTCGCGTGTACGCGGCGTACCAGCCCGGCAGCTTGCCGCGATCGTGCAGGAAGAGCATCACCGCACGCGCCTCGGCGTACGAGCGCCGTCCACGCCGCAGCGTGAAGTCTTCCTGTTCCATCGCGAACAGGCGCGACCACGGCGTGAGACGGTTCATCTCGCTCAGCCGCTTCGCGATGTTCGTCCGCCACGACGCGACCGGCACGAGCGAACCGTCCGCTCCCTCCTCCACGTCTTCGACAACCGATGCGAGCCCCTCCTGGATCCAGATCGGGTGGACCTGACCGATGCGGTTCATGTGCCGCCAGTGGAAGAGGTGGAACACCTCGTGGCGCAGGCTGGGCCCGATGTCGCGCGTGATGAGCCGCCTGCGATCGCGGTCGTAGAGCCCACCGACCGTTCCGCCACCGACGAACCGCGCGAAGTCGCCCTGCGACGGCAGGACGATCATCGCCCACGGATCGGGGCGCTCGGCATCCACCTCGGCGATCGGCACGAACAACCGCGCCCACGCTTCAACCAGCGCGACCTGTGCGCGCGCGTCCTCGAACGAGTCCGGGGGCAGCGCGCTGGCGTAGTCAACGCGGCGTGACGCGTCCGTTTCGAACGAATAGCCATCGCGGAACGTCGCACGAAGTGACGCCCGATTCGCGGTGCCGCGCGCGTCGAGCACCGCGCGCCACTGCTGCACAATCGCGCGGTACTTCCTGTGCGCACGGATCGGTTCGAGATGCGCGTCGCGTTCCATGTGGAACAGGTCCACGAATCCGACGCCGAAGGCATCGAGCAGGGCCTCGACCGAGGCTTCGGTCTCGCCGCACTGCGCGTGCGCGCACGCGAGGTTGTAGAGGAGGAAGGCGTTGTGCGGTTCTCGTGCGCGCGCGTCGAGCAGCCCGTCACGGGCACGCTCGAACTCGCCCCGCTCGAAGAGCTGCGCGACCCGCTCCGGCGGCAGCGCCCACGCGGATCCGGCGCAGAGCACCGCCGCGCACAAGATGAGCATGGAACGTCGCATCGCGTACAGACTTTATTCGAAGCGGACACGCCCGCCCTCGACACGCCACCCGCCCGCGAAAAGCAGCGAAAGCGCCTCGGGATAGGCTCGTTTCTCGAGCTTGAAGACGCGGGCACCGAGAGACGTCGGCGTGTCGCCCGCGAGCACGTCGCACATCCGCTGCAGCACGATGGGACCGGTGTCGTAGCGCTCGTCGCAGAGGTGCACGGTGCAGCCTGTCCGGGTCTCGCCGGCTTCGAGCACCGCGCGATGAACGCGGTCTCCGAACATGCCCTTTCCGCCGTGCGCCGGAAGCAGTGCAGGGTGGATGTTCACGACACGGTGCTCAAACGCGGGCGGGATGCCGAGCCTGCGGAGGTACCCCGCGAGCACGCCCCACGCCACGCCGCATGACGTCAGCAGATCGTGCACACGCGGCGCTTCGAGATCGCCCGGGATCACGCGCGTTTCGATGGTCGCCTCGCGCGCGACCTCTGTGCCGCGGCATTCGCGTGAGGCGACGACAAGCCGGATATCGGCGTCGAGCGAGCGGCCCTCGGGCCCCTGGCCTCGCGCGCACGCGAGCAGGTTCTCCAGCGTGCGCCCGCCCCCGGAGAGGAAGACCGCGATCGGTGTGCGCACCGTCACGTGGCCTTGCGCAGCGCGGTCGCCTCGTCGGCGACGATCGTGAGGAGCTTATCGAGCTTGGTCACTTTCATAAGGCTGCGCAGATCTTTGCTGAGCGCGAACATGACCATCTTGCTCTTGCTCGCCTTGGACTGGTTGTAGAGCGTGATGAACATGCTCAGCCCGATCGAGCTGACCATCGTGACGTGCGAGAGGTCGAGCACGAAGCCCTTGCCGGGCTCGCAGGCGCTGGCGAGTTCCTGCCCCAGCACTCCGGCCTCGCGTTCGCCGACCACCGGGCAGCGGAGGCGCGCGATGACGGCGTCGCCGGCCCGCTCGGTCACGAAGAAGCTCGCGTCGCTCATGTGCAGAAGATAGCAGCGTGCGTCGCGGCGCGCCTGCGCGGATGGCCTACTCTTCGGGTATGCACGACGCACCAGACACGGCGACGATCGGCTCGCTGCCTGCCCCGCCGCAACGAGACGGCGTCGTCGGGCTCCCGCGCGACGAGGTCCTCGCCCGCTACGAGTCGGGCGTGACGCACCTGCCGCGCGAGGTGCTGGAACTGGACGATGCGCTGCTCGACACGTTCTTCCGCGCGGACGCCGGCGTGGGGCGGTGGTCCTGCCGCGTGCTGCTCGGGCACCTCGCGGACGCCGAACTGGTCTGCACGCTGCGCATGCGTCGCATGGTCGGCGAGGATCACCCCACGCTCCCGAACTGGGACGTCGAGGGTTTCATCGACCGCGGGGTGTACGCGCCGATGGGCGACGACGCGGCGAACGAGTCCCTCCCGCGACCGCGCCCGGGCGGGCACGTCGCCGTCATCCACACGATGCGCATCTGGAACACCGAGTGGCTTCGCGCGCGATCACCGAGCGACTGGGACCGCGTCGGGCTGCACGATCGCTACGGCTCGGTCTCGCTCCGCGAGATGGTCGGGCACGTGACGTGGCACTTCGAGCATCACGCGTGGTTCCTCGCGAAGAAGATCGATCGGCTGCTCGCGCGCGACGCGTGAGCCAACGGACCGACGCATGCACGAGACCTTCGACCAACGCCGATACCTGATCCCCTTCCGATCAACACTGCTCCCGCAGATCTTCGTGGACACGCTGGTCATCGGGAGCGGCGCAGCGGGTCTGAGCGCGGCACTTTCCGCTGCGGTCCACGGCGAGGTCATCGTGCTCAGCAAGGGCGAGCCGACCACCTCGAATACGTCCTGGGCGCAGGGCGGGATCGCGGCGGTGCTGGACGAAACAGACTCGATCGAATCGCACGTGCGCGACACGCTCGACGCCGGTGCGGGGCTGTGCGACGTCGAGACCGTCGAGCGGATCGTCGGTGAAGGGCCGGACGCCATCGAATGGCTCATCCGGCTGGGCTTCCGCGTGGATCGGGACGAGCGAGGCTCGATTTCCCTCGGGCGAGAGGGCGCGCATTCGGCGCGTCGCATCTTGCACGCCGACGGCGACCAGACCGGTGCCGAGGTCTCTCGCGCGTTGATCGAAGCCGTGCGCGCGAACGATCAGGTCCGCGTGTTTGGCAGCTGCTTCGCGCTCGATCTGCTCACGCCGAGCGACACGCCCGGCTCGCCCTGCCTCGGCGCGATCACGCACCATCCGAGGTTCGGCCTGCAGGTGATCTGGGCGCGATCGACGATCCTCGCGTCCGGCGGCTCTGGCGTCATCTGGCGCGAAACCAGTAACCCGCCGCTCGCGACGGGCGACGGGCTCGCGCTCGCGTACCGCGCCGGGGCCAGCGTCGCCGACCTCGCGTTCATGCAGTTCCACCCGACAACGCTTTACATCGCGGGCGCGCCGCGGCTGCTGATCACCGAAGCCGTGCGCGGCGAGGGTGCGACGCTCGTCGATGCCAACGGCACGCGCTTCATGCAGGACGTGGACCCGCGGCTGGAGCTCGCCCCGCGTGACGTGGTGAGCCGCGCGATCCAGAACGCGAACGCCCGATGCGGGTCGGCGCACGTGTGGCTCGACTGCCGTTCGATCGAGTCGTTCGCGCTGCGTTTCCCAGGCATCGCGTCGATGCTCGGTCAGTTCGACATCGATCCCGCGCACGATCCGGTGCCCGTGAATCCGGCGGCGCACTACCTCGTCGGCGGGGTGGTCAGTGACCGCGACGGGCGCACCGATGTGCCCGGGCTCTACGCGGTGGGCGAGTGCGCCAGCACCGGGCTCCACGGCGCGAACCGCCTCGCCAGCAACTCGCTGCTCGAGGCGCTCGTGCTTGGGCGCACCGCGGGCGCGGCGAGCGCGGAGATGCTCGGCGACGGCGCCGCCAACGCGTGGAACGTCCCGGTCCGGGGTGGGCCGGTGAAGATCGTCTCGGACATCCCTCCGTCGCAGCACGGCGAACTCGACCTCGCCGACGTGCGTTCCTCCATGCGCGCCGCGATGTGGCGGAACGTGGGCGTCGAGCGTTCGGGTGCCAAGCTCCGCGACGCCGGCGACATGCTCGACTTCTGGGCCCGCTACACGCTCGACAAAATTTTCGACGAACCCGATGGGTGGGAGACGCAGAACATGCTGCTCGGGGGCGCGCTCGTCACCCGATCGGCGGCGTGGCGCGCCGAGTCGCGCGGGTGCCATGCGCGCACGGATGTGACGGAACCGCTCGACGAGTTCCGCGTCCATGACCGCTGGCGTCGCGGGCGGAGCGAGCCATCACTTGTGCCCGTCTCCGCCGCGGAGGAACGATGCGTTCAGCACCCGCGCTCCTGATTCCGTTCATCCTGCTCCCCGCGTTCGGATGCACCGAAACACGCATAGTCGAGCGGCGCGGGATCAACATCGGTGCGCTCTCCGACGGCTCCGGCGCACAGCCGCAGAACACCTTTGAGGGCATCCTCGGGAGCTACGCGCCCGACGACCTCGACGAGTCGGAAGCGCTCGACCCGTCCGGGCTGCGGCGAGAGCGCGAAGACGGGAGCATCGTGCTGGTCTCGCGTTCGCCGCGGCACCTGATCTACCACCTGATGCAAACGATCAACGCCCAGGAATGGGACCTGCTCTATGAGCATCTGCTCGCCGAGGATCTCAAAGACGCATACGCGCAACGCGGGCTCGACCCGGAGGAGTCGGTCGCGTTCATCCGCAGGCACCGTGACGACGTGCGCGAGCTGCTCATCACGATGCCGGCGGGCGAGTATTCACCGCAGGTGCGCATGGAGACGATCGGGCGCAACGCGTTCCGCCTGCGCATGTCGAGCGCCGAACTGCTGGAGATGCGGTTCGAGTCGATCGACGTGGTGATCGAAGACGGCTCGTTCCGACTCCTGCTGATCGACTGAATCAGGACGCGCCGAGGTTCGAGACGACAAGCGTGATGTCGGCAGTAGTGGTCTCGCCGTCGCCGTTGACGTCACCCGGGACCGCGGCATCCATTTCGAGCGTGATTTCGAGCGTCGCGGGATTGCCGAGGAAAGCCTCTTTCGTGACGAACGCGGCGAAGGCTCCACCGCCGCTCCCGCCGCCGAAGTTCGCCGGCTGGAGCGACGTGACCATCAGCGCCACGGAGCCCTCGGTGATCCCGTCCTGCAGGTATTGCTGAATGACCGGATTCTCGACGTCGAGGTCAAAGACCACCTGCCTGCCACCAGCGATGATGTCGCCGGGAGCAGCAGTTGGAATGGTGCCCACCGCCCAGACATTCGGATCGAAACGCTCAAGGATGTTGTTCGAGACGTCGCGCGGCGTCATCTGGTCCATCAGCAGTTCGCCATCCGTCGGGTACGCGATGCGCTGGTTGGGTGCCGAAAGCGTGATCGCGAAGGGTGTGCCGGGGACCATGGACGTGCCTTCGACATAGGTGGAGGCGGTCACGCCGGTTCTGAACCCGACGCCGAAGAGCTCGATGGGGCGCCCGATGTCGCCATCGGTCTGAGCTTCGGGATCCTCCATCGGGTCGAGCCAGGTCTGCCACGCGTCAAGCGTGGGGTCGTAGTCAAAGGTGAACGAGTCGTTGGTTTCGACGGTCAACGTCGCGGATGCGACTCTGCGACCATCGAGATCCGCGGGGTTGAACTGGCCGGTCACGTCGTAGATCAAGAGGAAGGCACCGTCCCGCTGGTCGAACACAAACTGCCCGGCATCTTCAGCGCCGACCGCACCGAAGACGGACGCGGAGGTTCTGAAACCGATGGTCGCGTTGAAGGGGTAGAGCCAGCGATCTTTTGTCGGCGCGGAGAAAAACGCGGGGAGCGTGCCGGCGTTTGCAGCCGTCGCGACCAGCAGAGCCATCGAAGCAGCAGTGACGTTCATGAGATCCCTCTCTCGGCCCCCGGTGAGGCAGGCCGGGCATAGGTTGTTCGGATTCGCTCGAACTCGCCTCGAACAGGCGAGTGAGGACTTGAATTGAGACTGAGTCTCAATATACTCTTGTGCAATGAAAAATCAATCAGCCGCCTCGAGATTGCGTGGCTGCTCTGTTCCGGCAGCCTTTACCCTCATCGAGTTGCTCGTTGTCATCGCGGTGATCGCGGTCTTGATCGCGATCCTGTTGCCGGCCCTCGGCTCTGCCCGCGATAGCGCGATCAATATCAAAGAACTTTCCGCAGCGCGTCAGATCATGGCCGCGCACGCGATGTATAGCGACGACCATGATCAGTTGGTGCTGCCGGGATTCCCGACCGTGACACAGATCGCCAACGGCGACATCGTTTGCAGAAACGACCGCGGGCAGCGGATCTACGGGCTGGTCGCGCAGCGCTACCCGTGGAGGTTGCTGCCGTACGCGGACTACGAGCTCGGTCTTCTCTACCTCGACTTTGAGCGAGTCGCCGAGTTGAAGGATCTCAGCGGAGGTACGAGCTACGAGTACGTGCTTTCGCTCGCGCCGCGCATGGGCCTCAACATCGCGTTCGTCGGCGGCAGCGGGGCATCCGATCCGACGGGGCTCGCTCTGCTTGACAGTGCGGCCAATCGACAGTTTGTGAAAAGTGTCTTCGGGAATGGCTGGTACGTCCGTCGAACGGTCGATGCCACGCGTCCGTCGCGCCAGTTGGTCTTTGCCAGCGCGACCGGCTCGACGATTCCCGGCAACATCGGCATCGACTCGCTCGACGGAAACTTCCGGGTCCTCCCGCCCTACTTCCAGCAGCGACTCTGGACCGAAACAGAAGATCCGGCCTCGCTGCCTTCGGCATCTCAGCGTGGGTTCATCGCACAGCGTGCGCACGCCAAGACTGCCGTCGGACACCTCGACGGACACGCAGAGGCTCTCGACTGGCGAGAGATGCAGGACATGACCCGGTGGGCGCCCCAGGCGACCGCACCCGACTGGACACTCCCCGGGCTGAACTAGCGTCGGCGGAGAGAGAGGACCGTGCCGCCGCCGGAAACGTCGTCGGCCCGGCTTTGAGAGAGTCACCGGGCGTTCCCGGTGAGAAACACGTTGCCCCGGAGACGGGGCCAGATTTGTTCAGGAGGAAGTGTGATGAAGCATGTCATGTTCATGGCGAGCGGTGCCGCGCTCGTGGCCGCGAGCTCTGCGATCGCCGGAGTCCCGTCGTCAGCGGCTGCCTTTGAGGTGCCCTCATTCCGCGGAGACACCAACACGCAGTACGCCGGCTGGGAGTCGTTCGCGACTCCGATCGGTTTCAACAATCCCACCGACCCCGCGACGACCAACTTCGGCGCCGGCGTCGTGCAGGATGTCGCGCCCGACTTCTCGATGCCTCCCGGCGTGCTGATCACGTCCGCTGGCAATCTCTACTCGGGCTTCCAGATCATCAACGTCGGTGTGCTCGCGGGCTCGGGCAATGGTCAGGACCTCACAGACGTGACGCTTCAGGTTCGCACGCTCGGCACCGAACTCGACACCGCGGGTGTTGTCCTGATCGACACCGATGCGTTCGGGCCGCCGATCCCGGTCATTCCCGCGGCGACGACCGAGCTCTTCCGCCAGAGCGACTCGCCGATCTTCCCGGGCTTCCCGTCCGAGATCGTCGAGACCCGCTTCGACTTCAACCTCACCGGGCTTGGTATCTCGAACTTTGTCATCGGTCTGCCGCAGCAGCAGGCGCACATCTCGTTCGACCGCATCGAGCTGGACACGGCGTTCGTGCCGACGCCCGGCGCGCTCGCGGTGCTCGGTGTTGCGGGCCTGACGGCTGTTCGCCGCCGGCGCTGATTGCGCACACATCACGGTTCTTTGCAGGGCCCGTCGAGCGATCGGCGGGCCTTCTTTGTGCGCTGATCGCTCAGGCGTACGAGTGCAGGCCCGAGATCACGAAGTTGATGATGATCCAGTTGAAGAGCATGACACCGCAGCCGATGACGGCCAGCCACGCTGTCCACAGCCCTTTGTCCACGACTTTCAGGCGAATGTGGACGAGCACGAGGAAGATGATCAGCGTGTTGAGCGCAAAGACCTCTTTGGGGTCCCAGCCCCAGGGGCGTCCCCACGAGTGATCGGCCCAGACCGCGCCCATGATGATGCCCGCCCACAGCATGATGACAGCAAGCTCCATCAAGATCATGGTGGCGCCGTCCATCACCTCGCCCAGCGTCGGCTTGTGCCTGGCGTCGGCGAGCGTGCCGCCGGTGGTCTCGATGAGCGCCGCGGCGCCGCCGAGTCGCGCGTAGTCGCGCTTACCCCCGCCGAGACGATAGAGCAGGTAGATCAGCCCGGTGACGCTCGCCATCGCGATGAGCGCGTAGGAGGCGATGATGACGTTCGTGTGGATGTAGAGCCACGCGTCGTGGAGGATCGGCATCATGTTGTTGATGCTCGAATCGAGCTTCGGGCTGAAGTTCGCAGTCATCAGCGCGAACATCGACGCCACGGCGGCGGTGAGCGCGAAGACGTTCTTGAGCGGCGTCTTGCGTCCCCAATACTCGAGCAGCAGCGCGACGATGCACCCGAACCACGCGGCGGTCGTGACCGCTTCGAACATGTTCGAGTTGGGCCAGCGCCCCGAGACATACCAGCGGAGACCGATCTTGGTGGTATGCAGCGCGAGCGCGAGCGCGAAGAGCCCCATGCCCACCCAGCGCGCCGACGCCCACTGGTACGCCACCGCGCCGAGCAGCACCGCGACCGCCGCGAGGTAGAAGAGCCACACCCACGTCATCCCCCCGCTGCTCGTGTACCAGGACTCGAGCGCGAGGCGGTCGCGGTCGGGGTAGACCTCCGGGTTGAGCGTCGGCAGCGTGGCCGCGAGAGAAACGATCGTCTCGTTGACGACCTGCACGTCCTGCGCGCGCCACGCGCGCGTCAGCGTCTGCCAGTCGTTGCGCACACTGGTGATCGCCATCGCGGACTCGGGGCTGCGTTGGATGACCGCTTCGGAGCCGCCGCGGAAGAGCGCCTCGGGGCTGATCCAAGGCGTTTTGTCGTCGCCGCCCGGCGGCGGGACGATCGCGAAGCGCAGCGCGAGGTTCTGCGGGTCCTTCGTGGCGAGCGCCGCTTGCACGCGTTCGACGTGCTTGGCGGTCTTGATGACGTCGCGTGACAGCACGCCGAGCAGCGCGCGCACGCCCTCTTCGTTGAGCAGTTCGGCGGCGATGCGTCCCCGCTTGACGAAGCGATCGAGCCGTTCGTTGATCCACGCTTCACGCCCCGCCGCGTCGAGTTCCGGACGGTTGATGAAGAACGAGTCGTTCGCCACGACCGCAGGCATGCGCTCGCGGATGCGGTTGGCGATCTGCCCGCGGAAGGGTTTCTTGGGCACGTAGACGACGTCGCTCTGCGCGTACGTCTCCGGGCGGAACATCATGTCGAGGTACGTGAACCCGTCGGTGTGCCCGCGGACCTTGCCCATGCCGCTGACAAAGCCGACGGCCTCCGCCGCGAAGGAGGGGAAGGGCTTGAGGCGCCCTCGGTGGAAGACGGCGACGTCCTCAAAGGGTTCGAGGGAGACGTTGTCGTAGAAAGGCTCGGGCGGGACGTCGGCGCGGGTGCTGGTGAAGCCGCGTGCGATGACGACGCCGAGGAGCCCGACGATGATACCGATGACGAGGTGGACGCGGGTGCGTGGGTTCACGCGTTGCCCCCTTCCGGTTCGACGCCGACGCCTCGGAGGCGAGCGGCTTCGATGGCTTGCTGCTTCATACGCCGGCGCAGGACGGGCTTGACGTAGAAGGCGTAGAGCATCCCGATGACACTGAGCGTGGAGCCGACGAGCATGGTGTTGACACCGAAGCGGTTGGCGACGCCGAGCCCGGTGTAGCGCTGACCATCGGGGTCCCAGGTCTTCTGGAAGAACCACAGGTTGCCGACGCGTGCCGGCTTGTTGGTGCTGATGCTGTGCGCTTCGCCTTCGGGATCGGTGACGATGCTTGTCCAATCGCGGATGCTCGATGTCTCGCCCGTGAACCCGCCGACGTGGGTGGTGAGCACGAACTCGTCGAGGGTCAGCGGCTCGGGAAGTTCGAGGCGCGGGCGCGTGAAGAGCACCTCCACCGCGCTCCCGTCGCTGAATCGTGCGATCGCCGGACGGTAGAGCCCGAGCGACACGGCGCGGTAATCCTCATTCGGAACGTCGTACGGGTGATACGGCGCCCAGACCGAGACGGTCTCGCCATCCTTCGTGAGTTCAACGTGCGCCATCGCGAAGACGAGCGCACGGTCCTGGTCCGGATCGCGCTGCGAGCGCGGGACGATGACGGGACGCTTCACCAGCGCGCCACAACGCTCGAAGGCGTTCACGCTGAGCAGGACGTCCTCGGCGACGCGGAGCGATCGCCCGACGGGCAGGTCGGTGAGCGTCGCGGACTCGTCGCGCCGGTCGAGCAGCACACGCAGCCCGTCGTCGGCCTCAGGTCCGGTCACGATCGTGACCGCCGATCGCCGCGCCAAGTCGAGCGACGTCACCACGCGCGGGTCGGGTGTGCGCACGTTCGCGGCGGGGTCCTCTTCACCCCCCGCGCCGGTGAAGTCGCGGTTCTGCGCACCGTTCGGGAAGACCCAGCGTGTGTAGCGATCGGCGACGTGGCCATCGGCATCGACGCGCTGCACGCCGATCATCGCGACGGAGACCGCGCCGCCGCTCGGCAGCGGGAGTTCCGGCGCGAAGTCCTCGACGCGGTAGAAGAAGCCCGTGCCTTCGACTGGCGTCCAGTCTCCCTCGCCCGTCACGAGGTTGTCGGGCACGAGATCGATCGTCGTCTCGAAGGCCGCTTCCGGGACCGCGATGGTCAGGCGCGACGGGCGTGGCGTGCGGAGCGATTCGAGCTGCTCCTCGCTCGTCACCTCTCGGAACGCGAGCCAGCCCTCGGCGAGCAGCGCCGGCGCGACGCGCTGGTCGGTCGAGAGGTACTCGCGGATCGTTTCGCCGGTGGAGGGCTCGAAGAGCGAGACGTCGATGGTCGGAGCGCACGCGCCGCCCGAGCCGAGGCGATCGATCAGGTGCGCGAAGCGGAGGTACCCGGTGAGACGGGTCGAAACGCCGAGGCCGTCCCCGTCGAGCGCGGGGACATCGATGTCGATCGCCGGCAGCACGCGCACCGGATCGACGCTGGTCGGTGACGACAGCACGCCCGCGTCCGGCGGCGCGTAGTCGTTGTAGCGTGGCATGCGCCCGATCGGTCGCTGCGTCCACTCGCCGACCGCCGTCTCGCGGAGCGAGAGCGCGAACTTGCCGGTCTGCCAGAAGGCGTGCTGCACGGGCTGGGCGAGGCTCATGGAGAGCCCGTCGTCCACGAGCGCTGTGCCGATGGATTCGATGTTCTTGGCGCGTCCCTGTCCGGGGATGATGTCCTCGGTGAACTGAGGGTAGCCGTCGAGCAGTTGGCGCTGGAAAGGACGGCCCTCCGGGGGCTCGACGGCGATGCGCACGGCGTAGGCGGTCTCGTTCTCGAACCCGGCGCTCATCAGAGGCCAGCTCGGATCCACGCCGTCAACGCGGAGCAGGTACGCGCCGTCGCCCGTGACGAGCGTGGCGCTCGAGCCGGTGAGCGCGGGCAGCGTGACAGCGTGCTCGCCGACACTCGCGACGATCTGACGCCGGATCACGAACGTGTCGCCCTCGACCTTCAGCCCGAAGTAGATGACGCAGCCCACGCTCATCATGATGATGCCCGAGTGGATCATCCAGACGCCGTAACGCAGCGGCGTGAAAGGGATGCGGCGCAGCGTCGTCACCGTGATGTTCGCGCACATCAGCGTGATGTTGGCGAAGAAGAACCACGTGTGGAACCACTCGAACTCCGTGAGCTCAAAGATCGGCAATCGGCGGAGCATGAGATGGTCGAAGCTGAAGACTTCGTCCGCGGCGGCACCGATCGAGAGCATCGCGACGATGCCCACGAGCGACGCGATCCCGAAGATCAGGTTCCGCAGCACGAGCGCGAGCGTGCCCGTCGCGAGGATGCCCAGGGTCATCGCGAGCGCCGGCCCGTTGGTCGGGTAGAAAATCCCGGCGGATCCGAGCCACGAATAGACCAGCAGGATGGCGAGCAGCGTGATCCCGAAGCGGACGCTGCTGAACAGTTCGAGCAGGAACCCGAGCGGGCCCGCGGGCGTTGTTGGACGTTTCGCGTCGGTCATGCGTTCCCTCGAAAGCCATCGGCAAGACACGGCGTTCAGGTCGCATGTTAGACAGCAATCCGCACGGCGTCGGTTCCCGGAAACCGACCCGATCCCCCATTCACACGGGGCGATCCTGGTACGCCATGTACACCTGCTCGATCGTGTCGCGCGCCGACAGGAACGCGTCTACGACCTCCGGATCGAAGTGCAAGCCTCGATCGCGTGCGATCTGTGCGAAGGCGTCGTCGATCGTCATCGCGGGCTTGTAGCAGCGGGCCGAGGAGAGCGCATCGAAGACGTCGGCGACGGCGACGATCCGCCCCTCCACCGGGATCCGATCGCCCGACAGCCCGCGGGGATACCCCTGCCCGTCCCAACGCTCGTGGTGCGTGAGCGCGATGCGTTCGGCGGTGCGGATCAGCACGTCGTCCGAGCCTTCGAGGATCTGCCCTCCGATGAGCGTGTGGCGCTGCATCGCGGCGCGTTCGGCGTCGGTGAGCCGACCGGGCTTCTTGAGAATCTCGTCCGGGACACCCAGCTTTCCCACATCGTGCATGGGAGCCGCAAAGAGGATGTCCTGGCAGCGCGTGTGCTCGAGCCCCATCGTCCGCGCGACGAGCTCGCTGTAGAGGCTCACGCGCTGGATGTGAGCGCCCGTCTCGTTGTCGCGGAACTCCGCGGCCTGCGCGAGACGGATGATCATGTCGTGATGCACCGTCTTGACTTTGTTGAGCAGCTGCGCGTTCTGGATCGAGAGCGTGGCCATCGAGGCGAGCGCCGAGGCGAGCTGTTCGTCTTCAGGCGTGAAGGGCAGCACACCGTTGTTCGCGCCGGTGCGGTTGATGCACTGCAGGACGCCGATCGGCGTGCGACCCCGGTACCCCAGGGGGATCACGAGCATCGAGCGCGTGCGGTACCCGGTGCGCTGGTCGTACGTCGGATCGAAGGCGTAGGGCGCCGTGGCGGGGATCTCGTGCGCATCGTCGAGGCGGAGCGTCTCGGCGTGCACCGCGACGTACCCGGCGAGCGAACGCTCGTTGAGCTCGGGACGTCGCTCGTCGAGGACCGCGGCATCGCCCTCGAAACGCGTATGCGGCGCGACACGCAGGTCCGGGCGGGAATCCGACTGCGCGCACACGAAGCGGAGTCGATCGCGCTCGACGAGCAGCACTGTGCCGGCGTCGGCGGACACGAGACGACGCGTCTCTTCGAGCAGGTCGTCCATGATCTGATCGACGGGTCGGGGCTCGCTCAGGCGGGCGCAGACGGCAACAAGACGCTCGTGCTGCGAGAGCCCGCCTGCCGTCGCGTCGCCGGTGCCGATCGCCGTCATCCGGAGGGGATCTCCTACGGGCGCGGCAGCGCTCGATGCCCCGCGCACCACCGTTATACTCGCGCCGGGCCCCGACGTGGGGCACAAACCGGCATATTCGACCGCTCAGTGAGCGAGATGGACCCAGCGGAGGAGACGACCCAGATGGCCAAGAAGGCGACCAGCGCGCGCACCAGCCGCGCCACCAAGAAGCGTTCTGTTCGGCGTGTGCGTGGCGCGAACTCCGACGCGCTCTCCCGGGTCGATGCCCTTGCCCGCAACATGTGGTGGACGTGGAACACCAGCGCCCGCCGGCTGATGGAATCGCTCGATCCGGCTCTGTACCGCGCCTGCGGCAACAACCCGATCAAGACGATCCAGCATCTGCACCCGACGCGTCGCGATGTGCTGCTCGACGACGCCGACTTCGCGTCGCGCGTTCGCGAGGTCGAGGACGAACTCAAGTCCTACCTCGGCGCGAAGACGTGGTTCCAGCGCTCGACCACCGCTGCACAGAAGCGCCTACGCGTCGCGTACTTCTGCATGGAGTACGGCATTCAGGAATCGCTCCCCCTTTATGCCGGCGGGCTCGGGATCCTCGCGGGCGATCACCTCAAGTCTTCCAGCGATCTCGGGATCCCGCTCGTCGCCATCGGCATCCTCTGGCGCAAGGGCTACTACCGTCAGGAGGTCAAGCCCGACGGCGGCGTCCGCGTGCTCTACCCCGAATCGCACTGGGACGAACTGCCCTTCGAAGATCTCAACATCACCATCGACGTTCCCATCGGGCGCAAGACCGTCAAGGCCAAGCTCTGGAAACTCGATGTCGGACGTGTACCGCTTTACCTGCTCGACTGTGACCTGCCCGAGAATAGCAAGAGCGATCGCCTGCTCACCCACCACCTCTACGGCGGGGGCGAGCCCGAGTATCGCGTGCGCCAGGAGATGCTCCTCGGCGTGGGCGGGCTGCTCGCGCTCGACGCGCTGGGCATCGAGCCGACCGTCTGTCACCTGAACGAAGGGCACGCCGCGTTTGCCGGGCTCGAGCGCATGCGCCGCTTGACCGACGCGGGGCACACGCTGGACGAAGCGGTGGACGCGGTGCGTGCGTCGAGCGTCTTCACCACGCACACGCCGGTGCCCGAGGGCAACGACCGCTTCGACCCCGCGCTGACGATGCGGTACATCAAGCCGATCACCGACGAGATCGGGCTCAGCCGCGACGAGGCGCTGGCCTTCGGTCGCGAGGATATCTCCGACAAGAAGGAGCCCTTCTGCATGACGGTGCTGGCGCTCAAGCTCGCCGAGCACTGCAACGGCGTCGCCAAGCTCCACGGCGAAACCGCCCGCAAGATGTGGGTCAAGACCTATGACGCCAAGTCGCCCAAGAAGGTCCCGATCGGGCACGTCACGAACGGTGTCCACCCCGAGACGTGGCTCTCCGACGACGCCCGCCTCTTCTACGACAAGCACCTGAAGCCAGACTGGGTCGGTGCCGGCCCGGATGATGATTGGTGGAAGAAGGCGTCCAAGATCCCTGCCGACGAGATGTGGGGTCTTCGCAATCGGCTGCGGCGCAAGCTCATCGCGTTCATGCGCGAGCGGATGCGCGACCAGATCGTGTACCACGAGGGCAACGAGGCCGAACTGACCGAGCTCTTCGACGTGCTCGACGAGAACGCGCTGACGATCGGCTTCGCGCGCCGATTCGCGCTCTACAAGCGCGCCCCGCTGATCTTCAGCGATCGCAAGCGGCTCGCGAAGCTCTTCAACAACCCGGACCGCCCGGTGCAGTTGATCTTCGCGGGCAAGGCGCACCCGCTCGATGCCGCGGGTCACGACTTCGTGCGGCGCGTCTACGAGATGACGCAGCACAAGGACTTCCGCGGTCGCATCTGGCTGCTGCAGAACTACGACATGGAGATCGGGCGCATGCTCACGCAGGGCTGCGACGTCTGGCTCAACAATCCGGTCCGCCCGATGGAAGCATCCGGCACCAGCGGCATGAAGTGCCCGCTCAACGGCGGGCTCAACTGCTCCATCCTCGACGGGTGGTGGCCCGAGGGCTACAACCGTAAGAACGGCTGGGCGATCGGCGATGGCGAGGAGTTCTCAAGCCGAGCCAAGCAGGACAAGTTCGACGCCCAGAAGATCTACGAGGTGCTCGAAGACGAGGTCGTCCAAGAGTTCTACGAGCGCAATCGTGCCGGCGTGCCCACCAAGTGGGTCAAGCGGATGGCCAATGCCATGATGACCAACTGCTGCGAGTTCTCCTCGCACCGGATGATCCGGGACTACGTGAACGGGTACTACCTGCCCGCCCACTCCGGCGGATGAGGCGTCGGACACCACTGCGCCCCTACGATTGACGCGATGAGCCTGCACACGCCGAGCGAGAACGGATCCGCGCGCACGCCCGTGACGCCGCGCACCATCCGCGCGATGCGCGAGCGCGGCGAGCCCTTCGCCTGCCTCGCGACCTACGACGCGCTCACCGCGCGTCTGTGTGAAGAGGCGGGTGTGCATGTGCTGCTCATGGGCGACTCGGCGGCGCAGGTCGTGCTCGGGCACGACAGCACGATCCGCATGCCCCTCGATGTCTCGATCGCGATGACCGCGGCGCTCAAGCGCGGTGCGCCGAGTACGCTCGTGATGGCCGACATGCCCTTCATGTCGTACCAGGCGAGTGCGGACGACGCGCTCGTGAACGCGGGGCGGTTCATGAGCGAGGGGCTCGCGGACATCGTGAAGATCGAGGTCGATGCGTCCTTCGCGCCGCTCGTCGATCGCATGACGCGTGCCGGCATCCCCGTGTGCGCGCACATCGGGCTGCGACCGCAGTCGGTGAGCCTCATCGGTGGGTACGCGGCCCAGGGGCGCACCGACGCCGACGCGGACACGATCGTGCGCGATGCCAAGGCGCTCGAAGCGAGCGGCGCGGCGATGCTGCTCATCGAGGCGGTCCCCGCGGAAGTCGCGGAGCGGGTGATCGCATCGACGTCGATCCCCGTCATCGGGATCGGCGCGGGGCCCGCGCCGCACGGGCAGATCCTCGTGCTGCACGACCTGCTGGGGCTGACGCCCTGGCAACCCGGTTTCGTGCGCGTGGAGGCGGATCTCCGATCTTCGGTCCGGGAATCGCTCTCACGATGGGTGGCGCGGGTTTCCGAGCGCGAGGCGACCCCACATCGCTACACGATGAAATCCCGAGTTGCGGGCGAGCCGAAAGGCAATACACCGGTATCCCAACCGGTTGTGGAATCGGGCGACGCCGACGCAGGCGACGCTCGTTGAGACAGGGCGCTTGAGCGTCCGCATCGTCAGGAGGACGATCATGCGTCGATTCGTCTCGCTGGGTCCCGCCGTGCTCGCGCTCATCGCGGTGTTCACAACGTTGTGGGCGGCACCAAACGCGGTGAAGGCCGTGCAGCTCGCGCAGATCGGCGCAGCCGCCGAAATCGCCCAAGTGAGGCTGGATCGCAGTTCGCTGCTCGAACAGATTAACTCCGAGGTCCGCTCGATCGCCGATTCGGTGCTCCCGAGCGTGGTGCATATTGAGGTACGCCGCGAAGGTCAACGCCGCTGGTCGAGCGGCGCATCCGGCGCCGGTTGGTTCTGGGATGATCAGGGCCACATCGTCACGAACGCGCACGTCGTGCGCAACACGCAGGAGGTCCGCGTCGAGCTCTACGACGGGCGCGTTCGAGAAGCGGACGTCATCGGCATCGACAACGCGACGGACATCGCGGTCATCCGCGTCGATCCGCGCCCGGGCGTCTTCCCCGCGCGACGCGCGACCGGCGAACCCGTCTTCATGGGCGATCGCGTCTACGCGTTTGGCTCGCCCTTCTCGATCAAGTTCTCGATGAGCGAGGGCATCGTCTCGGGGCTCGGTCGCGGCGACGCCGCCGTGCTCATCGGTCTGAGCCGCGGCTACACCAACTTCATCCAGACCGATGCCGCGATGAACCCCGGCAACTCGGGCGGCCCGCTCATGAACGTCAACGGTCGGGTCATCGGCATGAACGCGGCGATCGCGAACAACGCCGACAGCGACAACGGCTCGCCCGCCGGGCAGTCCGCGGGCATCGGATTCTCTATCCCGCTTGAGACGATCGAGAATGTCGTCCCGCAGTTGATGGGTGACACCGCAAGCGTGGTCATCCGTGGATACCTGGGCGTGTCGCTCGACGCGGAACTTGATCGGGCCGAAGCCGAGCGCCGGGGCTTCATCGGCGAGGGCGTGCTGATCACGCGGGTCGTAAGCGGGCAGCCCGCTTCGAAAGCGGGCCTGGAAACGGGCGACATCATCACGTCGATCGCTGGCACGGAGACGCCGACGCGTTCGGTGCTCCGGGCCGTCGTCTCCATCCAGACGCCCGGTGAGCCCATCGCCGTGACGTTCTGGCGCGACGGGCGTGAGCGGGAGAGCACGATGCGTCTCGGCGCCGCGATCGCCGCGTTCGGCGGGCTCGACTACATCGCCGGCAGCGAAGAGATGACCAAGGACGAAGTACGCGACATCATCCGCGAGCGCCAGCGCCGGACCGAGTCGGACTGACGCTGCGAACCAGCGATCAATCGGCGACGGGTGTGAGCCGCACCGTTACCGGCGTGCCGTTGGGCGGGATGACGTCGAGGTCGGCAAACCACACGAGGTCGCCATCGTCGAACTCGTGGCTGACGAGTTCGGGCCAGGCGAGGACCTCGGTGCCGAAGGACGCGAGCCCGATCACCGTGCCGGCATCGTCCGCCTCGTAGCGCTCGCGCGCGTTCATCTGGCGGATCACGGACCCGGCAAAGACGAAGGACTTCGATTCGAGTTCTTCGCCGCCTTCGACATGACGAACCCACTCCACCGGCGAGATCACGCGTTCGGCGCCGTCTTCAACATGCACAAACTCCACGTTGACCCGAGGGCCGTCCGGCGGGGTCACAGCCACGCGGTTGCCGAGGTTCGTCCAGGTCGTGGGCGAGCCGGGCTCGAGCCCGATCAGCAAGAGGGCCGCGTGGATGTGCGAGGGCAGCGCGTCGGTCACGAGCAGGCTCTCGTGCTCTTTCGTGTCTGGGATGCAGACGAACTGCTCGAGCGGGAACTCGTCGTCGCGCGGATCGCTGGCGTGCACGAGCGGCGAGACCCGCGCCTCGAACTCGACGACCCGTGCATCGCGATCGATCGAGATGTGCGGGAGCGACACCTCTGGCGGCGCGGCGACCGCGGCACACATGAGTGCGCTCGTCAGCAGAGCACTTGGCGCGGCTTGCCGGATCACTTGCGAACGACGGGCTCGTTCGCCACGTGCTTGAGACCGCGGCGGCGGTCGCGCAAACGACGCGAACGCCCGACGCGCTCACGCAGGAAGTAGAGCTTGGCGCGACGCGCATCGCCGCGACGGACGACCTCGTACTTCGAGATTCGGGGCGAGTGCAGCGGGAAGATACGCTCGACGCCCTGGTCGTCCACAATGCGCCGAACGGTGATCATCTCGTTGGCGCCGCGACCGCGACGACCGATGAGC